>DASQGJ010000044.1:0-27127 GCA_035632675.1 Candidatus Dormiibacterota bacterium
GCTGGAGTTCTTGGCTCGCTTGGACTCGTCGCCGACAGCCTCCGCCTCTTGCCGAACAAGGGCGACGGGAATGGCGAGTGGTCGGCCACAGAGTGGGCCGAGACGCGGCAGGGATGGATCTTCATTACTTCACTCCCGGCAGAACGTGAGGCACTTCGACCGCTTCAAAGTCTATGGATCGACCTGCTCGTCTTGCGCCTGCTAAACGAGCCGAAGGACGGCCAGAAGCGGGCATGGTTCGTGATCGACGAGTTAGCGAGTTTGCAAAAGCTCCCGCAGCTCCATACCGCCATTACAGAAAATCGAAAGAGCAATAACCCTGTGATTCTGGGTTTCCAAGGAAAGGCCCAGCTGGAATACCTTTACGGCCACCTGGCTGAGGTTATGCTGTCCCAACCCGCAACCAGCATTTGGCTGAAGACGAAAGAGCCAACCGCTGGCGAGTGGGTCAGCAAGTTCATCGGAAAGGTCGAGATCGAACGGCTGCGCGAGACCCACTTCGACGGCTCACGTGCTGGCCGGAACTTCGCGCTGGACCGGCAGGTTGAACCGCTAGTAATGGAGTCCGAAATCTCCGGACTCCCGGACCTCCACGCTTATATGAAATACGAGAACTATGTGACGCGGTTCTCATTCCCCTACTTCGATATGCCGGTTGTCACGAGTGACTTCGATCTCCGTGATACGCCCGAAGACAAGCTCCCCTACGATCCAAGAAACATAGGAGCGGCTAAGCCCCAGTTGCGGCCGCTTGACCTTCGGCCGGACCCAAATGCGCCCATGCCGCCGCGAAAATCGCCGCGGACCGCGACGGAGATCGTGCCACAGGAGAGCGACGCTGAGCGGACCGTCGACGCCCAACAAAGCCTCAATCTTCGGGGGTAAACTGCCATGCTGACGATTTCAAAACCGCTCTCCGCAGGGCAGGCGCAGACCTACCACGAGGCCGAGTTCACCGCGAAGGAACAGAACTATTGGTCGCAACGGGGCGTCATCGCGGGCGAATGGCAAGGGCGACTAGTCGAGCAGTTCGGCCTTGCCGAGACCGTTTCCGCCGAGGACTTTGCGAAACTCAGCCAGGGCCAGCATCCACAAACCGGCGAGCAGCTCGTGCGACAACGAGCGTCCTATGAATATCAGGATGCCGACGGCAAGACCATCAGGACGATGGAACACCGTGCCGGTTGGGACGCAACATTTTCCGCGCCCAAATCCGTCTCGCTAACCGCCCTCGTCGGCGGCGATGAGCGTGTCCGTGAAGCCCACCGGGAGAGCGTCCGCGTTGCCCTCAACCAGCTCGAACACTACACGCAAGCCCGCATCGGCGGCAATCATCCGCCCGAGACCACTGGCAAATTTATCGCCGCCAAGTTTGAGCACGACACAGCCCGTCCGGTCGATGGCTACGTCGCGCCACAACTGCATACTCACGCGGTCGTTTTCAATGTCACGGAGCGCGACAATGGCCAGGCGCGCGCAATCCAGCCGCAGAGCCTCTTCGCCTCCCAGCAATTTGCGACGGCGATCTATCAATCCGAGTTGACCTACCGCCTCCGGCAATTTGGTTACGAAATTACGACAGGGCGGAGCGGTGCTCCGGAGATCAAGGGATACACACAGGAATATCTCGATGCATCCAGCCCCCGAAGCCAGCAAATTCGTGAATACCTCGAACGCACGGGCCGCTCGGGGAAGGAAGCTGCCGAGATCGCTGCGCACTCGACCCGTGACCGCAAGGAAATTCATTCACCCGGCGAGGTGATGGCTGCACACCGAAAGCTGGCTGCGGACTTTGGACACCAAGCGGACGCCGTAGTACGCGCGGCGCGTGAACGGTCTCAACATCAGGAGAGGCCAGTCAACGCTCTTGACCGCGTTCGAGAATCTCTGACCTTTGCTCGCGACAAGAACTTTGAGCGAGAGGCGGTTGTGGATGAACGTGCGTTGATCCGCGACGGGCTCCGCCGCGGCATGGGTGAGATCACCCACGGACAGGTTCGCTCCGATCTTGAGGCTCGTTTGGCTTCCGGGGAATTTCAAATCATCGAGCGCCGCCAGAGTGTTCCCGGCCGTCAGTTCACCACGGCAAAAACCATTGAGGCGGAACATGAGATTATCCGCAGAGTCCATGAGGGACAAAACCACGTCGAGTCGGTTCTTTCACGTCCGGAGGCCATCGCCGTTGCTGACCAGCACCCGCACCTCAACTCGGCGCAAAGGACCGTGGTGGAGGACGTGCTCAGTTCTCCGGACCGCATTCAAGGAATCCAAGGCTTCGCCGGCTCAGGCAAAACCACCACGCTCACAGTCATCCGCAGCGCCGCGGAAAGGCAAGGCTATCAGGTTGAGGGCCTCGCCCCGACCTCCCGCGCTGCTCGTCAACTTCATGAGGCAGGTATCGAGGGCGGAACCCTGCAAGGCTTCCTTGCCCGTGCACAAACCACCGAACGCAATCCAGAAGGGAAGCGGCTTTTCTTTATTGATGAATCGAGCCTTGCGAGTACCAACCAGATGCGCGAGTTCCTGACGCGGCTTGGCCCGAATGATCGCGTACTTCTGATCGGCGACATCCGGCAACATCAGGGTGTGGAAGCGGGCCGCCCCTTCGAGCAACTGCAGGACGCCGGAATGCGCACAGCAACGCTAGATGACATCGTTCGGCAGAAGGACCCAGCTCTGAAATCCGCCGTCGAGCTGCTGGCGACGGGCCAAGTCTCCGCTGCGCTGGACGTACTCCAACAACAGGGTCGCGTGAAGGAAATTCCCAATCAGCAGGAGCGAGTTCTGGCGATCGCCAAGAGCTACATCGAATCGCCCCAGAACACTCTTATCGTTTCACCGGACAATGCTTCCCGGCGCGAACTGAATCTCGCGGTTCGCCAGGAGTTGAAGGCCACGGGCGCCGTTGCCTCAGAAGATCGTAATTTTCGTGTATTGATTCAGCGTCAGGACATGACCGGAGCTGAACGCTCCTGGGCTAGTCAGTATGAGATCGGCGACGTAGTTCGCTACGCGCGCGGCAGCAAAGCCATCGGAATCGAAGCCGCCGCCTACGCATCGGTTGTCGCGATTAACCCATCCGCAAACGAACTTACGGTCAACAAAGCGAACGGAGAGCTTGCGACCTACGATGCTCGTCGCCTTAAGGGCGTCAGCGTCTACCAAGAGATCCAACGCGAGTTTGCCGTAGGCGACCGCATCCAGTTCACTGCCCCCGACAAGTCACTCGGCGTTGCAAATCGGGATATGGCGACGATCGAGGTGATCCGCGCCGATGATCGCCTATCCATCCGCCTCGACAACAACCGCCAGATCGAATTCAACCCGAACGAGCATCGTCATCTCGACCACGGCTACGCCGTCACCAGTCATAGCTCCCAGGGACTCACTGCAGAACGCGTCCTCGTTCATGGCGATACCAGCGTCCATCCAGACCTGCTCAACTCCCGCTTCGCCTACGTTTCGATCTCGCGCGCAAGCATCGAGGCTAGAATCTACACCAATGACGTCGCCGATCTTGGCCAAAGGTTGAGCGGCGAGGTTTCCAAGAGTTCTGCTATTGAGTTTTCTCACTCGACAGCTAACGCGATGACAGATCTCAGTCTGGGGCAGGGTATTTGAGGTAATACCCATAGTGTGTTGCAAAACGTCATTATATATGATTAAGTAATGACGTATTGAGACATGCACTATGGCAAAGCCTCTCCAGAAGATTATGCGGTACGTCGGCCAACACGGGATCGTTAGGCCCCGCGACATTGAGGCCATCGGCCTTCCACGGGAGTATCTCGTTCGTCTCCACCGCCAAGGCCGGCTCAGTCGGCCTGGACGCGGAATTTACACACTGCCCAACGCCAAAGTAACCGGACGCCACTCCTACGCTGAAGTGGCGAAGCGTGTTCCGGAAGCTGTTATTTGCCTGCTCTCAGCTCTTGTCTTTCACGAGATCACCACTCAGAGTCCTTCTTCGGTTTGGATTGCTGTCCGAAAAGGGGCAAGGACGCCTGCCCTCGCTTCGCCTTCGCTCAGGATCGTCCGCCTGTCCGGCCCGTCGCTGACTGACGGAATCGAAAAGCATCAAGTCGAGGGCGTTCCCGTCCGCGTTTATTCAGCCGCAAAGACCGTGGCCGACTGCTTTAAGTTCAGGAACAAAATCGGACTCGATGTCGCAATCGAAGCCCTGAAGGACTGCCTTCGCCAAAAAAAGGCCACGGTCAACGAAATCCACCGCTACGCCAAAGTCTGCCGAGTTAGCAATGTCATTCGCCCATACATGGAGGCTGTGTGACACGCGAGAAAGGCAAGAACACCGCAGCGTCCATCCGAACGCGCCTACTTGCACTCGCGCAGAGCAAAGGGGAGGACTACCAACGCGTACTCGGCAGGTACGCCATTGAACGCTTCTTGTATCGCCTTGGGCGGTCGCCACACCGGGACAAATTCGCTCTCAAAGGAGCCAATCTCTTCACGCTTTGGACCGGCCAGACTCACCGTCCTACAAAGGATCTAGACCTTCTTGGACGCGGGTCATCCGCTATCGGCGAGGTGGAAGAAACCATCCGTGCAATCTGCGGAATCCAGGAAAAAGACGGCATTGTCTTCGACAACAAGTCGGTCGAAGGCACGAAGATAAAGGAGGAAGACGAGTACGATGGCGTGCGCGTCAAGTTTCGGGCCGAGTTGGCGGGAGCACGAATTCCGATGCAGATCGACATCGGGTTTGGCGATGCCATATATCCCGAGCCAGAACTCGCTTCATTTCCCGTCCTTCTCCCTATGGAAGCACCTGTGATTCGCGCCTATCCGCGTGAAGCCAGCATTGCTGAGAAATTCCACGCAATGGTCGTACTCGACATCCGCAACAGCCGGATGAAAGATTTCTATGACATCTGGTTCATGGCTAACACTTGGACATTCGATAGGGCGTACCTGCGCAGGGCGATACTTGCCTCGTTTGAAAGGCGCGGGACAGCAATTCCGATGGAACTTCCGTTCGCTCTGACAAGTGAATTCCTGAACGATCCGCAGAAGAACCAGCAATGGGCTGCGTTCGTGAGCCGCCTCAATCCTGGAGACAAGGCTCCGTCTCTTGAAGAAGTAGGAGCGATACTCCGAACATTTCTGTTGCCCTGCATTTCAGGTAGAACTCCGACAGAAGGAGGCATTCGTTCATGGACTCCGGATCGGCATTGGAACACAACCGAAGCGGATACGTCTTCGAAACCCCAGGAATAACCTTGAGTTCCAACTCCGCTTAAAACCCCGACCATTACGTGAAATCAGAGGCTAACCTTCGGACACGAATCCCTGAAGGGAGCTATACATTCTAGAGTAGTGAGGCGAAAAAACCCGACGCCGGCCAGGTTGGTGTTCCGACAAGCATCGCCCGATCCAATAACCGATTACCCTCTTCACAAGATGTTTCAGAAATGAGCAGACATCCATGACAGGCCGCCAGATTCGCGTTGTCAGTACCCTGGCCGGCTGTTTCTATGCAGATCGGATCCGACGAACACCACTGAGCCCTCTGCAACGCAGTTGTTAGTGTGCCTAGCAATCGCGTCGGCTCCCCCTGGCGAACTAGCCCCCCCATCGTGCCTTCAGAATCGCCCGAAGCCGTATAGATTAGGAAGCCGTTCATCCGTTCAGAACCCTCTTGTGTATTGCAGTAGATTCGTTCTCGCAGGGAGGCGCTCCCGTAGCCACACTCAAAACTCAGTTGATTGATAAGGCTATGAGCCAGAGCGTGTAGTAGCACAAACGTTGCCGTGATACGTCTCGGCTCTTGACCTCGGCTAACTCTTCGTTGGTTGAAATTCCGTGAGAGACTGGCTGCACGTTTGAGACTGCCGCTTCTATCTAGCCATTCATCAATTGCTGCCTGACTCAACTGAACAAAAATGCCCTCTCCTTTCACAACCGTCGCTGGAAGCCAGTCAATCTTTTGGTCCAGTTTCAGTTGTTGAATGAGATCCCCCCCCAATTCGGGATCTGGAGGAAGCAAACGTGAAAATCCCGCGAGTGCCCGTGTCTCACGCAGCTTCTTCACAAGTGCCACCGATGAAAAGTACCTACTCAAGGGTTCTCCAAGTTCATTTGCTCCTAGTAGTTCAACAAATAAATCGGTTTCAGGCCCACCACGTGGAGCCAACAACGCCGAATATTCCTGTCGACGATATTCCTCCTCACTCCGTACAGCCTCCACATTGAAACCGTCAAGTTTCCGCTGTGCAACCGTAAGAAGCTCTCCGGCATTGATGTTCCACATTTTTGCCACAACATCACATCGAGTTGGGTCAATCTTATTTCCGTCAACCAGCCCACTTGTTAGTGCATCCCAAATCTCAGGACGCTCTAAAGACTCAATAATGCTTCGTTCGGCGAGCTCTGCCCACAGCGGCAAATAGATCGAACTGACAACATGCGGGAAGTAGACGTTTGTCGCGCCACGCTGCAATACCCTCAGAAACGAACCGCACTTCAAACCTTCTGATACCAGCTTTCCAAGCCATGGTCGCGCCCCACTGCACGAATACCCGATTCTCTGCAGTGCACCGCCAGATTCCGGATCAAAGTCAAAAATTCCCGCGAGCGTCTTGGATTCACCGCAGCTACACGAAATCTTGATACCGGTGAGCATTGATGAGGAGCGGCCCGCCAAAAATCGAAGCTCACAGTTTGACGTCACAGGTTTGTCTCTATGTACCCAGTTCATGAAAGGGAAATCTTCGATATGCCCTTTATCACAGGCCGCAACAATACGCACTGGAATCAAGAACGGCCTGGCTTTCTCGCTCTTCTGAGCACAACTCATCCCAGGATACGGACGACCTGGACAACGCCTTGGCGTGCTAAACAGAGTCAACTGCTCCATTGCTCCGCATCGATGGCAATAGTGCCACAACGGAAAACGGACGGCCGGAACATCGAGGTTGGCGCTCTTGACACCAGGTTGTGGGTCTTTATGGTCGACTGGCAGCCTAAAGCCCCTCACGCCCAGTCTTGCCTGCAATCGCTCTTCCTCAATTGCTAACTCAGGCGGGCAATTCTGTTTGGCACAGTGCCAAATATCAAGCCCCGCGATCATCAGGGATTCATCGCGCGGAAAATCGATCAGAGCCCCGACCCCAAAAGGGCTTATGAGCTGCGATCTGCGGACTGGTTTATGCGCGGGCATCCATTGATTCAGTCAGGTTCTGGAAAGCTAAACGCGACAGCGGCATCGCACGTCGCGTCAACATTCCTCATCGAACTCGGGGTTGATAGCGGCCGTGTGCTCCAACGTGGATTCCTTTCTGTGCCACTTGGATACATTAGCGGCTCCTCAATATCAGGCGGATCAAATCCTCCGTATTTGGAGGGTGGAACTCGTCGCCATTCGCGGATAATCTGATCCAAGCGTTTCATCGCAGTATCTTGCTCATGTTCGTCCACGTTGGTGACTCGGTCCAGAATTATCGCTTTGACACGTTCGACAATCGCATCGTCTGGAGGAGGAGAATTCGGCCTTTCGTACAGTGACTCGCCCCCCAACATTCTTATCAGAGCAATCACAACCGCGTGTAAGGCACGGTCGATCACGGGTCTAGCGAAAGGCGTAATGCTAGTTGGCTCGACGTACTGATAGATGCTCTGGTGGTATGCCCGAAAGTGTTCGTAGTGAGATCTGTCCCGAGGCCGTGCCGGATTGTATATAGTCACGACGAGTCCAGGTACTCTCCTGCCTACGCGGCTCGATGCTTGAATATATTCTGCTGTTGTTTTTGGCTGTCCAACGATTGTCATGAGACTGAGTCGAGGTACATCCAATCCAACTTGAATCATGTTGGTTGCCAAACAGACGTCCACAGCACCGAATTCCTGATCTGACTTAAACGAATTAAACAGTTCGGCAAGAATTTCCGGAATACGATTACTCTGGATTCGGCTCGTCAGCTCCAAGTCTCTGTTAATGAATCGGCGTTGCTTCGTCATCTCGGGACCTACGTCTTTCGTCAGCCCCTGGCGATCCCACATTGCATTCATGTATTCGCGAATGTCTGCCCTAATTAGCGTTGCAGCGTGACCAAGCTCACGAATGCTGTTGAAATAAACCATCAAAGTCCAGAAGGGGTCGAGTAGCGTAGGGTCCTTAATGCCGAGCGACTTGACTGATTGCAGCAACACGGAGAGTACTCTAATCTGCGCTGTGACATGTGAAGGCAACGCCGAAGCAAAAACGCCTAGATACGACCTCCCTGGAGCCTCGCTGTTTTCACGTCCGAAGAAAGAATCGCCTACTTCGAAACCTTGAGGAGGAAATAGAAAACCTTCCCTGCCGTTGTACAGCGCTGCAATCTGTTCGTTAGCGCGAGATATTGTGGCCGTGGAAGCAATAATCTTCGGCCCATAGTTTCGTGTATTCGCACGACAAAGGGCTTCAATCGCGGTTTCGTAATGTGCCACCATCGAACCGAGTGGCCCAGAAATCAAATGCAACTCGTCCTGAATTATGAGATCTGGCGGGCTGAACCCGTGCTCCAGCCCGAAAAGACTCCTGGCCCTGGGACGCCACGGTAGCATCGCGAACTTGTCCACGGTCCCGATCACTAGAGTTGGCGGGTCGTCGTATATTGCCTCATCTACGACAGCGAGCGGCAGGCCGGAATCAGAACTGAAGGGACAGCTTGAATCTTCGCATCTGTAAACTACTCGTGACGGCTTCGTGACCTTAATATAACCCTTTACCTTCCAAGCATTGCCGTCCTTCACTGGCCCCATCGCCGCTCCACACCAAGGGCACGCCAACACGATGAACTTATTTTCATTTGGCGATTGGTAGAGACGATTAAGCGAAGCAACAGCATCCTTATGATCGTTTGGCGAAACCCCGCCCCCAACCCAGAGACCTATTGATATCGGCACCTTGCCCAATACGTCACTTCGTAAACGGCGAATCTGCTCGCATGCGCAAATCAGAGAAGCCGCTCGTTGAAATTGTTGTGTTGTGAGCAAGCGGAGCGTGTAACGCATCAAAACAGTCGTGCCTGCATCTTCACGATTCAGCAGCCGTCGAAAGAAAATGGTGAGGGCTGACAACCCGAGATACGCCTCCGTTTTTCCACCGCCTGTCGGAAACCAAATTAGGTCGACGAGGTTGCGTTCGGATGATTCTGGCCTCGTAATGGACTCCAGATTCATCAGTAAGAACGCCAACTGAAACGGACGCCATGCCGCGGCCCGGCTACTGTAATCTGGCGGCGCGTATGGTACCGACACTTGCAGCTTTCCGTTTTGTGACACCCAGTGTCGAATCTTGCTACTTGCAAGTTCATAATGAGCTTGCTGCTTGTACATTGCTTCATTAGCGAGTCCAAATGCGGTGCGGACACGATGGTCCGATCTCAGCAGCTCAATACCCTTCACCATTCGCGTGAAACAATCTTCACACCGTTTCAGATTGGCTTCTGCAGTTTCGACCAGGTCCGGTGGAATGTCAGTGGGGTCGCCGAGCCTCCGTCTCTGGCGATCGATCCACTCCCGGTAAGCAGTAGCTAGGCACTCGCACATCTCGAACGCTGCGGGATCAGCGTTTGCTAGACGCTGCATGGAGAGGGTCAGGTCCGGTAATTCTACGTGCTCGATCGGCCTGAGTTCATATAGCGGCAGACAATCTGTCCAAATTCGTCTACACCGAGCATCAGAATCGGCATACCAATCGCAAGAACATCCATGACCTACGGCAAACACTTTCTTCTTACGATAAAGGAGGCGAAGGAATCGGTCCTCGACTTCCTCGCAAACTCTGCGATCCGGGTACTCCAAGAAACAAGCTGAACCGTCCTCCGCTACGACTTCAAAACGGCATTGAAAGAAGCAAAACTCGTCGTTTGAACGACTCACAGTTTGATTTCGGTTGATGAGAGTAAATGTGATGAGTCGAGCGTTTGGATGATTCTGTTGCTTATAGGGTCGACTGACAATGTGCAAGCCCAGCCTGGAACCATTCTGAATCTGAATTGGTTTTTCGAGGTAAGCCACTGATCCTGTTAGGAGTTCAGACGGTTCGAGAACTATCGCCTCCGAGAGAGGCTTGCGCAGCCAAGCCCACGAGGTTGCTTTTTCTGTCGCCTTTGCTTTGGGCTTCCCGAATCCGGGCAGGTCACACTTTTCATATTGCGCGGTCTCAATCTTGACAACCAAGCGGCTTACAACCGTAACCAAGGCGCTGACACCCATCGCGCTCGGAAGGTACTGATTCGCGAGATTGAGATCAACATCTGTCTCGGGCTGCTGGTCTACAGGATTTGGTGAATCTACAAGCTCTGATCCACTACTCGACGGGGACGTCTCATGAGGTTCGTCAGTTGGTCCGGTTTCCGCTGTTAAAACCTCGGCCTCCTCTATGTCCAGCTGATTTGAAACGTCGGCTCGGGTTGGGAACAAAATACCGGAACTGTACCGAAGTCTCGGAGGGTCCTGAGAACGAAGGATTTCCTCCATGTTTAGCTGCATGGCGGGAAAGCCGGGAGCCGGACCGATGAGCTCTTTGCGGAGATACTCAATTATCTTCTGACGAACCTCAGACGTGTTCACGACTTCCAACCTTCCTGGAGCTTGCGAACCAACGACTTCGCAATTGCTTCCTTAACCGAATCGTGGACCATCATGATTAGCAGGCTGCGCGCCCGAGACATCCCGGTGTACAGTAGCGCCTGCGGCTCCTCATTCTCGACCTGTTCCACATCACAAAAAATGATGGCGCTGCTTTCCATACCTTTGAATGCTTGAACCGTCGCAAATGCAATGGTCGACGCCGACAGGCCGTGCACAGCACCCGACCGCAACTCCGTTGAGGAAATTGTTCCACGTGTTCGTGTAGCGCATCCTAGCTTTGAGGCCACTGAATCCGCAAATTTATGTTGTGAGACGAGCACAATATCCCTGGGATCGAATCCTTCATTCATTAAGGCCCGTACCACGTCGCTCAATTTCTCCAGCTGGTGTTCTTGATTTCTCCAATATCTGTAATCAACTGGTAGACCATCAATCTGACCCAATTTATACGGCGGCGCTGTAAATCCAGACAGGAGCGCCGTTTCTTCGCCAATTCTGCGAGTATTTCTACAATTTGTTTGCAGTTTCGTGCGTGCGAAATGTGGACACCTTGAAGCAAGCGCGTCCAAGCCGGCAGATACATTGCCATACAAACACTGTCGGGTGAAATCACCGAATGCATACCATCTCCCCCCGGCAATTCCGCCCTTGAGCAACGCGGAGATTACATCAATGGTCTCCGGCTTCAAGAGATCCTGAGCCTCATCAATTACCACAGCATCAATCGATGGCTGTTGGTACTCTGCTGCAAGGAGGGCATAGAAGGGCAACACGTCTGAAAACAACGTCGATTGGTCTGCAGTGGCCGCCGCGGTCTCGAATTCCTCCCGAACTTGTGATGTCAACACCAAGCTGCGTAAGAAGCGAAAATAGCTGGTCGCCACCAGAGATTGTTGACTCCATTCTTTCGCGGATTGCTCGAAGCAGTCCGCGAGTAGGCGATTGAAGCAGACCAAAAGGACCCGCTTCCCCACGAGTGCCTGCCTTCGTGCATACTCAAGTGCTAGGAGTGTTTTTCCAGTACCTGCCGCACCCTCGATGAGGCATCGTTCGTTGCCAGAGATCATATCCAAAACGACGTACTGATCTTCCGTCAGCGATATTAGAGATGCTTCCGCCTCGCACACTACAGTATGCCGGCTTACCACACGATCGAAATCCGGACGAAGGAACTGACGTATATCTCGGATGCAAGATTCAGGAGCAGCAGGTATGCGCGTGAAGCAGGTCTTTTTCCTCTGTAATGAGACGAGCTTCAAGAGGAGTCGTGAAATTGGACTCCGAAGATCATCTCTGCCAATCGCCTCCCACAACTCGAATTCGGGAGTTTGGGGCGGCGGCTCAACATCGGGAAAAACCACCGCATATGCGAAAAGGCAAAGGCAATGATCGCTTGTCTTTCCGAACTTCACTTCGATCGCACGCAAAAGAGAGAACATCCCCTCCCGCGCCTGAAGAAATGGACTTCTCTTAAAGTCCTTCACCGCTCCGAACCTGTCAGTGGTCTTCCAACAGCCATTCTCACAGCGAACTCGGCCACCCTTCACTTCCAAGCACACCACTGCACCTGAAGGCACGAGTACTACGAAGTCAATCTCCCCATACGGACCAGAGCTCCTGTGCGTGAGGCCCAAAGAGTGAAGCACAAACCACTCTTTAGTATCAGGGTCATTCTCGAGAAGATGGAAGATGCGCTTCTCCGCTCCGCTCGCCGTGCTTTGCTCGAATTGGGGAGGAATCATTCTGGCCATAAAGCGTAGCCATTAAGAGAGTGTGGCATCCCATAAAAGTCGATTAACCTGAGAGCGTCGCTGGGCTGACGGAGAACGCTCAAGATCTTGAATTCTTACAATCCAAACCTTGCCGACCCCAAGATCAAGTTCCGTTTCGCCACGTTTAAGCACACCAAGCTTCCCTGGCAGCTCTTTAATCAACAGCTGCGTCAATCGAAAACCTGCACTAATGTGGAGGCTCATCAATTCGTCTTTAGCCTTTTCCAATTGGGCCAACGACGCGAGGAGCTCTTTATCATTTGACGCTTCTGCAATCTTGCGAACGTCCTCAACACTCTTCGGACAAATTCTGCTCTCGTCGTACAGCCATGCCTTCACGGTTAGCAGATGGCGAGAAAACCCAACGGCGCGAAGGCGCTCCCATACTGCTCGGGGGTCCTTGCCCAGGCTATTCAACGCCCTTCGCCACCGTGTGGCCTCCGCTCGTAAAACCTGATACTGCTCCTTGCCCACTTCGTCTTCCGCCAGGAAACGGATGATATCCGAGTCGCCAGATTCGCGAAACAATACATAATCCCCAGCCTTCAACTGGTCAACGGAACGCATTGGTACCTTCGTTCCCGTGCCTTCTCCGGAAATATATTGATTCAGAACAGCTAGCTCGTGACCTTCCGTCAAATATGCAAACGTAGGTCCTACAAAGTCGACGTACAACGCGTCAACGAGCATTTCTTGCTCAGATGTTCCCAGTTCAACATTTCGCGTACCCTTACGTCGTGAAAGGAATCGCTCCTCGGTGATGTCAAAACTCACTATTCCACCTGACTCTGATGAGTCATCAGCGGCATCTGACACAGAAGCGTGAACGCCGGACGATACGCCAAGCAGCTGAAGCTTTCGCTTTAAGAGCATCTTTGAAACGGCGGATCGCTTATAACGCCGACGGTACTGACTCAGCCATTTCCCTTCAAAGTCATATGCAACAAGACGCAGATCGGTCGTAAGGTATCGATGAACCAAATCATCGAAGCGGCTAGAACGGGGCCAGGAGAGTACCAACACTCTCTCAAAGACTTCGTTTTCGGGTATGTCGTTTATTGAATAAATCTGGGCAGCAACGCCTGATTTCGCGAGCCATTGTTGAACATCCTCCAGACGAGATCGAGCAACAATGACGGCACACTGAGTCCCGTTAGAGTTACCATTCCTTAACGCGTCAATCAGGACTGTCCCTTTCGGCGTGAGACTCGACTCACTTAGCTTCACAGCGGCAATATGCATATTGTCAAGTGCGGAATTGATTTGCTCGAAAGTCTCATCGCTTAACCACATTCTTGCTGTACGCAATTGACCCTTTGTGCTCTCCACGAGTCTTGTCGCACCCTCAGAAAAGTGCTCAGAATCTTGACCTACATATTCTGCGCAAAGCATCAGAAGCCTAAACAACGAATAAAGCAATTCACGAATTGTGCCGTTATCCGCCGACGCAAGCGTTTCTGCCGCTTCTTTCAGCTCGCCGGCAGCAGAGTCCAAACTGTCTTCCTTACATACCACTTCCGAGATCACTAAATTCCGAACCCTCGAAACCTTTGTGATGAGATTCGCAAGCGGCCCCGTCGAAGCTCCGGACGGGAGACCCATGAGAATCTCCTCCGGCGAGAACCGCCAAATCTCGCATCCGCGTTCCTCAAGTAAGCGGACGGCATCTCGCTCAGCATCTGTCGCAAGAATCACAGTCCGCTGATTTTCTGTTATGGAATCGTACGACCGAAGGTCTCTTACGAGCTGGTCGATGTCGCTCACGAGAACTCCCTTCGTAAGCCTTCCTGCCTGCTCACAATGCGCTGCAAGGTCGACAGACCGCGAAGCGATGGCGACTAGCGGCTCGCCTTCCGCGACATAACCATCCAAAAGTGCAAGATGTCCACCTTCGACTACCTTCCCGAACGGAACCTCGTCTTTCATCGGTCTTCTGATCCGTCCATTGCCCGTGGCAAGCTGAATTGCCCACTCATCTAGTTCTTCGACTAAGCGCGATCTAGCTCCCAGCAATAAAACGTGATTGACCAACACGTTACGATTAAGGCTCGCCTTGATATCAAGCAATGATCCGAGGACTGAATCTTGACGCTGCCCGAGGTCCGATGTCAGTTGGCCTTTTGGCCGTTTCCGCGTTGTCTTCTCTAACCTGGCGATATCCTTTACTGGCAATGACCTGCTATCGTTTCTGTCCACAATTCCGAGCTTGAAGAAATCCGGGTTGAAGAATCCTTCATAGCGATAGACAAGCTGCGCTGGATGCACCAGGACATTGTCAACTCCCTTTCTGAAGGTGACTGATGCATGGTTCCTCAGAAGATCCGGGAACTCGGCCCTTAACCGATTGACCGCAACGAGTGTACAAGTCGCAATGGCCACACCAGAGCAATCAGGCAGAACCACACAACAAGGTTTCTCAACGGTTTCGAGCAAGGTCCCGATTAGGCCCACGAACGGGGGAAGACTCAACGGACACGACTGAGATTGGTCTGAAAACTCAAGCAGGCGGAGCACCGGAAATCGACAGAGAACCGCGTGCTCCATCTCCGCGAGGGGAGATGACATGCGCGCGGAATCTGTGGGAGTTTCGGCCAGAGGTTCCCTATCCCGTCTAAATTGTATAACTTGCCCGACACTGATGTTGTCACAACAGAACGAAATTATCCAGACAAACCGGGCTGCCATGTCCCCGTACACGATAAAATGCCTTCACCATGGCGGATATGCTCACTCCCACACAGCGCAGTTACTGCATGTCGCGAATTCGCGGCAAAGACACCAAGCCGGAATACCTGGTCCGGAAAGGGCTACATGCGCTCGGATTTCGCTACAGGCTTCACCAACGCAACCTGCCCGGATGCCCCGACCTTGTGCTCTCCAAGCATAGGGCCGTTATTTTCGTTCACGGGTGTCTCTGGCATAGGCACAAGTGCCATCTCTTCCAATGGCCCAGAACCAATGCGTTGTTCTGGCGGCGCAAGATAACCAAGAACTGCGAAAACGACGAGAAGAACCTGTTGGAGCTACGATCTAAGGGCTGGCGTGTTATGACCGTTTGGGAGTGTGCTCTGCGAGGGAAACGCCGCTTGGAGTTCTCGGACCTGATCCAAAGAATTGTGCATTGGCTTTCCTCGCCACGGAAACGCTACGAGATTGCCGGCTCCTAAAGCGCTGATCGTTTTTGCAACGGACCTCAAAGCTATTGACTGTGCAGGTACTTGCAAGTTAGTCTGCCTGGTTTCCATGCATCGAGCCTGGTAACCTGGCCTGAGTGAGAAAGCAGCCTAAGGGGGAATAAGCTCTTTGCTAAGAGGCATCGATTTATTTTGCGGGGCGGGGGGCAGTAGCGCCGGAGCGCGAGCCGCAGGCTTTCGCATGGTGGCAGCATTCGATGCTTGGGACCTTGCCGGAAAGGTCTATTCCGACAATTTCCCCGAAGCTCGCTTTTACCATTCAAAACTGGAAGAGCTGGACGCATCTGACGTTGCAAAGTCCTTGGGCAAGGTTGACCTCTTAATGGCGTCGCCTGAATGCACCAACCACAGTCCAGCTAAAGGCAATCGGCCTCGCTGCGAAGAGAGCAAGGATACAGCCTTTCAAGTGGTTCGCTTTGCGCAGGCAATCAAGCCTCGGTGGATTGTTGTAGAGAACGTCGTAAGCATGCGCAACTGGAGTCGCTACGCGGAGTTCCTGGCGGATTTGGAAGCATTGGGCTATTCCATTCGCCAGCAGGTGCTCAACGCCAAAGACTTTGGAGTTCCACAAAGCCGGAGGCGGCTGTTTATTTCCTGTGATCGTGAAGAGGAGCCAGTGCCGATCATTCTTCGGCCATGCAAGATCAAAGGTGCTGTTCATGTTATCGATCAGAATGGTACCTATAAATACACGCCGTTGCGTTCGAAAGAGCGTGCCAAAGCAACCCTGCAGCGGGCGGATAGGGCTATATGTGAACTTGGCAAGAGCAAACCGTTTCTGATCGTTTATTACGGCTCAGATCATGCCGGCGGCTGGCAAAAGATCGACGCTCCTCTGCGCACTATCACTACGCTTGATCGTTTTGCACTCGTGAAACCTGAAGCATCCGGACACATTATGCGCATGCTGCAGGTGCCAGAACTCCAGCGGGCAATGGGCTTGCCGCAAAGTTTCAAGCTACAACATGGGACTCGGCGTGACCGCATTCGAATGATGGGTAATGCAGTATGTGCTCCGGTCATGCGTAGAGTTGTTTCCGCTCTCAGCGCTGGGAAAACCAAGCGGAGCTCAGAGTAATGGACGAATTGGTGAATGCTGGCGGCAGTAAGTCTGGTCACGCAATCATGCGCGCACGCGCACGCCTGATCTCTCTGATCGGTGATGAATTAATCAGCGACGAGCCCGTGGCTGTTGTGGAACTAGTCAAGAACGCCTATGACGCGGACGCGAAGACGGTGCGGGTTGCATTTTCGGGTCAAGATGTCCTCGATCCAGACACGCTAACAGTTGCCGATGATGGCTGCGGCATGACTTTGCAGACCGTTCTCGGTGCATGGCTCGAACCCGGTACGGTTCTCAAGAAACGTCAGGAGCGGTCGCCAGGTGGGCGCCTCTATCAGGGAGCAAAAGGGATTGGCAGGTTTGCGGCCGCACGGCTCGCTCAATCGATGTACATGGAGACTCGATCCAAGGGTGATGAAGAGGGAGTTACAGTACTATTGGAATGGGGCAAGTTTAACGACGAAAGCTATCTTGATGAGGTCTCAATCGATTATGACGTTACCCCTCTGCCTGAGCTGAAACATGGGACATCGTTAACTCTAATCGGTTTACATGCTAGAAAACACTGGACGGAGGATGATTTCAAAGCCCTCCACAATCGCCTGTCTCGGCTGATATCGCCATTTCAAACAAATCAGGGTGCAGCAGAGATTTCTGACTTCGAAATCGATTTACAAATTCCGGCGTTTTCGGCTCTCACTGGCAAGGTTGAGCCACACGGTCTGACCAAGGTACCGAAGTACCGGCTGAGCGGAGAACTGTCAGGTGATGGTTTATTCAACGGAGCTATGGAAATCGACGGTAAGCCGTGGAAGACGTTTCAAAACGCTCCGGTCGGCGACAAGGGGAAGGTTGTGGGGTGCGGTGCTTTCGCTGTCGAAATTCGTGCGTGGGATCGTGATCGGCCAGGGTTAACACCCTACATGTTGCAGTTTGATCTCAGCATGACTGGGTTGCGGAGTATCTTAAACGACTTCTCCGGCGTGAGCGTCTATCGCGACGGGTTTCGAGTTCACCCGTATGGTGAACGCGGACTTGATTGGCTAAGTCTGGATACTCGCAGTAGGCAGAATCCAACTCTGCGGCTCGCAAACAATCAGATTATCGCCGCGATTCGGATTTCCCGGAACAACAATGCCGGGCTTATTGACCGAACAACGCGAGAGGGATTTGTACACAACCATGCTTACGAGGAGCTTCAAGGGTGGTTTGAGCGCGTTTTGGCTCTTCTTGAAGCGGAGCGATACGCCGTTCGGCCCCGCGAAGAAGCGAAGCCCGAAGAAATGTCGACGCTGTTCGAACCGTTCGACATGTCGGAAGTCGTCAAGGAGGCAGACGAACAACTAGGCAAGAAGCATCCAGTTGCGGCTCTGGTGCGAAAAAAAGACGTCGACATCAGGGAAGGCGTGGAGCGCTTGCAGGAGCACTACTCTCGTATGCTCATGGCCGCAGGCCTAGGACAGTTGGTGGATGTGGTGATCCACGAGATCGGGGCACCGCTGGGCCGGGCAAACCGGGCTTTAGACGATCTGGAAAGAGCGATGGTCAAGATGTGGGGGGGGCCCCTGGATGAGGAAGTCACACAACGCTTTACAACACTAAGGGCTTGGCTTGAGCAAATCTACAATTTGCGCGAGCGGCTAGTTCCAAAATCGGCGGGCCGCCGAGGGAGAACGTCTTCGTTCAGCGTTCAGGAAGAGATTCAGGGCAATCTTGAACTGTACTCCAGCTTGCTAGCAAAGCAGAAGATTGCTGTTCTGCAGAAAGGGCCGACCAAACCTCTGATTGTTCACATGTCGCGATCCAACTTGGGACAGGTTGTGGCGAACCTGCTAGACAACAGCATCTATTGGCTCACTCGTCATCACGGTGACGGCAAAGGCGGAAAAATCGACATTCGTCTTACGGCGCTCAAACACGGCTTCCGAATACTCTTTGCAGACGATGGGCCGGGAATTCCTCCTGAGGACCGGGATCGCGTGTTTGACGCAGAATTCTCGCGAAAGCCACATGGCATGGGGCTGGGCCTCTTTATTGCCCGCCAAGTCATAGACATGTACGGCAAACTGATCTATCGCGATGATGGCCCACTAACCGGAGCATGCTTCGAGGCAAGCTTTGAGGAACGAGTTGGACTTTAGGAAATAATGATATGGCGCTACAAGTGCTCCTTGTGGAAGACGATCCAGGTGACCTCAAGGGTTTTACCAAAGACTTACCTCCGATATTCAAGCAAAATCGAACTGAGGTAACTCTGCATCCTTGCGGAGACTTTGCGGACGCGTTAACACTAGCTTCCGATCCACTCCGGCGCTACGACCTCATCATCTCGGACACCTACCGCGGTCCCACCAAGAACGGAGACGCGGATGTCTTAAAGATGGTCAAATCTTATCGAGGGTTGAAGTTTTGCCCGCTCGTCGTCTATAGCAGCGGCGTTAAACCAGCCACTTTAATAGCATCACCTTTTGTGATCTGGGCCGACAAGAGCAAAGCCGGAGATATTGATCGTGCGATCACGCAAGTATTGAAGTCAGGTGTGCCGCAAATCGCTAGAAAGTTGCATGAAGAGCTTGAGAGTTCGGCAGCCTCATTTCTATGGCCGTTTCTCGAACAAAATTGGGACGCGATATCGAAAGCTGGCAAATCAGATCCAGATTTAGTTGAGCGGCTTATTCGGAGACGTGCCGCGATTCAGATGGGAGACCTGCACCACGACGGTGCAACTTTTGTTCCGGTTCTTAGCCGCCTTGGGTCAGAATACTACGTGTACCCGAAGTTGCCTCGCGCCTACTACAGCCTCGGCGATGTGCTTCGTCACAAGCAAAACAAAGGTGATTTTCGCGTGGTATTGACGCCGCATTGTCACCTTTTTATGCATCCTGGGCAGCAAAATCCCCGCGCAGACTATGTGCTGACGATTAAGACTGTGAAGGCAACAGATGTGCTGGGAGAGAAAATCGCTAACGCAAAAAAAGCTGAAAAAGAAGCAAAGTACAAGAAGCTTGGAGGCTGGACCCGTTCACCAGCGCAAACTGACAGAACACCGGAAGGACGGCATTGGTATCTGCCCGCGTTTCTGGAGATTCCACACCTCTACGCTGATTTATTGCAGATGGAGAGCATTCCATACGGCCAAGTTGCCAAGGATTTTGATGGCATAGCCACTCTTGTCTCTCCTTATGCGGAGGCGTTGCAGGCATGCTTTGTAAGCTTTTACGGCTCTGTCGGTATCCCCGACCTGAAAGTCGAAAGCATTGAGGATCTGCTCGATTAACACTAGAGCAGCCTTGTCGAATGGGCAAACGCTTTGGTGCTGCACGGAACGTACCACGCCGACATGCGCTTGTCCCAACACCTTACCACCAGGAATTGATCCCACGAGAGCTGATGAATAGATTTGAGAGTGCGATCCTCGCTCAGAGCTGCAATTAAGAGGAATTCAAATAGTTGCTTGTCGGGCTTATCCCGGTCCGGATACACAGTTCCCGTTTTCTTGGCATCCAGGACAGTCTTTATCGAGTATCGGTCTCCATCCCGCGACAGAGCATCGATGTTCTTGGTGCCTGCCGGAGCAATCTGAAGGTTCGGAAGGCCCGCAGTATCGTTGAAATGTGCCACAACCAGCCGCTCGCCGATATCACCGACTGTAAGCTTTAGCCCTCTGCGCCGTACTTCTTTCTCAACATCATGCCGCAATTTGATTAGTTCGTGATCTGCCAACCCGGTTACATCTTGTGGCATCGCTTGCGGGATCGCTTGCGCCTTCATCGCCCGAGATCATATCATGCGCTCAATGGCTAACGTACTAACACGAAGCCCAGCGCAGTCTCGCATGTCGCAGATCCGAGGCAAGCACACGGGGCCAGAGCTTGTAGTGCGCTGGCTCGTTCATTCCTTGGGATATCGGTAACGCCTCCGTGACCGCAACCTACCGAGGTCGCCCGATCTTGTATTCCCGAAAAGAAGACAAGTGATATGCGCTTCTGGCATCGACACTGGTACAAGCTGGGAAGGCCGATGCCAGCGATTCGGCGGAACTTCTGGGCGACGAAGTTGCTTAAGAACAAACAGCGTGACAGGGATGCACGACGAAAACTTCGCCGAGCGAATTGGAAGGTGCTCGTAGTTTGGGAATGCCAGACAAGAGACCTAGCAAAGCTGACCAACAAACTGATTACATTTTGGGGCACCCATTCTTAGATGCAATGCGAGATGTCCCTCCGTGCCACTTGTGTTGTTGACTCCTGGCATCTAACGGCAATCCGTTGCCGGGCGCACAGTTCTCTATTTCGGAAGATTGTTTCTATCCTCCAATAAACTTTCCTGGGCAAGTGACGTTAACACTAGCAAACGGAAGGCTGCGCGTCTTTCCTCTCACTACGCTGCGCTCGGGTGTTCGCCGTTCGGCCACGGCTCGGACGGGCGTTTCGGACTGCGCCGGTTTCGCGCCAAACGAACCCCAACCCCCGTTTTGCACTCACCGCGCTTTCACTCACGCCCTGCCACCCTCCCCAGCCTCCGTTCTGTCCCTTTCACCGTTCCGTCTTGTTTCTTCCCGCTGCCGCTCAAGTGAAGGAAGAAACAAGCCGGAGACGGCAGAAAGGGAAAAAACATGAAATTAGAAGAAGTCAACACACGAACCAAAGAGGCCGTAGATTTCCTCGTTGCAGCATTGGAGTCCGGTCACAGTGAAGTCCTCAACGCATACCTCGGAGCAATGGCGAAGTTTCACACCTACAGCTTCGGCAACATTATGCTCATCGCACGCCAGAAGGCCGATGCTACCAATGTTGCCGGACTTCGGACATGGAACTCGCTTGGCCGCTTCGTTAAACGGGGAGAAAAAGGCATTTTTATTCTCGCCCCGATGGTCGGAAAACGTAGCACGAAGGATGTAGCGACCGACGAACCGAGTGAAGACGCAACCACGGAGGGTCAGCGGACGCTGTACGGATTCCGGGCCGTCTACGTTTTTGATGTCAGCCAAACCGAAGGCAAGGAACTCCCCACCCTGACCGAAGTCAATGGCGACGTGAGCGGATACCGCGAACGCCTGTTTAAGTTCGCTGAATCCCAAAGCGTCGAGATTAGTTTCTCCGAAAGAATTGCTCCGGCAAAAGGTCTCTCGTATGGCGGCAAGATCAAGCTGCTTTCCGGGATGCAGCCAGCCGAGGAGTTCTCGACGCTTGTGCATGAGATCGCTCACGAAATGTTGCATCGTGGCGACCGCCGCACCCTGACCACCAAACAAATCCGCGAAACGGAGGCCGAAGCCGTGGCTTTCGTGGTCTGCCAATCTGTCGGGCTTCAGAACGGAACCTCATCCCAGGACTACATCCAGCTTTGGCACGGAGACGCCAATCTTCTGCGTGAGAGCTTGGAAGCCGTTCAACAAACCGCTGCCGTGATCCTCGGGGGCATTGCCCCCGAGCCAGCGGCACTCGCGGCAGCCGCATAACACGCCAACATCTGCACCGTTTGGTTTTCAAGCCTGACGTGTGCGCCGAGTCCACCAACACATGACCAAACACACATGAGAGGAGAAAAGATCATGCCGAGTATGCAAAATGCAATGAACAACCACGAATACCGGAGCGTTCCCATCACCGCGCTTGCAGAGTCAGCAACCAATCCCCGCAAGCGATTTGATGCCAAGAGCCTCGAAGAACTAGCCGCCAGCTTCAAGACGCAAGGGATTCTGGCCCCTCTTCTGGTACGCGAACTAGAGGAAAGCAAGTACGAGGTTGTCGCCGGAGCACGTCGCCTCAGAGCGGCGAAACTGGCGGAACTCGAAAAACTTCCCGTCCGCGTAGTCAAGCTCACGGATGCCGAGGCCATCGAAGCCCAGTGCGTTGAGAACCTGCAACGCGAGGACATCCACCCGCTTGAGGAAGCTCTGGGTTTCAAATCGCTTTTGGAACTCGGAGAGCCTGCCTATACCATCGCCACCATCGCCTCACGCGCTGGCAAGAGCGAGGCATATGTCTACGGTCGTATCAGACTCGCTGACCTCATCCCGCCCGTGGCCGAGGCGTTTCTGAAAGACCAGATCACCATCGGCCACGCTTTGCTGATCGCCAAGCTCCCGGCTTCGCAACAGCAGGAAGCCTTCGCAGCCGCGTTTCGCGGACAGTGGACAAGCGAAGGCAACACGCAAGTCCTGATTCCCGTGCGGGAGTTGGCCGCATGGATTGAGTCGAACATCTTGCTACAACTGGCGTCTGCGCCGTTTGACAAGCAGGATGAGACACTCGTTCCCGAAGCAGGTTCGTGCGCGAACTGTCCGAAACGAACCGGATTCAACAAACTACTCTTCCCGGACGTGCGCAAAGATTCATGCACGTCTCCCGACTGTTTCCGGGCCAAGATTGACGCTTCTGTGAAAAAGACTCTGGAAGCCAAGCCGCAGCTAATCCAGATTTCGGCGGCGTGGAATTCCCGCGAGGGCGCTCCTCTGGGTCGGAATCGGTATGTGGAGTTGGAGATCAAGAAGCCGAAGGCAAACGGCGCAAGCACCAAGCTCCCCGCTAACCAGAAGCCATGCGAGAAGATGGCTGAGGCAATCGTCATGGACGGCGGTAAGCGCGGACAGGTCGTCAAGGTTTGTGCCGATCCAGCTTGCCGTGTGCACCACCCCAACACGCCTTCTCCGCAGCAAGTAGAGCGGGAGCGGGCAGAGGAACGGAAGCGCATCGAGAAGGAGAAACTGGCCATTACGACTCGCCATCGTGTTTTGGCTACGATCCTCCAACGCGCATCGGCTCCATTAAAGAAAGCCGACTTGCTGGCAGTCGCCCACTACCTCATCGGCCACCTCGCCTACAGCCAAGTCCCGGCTCTGGCGAAGCGGCACAAGGTGGAGGCGAAGAAGGACTCTGCGTCCGCTCAGGAGCTTCTGGCCAAGCAAGTAAGCACGTATGATGAGGCCGAACTTTGCAAACTGGTTTTGGAAATCAGCTTGCTCGATTCAGCGTATCAGCGATCCACCGCAAGCCACGACGACGTTCTCATGGACGCCGCCAAACGCTACCGAGTGGATACTGCCAAACTACAGAAGGCCGTGGCAGACGAACTTGCTGCGAAACGAGATAAGAAAACGAAGGCCAAAGCAAAGCCGAAGGCCCGCAAGACAGCTGCATAAACCCATCACCTTTAGATTTCTGGCGGAGTGCGAGTTCGCACTCCGCCATTCTTCAAACAAGCCCCCTCCTCTGAGTCGAAGGATCGCTCGAATCGAGTGACTTGCGGTTTTCCATCCTTGGGTGCGGGAAGATGTTTACGGACATGTGGCCAACCTGCATCGGGCTTTCACTTCGTCTTCCCTGCCCCCGATTTCTGATATGAGATCGCAATGGACCAGGTTCGGAAATTGTTGACTGTCCTCTGCGCCATACTGGTGCTGTCGATGTAACTTTGCGACGGTCCAAAGCCCCGGTAAGCCGCAATTTTGACTACTCCATTGAGCAAGATTCCCGCACTCACCTGGGCAATCTGACTGTTGACCCTGCCCCCGAATCCGTTTTGGATGGAGTAAGAGTGATTCATCAGACTGTAGCCATAGCTTCCTCCCAGGAAGATCGAGCCGGCAGGATCGCTCGAGTTGGCCGCGTCGTTGGAGGAAGTAAGCTGAAAATACCCTTCCAGCCCAACAAAGGTGTGCGTGGGGGGATTGCTGGCCGTGATGCTTGTGTTATTGAACTTCTGAAGGTCGACGCCCTCTTTTATTGCGGTCGAGAGTGTGGCGACACTGTATGTGGAGCTCTTGAAAAACACTGGAAACAGATCCTCAGCGTATACAGTTCCCCCATTGATCACGTTCTGCGCAGCTTGGGCAGCCGAGGCTGCGGAGAGAGTCGGTATGGTGGACACGGATGCGGCCGGCATTGCGTTTGACCGGAAAGATCGAAAGACTGAAACTGCCGTGCTTGGGTTGGAAGATGAAGATGAGGACCCAACCTGGGGGTTGGTACCCACAGTGATCTGCATTCCATTGGTGAAGTTCAATGATCCAAGCTGTGCGTTGAGCGTGGTTGAGCCGGAGGCTGCGTTGTAGATGGATTGGAATTGGTTGAAGTAGGAAAACAGTCCATTGGTAGAGTAGAAGCAATTCACTAACAACTTCTTCAGAGGATCGCCGAAATCCTTGTAAAGTCGAGCAGCGGCCTCTGTAGGAACGCCGTCAGGAACTGGAAAGTCCGCACCCACTGCCATGCCTCGACTAAGAGGAAAAAACAATGATTTGGCGGGCAGACATGCCGCGGCGGAGCCTCGGCCAATCAGCGCATATACCGACGTCTTTCCGCTGTCAGTAGTAATCGTCAAGGTCGCGTGAACGACACTGTGATCGTCCGAGGGCATGAAGCCCACGATCAGGCATGGATTCGAGTTGCAGTTCTTCTCCCCGAGTTCGGCTTTGAACAGCGGCGAGGGAGATGCGTCGTTGCTGTCCTTAATATCGATGTTGGTGATCTTGCCGACGGAACTGATGTCGATAATTTGAAAGCCCATAAGTCCAAGGCCGATGGAGCCAAAATCATAGGGCCCTTTCGTGTCCAAGTGCTCGTCAAACTGCAGGAACTTATTCACCTGCGTAGTCGACGCCTTCTGTTGAATTGCGATATTGGCTTTATAGTTGCCCCTCGTCGGCGTCGGCACCCGGCCAGTTTGCGCCCTGGACGTTGAAACCATCAACACAAGGCATGTCATAAGCAATAGCGTTGCGATCAAGCCTTGCGATAACTCTCTGGACGAAGTGATTGCAGTCATGACTGTCTCCTTTTGTGATTCTTGTAGCGTTCGGTTCTCGCTCGGGAACACGTCCGTTCCGGATTTTTGCTAGTCAGCGAGCGCCCGCCGATTGGGCAGGCGCCTGCATCCGTGGCACACCTACTGCGCATTTACCTTCTTGATTGCGTCCGAGCTGGCATCCTTCAGCTTGTTCACGGCGTCGCCCTTGGTGGCTTCTTTCTTGTAGTTGGCGAACTTAAGCAGGCTGTTGAAGCCTTCGGTGCCGCCGCTAATGAACACCCCGGTCGCGAAGTAGTCCAGCAGGTTCATAAGTAAGTCGTCGCAGTCGAACTGCAGCAGGTCGTGAAATATCCGAAGGTGCAAGCTGGCCGCCAGCGCCATCCCGATCGATAGCGAGACGATTCCCAGCACGATCTTTTTGGTGGCGGGATCCTTAATGAACTTCACGGTGAAAGGATCGACGATCTCCAGAAACCGCTGCACCACGAACCCCGCCGCAAACGGTACAGTCAGAGTCTTAGCCAGTTCCTCGACAGCCATAGCAGCCCTCCTCTGAGCAGCGCCAGATCAAGCCCGCGCGGGGTTCAAACTCCGCCAGGCAAGTCCGTGTGCTCAGTAGGTAAGGCGAGGAAGGGAGGGGAAAGGGGACAGGAAAAAGCCCCCACGGGCTAGGGGCTGATGTTGGATGAAATTGCTAGCCTTATACTGCGTCAGGAGCGAGACCGTAGGTACGCCTGCCACTGTGCTAGCCAAGGATTGACAGATTCGAACGGATGCTTGCACTCGGGACACATCTCCATCGGTTCCATCGGTTTTAGTGGAGACTGGTCGACGGCTTCTCCGTGGGCTGTCTGCCACCGTGCATATATCTCGTCAATCCAGCCGTGGAATTTCCAGAAGTGTTCGTTGTATGCCGCGACACGCGGGTCGCTCATGTCGCAGGCCGGCTGAGGCCCAAAAACATTCTGCTCATAGATTGAGACCAGCAAGTGCACCTTGGAATGGACATCTGGAAATGTTGCTTTGTCAGGTCTGCCCTCAATGAGCCGGCCCAGTTCGTCCAAGGTTGTGTTCAGGACTTTTTCATCGATCGCACAACCTAGGCGCTGCCGATAGAACGGATCCATGGCATCGAGAATCTCGGAGAGCCAGTTCGGAAAGTCCGCCCAAGGGACGTAAAAGTATTTTTGTGGCGTAACCGTCATGAGGATCCACTTGAAGTTTCGTATCATCAGCCGATGAAACTTCAAGAAATCCTCTCCGCTGCCTGGCTGGCCTTGGGCGCGTAGACCTTTGGGCCAAAGGTCTCCCGGCGGGAAGCACCTGTCCCTGACCTGCTGCCCACCTAAATCATCATCGATCAGTCTCAGAAAGTGCCAACAACCGTGGTGATCCAAATAAGTCTTTACCAAATCGTAGATGTTCTTGGGTAATCTCATGATTCGCCGACCTCACTTCTTCGCCATCTCGACTTCGGCGGCGTTGTTTATCGCGGCGATTATCGACTCCAGCGCTTGCTGGCTTGGGCAGGGAGGGGGCGAATACTTGGGTGCGTTGGCCTTCAGGCTTAGGACAAGGATCTCGAAGAGTTTCACGTGGATGTCCTTCATCCCGGGCGTTTTTTGCGGGTCTAGTAGTTCGGCATCTTTTATTCGTTGCCGAATCGCCGCCAGATTGTCGTCCTTCGTGAAATTTGCATAGAACTCATCGAGGAACTGTTGGTCGGTTAGGCCCACCCCCTTGAGATCATC
>DASQGJ010000045.1:0-1627 GCA_035632675.1 Candidatus Dormiibacterota bacterium
AGCCAAGAACTTATTCCAGTCCTTCGGAGACCGCGACCGCGTACCGAAGATCCAGGGGTTGCTCAATGAGTGCATGACGTTCCTCGACGACGAACTGAGCGTGATCACCGGTCCATACGACAACCTGCTGTCGATCAACGATGTCATCGACAACGAGCTGATCCTGTTTGTGAGCCTCAACATCAACAAGAACACCGCCCCGGTGAAAGCCCTTGGGAAAATGATGCTTCAAAATTTACAACTGGTCGTCGGCAAGCGATACGAAACGGAGACCGAGCGGAAGAGGCGGAACAAGCCGCTCTTCTCGGTCGTAATGGATGAATTCGCTCCTTTCGGCTACCGCAACTTTGCGCAGATTCTGAACACGGCGCGTGGCACGAATACAGCGTTTCTGTTCTCATTGCAATCCCTTCCGCAATTGCTCGAGGTCGGGAAAGGGTTCCAGCAGGACGTATCGTCGGCGCCTGGTACCACGATGCTGATGCAAACCCGCGACGAGGAGACCGCCAAGTACTTCAAGCAAGCATCTTCGCAGATCCCAGTTCAAAAACGGACGCAGCAGTTGTGGCGCAACGATTTCCTGGGATTCGAGCGATACGACAAGGCGCTCGGTGCATCCGAGCGCGAGCAACTCGAATTCCGGGCCCTCGATCATCACATCAAGAATCTTGGTAAGGGCAAGATGGAGATCCTCATGACGGACCCAATCCAGGGAACATTGCACGGCCGTCTGCATGTGCGGCCGCCCAGCGATGTCCGTGTACCGCTGTTTGAGCCGACGGTATTGCCAAAACTGGAGTCGTCGCGTGAGGACTCTGAGGGTGCCAACCTGCGATTCAAGGATCAGAAACTGGCGGCAATGGTGGCGTTTCCGCGACGCCGATAGGAGTTAGACGATGTCACTGAGAACGAATCTCATGTTCCTGGTTGCGATTGGTGCATTCGGCCAGGCGCCACAGACACCACCACCAGCGCACGCGAAAAGCGCGCCGGGGCAAGATCGAAAAGGCAAGGAACCGGCGATTCGATACGTTGAAAGCGGCTCTGGCGTGGTTGCTGTCAATCCCGCGCAGCCATACCGGCCCATTCCCGTCGGCGCGGTGGCACCGCGAGATTCCATCTTCGGATTCTATTTGCGCGTTCTTAATCCCCAGCAAGTTAATTGGGGAACGGAGATCGACCGGAGACTGGCGAACCTTCGCGAGCAGTCGGTCGGCAATCCCTACTTCCGGCTGGCGTCATTCCAGTTGGGGCTGATCGTTATTCTGCTCATGCTGTGCTGGGTCTGGTGGGACAAGATGCGCCAGATCAAGTGGGTTGCCGCGGAATATTTGACGGATGCGCTGAACGCGAAAACGCTTGCCGAGAGCCGGGCGGTCGATGCCATAGACCGCCACAACCGGCACATTGAGTTGTGCAATCGCGTGATAGAAGGGCAGAGTTCCGGGATTGGCGGAACTCTTGACGCCGGAAATTCGGCGCTGACGGTGCGCGAACTGCAAACGGAGCTTGCGGCGTCGCGTGCGAACTGTGCGCGGTTGCAGCACGAGTTGGACCAAAGCAAGATCGAACATGCGCAGGTGGACGGGCGGCTGGCCACGCTCGAAGCCGAGCTAAAGCGCAAGAC
>DASQGJ010000046.1:0-9207 GCA_035632675.1 Candidatus Dormiibacterota bacterium
CACGACACGCGGCAGTCGAGCCATAGCAAGAACGTAACAGAGAAGATCCGGCGGCGGACGACGGATGGCTTGGTTTTGATTTTGTGGTTCCCAGATTGGGAGGAAATAACTGGGGTACGTCCCGTCTGTCCCCAGGTTTCCAGGTTTCCCAGGTTTCCAGGTTTCGGTCCAACGCGATCAGAGCCCGCGGTGTAGAAGTTATTGTTGCAACAGAGGGATCGGACGCAATGGCCTATCTTGAAATGAGGAGCGCCGTAGAAGGTCGAACAATCGAAGCCTCCTCGTTCGGTGACACTATTGTCGTGCGCCCGGGGGCAAGCAAAGCCACAGTCTTGGAGGAATTCTTACACACGACGCAAAGTAAACTTGGTTTGATTGTGAAAGGGCGTTTTTATAACCCGGCTGAAGGTGATCTAATGAATTGGATGGAAAGGCACCGCGATCTGCTTGGATTGAAACCGCAGATGGTTACGCCACAATGAAGACATTCGAGATGCTAGTGAGAGATACTTTTCTTCTGCAGGGCCTAACAATCTTCATGGGATTCATCAGTCCAGACGTCGAATTTATCGATTCAGATTGTGATTGCGAAATCGTGGCAGACGGGAGGGTTCTTGCCTACTTACGCATCGTGGGTGAGGGGCACCCCCCTTCTTCAAATCCAGCATACCGATCTATAGGAACAAGAGATCCCGTCGACCTTCGAGCGCTAGGATTGGGCTCATCGGGGTTTCTAATCCGCTCACGAACAAGAGATCTAGAGAAAAAATTGACGGTTCACTAATTTGGGAAACGTGGGGACATCCATGATAAGTAAAAGTCAAGAGGAGACGGAGGTCTCCTTGCACTTAGAGGGGTAGAGTCTCGAAGCGAAGATGGTGCGGTTAGGTTAGCGAACAGCCAGCGATCGTTCAGGAAAATGCGGGGACAGGAAAATGCGGGGACAGACGGAAAATGCGGGGACAGACGGGACGTTACACTAGTTTTTCAGTCAGGCTAGGCGAAGCCGACTCGCTGAATCCGCGTGACCCGTAATGTCATTATGCCATCATCGTATCCATCGCGAGCCACGATCCGAAAACGCGGCTTCACGCTCTTAGAGCTAATCGTCGCGGCGACGATCCTCTCCATTCTCACCCTCATGGCCCTGCCCCTGGCGCGCGTCACCATTCAGCGCGAGAAGGAGAAGCAACTCCGCCGGGCGCTGTGGGAGATGCGCGATGCCATCGACCGGTACAAAGACATGGGAGACCGCGGGGCTTTCCAGATCAAAGCGGACAGCTTTGGCTATCCACCCGATCTCGACACCCTGGTCAAAGGAGTGGAAGGGCAAGCCGGCAAGAAGACGCGCTTTCTGCGCTCCGTCCCCATCGACCCCATGACGAAAAAAGAGTGGGGCCTGCGCTCCATGCAGGACGATGCCGACTCCGACTCCTGGGGCGGCCAGAACGTCTTCGACGTGTACACCAAATCCGAAGGCACCGCCCTCGACGGCACCAAATATAAGGACTGGTAACCCGCCCGCGACATCCTTCATGTTGCCGAGAAAGTTGCGGAAAACGCCGCGCGACTGTGACCCGCGTTCACTTATTTTCCCCTCTCTAACCCATTGCCCCCGCTGTACTTAGCCGATTCCTCCCAGATGTACGTACAATCCTGTAAAAAAAGGTTCCTTCAGGAACACTGTGGAAAACTCCCGGCTCTTCCCTGCAAGGTCTTCACCCGCAAGCACTTCCGTCGCCTCCTCGTAACGAAAGGAGAGCATCTCTTGTAGCACCCGGGCGCGTTTGCCCATCCCATCGCGCCAATGGGACAATAGAAACCTATGCAAAAACCGTTTACCGCACTCGTCCTTCCACTGTTGGCAGTCAGCGTCATGCTGCTGGGCAACGCCGCGGCGCAGGATGCTCCTGCCGCTTCCACTCCTCAACCCGCGAAGCCCGCGCAGTCGGCAACGCCAGCCGCCGCCGCCAAGACTCCGGCCAAGAAGGCGCCCGCCACCGCCGCCAAGCCCGCCACCGGGCTCACGCTGACCACGCAGAAATCCAAGGCCAGCTACGCCCTCGGGATGAACATTGGTGGAAGCCTGAAGAAGCAGGGACTGGGAGCGAACGTGGACGCGGCGGTCGTCGCCCGTGGCCTGCGAGACGCCATGTCCGGCAGCAAGACGCTGCTCACCGACGACGAAATGAAAGCTGCTCTTACGCAGCTGCGCAACCAGATGCAGGGCGAGCAACAAGCCAAGGCCCACGAGGCCAGCGCTCCCAACCGCAAAGAAGGAGACGCATTCCTCGCGGCCAACAAAACGAAAGACGGCGTCAAAGTTCTCCCCGACGGTCTGCAGTACAAGATCCTGACCGAGGGCTCCGGGCCCAAGCCCACCGCGACCGACACGGTCACCGTCAACTATCGCGGCACGCTGATCAACGGCAAGGAATTCGACAGCTCATACAAACGCGGCCAGCCCACAACCTTTCCCGTCGGCGGCGTGATCAAAGGATGGACCGAGGCGCTGCAGTTGATGCCTGTCGGATCGAAGTGGCAACTCTTCATCCCTGCAGACCTGGCGTACGGCGACAGTTCTCCCAGCCCCGACATCGGCGCCGGCGACACACTGATCTTCGAAGTGGAATTGATCTCGATCGGAGAGCCGAAGAAGTAGTCTCGACGTCCGGTCACGGTTTCAGCGAAGGCCGTCCGCAAGTTTGCGGACGGCCTTTCGCGTGGAAGCCTGTTTAAAGATGACCCTGCGGGCTGCCGATAGGTATGGCAGCGACGAGGGACACGAAACGTGAAGATTCTCTTAGTGGAAGACAGCAAGCCGATCCGCCGAGAAAACGAAGCTGCGCTGCAGCATGCCGGGTACGAAGTGATCTGCGCCGAGGACGGGGAGTGTGCGCTGCAGATGGCTCGCGAGTTGAAGCCAGATCTCGTTCTGCTCGACATGATTCTGCCCAAGGTGAGCGGGCCGGAAGTCTTGCGGCGTTTGAAGGCTGACGGTAAGACCGCGGAAATTCCCGTTGTCGTGCTCAGCAGCCTCTCGGAAAAGAACCGCGAAAAACTTCTGGAAGCGGGCGCGGAAGAATACATGGAGAAGGCGCTTCTCATGCCGCGCAAGGGAGTGAACCTGCTGGCCAAGTCGCTGGAAGATGTCATCTGCCGCATCAACCGCAAGCGCGGCATCAGTTTCTCAAATGTTCCGATGCACGAGTAGCGCGGCGCCGCAAAGATTCTACCCCTTGGTCCCGGGACGTTCCTCTGGTGGTTTCAGGCGGCGGAAGGATCGATAGAGAAGCACATCGTAAAAAATTTTCGTTCCGCCGCCGACCACAAGCGGCGCCGAGAAACTCACGGCCTGCATAAGGAAACCACCTACCGCCGAGCCTACGGCCCAGAACACGTTGCGCGCCAGATTGGTGACTCCCGCGGCGAAGGTGCGCTCACTGGCGCCGACGACCGCTGCCACGTATGACTGTCTCGTGGGAACATCCATTTCCACCAGCGCTTCCCGGCACAGGAACAGGATCAACGCCCATCGCAGCGATGGCGCGAAAGGCACGGCAATCAGAAGCAGGCTCGACGGAAGATGCGTGAGCACCATGGTATTGACCAACCCAATGCGCTTCGCCAGCCCTGCTGCGGCAAGGTGAGAACCGGCATTCAGCACGTGAACGGCGAAGAAGACAAGTCCGAGATCGCGCTCGGCCATGCCGAATCGCCGGAAGAACCAGTAGGCAACCAGGGCGTCGGTCAGAAATCCGCCCCCAAAGGCGTCGAGAGAAAACAGAGCGGTGAGACGGGCGACGACGCTTTTGGTTCCGGGCGCAAGCGGGGACGTTTGTCTGCCTGCCGGAAGCGGCGTGGCGACCTCAACCGCCGGCGACAGAAACCAGTAGAAGGCAGCCACGGTCAGGCATAGGCCAGCATACGCGAAAAACAGAGTCCGATACTCGCTGAGCAGTGGCGATCCGAAACGATCGTGAAGCAGCAATGGCAGGGAACTGCAGAGTGCTCCTAAAGAGCCTCCGCCATCGAGCAGCGCGTTGTATAACGCCAGATTCCATGTGCGCGACGAATCGGGAGCGAGTCCGGGAAGAATGGCCTGGTCGAGCACGAAGGTTGGCGAGCGATCGGTCCCCGTGCCATTGAGCATGCCGAAGAAAGCTGCAAGAAGAAGGACTGCGAGGCCTGGCGAAAAAGCCAGCACCAGCGCAGGGATCACGCTCAGCAATGACAGAACGATGAGAGAAGACCTGCGTCCCAGGCGGTCGGCGGCGAAACTGACGAAGAGAGTGGCGGCGGCCGATCCCGCCAATCCCACCGCGATAATGGCCCCAATTTGGAAGGACGAGTGGCCGGTGCGAAACAGATAAATGCCGAGCACGACTCCAAGAAATCCGAAGCCAAGGGAGCGCAGAAATCCGGAGGCGTTGATCAGGACGCGATCGCGGCTGGGGTGAGGAAGTTTCAAAGCTGCCCGTCCATACAGCGAGTCCGCTACGCGGGGCTCAGACTTTGTACATATGCATAGAGGGCATCATAAACGGGGAACTGACGGGCCAACCGATCCTCATCCGATAGACCCATGGCGGCGAATCCCTGTGCGATCGAGCGTAACCCAATTCCCTCGGCAGCTACGGCCTCCTGCCCCTTCACGTCGGCAGCGCGAACGATCAAGCCAGGTTTGTGGAGCGCAGGGTCTGCGAGGCGAAAGTCTTCGAGGATGGCTTCGAAGCTGCATCGCGAACCGCGATGATTGAGGTGGATGGCCGCGATTTTCGGAGCGTCGAAGGGAGTCGCACCGAGCGCGCTGCTCTGCTCCAACAGATCCTTTTCTTCGACAAACACAAACTCCGCCTGGGGATCGACAAAGCGTTGGATCAGCCACGGACAGGCGACCCGGTCTACCTTGATATTTTTGCGCGTGATCCACTTCATGAAGTTCCTCCTCGGGCGGCAGCGGGCGCCCTGGCCAAGCACTAGGTTCGGCCTGGAATCTGAAGTTCGCCTGAAGGGAAGGTCGCGATTACCGCGCGCGCAGGTGTTCTTCTGCCGAAAGATTGGCGCCCGCCAGCAGTAGCAGGCCTGACAGGAACGCCCAGAACATCATGCTCACCGACAGGGCGAAGGGCCCGTAAACTTCCTGAAAATTCAGCCAGGGAAGGGCGAGGATGTAGGCGTATTTCAGCGCTTCGGAGAGAAGTCCCATGATGATGGCCGCGGGAAGGACAGCGCGCGCGGGAACCTTGCCGTTCGGCAACACCCAATAGATCAGGAAGAAAATGGCAATGCTGGCGGCGATGGCGAAGACCTTCATCACGAGGAATCCGACGACGCGCACGAAGCCGGTGCCGTAGCCGCGCAGCACGAACTCCAGGAAGCCCACGGGGACGGCCGTCAGCGCGATCGAGAGCATAGCCAGCGCGCCGCAGGCGAAGGCGAGGCCAAAGGACACGACTTGATTTCCCAAATACGAGCGGTTCTTCTCAAAGCGCCAGATGCGGTTGAGCGCGACCTCCAGCGGCAGAAACACGCCCGATGACGTGACCAGCAAGATGACCAGGGACACAGCCTGCACGCGCTGGCGTGAGTTCACCATGGAGGTGAGGTTGCGGACGATGAAATCCTGCCCGGCGGGAAGGTAGTCGCGAAGCAGTTCGACGACCACGTCAAACATGACGCGCGAATGAAAGACGCGCCGGATGAGGGTCATCATCAGCATGACGAACGGGAAGAAGGACAGGATGGCGTTGGCGGCGACGGAAAAGGCGAAGGTGTGAACTTCGGTCCGCATCAGGTATTTCACGGTCGAGAGCACCAGCCCGGGAGGCCGCCGGTTGGGGCGGGGCCTGGGCGGCAGCTTTTCGGGCGTCTGGGGAAGAGCCGGGATGGGCGGGTTAGCCACGGTGAATCCAAATGCTACCAGAAGCGGCGCTGGTGGCTGAGGAGGGCGGGAACGGAAGTTTCCGGGGTGGTTACCGGGCTATTTCTTAATCCCTGTTAAAGTTATCCGGAATGACCGGGGGTCATCTTTCGTTTTGCTTCTTATTTCCCTTGCGAAACGTTTTAATACTGCTTATTATCTGTTGCTCAATACCGGAGATCGGTCCGGTGGTAAGACCAGAGGTTGGTTGACGTTTGTTGGGTGTGGTGGAAACGCGCCAAATTGTCGGACTCCAGAAGTTCCCGCAGCGGATAGTCCCCGCGTTCGGGCGCTGAGGAGTCTTTTCCTTTTTGGAAGGTAATTCCTTCTGCACATCGTAGACGCAACCGAAAATTCTACCGGCTTCTCTGAGGGGGGCTTCAGTTGATCGAGGCAGGATCCGAGAAAGCTGGAGAATAATTCTTCGCGATTGGTGAAAGGAGTTTTATCCGTGAGAGAGAAAGGTACTGTGAAGTGGTTCAACGGGGCGAAGGGATATGGATTCATCCAGCGCTCTACGGGGGAAGACGTGTTCGTACACTTTTCCGCGATCCAGGAGAACGGCTATCGCACCTTGAATGAGGGCGAGACCGTGGAGTTTGACCTGCTCAAGGGCCCCAAGGGCTTTCAAGCGGCAAACGTAGTCCGCGCATAACCTGCGAACCATTTGAGAGCCCTCCCGGTCCCAGCCGGGAGGGTTTTTTATTGCCGTGAAAGGGGAAAAGGATGTCTCGGTGAGTGATGACTCGAGTGGTTTACCAGTCCTTGTATTTCGTGCCGTCGAGGGCGGTGCCTTCGGATTTGGTGTACACGTCGAAGACGTTCTGGCCGCCCCAGGAGTCGGAGTCGGGATCGTCCTGCATCGAGCGCAGGCCCCACTCTTTCTTCGTCATGGGGTCGATGGGGACGGAGCGCAGAAAGCGCGTCTTCTTGCCGGCTTGCCCTTCCACTCCTTTGACCAGGGTGTCGAGATCGGGCGGATAGCCAAAGCTGTCCGCTTTGATCTGGAAAGCCCCGCGGTCTCCCATGTCTTTGTAACGGTCGATGGCATCGCGCATCTCCCACAGCGCCCGGCGGAGCTGCTTCTCCTTCTCGCGCTGAATGGTGACGCGCGCAAGGGGCAGGGCCATGAGAGTGAGAATGGAGAGGATCGTCGCTGCGACGATTAACTCTAGGAGCGTGAAGCCGCGGTTTCGGCTCGTGGCTCGCGGTGGATTCGATGATGGCATAATGACATTACGGGTCACGCGGATTCAGCGAGTCGGCTTTGCCTAGCCTGTCTGAAAACTAGTGTAACGTCCCGTCTGTCCCCACGTTTTCCGTCTGTCCCCACGTTTTCCGGCTGAAGTCGCCGCTCCTACCATCGCGAACAGCCGATATGTGGTGCGCACGAGGCTACGAGTCATTTCTGCCAAGACCATCGGGGGCCGCTGGCACGAACAGCTATTGCGCCTGGTGAGCCCCTCCGATGTGACGCGCGATCCACACAGTGAGCAAACTTGGGACGAAGGTCATCATGGCGATCATCACCACAATCCCCATCAGGGCACCCGAAAAAGCAACCAGGCGAGACTCGGTTCCCAGGAAGATACCGGTGTAGCCCCCGACAATTGGGCCCAGCAGGAGGCCCATACCCAATGGCACTGGAGTGAAGAGGCCGAATGTTATCGCGGCAGTGCGGGCTTCGCGTCGCTCGTAGTAGACCCGGAGCCTCCGGAAAATCCACCATGCCGCGAAACAAATCGGAGCTAGCACCCCCACGGCTCCTGCGGCAGCCTGAACCCCAACTGAGGCATGGGGGACGAGAGGCCAAACTGCAATAAGGATCAAGGCAAAGTAGGTCGCTGTCACTATCAGCGCCGCTTGTCCCATGACTAGAAACAACCGAAGTGCTGGACGCATAAGTTATTTCCCCAAACAGCTCGCGAAATCTACCGGATGATCCACAAAGAGATAAACGAAAAGCTCAGGTGGGTTAGGGTTAGGCGTGTACTGGTTCAACAACGTTCCCCTCACGCAATTACCCCACGGGCTGTTGGGCGTGTTCATGCAAATCTGATAGAGAGCACTGCCCCCGCCTGATCCGTCCCGATATTTCCCACAGAAGCCCCACTCGGGAGGAACGTTCGGCTTAAACTTCCCGTTGGCTTGCTGGATTACAGGAGTTGTGGGAGTACCGTTGTTTGCGGCAAGAGGGTTTAGCCGATTCTCAGAATCTGCCATTACCTCGGCAGCTAGCGAGACGGCAAAATACTGCTCCCAGTAGTTGTTGAGATACTTCTGCCAGGCCGCATCGATCTCCTTCGTATCCATGAATGAATTCGCGAAGAACGGCCACAACTCCGGATGCGCCGTCAGAAAATCATCGATGATACGATCTTCTTCGTTCTGAGTCAACAGTCCAGCCGGGGTCATGTTGTCGCACCGTTATAAGGTCAACGCTTGCGTTCGTAGTACCAATCTGCGGACTCATTCAGCGCTAACCTGAGATGGCCGTCTTTCCGGTGTACTACTAGATTTCGAGAACATTTGTGCGGCGAAGAAGCATCACGATCATCTTCAGAGCACACGGCCCCAAGTAATAAAATCTCGGTGGGCCCTAGAAAGTCGTTCGAGGATTCCCAAGTTCCGCGGTTCGTCACATTCTTAGTAGACGACGTAAAGACTTGCGAGTAGCTCTTGTCGAGGTTCAACGTAAGCTCTTCTTTTCCCGTTTCAAAATCTGCCGAATACGTGCCACTAACCTCGGCGTCTGAAGCGCGGGCTTGGCCCCCTTCCAGACATCCGCACATAAACGAGACAACGACCACCACTGCTGCGATCCAATATCCGCGCCCAGAGTGCAGTTGAGATGCATCTACGTGAAGATTTGTCATTGGCACGGGCTTGGTGCTATCCCTTGAAACATCTGGCGAACGTTCCCTCCGAAACTGTGCATGCCGCTCATCGGAAAGGTGTGTTGACGCTCGTGATCGCCACGTCCAAAATTTAGGCCACCGAGAAGCGATGTCCAATCAGCCTTATTGTACATTGTGTATTGTACTGTTCCATTTCCCATATCTTTGATGTCTGTGCTGAATGCGCCGACCTGAAATGCTGTACTCGAAGGATCAGAAGTGGTCGTCAAATAAGCAGGAAGGACGGGAAACCTGGGGACAGACGGGACGTACCCCAGTTATTTCCTCCCAATCTGGGAACCACAAAATCAAAACCAAGCCATCCGTCGTCCGCCGCCGGATCTTCTCTGTTACGTTCTTGCTATGGCTCGACTGCCGCGTGTCGTG
>DASQGJ010000047.1:0-407502 GCA_035632675.1 Candidatus Dormiibacterota bacterium
TGACAAGCCCGCCATCGAACTCAACAAGGAAAAAATGGAGAAGTTCGCCCCGCAGTTGAAGAAGTATTACTTCGATCCCTCGCGCTACAAAACCTATCTCGAGCAGCTCGGCATTCAATATCCCACGGTCAAGAAAGAGAAATGATGGAGCAAGAACAAGAAGGAGAAATAACGGAGGAAAAACTCACTGCACGCGCGGAGGCTGCCCAGCCGGCAACGGCGACGCGTGGTGCGCCACCAGGAACCACTGCGATTCCCCGCGCTGCCCTTCCGCGCCGGCGGGGATGTCCCGGCGGACAAAAATGTTTGTGGCTTGCGCCAGCGCCTGATCGAAGCCGCTATCGAACGTGCTTGTGACGTGCTCGGTGCAAGCCACCCACGCCACGTCGCCTTCCACGCGCACCCACACGGAGTGGATCTCCATTTGGATCCGCCGCGTGCTGGAAAAAATCCGCACAAAGCTCGCCTGCACCTCCTCCCAGCCGAGGAGCATGTCCCAGCCGGGATGGACGCATTCCACCCAGTCCTCGCGGAGCCATACGGCCTCCATTTCTTGCAGGCTGAGCGAGGCTAGCGCGCGGTAGAAGCGATGATTGGCGTCGCGGACCGCCTGTTCCGGCGTGTCCAGCTTTCTTTCGGGGCGTGTCGGCATGGTCGAGCGCGGCCGGGCAGGAAGTGCGCCGCGGAAATTCCTGGGGCTGAGTATACCTCAATTTTTCTCCGCGGCAAGATTCGTGGGTTCGGCGATTCACGCCCTCAGCTGGCGAGCTCCAGAATCCATTTGCTGAGCACCGCTTCATGCTGCGGCGACACGCGAAGGAACGCGATTCCCATTCCCAAGCCCTGTACCATGAAGACCACGCGAGCGGTCGCCTCGAACACGTCGGCTCCCTTTCGGATGACGACGCGGAGCTGCGTTCCCTCCGCCGAAGGATTCAGCATGTCGATGTAGCAGCCCGTGCGGCTGATGTCCGACGTGCGGACAGAGAAGGTTGACCCCGACTCCACTTCCGTCACCTCCGCGGAAGCGATCATCGGGTATCGGGTGGCGCCGCGCTTGTCGTTCGGAGATGCTTCGGGCATGTGAGCGTTCCTCGGGCCCTTCGGTGCAAGATTGTGTTCGCGCTGTTCTAAGAAAAAATAGAATGATGACGCAGCCTGCACAGCTCACATGACTGAAGGCATATTGACGCTGGAATATTGCACAGGCAAGACCGTGAACGCAAGAGATAGCCAATCAAGCAACCAGAAACCTAGCGGAACAATTCGCGGAGCAACTCGGTGCCTTCCTGGTCGCTCAGAACGTGCTTGCGGATCAGCAGGCTGATCAACTGGTTGATGACATTGCGCAGTGAGTTGGAAGCGTCTTCCCGTGGAGGACTCACGCTGGCCACACTCGAAGGCGCGGGAGAAACCGAGTCGCAACTTAGCTCCTGAAGCCATTCGTTTAGTTTCCTCTGTTCGCTGGGAGCCATGGTGGTAAAGGACAGCCCCATGCCCATGCCGCTCTGACTGAACACCACGACCGCCTCAGTCAAGAACGAGCGGTGCTCTTGGGCAACGCGGATTCTTACACTCGTCCCTTTGAGGAAGGGATTCAGCGTGTCCACGTAACAGCCGCCTGCGCTCAAGTCCGTGCAGCGTCCACCGACGACTGTCTTCGAATGAATTTCCGTCACTTCCGCAGGCGCCGTCAGCGAGTACCGAGGAAAGCGGCGGCGGTCTGACCACGAAGCCGGAGCTTCGGTGCGGACGGGCAACTCAACGGGTTGTGGTCCCGGCTTGATCGGCGGCATAAGCTGTCTGCCTGACCAGACACACACGCGTGCGCATTCGCCAATGAGAATCAAGATGGTATTCGCCGCCAGTGCACACTTCCGGCGACAAATGGAAGGGGTAACGTGATTGTGGGCGTTGGCGGATGCTGCGTCAATGAAAAGAAATCAATATTGTCGAAATGTCTACGGCTGGCTGACGCGCGGGTCGGTGTCGCTGGCCCGCGCGCCTTGTCGGTCTGCTCCATGTATTGCGCCGCGCGCATCCAGAAGGAAGGACTTCCGCCCGCTCTTACCGTAGACCAGAGGAGTCGCGGAAACTTCAAAGCGCGTTTGAGTTTGCGCTCCGGCCGCGGGCAACACCACATACCGGTAGGAGTAACCTTGCGCCGTTCCCGAGGAAAGCTCCGCATCCAGGAAATTTGCGGCGTCCGGGCCGGCGCCGTCTTTGCCTGCCGGACCCAAACTCGCCAGGGAAGGCGGGAAGTGGCCCCAGGCATCGCGATAGGTGCGAATGGATGTGGCGATTCTCGCCAAAGCGGCGATCGCTGAAGTTTCGTTTTCCTCGGCATCGGCGAGATCCCATTGCTGATCGAGGGCCGGCAAATCAATCAAGAGGAGCCCCACGGAAAGCAACTTCCAATCGCCGTCCTCACGCACCAAACCAAACGCGACACGCCGTGGGGGCGTGCCGGACGCGTCGTCCACGGCGCGCACTTCCACGGGAATGAAGGCCAGATTGTCGCGAACGTTGGCGCCGCCAAACTGCATTTCGCTGATGACGCCGAGCGCGGTGCAGCGCAACACAGACCGGCCGGAGGGAGTCGCTATGGCCTCGGGTTTTCCGGGAGCGTCGAGCAGGGCCAGACGCTGCATCAGTTTGACGCGGCGTTCCGGCGCGAGGCGCGCGAAGGCTTCGGCGTTGGGCGCCGTAAGGAATCGCGCGAAGGAATCGCCGTTTTCTTCGCACGCAGCGGCTAGCGCATTCCGCAGAGCCGCAGAGGGGTCAGCGGACGGCGGTGAAATAGAAGTTGGCGGTTGCTGCGATTGCTGACTGGGCGATTGAGCATACGCGGTCGAGATCGCCGCGCCTGACAACGTCGCCGCAGCCACAATGCACGCCATCAGCGGAATGAGGAAGAATTTGCCTGACATCGGTATCGCCAAAGTTGCCTGAATCGCGTGCCTCACGAGACTGCCGATTGCAGAATTGCGGCCAGCTCCTGCGTAAATTTCGACCGCGGCAGAACCTGAGCGCAGCCGGCGGCTCGCGCGCGTTCTGCGAGTTCCACCTGCACATGAGAGAGAAAGGCTATGACGGGGATTTGGTTGCCTGCGGCGTGAAGTTTTTCGAGCGCCGCGAGCGGACCCTGGCGCGCGTTCAGGTCAACCAGGATCAGGGCGGGCGGCGCGTCCGTGACGGCTGCGACCAGAGCATCGCCCGTGCCGGCTATTTTCAATTCGACGCCCAGCTTGCGGGCCGTTTCCTGCATTTTCGCCTGAAAGAAAATGTCGTCCACCAGCGCCAGAATTTGGGCCATTGCATCTCGCTCCTGTTCTCGTCTCTTCCTGTACCATGCCCCGCAGCGCCGCACAAGCACGGACACCAGGACAACATGCTTGGCCTTCGCGGCTCGATTGCTTGCTTGGCTCCCCTGCCGTACTATGGACACAACAGAATGCGGAGAGCATCATTATCCAGGTTTGAGGACGAAGAGACCAGCGCGGATGGGTATGAGCGCGCGGGACACGCTGCCACAAGACTCGGCGCGACTAAGAAGGCGCGCGAGCGGCTCGAACGATATCGGCATATTAAAGCTTGAATGGGTGAGGAGGATGCGATGGCCACGATGGCAGTTGCGGGAGTGCCGACCAAGGGCGGAAGCTTTTTGCTGGAGTCCCAGCGTCCGGAAGATATTTTCAGCCCGGCGGACCTGACAGACGATCAAAAACTGATCGGGCAGACGGCGGAAGAATTCGTCAACAAGGAAGTTCTTCCGCTGGTGAAAGAGCTCGAAGAAAAGAAGCCGGGTTTGCTGCCTTCCCTGGTGAAGAAAGCGGGCGAACTAGGCCTGCTGTGCCCCGAGGTGCCGGAGGCTTACGGCGGGACCGGCCTCGACAAAATCTCGGTCACGCGCCTACTCGAAAAAATCTCCATCTACGGATCGTTTTCCGGCGCCATCGGCGCGCACTCCGGCATCGGCACTATCCCTATCCTGTATTTCGGTACTGAGGCGCAGAAGAAAAAGTATCTGCCGAAGCTTGTGACCGGAGAATGGCTGGGCGCGTACGCACTCTCCGAGGCACAGGCCGGCTCGGACGCTTTGAGCGCGCTGACGCGCGCGGACCTTTCGCCCGACGGGCAGCACTGGATTCTCAACGGGCAGAAGATGTGGATCACCAATGGCGGGTTTGCCGACGTGTACACCGTGTTCGCCAAAGTGAACGGCGAAAAATTCAGCGCGTTTATCGTCGAGCGCGGAACCCCCGGATTCTCCATCGGCGCTGAAGAACACAAGATGGGGATCCACGGCAGTTCAACGACTCCTCTATTCTTCGAGAATTGCAAAATCCCCAAGGACAACCTGCTGCATGAAATCGGCCGCGGGCACGTGGTGGCCTTCAACACGCTGAATTCCGGACGGCTGACGCTGGGCATCGCGTGCACGGGCGGCGCAAAAAACGTTCTGGGAATCTCCGCGAAGTACGCGACTGAGCGCAAAGCCTTCGGAAAATCCATTGGCGAGTTCGGCCTGATCCGCGAGAAGCTCGCGGAGATGGCCATCCGCACATTCGTGGCGGAGTCCATGGCCTACCGCGCCGCGGGCATCATCGAAGCGGCCATTGCCGCGGGTTCGAGCGCCGCGGACAAGACGCAGCACATGATGAAGGTCCTCGAGGAATACGCCATCGAAAGCTCGATCCTGAAGGTGTACGGCAGCGAAGTGCTCGACTACGTGGTGGACGAAGGCGTGCAAATCTTCGGCGGCTATGGGTTCCATGAGGACTATCCGGTGTCGCGCGCTTACCGCGACAGCCGCATCAACCGCATCTTCGAGGGCACCAACGAAATCAACCGCCTGGTGATTATCCAGATGCTGATGAAGCGCGCGATGTCCGGGGTGCTTCCGCTGATGGCCGCGGGGCAAAAGCTGCAGGAAGAGATTCTCGCCGGGCCTTCGCTCGAAGAATCTTCGTCCGGTGTGCTCGCCGAAGAGGCGCGCGCCGTGGCCAACGCCAAGAAAATGTTCCTGCAGGCGGCGGGCGGCGCAGTGCTGAAGTTCCGCGAGAAAATGGCCGACGAGCAGGAGTTGGTCGGCGCGCTGGCCAACATCGTGATGGAAGTTTACGCCATGGAGTCTGCCTTGCTGCGGACGCAGAAGGCCGTGCAGGCGCGCGGCGAGCAGGCTTCGAGCGCGATGATAGACGCCACGCGGGTGTTCATCTACGATGCCGCCGACCGCATCGAGAAGGATGCGCGCCGGGCTCTTTCTGCCGTGAATGAAGGCGATATGCTGACCACGCAACTCGCTGTCCTGAGGCGCTTCACACGGCGCACTCCGGTGGACACCATCGCGCTTCGCCGGCACGTCGCCGCGGCCGTGCAGACCGGTGACAAATATCCGTTCGAGGGCCGTTGAGTGAGCTTAGCCCGGAAGCCCCGACGGATATGAAGACCGGCAAACTCGTCAAGCCGTTCCGCGTCACGGACGGCAGCGGCTTCCGCATGAAAGACTTCGACCCCGGCGAAACCCTGGGGCTGCAGTCCAAGGAAGACGCGCAGCGGGACCTCGAAGAAGGCATCGCGCGGCTCAGCGTCCTGCAGGACAAACTCTACGCGCAGGACCGCTGGGCGCTGCTCCTGATTTTCCAGGCCATGGACGCGGCCGGGAAAGACAGCACCATCAAGCACGTGATGTCGGGCGTGAACCCGCAGGGCTGCCAGGTGTATTCCTTCAAGGGTCCCTCCTCGACAGAACTCAATCACGATTTTCTGTGGCGCACCACGCGCTGCCTGCCGGAACGCGGGCACATCGGCATTTTCAACCGCTCCTACTACGAAGAAGTCCTCGTCGTGCGCGTGCATCCGGAGCTGCTGGCAAACCAGCGGATTCCTCCCGCCTTGATCGGCAAAGACATCTGGACGCAGCGCTTCCGAGACATCAGCGCGTTCGAGCACTACCTGGCGCGGAACGGAATCCTCACGCTGAAATTCTTCCTTCACGTTTCGAAGAAGGAGCAGAAGAGGCGTTTTCTCAGCCGTCTCGAAGAACCGGAAAAGAACTGGAAGTTTTCTCCTACAGATGTTGCCGAACGCGCCCGCTGGGATGACTACATGTCTGCCTACGAGGAAATGATCCAGAACACCAGTTCGGAGCGCGCGCCGTGGTACGTGGTTCCCGCGGACCACAAATGGGTGACGCGGCTGGTGGTGGCCAGCGCCATCGTCGAAACGCTCGAGGAGCTGAACCTGGAATACCCCAAGGTGGATGCGGAGAAACGCAATGCTCTCGACGCCGCGCGCAAGACGCTGGGAAAGGGAAACAACAAGAAATAGAATTGCCGGCCCCGCGCACCGGGCTTTCTATCCCTCCGCGTTTTCGAGACCCTTTTTAGCCCCTGGGCTTGATCGCACGACGTTCAAACGTTCGGTGATACACTTCGTTCGGGAAGACGACGAATCCATGAAACCACCATCGAACGTCAAGACGCCAGCGCAATACATCGCCTCACTCCCCGCCGATCGTGCGAAGGCGATCGCGACGGTGCGCGCACTCGTGAACAAGCACATTCCGCGCGGCTACGATGAGTGCATCGTCTGGGGCACAATCGGCTGGACGATCCCCCTGTCTCGATATCCAGACACTTACAACCAGCAGCCGATCTGCTACGTCGCGCTCTCGTCGCAGAAGAACTTCTGCTCGCTCTACCTGATGGGCGCGTTTTGGAGTGCGAGTCAGCTCGAGCAACTGAAGGCGGCGTTCAAGGCGGAGGGGAAGAAGCTCGACATGGGGAAGTGTTGCGTTCATTTCGAGTCGCCGGACGATTTGCCGCTCGAAGCGATTGGCAAGTTGATCTCGGCGATTTCGAGCGAGCACTGGATCGAGATGTACGAACAATCGCGCTTGAAGACCAAGGCGGGGCGGGCGCGGAAGGCGAAGCAAGGCGTCACATTGGCGAGCAAGGTGGCCGCCAAGCGCGTCGCCACAAAGCGTCGGCGGTAAACTTTCCCAGCATGAGTCGCCGATACCTGGCCACCACGTTTTCCCAAGGCCCTGCCCTTCCCAGACCCTCCCCGATTCGCCAGATTCCCGCTCTCCAAGTAAAATAGGGGTTACTTTCGATGCACTACATTTTGTCCGCAAAATACTGCATCGCCTGAACTATGGGAGCCATCCAAAACAAAGTAGTAGGGCCTGTTAGCGAAGAACTGGCGCTCGTACAGGCGGCCAAGCGGGGCGACGATTCGGCCTTTGAAGAGTTGGTGCGTCGTTACGACCGCAACGTTTTCCGGATCGCGCAGCACATCACGCAGAACCGCGAGGATGCGGAAGATGTGGTGCAGGAAGCCTTCCTGAAAGCCTACGGCAACCTGCAGCAGTTCCAGGAGCAGTCGAAGTTCTATACTTGGCTGGTCCGGATTGCGGTCAACGAAGCGCTGATGAAGTTGCGCCGGCGCAAGCCTGAGCGCACCGTATCGCTCGACGAAGACATCAAGACGGAAGACGACTCCCTGCCCCGCGAGATCGCGGACTGGAGCCCGAATCCGGAACAGCAGTATACTCAGGCCGAGTTACGCGAGATATTGAGCAAGACGATTCAAGGCCTTCCCCCAGGCTTTCGAACGGTGTTCGTATTACGGGACGTGGAAGGGTTGTCGACCGAGGAAACCGCAGCCGCGCTCGAATTGAGCGTTCCTGCGGTAAAATCTCGTCTGTTGCGGGCACGCCTGCAATTGCGCGAGCGCCTGGGACGCTACTTCCAGAGACGTGAACCGGGCAACGGAAAAAATGACGGCGCGAGAGGTGGAGATGTCAAACCCGATGTGGCCAGCGGAGATGGCGACCTGTGAAATGTTCTGAGTTCCTGCACGAGTTGACCAGCTATCTGGACGGCGTCCTCGACGAGAAGACAAAAGCCGAGTTGGAAAACCATCTCTCTTTCTGCCGCAATTGCTACGTGGTTTGCGACACCACCAAGAAAACCATCGAGATCTACCGCGACTCGCAGCTCTACGAACTTCCGGACGACCTCCGCAGCCGGCTGCGTTCGGCCATCATGACAAAGTGCCAGCAGCACAAGAAGCGCGGGCCACAGAGCGTGTAAGCGAGTCTGACTGACTTCTTTCTCCCGGTGAAGTTCCACAGCCAAGATGATCCCGCGTGTGTAAAATCTGACAGACTCCTCAACTAACGCCTTATCCCACAGTGAGTTGCATCGCGTTTCCCTTTTCGGTTCCCCGCTTCAGGAAAACCTAAACCCTTTTAGCCAATCCATGAATCTAACTACCTGAGTGAAGAAGTAACGGTGGAGGGGGCTCACTCACAATATCCCAGGTACTGGCATTCCCAGGTATGGAAGGTAGGGTCATGATTGAAAAACTGGTAGATGCATTCTTCGGCTGCAGGCACGCCCGCTATAGCTTCCCTGTAACCATTCGTCGAGCCACGCGCCGCCCCCAGGCCGCTGCTCTGACCGGAACCTACGTCGCTTGTCTCGATTGCGGCAAGGAGTTCCCGTATGACTGGCAGGAAATGAAAGTCATCACGTCCCCCGAGCGTCATCGGGAACAGTTGGCCGAACTGGCGAAACACGCCGCGTAGAGCGCCTTCGAGACGCGAGTCCGTAGTACGCGCACACGTCAGGTGATCCCTTCCCCAAGAGAGCCGTGAGCAAAAGCTCGCGGCTCGTTCTATTGAAAAACGCGGTAGCGTCCCAATTTGGATTTCTTCGCGACCTTTGCGGGTATGGCTTTTGATTTCCCAAGCAAATCTCAAAGACTCTAACCGCAAAGTTATGCTAAGAAAACGGCAAAGGTCGCAAAGAAAACCAAACTGGGACACTACCAAAAACACGCTATTCTTCGTACCCGCCAGTCCGGCGGGAGACGCAGGCCCCATTTTGGGAGCGCATGTGAGGCGTCCCAGATTGGACCACACGCTAGTAACCTTTCGGCATCTTTGCCATCCGCCCTTGCAGGACAGCCGTCAAAATAGCAGGAGACCGTGAGACCAGCGACACTCTTGATCATGACGCAGCCAGTAACTTCGAAAGAACACTTCAGCCAGCCGGCATCGCAGAACGCGATTTTGCAGAAAGCCATCGCGGGCCGGCATGACTTGCTAAAGTCCATTCCCAGCGTGCCTGCCATTTTGCAGAGCCTGATCGGCGAGGTGTCGCAGGCTCCGGAAAAAGTAGATCTGGATCGGGTGTCCGATCTCATCAGCCGTGACAAGTCGCTCGCGGCGCAGTGCCTTCGTCTGGCGAATTCGCCGCTGTATGGGCGCAGCGCGCGGACCGAGACGGTGCGCGGAGCGGTGCGCGCGCTGGGAATCGGCCACATCCGCGACATCGCCGTTTCCACCATGATGATGCAACTGGGTGGAGCGCAAAAGGGCATGAATCCGGTCGTGTTCTGGGAACATTCTTTAGGCTGCGCGATTGTGGCCCGGAAACTGGCGCGCGCCGTCGGCTTCGACGATCCGGAGAAGGTGTATCTGGCTGGTTTGCTGCACGATCTAGGCTACATAGTGAATATGGTGCTATTCCCGCAAGAGGAGAAGGCCGCGCTGGAAAGTGCCTTGGCATCGGGGGAATTCCTGGGCCTGTCGGAGTACGAAACGCTTGGCTTTACCCACTGTCAGAGCGGTGAAGTTCTGGCCCGCTTCTGGAATTTCTCAGACGATCTGATCGAAGTCATTCTCTGTCATCACAATGCCGAAGCGGCGGTGAACAACCCCGCACTGGTCGCGATCGTTGCCCTGGCAGACCGTTTGTGCCGCTCTCATGCCCTGGGCGTGGGGTACGTGGAATCTTCCGATCCGGCGCTATCCTGGCAGTTGGACTGGAACATCCTGCGACAGAAAACGCCGTATGCGACAAAAATGGAATGGCGCGATTTCGTGAAAGATGCCGACGCCTATCTCGCCGAGGTCAAAGACCTGGTGCAGGCGCTGTGCCACAGCTAGATCCAAATCGCCGCCCGGTTCCTCACCGATTTCCGCGCAAAAAAACGCCTCGCTGGAATGGCGAGGCGTACTCGTGCTTGCGAAAGCCTAGCGGGACGGGTACTCCGCGGGAATCGGCACCGGAACGCGTTTGTCGATGGGGACGAATTCCCTCTCCCCCGGTCCGGTGTAGATCTGGCGCGGCCGCGCGATCTTCTGCTCGGGATCGGTCATCAATTCCTGCCATTGTGCCAGCCATCCTGCCGTGCGCGGGATTGCAAACAGCACGGTGAACATCTCCGGCCGGAAGCCCATGGCCTGATACATGATGCCCGAGTAGAAGTCGACGTTGGGATACAGTTTGCGCTTCACGAAATAATCGTCCTCGAGAGCGATCCGCTCCAGTTCGAGCGCGATATCGAGTTTGGGACTGCGTCCCGTAACCTCGAAGACCTGCTCGGCGCACCAGCGGATGATTTTTGCCCGCGGATCGTAATTCTTGTAGATGCGGTGTCCGAAGCCCATCAGCTTGAAGTGTCCGTCTTTCACGCGTTTGATGTAGGCGGGAACGTTGTCTTTGGTTCCGATTTCCTCAAGCATCTTCAGGACTTCTTCGTTGGCGCCGCCGTGCAGCGGGCCGGCCAGGGCGGAGGCCGCCGAAGCAACCGCGAGATAGGGATCGGTTTCGGAACTTCCCACCGAGCGCATGGCGGCGGTGCTGCAGTTCTGCTCGTGGTCGGCATGCAGAATAAAAAGAATGTCGAGCGCGCGCGAAATCGCAGGGTGCGCCACATACTTGGGCTCGACCATCTTCCACAGCATGTTCATGAAATTTTCGGTGTAGCTCAGATCGTTGTCGGGATAGACGTAGGGGAATCCCACGTTGTGGCGGTACGACATGGCCGCGATCGACGGCACCTTGCCGATCAGCCGGATGATCTGATGCATGCGGTCGTTCGGACTGCGGACTAGCTTGGCGTCGGGATAGACGCTCGACAGCGCCGCAATCGTGCTCACGAACATCGACATGGGATGCGCCGAGTAGCGGAAGCCTTCCATGAATTTCTTCGTGGTTTCATGCAGCATGGTGTGGTGCGTGATCTCGCGGACCCAGTTGTTGAGCTCTTTCTCGGTGGGCAGTTCGCCGAACATCAGCAGGTACGCGACTTCCAGGAAGGTGCAGCGTTCCGCCAGCACTTCGATGGGGTATCCGCGATAGCGCAGGATGCCCTTGTCACCGTCGATGTAGGTGATGGCGCTCTTGCACGATGCGGTATTGATATACGCGGGATCGTAGGTCATCAGCCCGAAGTCTTCAGGGCCGGTCTTGATCTGCCGCAGGTCCATGGCCCGGATCGTGCCGTTGTCGACGGGCACGGTATAGGTCTTGCTGGTGCGATTATCAGTGATGGTAAGAGAATTCTCTGGCATGAGGATGTCCGCCTTTACGCGCGCGCTATTAGAACAAGCATAGCCGAGCCTATGGCCGTTCCCCAAGCTGAATCTGTGATTGGGGTCACAGGGAGGTGTGACTGTCGGGAAGGATGAGACCGGGAATGGCTGGGGACAACTTGAAAATTGCTGCATCCTGCTCTCGGCAAAGGGGTAGTGAAAAAAGATGTTGCCGTAAAGAACAGCGCATATGGTCCGTTGTGATCCCCTGCGTCGTATAGATATTCCGTCGTCGACAGCCTGAGCGAACGGTGTTCTCCATTCGAAATCGAAACTTATGTATAATCCGCCGATGCACGGAATGCCCTGGAGCACACTTGCGCTCGGGTCGCTGTTGCTCATCTCGGCCCGCCCAACAGGAGTACAGGACGTGAAATCTCCGCAACCTGAAAAGTCGAAGCCGCCTGTCGAAGTCGAGCGGCGCGGGCGCATCCTTGGAATCGGCGGTGTCTTCTTCAAATCCGCGAATCGAGATCAGATGCGCGAATGGTATGCGAAGCATCTTGGACTCGCCGACAAAGGCCAGGGCGCGATGCTTCCGTGGCGCGAACACGACGACCCGCAGAAGGAACACGTTACAGTTTGGACGGTTTTTCCCGCCTCCTCGAAGTATTTCGATCCCAGCCCGGCTCCGTTCATGATCAACTACATCGTGGACGATATGGATGCTTTGCTCGACCGCCTAAAACAAGAGGGAGTCAAGATTGACGCCAAGCGAATGGATGAATCCTACGGTCGCTTTGCCTGGATCTATGACTCGGATGGGAACAAGATTGAGCTCTGGCAGCCGCTGCCAGCAAAGCCCTGAGGGCCTTGCACTGCACTGACTCAGTCAGTCTTGCTCAGTCATTCTTTCTCAATCATCCTTACCTTCGGGGCCACCCTCATCGCGAGGCAGCCTTTCGCCCGCGCCGGTGCTCGCTTGCCTTTATGATTTCGGTCAAATCCATCACTGGCCGTATCTCAATCGGTCCAAGTCCATGCTTAAGGCCTGGAAGCTGGGAGACAAGCTCAACGGCATGATTGAGGTCTCGCGCCTCAAGGATTTGAATGCCGCCCAGCTGTTCCTTGGTTTCCGCATAGGGGCCGTCGGTGGTCGCGACTTTGCCGTTTTTCCAGTACAGGGTCAACGCGGTCTCCGGAGGCTGAAGCGGTACTTCGGAGACCAGATGTCCGTTGGCGTGCAGATGGTCGTTGTACTCAAAGCATTCATCAAACGTTCGGTGTCGCTCGTCCTCGGTCATCCCTTCGAATTTTCCGGGCTCGAGGTATCCCAAACAGATGTATTTCATTGTTCTTCTCCTCGTCGTTCTCCTCCTGGTGGGAGGCAGCAGCACAGCCTTGCATGCTGGATCGTTCATCCTATAGTCGTCGCGCATAGGAAGAATCGACAGCCGACGCGAACCATTCTTATTTCACAAAGAAAGTGGAAGAAACTGGGTTTTCTCCTCGTCACTCGTATCGACTGCCGAAGATCAGGTGAACGCTCCGTTTGTCCCCGTATTCCGTTCCCGGCTCCCGCTCTTCCCCAGTCATTGATAGCCTTGACTGCAAGGACCAGTACAGTTGTAATTGGTTTCGCGTTCCCGAGAACGGCGAATGGTCACAGTGCCCGCGCGCAGGAGGCCACAATGACAGCGTATTCCCCGGCACTTCTCTGTTCTGCAGCATTCCTGCTGCTCGTCGGAGGTGTAACAACCTCCGCTACTCCTAGGGCAAGCGCCGGTCCCTCCAAAGCACAAATCACGATTCTTTATGATGCTTTCGGCAAAGACTCTGCCATGCAGAAGGACTGGGGTTATGCTGCGCTGGTGGAGTACGGCGGGAAGCGAATCCTGTTCGACACCGGCAACAACCCGGAAGTCCTTGCCCAGAACGCAAAGGCAAAAAGCATCGACCTGTCGAGCCTGGATTTCGTTGTCATGTCGCACCGCCACGGCGATCACATGGGAGGACTGGCGTACCTGTTGAAGGTGAACCCCAAGGTAAAGATTTACGCGCCGAAGGAGGGGTTTGGCGTCTATGGCGCCGACTTGCCGAGCAGCTTTTATCGCAAGGACTCATCCCTCCCGTCGGAACAGCGCTATTACGGCGGGGCGCCTCCCGATGTCATGCGGTTTGGATCTGCCTGGCCCGGCGCAAACTTCCAACTCGTGGATAAAACGGTCGAGGTCGCACCCGACATCTATCTCATCTCTTCGGTCTCCGATAAACCGGGCACCCTGGAACTGCACGAGCTGTCGCTGGCGATCAAAGCGCCCGACGGCATGGTGCTGGTGGTGGGATGTTCACATCCCGGCATTGACAAGATCGTCGAAGCGGCCAGCACGATCGATGCGCGCATCCATTTGATCGCCGGCGGATTCCACCTCGTCGTGGCGAGTGATGCGGACATCCAGAAGATCGTCACGGCGCTGCACGACACGTTGAAGGTGCAGTACGTCGCACCCGGCCACTGCACCGGCGAGCCAGCTTTCACCGCGCTGAAGAAAGCGTTTGGGGATCGTTATCTATTCGCCGGGCTGGGTACCACCTTCGCGCTGAGTACCTCCCCAGATTAAGAATTGATTCTGTAACTCGGGGACGGGCGTTCTCCGGTTTCGCGGAAACAATCAGGTGAACGTCCCGTCTGTCCCCGGGTCCCCCCAAGCCAAAATCAGGCTTGAATGAGCCAGTCCAAAAGGGTAAGGATGGGCCAGCCCGCCCACCGACTACAATGTCGGATGTGGAGCGAGCTAAACAGCACGTCGTCAGCGCTGAGGGAGAGCGGTTGCTCCGTGGGTACCTTCAGCCCCGCGGCTGGGTGGTGCGGAAGGTAGAACAGAGCGAGGACTACGGCATCGACTTTGAGGTTGAGGTTTTCAGCGATGAGGGCGACCATTTCCGCTCCACCGGATTCATATTCAAGGTTCAATTGAAAAGCTCTGGGAAGAGCCGATATCTAAAGTCTGATTCCTGCGTTTGCTCTGAAATCAAGAAAAAGCATCTTGCGTACTATTTAAATGAGTTGAAGGTCCCAGTAATCGTGATCCATGCCGACGTCAACGGTAAGAGACTGTTCTGGGCGGCGCCGCAATTTGACGAGCAACTACGCCGTCTAGCCGATCCGCAAAGCGAAGCGAAAGTTACTCTGCGAATAAGAACCGCGAACGAGTTGCCAACAAGCATCGAGCGAATGCTCAGAGATGTGAACAGAGTTGCGACGATGATCGCAACTAGGACCGTAGTGTCCGCCCCAATACCCGAGTTTCTGAGTGGCCTCCGATCCGACGTTGCCGGGGAGGCGCTGGCGAGAGACCTAAGAGATCGAAGCGACGCGGTCCGCCTCCACGAGCTTCAGAGGCTTTTTCTAGCACGCGCCTATGACAAGGGCGAAGAAGTCATAAACCAGGTTTTGTCCGATAAGCAGAGTAGCATCCAAAACAAGTTTTGGGCTCTCCTCGAGCAGGAGAGGATCACGACAAGGAAGCTGTTTGACGCGCGATCGCCGCAGTCACATCGTCCCGATGCAACGCTAGCCATTGCGCGTAAACTCCAGACGCTAACCAGAAGTGGTCCGCCGGAACTGAAACTCGCCGCCCTTATGACACGAGTCGCGGCCCAATTAGACGTTTTGACCCATCGCGCCTTCGGGCTGTTTATGAATTGCCGGACGCACCAGGAAAGTGGCCTGGAAATGTGGCGAGTTTATGCTGCATTGGAGAAGGCTAGAACGGAGCAATTGCTGCGGCGGAAGTACAACCAAGCGGTACGTTTGGCGCGCTATGCTATGAATTCGAAATACCGCAACTCCCTGCCAGCTGCGCTGGTAAGAATTGTGCAAGGCGTTCCACCGTATCTAATTGTGCTGGATAGAGAAGGTCGAAAGAATGAAGCCCTTCAGTACAGGCAATCGGGATTTCAGGTTCTGCAATTGGCCGCATGGATCGCGCATCGGATCGGCGAGCACAATGTTGTGAAGTTCGCAGCTAGCCTTGCAGTCCAGATTTCCAAGGAGGATTTCACAGATCCCTCCGATTGGGCACATCAAACTATTAAGAAGATTGACGATTCGGAAGAGCGATTTGACGCAGAGCAATTGTTATCCCGCGCACAAGCCCGAAAGGATGGCATTGACCAAGAAGGCGACATACTAACCACGCACCAGCAGATTTATGAGAACATGGCGACGTCGCTCGGCATTCCGCTCGAAGAACCCAGCCACCCTCTCACAAGGATGTTCTATGCGGGAGTAAAGGATTCCGACCCAACAAGAGCGTTACGACATTGCGAACACTCATTCGTGTCGCTCACGCAGATCTCGCTACTCGCACATACGTTGGGGCAACAGCTAGGGCTGCCAATCGGACCGAAGTTGATGGAGTGCTCGAAGCACGGCTACATCTACAGGGCCGGTTCACTCGACGACGCATATCAGGGATTCAACACTCGCTTCTGTCAATCCTGTCCAGATCGAAGACCACATCCTGAAGGCTGGGAGTACACACCGGAATGGCACGAACAGCAACATCAGACCGTGCTGAAAGCAAGAGAGGCGCGGGAGACCGGTCGAGCCCCAGACGCCTAAGCCGGTTGCCCCATCTTGCGTTTTTTGCAAGAAACTGCCTTGGACGGAAACCTGAAGGGAAACCTGGGAAGGACAGAAACCTGGGGACAGACGGGACGTACCCCGGTTTTCCAGACCATTGCCTTGCTCGGAAAAACTAGTGAACGTCCCGTCTGTTCGCAGGTAGCCCAGGTAGCCAGGGTAATGCTGGTAGAGCGATGTGCTCTGGGCGGGCGCCCCGCCCTGGTCGCTCCTCAGCGACCGGGCGGGGCCTCCCAACCTTTATCCGCAACTCCCGCAACTCTAGTTCACGGTGAACTTTGTCGGGCTGTTGGCGGTGCCGCCCGGTGTGGTGATGGATATCGTCACCGCTCCCGCCGCGAGTCCCGAGGGCACATCCGCCGTGACCTCAGAGTCTGAAACCACAGTGAACGTAGTCGCCTTCACAGTGCCAAACTTCACCGTAGTGGCCTGAGTCAGCCCTGAGCCGTTGATCGTCACCAGTGTTCCAATTGAACCACTCGGCGGCGAAAAGCTGGTGATCTTCGGCTTCACTTTGAAGGTCTGCGGACTGGTCAGCGTCGTTGCGCCCGTCGTCACCTTAACCGTGCCCGTATGCGCTCCTGCGGGAACGACGGCCGTGAGGTAACTGGTGCCCGACAGGGTGACCGTCGTCGCCGCCACGCCGCCAAACGTCACCACCGACGCGCTGCTAAAGCCCTGCCCAAACATGCCCACACTCGCCCCCACCAAGCCCGTCCTCTGCGTCGGCTCCAGATTCACAAATGCCGCATCGCCCGTGGCTACGCTGAAAAACGTGCCTTGGGAGCAAGGCAGGCACGAAATCGGCCCGCCAGAGGGGGTTGTTCCATACACCAGCCCGTTCGTATTCTGAATCAGCGTGGACACTGGCAAGTTTCCGTCAACAGGTGGATTCGGGAACAGGAATGCCGTGAACACGTTGGCTGACGTGAGTTTGTAGATGCTGCCGTTGCCGATGGGCCCGTATGCCCCGTTAACCCCGTAGAAGCTTCCGTCGGTCACTTGCAGCAGATTCACCGTCGTCCTACCGACATTGAAAACACAGGACGCATCAGTCGCTTGGTCGAAATCGTGTAAATCGGTATGGACACCGGCGGTGGTCAGCTTGTAGATATTTCCGAAAGTATTTGCCCCTCCCTGGTTCGTGGCTCCATACAGCTTCCCATCCTTGCCCTGAATCACACCGGTACATGGAACATCCCCGGTTGAAGACGCGAAGCCGTAAATCTCTTTGAAAACGCCTCCCGTGCTGATCTTGTACACGCACCCCGGCCCCGACCCGTTGATGGAGCAGGCAAAAAGCGTGCCGTAAAGATTGCCATCGCTGGCCTGGAACAAACTCGAAGCCGGTCCGCAGTCGCTGCCGGAAAACGTGTGCAGATTCTTGTACACTCCCGCGGCGGTCAGTTGGTAAACATTCCCACAGCTAAACGGGTAGTATCCAGTCGTGCCATAGAAATTGCCATCTGTCGCCTGGACCGGCGCGTATAGCGGCTCGGTGTCGCCGTTCGCCCCGGTGAAGTCATGCAGATCTGTAAACACTCCGGCTGGCGTCAGCTGGAAAATGCTTCCATTGCCGGTCGGAGTCGTGAAGCAAGTTCCATAGAAATTTCCGTCACTGCCAAGCGTCAGCCCTGAGAAGCAACTGCTCCAGCCCGAGGGAAAGTTGTAAACGACGCTCTCCGCTCCACTCGGCGAAATCTTATACACTGCGCCGGTGCCGCTGGTCCCACAGGACACCCCAACCCCGTACATATTGCCGTCGCGGCCCTGTACGATATTGTCTTCGGGCTCGCAGGCGTCAGTCGAAACCAGTTCGAAGGTGTGCAGCACGGTGGGAGTTTGCGCGTGCGCCGGAACCGCCTTGGCGAATATGCCCACGACCGCAAGCAGGGTGAGCGCCATTGCAATCACGCCCGAGCGCTTACCTTGATGATAATTCGACTTCATTGATTGTCTCCTGAGAGTGAGTCGCGCTCCGGCCTCGGGGGGAAATCCGCCTTCACGCTTCGGCGACTGTCGCCCGGAAAGAAGCTTGCGGTCAATGACCTGGGGATAGCGGGTGACTGGTACGTGTCTGGCGAGATAAGGTATCTATTTGCAAATATTTACGTGAACTTATTGCCTGGAAAAGCAGGGTTTGGATCCGCCCGAAAGTGGTGTTTTCCCAGCACTACGCTCGGTGCTAAACTAACCGTCCCCCTGCGACCATCCTATGGGCTCTCCACAGCCAGCTCGGGTTCTCGTTCGCTTCGGTATGTTTGAAGCCGATCTCCGTGCGGGCGAACTCCGGCGGAACGGCGTTCGGGTCCGTCTTCAAGATCTACCGTTTCGGGCGCTCACGCTGTTGCTCGCCCGTCCCGGGGAGGTGATCACGCGCGAGGAGTTCCGTCAGGCGCTTTGGCCCGCAGACGTCTTTGTGGATTTTGAGCAGGGGATCAGTAGCGCCGTCATGCGCCTGCGCGACGCTTTGCAGGACGCGGCCGACAATCCCATCTTTATTGAGACCATCGAACGCCGCGGCTACCGCTGGATCGCACCCATCCACCCGCCCGAACCTGTCGGGGGTGAATCGCCGGAAAAAGAATTGGCGGACAAACAACCGTCTCCAACCGCGGCGCCGCGAACCTTCGCGTCCTCTCGGTGGCGGAAATTGGTTTTTGCCCTCCCCGCGCTGGCGATTCTTTTCACGCTATGGATCTTCCGTCCCTTCTATCGTGAAACCAAAGCCAGCGCGAAACTCAGTCAGCCTCACACCCAGAGTCCGTATCGGCCCGCCAATCGCGAGGCCGAAGACCTTTACCTGAAAGGCCGTTTTTACTGGAACAAGCGCACTCCCGAGAGCCTGAACCAGGCTTTGGAAGCCTTCACTCAGGCCATTGCGCACGATCCCAACTATTCCGACGCCTACGTGGGCCTCGCCGACTGCTACAACCTGATGCGGGAGTTCTCCGCGATGCCGGGGAATGAGGCCTATTTCAAAGCCTTTGCGGCTGCCAAGAAGGCGGTTGACCTGGATCAGCAGTCTTCCGAGGCGCATGCCTCGCTGGCGTTTGTGACTTTCTTTGGAATTTGGGACGCGGCCGACGCCGAAAAGGAATTTCGCCGCGCCCTCGAACTCGATCCCAACAACGCCAAGGCCCACCACTGGTACGCGACCTTTCTGCATACCCTTGGCCGCCACGAGGAAGCTCTGATCGAGATTGGCCTGGCGCGCGAACTTGCCCCGGACTCCTCTTCCATCCTCGCCGACAAGGGAGAATTGCAATGGGGTGCGGGACAACACGAGCAAGCGCTGCAATTGCTGAAACAACTTGAGGCGGCCGAACCAGATTTCATTTCGCCCCACGTTTACTTGAGATTCGCTTACTTCGAAACTGGCGACTATCCCAACTACATCGTGGAGTTGAAAAGAGACGCCCTGCTGACCCACGATGCGGCGCAATCAGCAGTGGCTGAGGCAGCGGCCAATGGCTTCGCGAAGGGTGGCGAACACGGCTTGTTCGAAGCGCAACTTTCGGAACAGAGGAAGCTCTACGAACAGCGGAAGTTGTCCCCCTATTTTGTCGCCCAGACCGACGCCCGCCTCGGCAACACGCGCGAAGCGCTCAAGTATCTGACCATCTGCGTCCAGTCGCATGACCAGGTTGTGCTGAATCTTCGCGAAGACCAGGGCTTCGCCAGCCTTCACGGGAATCCGGCATTCCAGCAACTGCTCGCCAAAATTGGCCTGCCGCCGGTCAACTGAACGGCAAAGAAAAACAGCCCGCGGATCGATCGAGCCACGCAATAATTTTTCTCATGGCGGAGTTTCCTTCCACGAGTACAGTTGCAGATTTTTCTGTCACTGTTTCAGGTAACGAAGCGCAACACTTCCTGACTTAAAAGTCTTGGACTCAACAAGTTTTAATTGGTATTTCTCCCGCAGGTTGACACCTTCAAACAACCGTTTTCCCTTCCCGACGATGACTGGCGAAACGACGAGACGATATTCGTCAATCAGGCCAAGCTCCATCAGTTGTGAAGGAACATCTACGCCACCGACCAAAATGTTTTTGCCTGGTTCTTGTTTCAACTTAAGTATTTCGTCGCGAAGGTTCGTGCAAACAATTCTCGTATTTCCATCGTCAGAACTGGCCAAGGATCGGGAAAAAACAAGCATCTTTTTGGCGACAAAGGCTTGAGCAAATTCGATATCCGCTTTGGTCTCGGACTGGCTTTTTGCGATATCCGGCCAATAAGGCACCATCAATTGGTAGGTCTTACGCCCATAGACGAGCAGGCCAGCATCATCTCGCAATAGGTGCGTGTAATGCTCATGTAAATCTTCATCGGGATTGAACTTGGTGTGGTCGCAGCAGCCATCCAGGGTAATGTTGATTGCGTAGATTACATTTCTCATTGGATTGTCCTCGCCCACTCTTATGTGGCAGCGCTTGTGCGCCCTTTGCACATTTTACGGCTTAGCGATTTCCGTTCCGTCTGACCAGCGTTGCACAGGAATCACGAACTGCGTCAGGTGCTGCACGGGGTCGCTCATACCAACGACAGGGGAACCCGGCAGATTCGCTCCCCAAATTGCGGGATCGGTGTCCGAATAGAAAAACATGAGGTGGGGAGGCCAGTGGGGGGTGCTGTCGCCGCCGTATCCCAGCTTCGACAGCATGTAGCACATCGCCCCGGATTCCATCGCCGGCAGTTCTTTCTTGGCGATGGCCGCCGCGATGGACTCGGTCATCTGAGCTGGCGTACGCCCCGCCAGTCCCCACTCGGTCTCTTTGCTAAAGAGCACAAGGTAAGAACGCGCGGCTGCCGCGTTCACACACATGGGAACCCGCACTTTCGGATCCCAAAAGTCAGCATCCGCAGCGGATGTCCACGAGCGTCCCACGATACACACGAAACCATTCTTGCCTTTGACCGCCGTTTCGAAACCATGCCGTCCCAGAACCTGTACCTCTGCATCGCGTGCAATGGACTCCGGCGCCGCACTGCGCGCCAAGGCTATTTCCGCAGCTCGGTCGGCCATGAGGTATTGGTCGATTGCGGCCATCTTCGTCGGGACTTTGTTCGGATAAGGTTTCGCGGCATCCTGTGCCATCGCCTGATTCGCCAGACCCAAGCTCGCCAGAACCAGGTTCGCCAGACCCAGCACAACCAGCACTGCGAAGCTTTTGATTGCGATTGCGTGAACCTTATTTTTCCGCATTGTTTTCCCTCCTGAGACTGGGCCAAGTCGGCCGTTGTGTCCTCCGTCAGTAAAACGGACGCACCTCCTTACGTATGCCTGCCCGCGGGCGTTCCGTCGGACCAATCCGCCACCATGACTAAGACCACAAGAATCGGTGGCAGCCCCTTCATTTGGGATGGCTCCTTCGATGAGAAGAACCAATAGGGGGCCGACATGACCGGCGAGCCCGCCGCGCCGGAACCCCAATCTTCACCGTCTTTCACGCGAGTGTAGAACATTACATGAGGTATGTTGTGGCCCCCTTCGTCGGTCAGATAGGCCGATTTCGACATCATGTAATCCATAGCGCCGCTTTCGAGGTCGGGCAGTTGTTTATTCTCGAACGCCGCCTTGACTGCCGACACGATCTCCGCCTTGGAATGACCGGCCATCACCATCCTGGCGCGCAGATAAAAGATGGGCAATATCGAACGTGCAGCTTGAGGGTTCAGACAATCAGCGGCTCTCACCTTCGGGTTCCAGAATTCGGCCCAGTCGAATGCTGCTCCCCACCCCCGTCCCACCATGCAGACGAAACCGTTTTTTCCCTGGACCGCGGTCTCGTATCCCTGCCGCCCCAGAACCAGGATCGTCGCGTCGCGGGATATGGAATCGGGAGCGGCACTTCGCGCCAATTGAATCTCGGCGTTTCTTTCCATCAGGTATTGGTCGACGGGCGCCATCCTCGGGTACGGATCCGACTGCGCCGCGGCATTCAAGACACCACAGCCCATGACGATGACCAGCGCAAAGCCAAAACAGAAGTATTTCACTGTTCTTCTCCTTTTCTTTCCGGGTGGGAGCCAGCGGCGTAGCTTCGCTCTGGCTCGTTCATCCCATGGTCAAGACGGTGCATATTCCGAAGTCGCGGCGGGTAAGACTATTTCGTTGCTTCCTCGGGAGCCGGATAGAAAAGAAGCTCGCGCACCTCACCGGCCACATCGCAGGCGATGGCCGCCTTCTTCGCCCATGCCAGTGCCTCGTCGATGTCGGCGCATTCCAGTATCCAAAATCCGCCCATGTGCTCCTTGGTCTCGGTGTACGGCCCGTCAGTAACAAGCACCTTGCCGCCGGACCGCTTTCGCACCGTCTTTGCGTTGGCGACCGGGGAAATGCCGCAGGCGAACTTCCTGACGCCGGCAGCAATCAGTTCGCGGTTGAGCGCGTGGATCTCTTCCATCATCGCTTCGGTTACGGTGGACGGGTCGAAGTTGTCGGGGAGGTAATTACAAACCAGATACTGTGGCATGACTTCTTCTCCTTGTTCTTGCAACGGTCTTTATTCTTGGTCTTCCTTTATTCTTCGGGGCGGGCCGTCTGCCCAGCCTTCACGATATAGTCGAACGGCCGGACCGAATTCGACAAATCGACCAAGAGTTTTTTTCTTCCGCGCCTTAGAACCAGAGGAGTGAATTTCGCTTCGGTTCTATAATTTTGATTCTTGACGCGTTATGCGTCGTCTCCAGGCGAACGAGATGATCGTTATCCACTCCCCAAGATTACAGCTCGGTCAGTTTCAAATAACCGACGCACCAGAGGTTTTCGCGTGCATCACGCCCTCGATCACCAGATTCATGCGGTGGGAGCCCCCGTCCTGGAGCGAATACCTGGCACGATGCGAAGAACGATTGCGGGCTCCAGACCCTAATACATTTTCCTTCGTCATCAGACGGCGCGACAGCAAGGAATGCCTTGGCATCACTGCGGTGGAAGCGTGCGACACGGAATCGCCGGAACTGGGCCTCTGGATGAAGGAAAGCGTGCACGGTCAGGGTTTCGGCCGGGAGGTCGTGGCCGCGGTCGCTGAATGGGCGCATAAAACCTTAGGTAAGAAGAGTTTCATTTATCCCGTTGCGGTGCAAAACACCGCCAGCCGGCGTATCGCTGAACGGCTCCACGGCGAGATCATCGAAAATCGCACAAGCCCGAAATACGAGTCCGTCGTCTACAAAATCCCGTGGAAGGGCTGACGTTTTGTCTCGCCACTCGAGCCAGACAATCCCCCCACGTTCATCCGGAGGATTGGCGGTGGGGCAGCCTCGATCGTGGCGGGTGCCAGGAGTTAAGAATTAGAATATGTGGACCAGCCCCCCAAGAACGCCAGAAATGGGGCACACGGATGTACCCGCAACCGGACAACCGGTCGCAAACGATCGGAATTGGAGTCGTCAATGAGCAGCGTACAAATCGAACAAAAGAGCTATGAGATGCCCCCGCGAGAGGGGATCAGCATCGCGCATTTTCTCACCGTCGCCGACATCGCGCGATCGGCTCGCTACTACGAAAAGGTCTTCGGCGCTCGCATTCTGAGCCTGGGTGACGGCAACGCGCCTGCGTACCTTCAGCTTGCGAATATCTGGATGATTCTGAACGTCGGAGGCGGGCCGACCCCGGATAAGCCGACGGTCACGCTCAGCGTCCCCGACCCGAATCACATCAACAGCTTTATGAATTTCCGCGTTGCCGACATTCAAGCGTGCTATGACTTATGGAAAAGTCGAGGAGCCGAGTTCATCACGGAACCAATACCCAAGTACGGCGAGACGCGCTGCTACATCCGCGATCCTGACGGCTACATCATCGAAGTCGGACAGAGCACCGACCTCACCTACGGTTAACGCGGCGGCCCACGCTTCCATTCGTGAAGCATCCCTTAGGCTGGGTGCCCCATTTCTCGCGTTCTTTGCGAGAAGTGGGGTAGTGGCTCAGTTTGAACTCTGCATCTCACACGGCGTCATCCCGAAGAGCCCGCGTTTTTACCAGCGGGCCGAGGGATCTCCGGTGGCACACAGCGTCGTAGCGGAGATGCCACCAGAAATTCAAAATGAGCTAGGCTGGGGTGCCCCATTTCTCGCGTTCTTTGCGAGAAGTGGGGTAGTGGCTCGGCTTGAACTCTGCATCTCACGCGGCGTCATCCCGAAGACCCCGCGTTTTTACCAGCGGGCCGAGGGATCTCCGGTGGCACACAGCGTCGTAGCGGAGACGCCACCAGAAATTCAAAATGAGCCACTACCCGAGGGACACGTTGTCCGCGCCGCCACCGGAACAGTGGGACTGGAGCAGTTACCGTCATTACGCTTTGGGAGAGCGGGGACCAGTGCTGGTCAACGAAGCACAGAAGGTGGAGATGCGGGTGCGCGAAATGTGCATAGCGAGATTGCTGCCCTAAGCCCTATGGGTCCGTGGTACCCACTCGCCGAAAACCGCGCCGAGCGGGGCAGCCTCGATCGGGGTGGTGCTCGGAGCTGAAAATTAGAATGCGTGGGCCAGCCCCAAGATCAAAAGCTTGGGGCACCCGCCGTGTTCGGTAACTAAAATATAATCACCCGATGCCGGGCATACTGGAAGAAATCGTGGAACGAACGAGACGGTCTATGAGCCACGAGGCAGGCCACGCTCTGACCGCTTACGACTATGGTTTCGGCGCTGATGAGTTCTTGGTCGAGGTTGCGAACGACCCAACGGGCGCAACCTATCGAGGACGTATTCGCCTCCGATTCATCTCGGATGATGAAATAAAGAATATGGGCGAGGCCAAAAAGCGTTGCTATGGCATTGTCTGTGCCGCCGGAGTGGCTGGGGAATTTGTGGCGCTTGGCAACATTGCGCAACAGAACTTAGATGGCGAGTCGAAAGATCGGCAGCTTCTGGCACGATTTACAACTGCTCCGATCGAGGAATTTATTGAGGACGCCAAGATCGTTGTCGGAGGGAGGCGAGAAGTTCACCGTAAAGTTGCCGAGCATCTGGAAGCTAAGTTCTGGGAGTGGGTCAAGGTACACCCCGAGACGCCCGATGGTCTCTACGCTGTGATGGACAAGCAAGCTCTGGAACTGATGTTCGCGCAAACCCAGGACGTGGTGAATCGCCTGATGGATGAGAGGTACGGCAAGGGAGACATCCGTCGAGCGTGGATAACCACATGGGCACATGAGGCGGGACATGCAGTGGTTGCCGAGCATTTCGGACTACCACTGCAGAGGGTTGTCCTGCGCGTGGCTCCAGATGGTTACACCACCATGATGTGTATTTACGATTGGGGAAAGCACATACCGTCCAAGGAGGACACCGTTGCGTCAAACGCCTTCAAGATCAGTGCAGCTGCAGCTGCGGGCACGGCAGCGGAAATCCTCGTTAATGGGAAGCCCAATCCGGCCAGCTTTGACCCGCAAAACCCCGATAATGTTCAAATCCTGACTCTCGCCCAGAAGCTTGGAGCGCGAGAAGGAACAAACATCGAAACGTTCATCCCCTGTGCTAAGGAAACCCTGGAATTCCATAGAGAAGCGTTCGACAAAGCGTCTGGATTTTTCCTCCAACGAGCGGACGCCCTTCTCGCAGAGTCGACAAAACCTGAGAACTACGGGAAGGATCTAATCGTAGCCTCCCGCAAAGAATTGGACGACCTTCTCGAACGAATCAAGGTAGGGGAGATCCCAAAGACGTTTTCCTTCAAGGGAACCATTTGGATCTGCTCTCGCTCTACCGGCTGGATGGCTTTTTGCGAGTCAGGGATGAAAGGTAAAGTCACAGCATCAAGCTGGAAGGAGCTGGTGGCCTGCATTAAGTCCACTGTGCTCAGCAAACCCAACGAGACGAAATAGGGCTGACTAGATAACCGTGTCGGCTCCTTTCCTCCGAGCGTTGGTTTGCTTGAGCGCACCAAATGTACTCGGCTGTCTGGAGCGGACACAGTTATCTAATCAGCCACCCCGGCACTCACTGTGTTGGTAGCAGATCAAAAGCCTACGTTACCCGCCGACTGGACCGACCGATCTTAAAAGGATCGGCGGGGAAACGCTTATCACCCGAATAAGAAAGGAGTTCGAGAAAGAAAAAAAGAAAGGTAAAATCAAGGGGCACATGGATTGAGGCTGCCAGTAGGAGGGACTGTCGGGAATCTTTACCCTTCTGTGGCCGCTAGTCTCGTAGGCCTCGCTATTACGGTCGCAGCAAAGCTAGCTTCAAACTGGTTAGGGGCGAACGGTGTAAAGGAGGATTCTATGGATAAGATGGTTCATCAAAAGATGGTACGTGGCTCAGTTCTTAGCATCATCGGGGACATCGGGACGGCGGCCGTTGGAGGGCTCCTGGCAGCCTGAGTCCGTGTGTAAATCGGCCACGCGCGGGATCAAAAACCAATTTCGGCACGAGATATCATGTAACGACCTCACCGGGCAGCTTCCGGGGAACCACCCGATGAGATCGTTCGGGAACAGATGTCACGCCCCCCTGTCTCCACCGTTGAAGACAGGTTAGGGACTAGCACATAAACGCCGGGTGGCGTGTCGCACCTGGATTGCTCCAGTGGGGGTTCCATTTGTCGTTCCCCTCGGTTCGGTTGAGGCCACGTCCCGGAATCGTTCCGGCCGCTCCCTTGCCTACAGCGATCCTTGCCTCCAATGGCTGTTGCTAATAGCCCAACACTTTCACCTCCCGATCGGCTACTGCCGCGAGAGCCTCGTGACACCGGCAGGACGGCGCACTAATTTAGCAATGTAATTTGCCACGGTGCACCTCCCAGTAGACCGGCTTAAATGCCCGGCAGCTACTTACCAAAATGATAAAACAAAATCCACTCGCCGGTCTTTTCGTCCTTCTCCATTCTTTTATATAGGTCCTGTTTCTCGCCGACTCCCGCGTCCATATAAAGCCCGGTCGCTTCCTCGATCTCCTTTCGATTCACCTCAGCCCGGAACCGCTTATAGGTTGCAAGCTTTGTTTTCCCACGAATCTCGCCGCCCATACCGCCCATGCTAACCTCCGGAAAAAACTGACAAAACTACTAAAACAAACTGGGGACATGGTAAAAACCGAAAAAATCCAGGGACAGTTTCTTCCTGTTTCTTCGCATGGACAGACGCGACGTTCCCCGGTTTTTCCGGAACGCAATAATCGAGAAAACTGGGCAAGTCCCGCCTTGTCGGGGGAGTCGATCCCCTATCTCTCCCCCGTCCGCTTCTTACCCTCCAACATTACTCTTCTCAATATCCGGTTGATTCGCGTCTGGTAACCCGGACCTTTGGACTTGAACCAGTCGACCACTTCGGTATCCACGCGCAACGAGATCCTCCGCTTGCGTGGACGGTTCCAGCGTGACTCTGCGCCCCGCTTCTCCTCCGCCAGCAACAACAGGTCGTCCTCAACCGATGCCTGCAGCTCGATAACTTTCCCAGGCCGCGACCGCGCCTTTCGCCGCTTTGCTTTCTTGGTCTTAGCTGTCATGACACAATCGTATGCCCTTTACCGTCATGACGATACGTTCCTGCAGGAACATTGCGACAGCAGAGGCGAACTACCACTACTTCAATTCCTCGAGCCGCCTCGCGAGGAATTGCCGCTCTGGTTCCTGTTGGGTCAGCGCCAGCGCCTTCTCATAAGACGCCCGAGCCACAACTGTCCAGAACTTCACAGGCAACGCTTCGCTCGCCATTAGACCCGCAGACGTGGCTTCCGTCGCGCAGTCGTCGGAACATCTTCGCCCGGTTTGATCACATGGGCGGACAAGTGCGTTTGCGGAAAATCCTTCGGATTCAGTGTCACGATGAAAGCGGCTCGGCCAGCTTCAGCGCAACCGCAGAAGGGATCGTCTCCTGGATCGGGAGAAATGCTTGGCAGAGCAGAGGTAGGAACAAGTTCCGCCTCCTCTCGCAGCAGATTGATTATCTTCCCGATGAGTGGACGCCGGACGCCCAGCCTTCCCAGGACTCGTTTGTATTCCGAAAAAATCTCATCACTCACCAGCCAGACAAAAGTGTCCCCTTCGATCCAGTCCAGGAGCAGCTTGGCGCTTGGATTCTTGGGAGCGATCTCGGTTGACTTGAATCCCGCGATTCCCGCTACCAGGACGGACGTATCGACCACGCCTCTAGGCCGTTTTCTTTTTTGAGCGGGCAACGACGGTGATCTCCGGCAGCTTCTTTCGTCCCGAACGGTACTCTCGAACCGTTCTTAGAATCTCTTCCTCTGAGATGTCGCACAGATCAGCGGCGGCCTTCTGGACGTTCCGCAAGAAATCCTTCTTCCACCCAGCCCTCTTTCGGCCCCTGGGAAGGTCCTTGTAAGCCGAGGCTCGAGGAATCTGGTCTTCCAATTCCCGCGCCAAGGACCGAAGCGGAATCTTGATCTCCACAGCATCGGTGCCGTTGAGCGGACGAGAGCGAAGACAGATGTCCGCCAAATCGCCCATTTTGGCTTTGCCAAGATTCTTCGAAAATGCTTCTGTGAATCTGGCCAAAAGATCACTCGAACTGCCGAGGGTCTGCTTCAGATAGAAAGCTACTTTCGCTTCTAACAGGAGATTCGTGTCAAACCAGTACACACTGTTGCGGCGTGCAGGGCGGATAACCCCAAGCTGCACCAGGTTTTGAAGGTCTTTTGGCGGCACTCCCAGTACAGCGCTGGCCTGCTTGAGTTTGAGTGTAAGACTTTGCATTTGGGTTAACCACCTAAAGTGTAGGTGGTTATTTGATGGAAATCAAGGGGCTAATTAGATAACCGCAGCGGTTTTTTGCTTTCTTATTTCAACTGCCGAAGCCGCTCCTGCAGGAATTGCCGCTCTGGTTCCTGTTGGGTCAGCGCCAGCGCCTTCTCATAAGACGCCCGAGCCTCAGCGGTCCTGCCCAGCCTGCGGTACATATCGGCACGTGCGGAATGCGCCAGGTAATAATCTGCCAATTCGCCATGTTCCAACACCGCGTCGATGTGCGCCAGACCAGCCTCGGGACCATCGCACATAGCAATGGCCACGGCACGATTGAGTTGTGCAACTGGCGAGGGATGAATTCGTACCAATTGGTCGTAAATCGCAACAATCTGCCGCCAGTCGGTCACAGCCGCCGATTCCGCCTGCGCATGAACGGCCGCAATCGCAGCCTGCAGTGTGTAGGCGCCGAAGCGACCGGACTGCACGGATCTCTGCAGCAATGCCACTCCCTCTGCGATTTGCTCCTTGTTCCAGAGCGCGCGGTCCTGATTCTCCAGCAGAATCAGCTCTCCGGTCGGAGAAGTCCTCGCGGCGCGGCGGGATTCCTGCAGCAACATCAGAGCAAGCAGCCCAATCACTTCTGGCTCTGGCTGGAGTTCCATCAGCAAGCGGCCCAGCCGGATCGCCTCGCCGGTTAGCTCGGCCCGCGTTACCTCCGCTCCCGCCGCAGCCGAATAACCCTCGTTGAAGACGAGATAGATGACGTGTAGCACCGCACCCAGTCGCTCCGGCAATTCCTCGGGCGTCGGCACCTCGTACGGAATCGGGGTCTCTCGAATCTTTGCCTTGGCGCGCACAATCCGCTGCGCCAGCGTGCGCGGAGTGGTGAGGAAGGCCTTGGCGATCTCCTCGGTGGTCAGCCCGCACACCTCACGCAAGGTGAGCGCAACGCGCGCTTCGGGCGCTAACAATGGATGACAGCAGGTAAAAATGAGACGGAGGCGGTCGTCCTCGATTTCCTCATCCTCGTGAGGCGCCTCGCTGATGCGCGCTTCGAGATGTCGCGCGAGCTCGTCTTGCGACGCATCAAATCTTGCCCGTCGACGCAGAGTATCAATGGCTTTGAACCGGGCCGTCGAAATCAGCCATGGCCGCGGGTTATCGGGTACTCCACTCCCCGGCCACAGGCCCAGCGCAGCCGCAAAGGCTTCGTGCATCGCCTCCTCGGCAAGATCAAAATCACCGAGCAAGCGGATCAGAGTTGCCAGGATTCGTCCCGAATCCACGCGATAAAGGGAGTCGAGCAACTGGCGTATCTGGTCATGGTTCGGCTCATTTATCTGTTGAGGGGAACCCTCGGACATTACACGCTCGGACATGATGACGACCTTAGCAAACCAGCTACCCCGAATCAATCTGGCAAACGGCGGATCGATGCCGGCAGATCGCGGCCAGAGTGCCCAGGCCGTGACTGTGAAATCCGGGACAACAGAACGCTTCGTCGCTGACTCAAAATGGGCGGACAAGTGATTGGGGGAAATGGAATGGCGCAAATGATTTCCCCCACGCGCTCTACTCGAACTCGAGCATAACGATTTCGGGATTGGAGCCGAGGCGGAGTGGCGGCCCCCAGGTGCCGGCGCCGCTTGACGTGAAAACCTGCATTTTGCCGATGCGGCTGAGGCCATACACGAATTGGCGGTACATGCGGCGAGCCATCCAACTCCAGGGGACGAACTGGCCGAGGTGGGTGTGGCCGGAGAGTTGTAGCGAGAAGCCGAGGGCCTCCGCCGCCGCGGGATCATCGGGCGCGTGGATTAGAAGGATGCTGGCTTTGTTTCGGTCGATCGGAACATGGTGCAGCACTGAGGCAAGGCCTCCGTTGGAGGCGGCATCGCGGTAGGGCACGCCGACAAGCTGCAGGCCATTGACGTTTACCTTCTCATTTCTCAGGACACGCACGCCGGTGGCAGCCACGGCGCTCAGATATTTGCTGTCGTCGCCGAACTGCTCGTGGTTGCCGGCAACGAAATAGACGCCGTGGGGCGCTGTGAGCTGATGTAGCGGCTCGACGGCCTTGCCTGCGTCGATGGCAGTGCCGTCGAACAAATCACCGGCGATGAAGATAGCGTCCGGCTCTTCACTCAAAATCTTCGAAACCAGGCGCTGCAGGAAGCTGCGATTGCGGACGTGTCCTAAATGCACGTCGCTGACCAGTGCTGCTTTTCGGCCGCGCCACGCATCCGGCAGGTTCGCCAGGCGTACTCGAGCGCGCGTGATGCGGGTGAAGTTCGCGTTCCAAACTCCATACAGCCCGAGGGTCGCTGCAATCGCGAAGAGCCACTGGACCATGCGATGGAAATCCAGCGCCGTCCCCGCCAACGACGCGACGGCAAAGAGAATCCAGGCGAACACCGCGGCGAGGAAAAGAAAACTGAGCAGGCCCATCCAGACCGCGGCCGCTTTGTAGAACGCGCGCACGGGAGCACTGGTGTAAGAGAAAGCAAGGATGGAAGCAGCGACGAAACTCACCGAGAGCACGCCGAGCACGGTCTGCCACGTACCTGCACGGCTGGTAACGTGGCGGAACCTCCAAGTCTGATAAAGGAACGCGTGAGCTCCAAAAAGAATTGTCTGGATGACAACAACGAAAGCCGCAATAGCCGTTCTTCGGCGCATGCTGCATTAGATTCGGAGGGAGGCTCGGGGGATTCGGGACGAAATCCAAAGAAAAGGCGGCGCTTGTGCACCGCCTCTGATGCTTCGAAGATGATCCTAGTGAATCTTCCGCACGCGCTCGGATCCGGAATCGGATACGTAAAGGCTACCGTCCGGTCCAACGGTTACTCCATCGGGGAATACGTTTGTTTTCGTGGCCGGAAGGTTGTTGCCGTTGTAGCCCCACACACCCGTTCCCACCAGGGTCTGGATGGTGCCCGAGGCGTTCACGATTCGGACGCGAAAGTTGAGAGAATCAGAGATATACAGGTTGCCTTTGACATCGGTAGCCACATCATTGGGAAGACTGAATTCGGCAGCGGTTGCCGGGCCCCCGTCGCCGGCGAATCCTGAGATTCCATTTCCAGCAACCGTCGAAATGATTCCGTTGGTGTCCACCTTGCGGATGCGCTCGTTATTCCAGTCGGCGATATACAGATTCCCGGCGCTGTCGAGAGCAATGCCAGTGGGCAGGTTCAAGTCGGCTTGCGTAGCCGCAATCCCGTCCCCGTTATAGCCGCCAGAGAACAGGACTCCGGCAAAGACTGTCCCGGTAGTGTCAGGCGCGATCTTGAGGACGACTTCATAACCAAAGGTCGAGGCGTAAAGATTGCCGGCAGCGTCCAGAGCCAGGCCATAGCTATAGACGGGAATGGTGATCGTGCCGCCCCATGGCGCCGTGACCGTGACCGTTGCGACATAGGTAGTGATCGTCCCGTTTGTGTCGACCTTGCGGATCACAGCGTTGCCCGTATCGCCGATATAGAGGTTACCGCCGCTGTCGACGACAACTGCAAACGGGGTATTGAGCGTTGCGGCGGTAGCTGGTCCCCCATCTCCCGAGTAACCGGTCATTCCTGTCCCAGCAATGGTCGTGATTGTGCCGGTGGGCGATACTTTGCGGACGCGATTGTCGTTGATGTCGGCGATGTAGAGGTTTCCAGCAGCGTCGACGGCCGTGTGCCCGCCTATGAAGGCCAGGCTCAGAGTTGCCGCAGTGGCCGGCCCGCCATCACCGAGATAGCCTCCCGCAATCGTGGTAACGATCTGATTGGCATTGATTCTGCGGATTCGGTTGTTGCTGGAGTCCGCAATCAGCAAATTCCCGCTATGATCGAGCGCCATGCCCCCGGGATTGAAGAAACTCGTGGAGAGTGCAGGTAAGCCATCGCCGTTGAATCCGCCGGACCCGTTCGCATTTCCCGCAATCAGATTGATGATCTGAGTCGACTGATCGACGTACCAGATGTTGTCACTGGCGCTGATGTAGAGCTTTCCTCCGGACAGCAGCACTCCGCTCGTGATGCCCAACGCAGCGCCGGTGGCGGGGCCTCCGCTGCCTCCGTTTCCGCTGGTTCCATTTCCTGCCCAGGTTGTGATCTTGCCCGAGGAATCTACTTTACGAATTCGGTCATTGCCGGAATCCGCGATATAGAGATTACCGCTGCCGTCGGTGGCGACACCGGTGGGCCCAGCCAACTGGGCGGACGTAGCCGGACCTCCGTCTCCGCTGAATCCATACGTGCCATTGCCGGCCGCTGTGTGAATAATTCCGGAGGCGTCGACCGAGCGAACGACATAGAAGCTCGTATCCGCGATATACAACTTCCCTGAAGAATCGACCGCCACAGCGTACGGGCTACCTAGACTTGCCTGAGTGGCTGGACCCCCATCGCCCGAGTATCCCGATATGCCATTGCCGGCCACCGTCGTAATGATTCCGGAGGGCGTGATCTTACGAATGCGATGGTTGCCGGGATCGGCCAGGAAAATGTTTCCCTGGTGATCCATGGCAAGTCCTGTGGGACCGGAGATCAAAGCTGAAGTGGCAGGACCTCCGTCTCCGCTGTAGCCACAAATCCCGGTGCCGGCGTAGGTGCTGATTACACCGCCGGAACTGATTCGCCGGATTCGGCAGTGGACTTCATCGGCAATGTACAGATTCCCCTTTGTATCGCCCGCAACCCCCAAAGGAATGGCCAGGCTCGCCTGCCTCGCCGGTTTTCCGTCCCCCAGGTAGCCCCCGGCGACGGTGGTTACTTTCGCAGCAGCGAGAGCCTCAGCAGAAACGCAAAGAACGAGCGCGAAAAGCAGGGACAACCTTGCGGAATTCAAGGGGATCTTGCTGATGCTCATGCTTGCTGCTCCTATTGCTTACATTTCGAACTTGGTGTGCTTCGCAGCGAATAGACACCACGGGGCAGGATAACGTCCCAAACTCCGAATCAGCAGGGGCGGTGTTTTTCGCACCGCCCCTCGATTCGTTGCTCAACCCTCCGATTTACCAGGCAGTGTTGAACACCAGGTTATAGGCGTTAACGCTCCCGAGGCCGGTGGCCATATCCCAGCCCGGAGTTGCGCCGAACGCGGGCTGATACGAGTTCGCCGCCGTTGTCGGTGTGATCACAGCGGTACAGCTGGCGCTCTTTCCGCCTCCACCTGTGATGCTGCATTTCGGCACGCCGGTGTAACCGTTGCCCGCATTGGTGAGTGTCACTGCCGTGACCACCCCGCCGGACATGGTTGCGGTGCACTTGGCCTGTGTCCCGCCGGCCCAAATCGTGGTGCCGGTGGGCGACGTGTATTTCGACTTGTTCTGCTCGGTCGTGATGCTGCAGGTCGGCGTGCTGGTGTAGCCCGATCCGCCCTTGTTCAGCTTCAGGCTCGAGATTTTCTGTGTGCTGATTGCACCGTTGGTGCCGGACGGGAGATAGCAATCGGCCTTGAACGCACTCCCGTTGAAGCGGCAGTTGACGTCGATATCACCCTGGGTGATGTCGTTAAACACACAGCTGTTCCCTGCCTGCTCGTTGATCGAGTAGCAGGTGCTGTTGCCGGTGGTCCCGAATTCCGTCTTGGCAATCGAGTAGTAGGTCGGGTTCGGGTTGCCGGCGCGGATGTTCCAGTGCTGATCGACGAGCGCCTGCATGGCAGCCATCAACGGCGCTGAGGCTGAAGTTCCGCCGATTCCGATCCAGCCGCTGGGTGCGCCCGTGCAAGGCACGCCGCCGCCGGTCTTGTCGGAGAAGCAGATGAGGATGTAGTGACCCCAGATGCCGTTGCTGCCAAACAGCGAGACATCAGGAATATCGCGCACGTTGTCCCCAGGATTGCCGAAGACACCCTTCTGCCACGAGGGCTTCGCGTATCCGGCGCAGGTGGTGTTCTCCACGTACGCGAAGTTCTGGTTGCCGAGGCCGGTATAGCAGCCGCTCGGCCCGCCGCCGCCCGCCACCGTGCTCAGGAAGCCCGCGCCCGTCGTGCTGTTGCAGAATCCATTGGTGCCGGTGGACGAACTGAAACCTTCCACGTTGTAAACCAGGTAGCTGGCGCAAGAGTCATTCCACGGAATTTCCGGAATGTAAGACTTGGCCGAGCCGAAGTTGGCGTCGTTGGTCGAGTTCCAGTAGGTGCTCTGGGCTGCTCCGCCTTCGAGGGAGTTGTAGAGATCCTCGAAGTCGGTGCCGCCGACGGACACCTGATACTGGCTATCGCCCCAACCGGTGATGCCGATGCCAGGCAAGGCATAGGTGTCGCCATTGGTGAACAGACGCGCGCAAGCGGAAGGACCGTTGTCACCGGCGGAGGTGAACACGGAAACACCAGCCGCAGCCGCCGTTTGGAATGCCGAGTTGAACGCGGCATTCGATGAGGCGCCATTGATCGCTTCGCACTCGCCGTAGCTCATGCTGATGATCGGCGGAGGGCTGCCGGCGCTGACGATGTTCTGAATCGCGATCAGGCCGCCGAAGGTGGTGGTCGTATCGCTGCAGGAGATCACTTCCACGGTGGCGCCAGGCGCTGCCGCGGTCACCATCTCCACGTCGAGATCAGCTTCCACGTCGTCTCCGTTGGTGCCCGGATTGGTGCAGTTCCCGGCATCATTGGGATGCACCGTGGTCAGCGTGCCTCCGTAGGACGTAAGGTTGAACGTGCTTTGATAACTCGCCCAGTCCGAGCCGAACGAGTTGGTGTCTTCCACCAGCGCCACGGTCTGTCCGGCGCCGGTGATGCCGGCTGCGTAGAGCGGCGTCAGGTTGTAGATCGTCTGGAAATCTTCGGGCACCAGCGCGTAGCAATTGCTTCCGCAACCGGCGAAGGTGTAATCGGTCTTGAGTTTGTGATACGCCTGCGGACGAAAATCGTGCATGGAGACTACGCCATGTACGGCGGGCGCGAGGGCGGCGGGAATTTGCGGATCGCTCATGTTGGCGATGTGTTGCTTGCCGCCGACTTCAAGGCTGTGAATCTCGGTGTGGAAGGCGTTGCGGATCTGGCCCGCTGTGCCGGAGAAATCAATCACCATGTGGTTGGGATAGACGTGGCCCACGGTGAATCCCTGCGACCGCAGCCAACCGGTGATGGCGTCGATATCCTGCTGCGCCACGCCGTACTGTTCTCCCTGCTGAGCGGCGCTGATCCAGTGACGGAAGTTAGGCGAGGATTTGTCGGAGAGTGAATCGATATACGCCGCGAAAGCGCTCTCCAGTTCCGGATCGCGCTTCAACTGCAGCAGCATGTGATTGAGCGGGAACTCGTCGGCAACGCGGCCACGATCATGCCGGGCAGAGGCTTCGGGGCGGGTGTTGCCGTAAAGGGTGACCAGATGGGCATTATCGATGGGCTGAGTGATCAGGGCACGCGGTCCAGCGTTCGCCGCCTGCACTGACGAACCGAGACTCGCAAGGAGCCCCACAAGCACCACAGCGGCCGCTAACGCGAGAAATTTCCTTGTCATTTTTGTTATTCACCTATTTGAAGTCGAACCCGGGACGTGGAAACAACCAAGGGATGAAATTCTATCTCAGAATCGCCGGAATAACAGGATGAAGGAAATTGCAGAGGTGCAAGAAATTGCACCTGGTGCGGGTGTTATGTGTCGCCCTCGCTGATGTCATCCTGAACCGTAGCGAAAGCTACGGTGAGGGACCATACGATACAAGGCGGCTCCAGCGAAGTAACCGGGAGGCAACTCGCGGCAGGGAGCGGAAGCGTTCCCTTGCAGTGCATCATCTCTTCCCACTGACGTAAGGTCCCTCGCGGCGGCTTCGCCGCCTCTCAGGATGACATCGACAGCAAGATGGGTGGGCCATCATTGCTCTTTCAGTTTGAGCTTGGACTTGTTCTCTTCCATAAACTGCTTGATGTCGCTGGCGGCGCCGAGAAGGCGGTTCCATTGCTCGTAGTAGAGGGTGACGGGAAACCGGCCGAGGCCGTAGACGCTGACGCCGCCCTTTTCTCCGACCTTGAAGATCAGGTCTCCGCTGCGCTTCTTGATTTCGACTTCCTTTTCCAGTTGAGCCAGTTTGGCTTTGAGTTCGTCGTACGTCGGTTCTGCCATGCTTCCCTCGCTTGAGTATGAATGCTGCCCTGGCGACGGGCCGCCCCGTCGACCTATTATCTATAGTAACTTGTCAGGGATTGCCTTTTGCGGGATAACCCCTATAAGCTGTACTGAGTCTAATCCCAAAGCAGGAATTCATGCGTTTGTGGGTGCGATGGTCGGCGTGGCTGTGCCTGTCCCTGATGTTGTGGACGGTTGCGGCGGAGTCTACCCATCATCACCCGAACCGAACGGAATCCTCTTCCTGTTCCATTTGCGTGGTGGCGCACAGCGCCAGTCCGGCAGTCAGTTCCGGTCACAGCACTCCCGTTTTTGCGGCGCTTGGCCTCTTCCATGAAGAGGATGTTGTCGCCAAAGCCCGGCTCGAGTTTTCTGAGCAAGGTATTCGCGGTCCTCCTGTAGTTCTGTAGGGAATCCTCAAATTTGCAGTTCCGCCGGACGCTTGTACGTGAGGTCCGGCCAGTTCCCTATTCATTGTTTCAGGAGGACGTCATGCCTGCGTTTTGGGCGACCTTGAACGGGAGACACGGATGGCTCGAATCGTGAATCCGGTGCACTACAAAACGGCTGCTTGCCGCGGCGCATCGATCGCAACGCTGCGCTCGAGGCACCTTCGACTGCTCGCGGTGTTTTTTCTGGCGTTCGTGGGTGCGGGTAGCGGGCAAAACACGTCGATGGTCAGCCTCGATCAGGCCATTGATCTCGCGCTGGCGCACAATCACTCCATCAAAGCCACGCGAACACAGATTCTTCAAAATCAAGCTCAGGAGATCACGGCCAACCTGCGCCCCAATCCGACTCTGGGGGTTGACACCCAGTTCATCCCCTTCTTCAGCCCTCAGTATTTTTCCAGCGACAATCTGAACCAGACCCAGCAATTCGATATCGGGGTTGGGTACTTGTTCGAGCGGGGTCACAAACGACAACGGCGTTTGCAGGCGGCTCGCGATCAAACCGCCGTGACCCGCGCGCAGGTCACCGACGCGGAACGCACGCTGGCGTTCAACGTGGGCCAGCAGTTCGTCAGCGTCTTGCTGGCGGAATCCACGCTTCAGTTCGCGCAGGAAGACCTGAAGGCTTTCCAACAAACGGTGGACATCGGCGAGGCCCAACTCAAAGCGGGTTTTATTGGTGAGGGCGACTATCTCAAGATCAAGCTGCAGCTTCTGCAGTTTCAGACCGACGTGTCGTCGGCCCGGTTGGCGAGGGCGCAGGCTCTGGTAGAGCTACGTCAGTTGTTGGGTTATAACTCAGTGCCCGCAAATTTCGACGTCATTGGTGACCTGGCATATCAGCCGCTGAAGGCGGGTCTGGAAGACCTGCAGATGAAAGCGTTGCGCGAGCGTCCCGACTTTCGGGCCGCGGAACTGGGCGTGACTGCGGCGCTGAGCCAAATCCGGCTGGCCAAGGCGAACGCCAAGGTCGACGTGAATGGCACGTACGACTTCACGCACGTTTCGGGGGAGAACACGGCTTCCCTGTTCGTGAATTTCGAGTTGCCGTTCTTCAACCGCAATCAAGGAGAAATCGCGCGCACTGGTTTCGTACTCACACAGGCACAGGAACAGCAGCAGGCGGCCAGTGATACGGTTCTCTCCGACGTTTCCAATGCCTACGAAGCGGTCAAGAGCAACGACGAAGTAGTGCAACTCTACACTTCCGGATATCTGAAGCAGGCGCAGGATTCGCGCGACATCAGCGAGTACGCCTACAAACGGGGGGCTGCCAGCCTGCTCGATTTTCTCGACGCCGAGCGCAGTTACCGTTCGATTCAGTTGGCCTATCGCCAGTCCCTTGCCTCTTACATGACCGCTCTGGAACAACTGAAAGAAGCGGTGGGAACGAGGAACCTGCCATGAACGTAATCGGAAGACGGAACGCGAGATTGGCAGTGCTGGCCACCGCAGCCCTCATGATCGGGGTGCTCTGCTCCTGTGACGGGGCGAAGTCCGACGCCGCAGCCAACCCTCGCGTGAACAACTCAGACAATGCGGAACTGTTCACCATTCCGCCAGACCAGATGTCGCACGTGCAAGTGCTGACGGTGCAGCCCACGACGCTGACTCGATCGCTGCGCCTGACCGGGGCCGTGGCTTACAACGGTTTTCGGACGACGCCGGTCATCACCCAGGTGAGCGGCCCGGTGAGCCGGGTCGCGGTGGTTCCCGGACAGAAAGTAGCGAAAGGCGAGCCCATGTTGTACGTCGCAAGTCCGGACTACTCGCAACTTCGCACCAACTATTTGAAGGCCAAAGATGCCTATGCCCTGGCGGAAAAGGCGTACGCCCGAGCCCAGGATTTGTATCAGCATCATGCCATTGCCGAACAAACCCTGGAACAGACGCATTCGGCCGACGTGCAAGCCAGCGGTGACTTGGCGTCGGCGCAAGCCGCACTGAAGGTGATGGGCGTCACTGATCCGGATGCGATCGTGTCGGCTCCGCCTTCCCTGGAAGTTCCGGTAAGAGCTCCGATCGGGGGCATCGTGGTCGAGCAGAATGTTGCCGCGGGCCAACTGCTTCAAACCGGCACCACGCAGTGCTTCATGATTTCCGACGTCAGCACCGTGTGGGTGTTGGTGAATGTGTATCAAAAGGATTTGCCCTACGTCCGCGTGGGCGATCAAGTGGCAATTCAGACGGACACCTATCCCGAGACGTTCCACGGGCGGATCGCCTATGTGGCGGCATCGCTCGATCCGGCTACGCGCACGCTGCAGGCGCGTATCGAGACGGGCAATCCCGGCGAAAAACTGAAGAAGGATATGTACGTGGCCGCCACCGTAAACGCGGGCACGATTCCCAACGCCATCGCGCTCCCGGATGCGGCGGTCCTGCGCGACAGCGAAAACCAGCCCTTTGTTTATGCGGCGGCCTCTGCGAACCAGTTTGGCAGGCGCCCGGTGACGCTGGGAGAAAGTTTGAATGGGCAGACGCAGATCACCAGCGGATTAAACGCTGGAGACCGGGTGATCGGAAACGGCAGCTTGTTCCTGCAGTTTGCGAACTCGCTGCAACGCTAGCCCCGATGAAACGCAATTGCAGAAACGCTTTCAAAAGTCTGGCGAAGATAGCACCCAGCACAACTGAATGATTCACCGAATAGTCCAAGCGGCGCTGCGGCAAAGGTTCCTGGTACTGATGCTGACCGTGTTCATCACGGTCGGCGGAATCATTTCGTTCCAGCGTATGCCGGTGGACGCCTATCCGGACCTGTCGCCGCCGCAGGTCGAAATCATCACCCAGTGGCCCGATCATGCCGCGGAGGAAGTCGAGCGCTTAGTCACACTGCCCCTGGAACTGCAGATGAACGGGATCCCGCACATGGTGGTGATGCGGTCGATCTCGCTCTACGGGTTGTCGGATCTCCGGCTCACGTTCGAGGAGGACACCAATGATTATTTCGCGCGACAGATCGTCTTCCAGCGGCTGGCGCAAGCCACGCTTCCGACCGGTGTAACTCCGGGCATGGCGCCGCTGTTCAGTCCCAGCGGCCTGGTATATCGCTACGTTCTGGAGAGTCCTGACCGCAGCCCCCAAGAACTGAAGACGATTGAAGACTGGGTGATTGAACGGGCCTATCGTTCCGTTCACGGTGTCGCCGACGACTCCGGCTTCGGCGGAACGGTCATGCAGTATCAGGTGCTGCTCGACCCGGCGCGCATCTATGGCTACCACTTGACCATTCCTCAAGTCACGGCGGCTTTGGCGGCGAACAACGCGAACGCCGGCGGCGGATTTTATTCGCAGGGCGGGCAGTTCTACTACGTCCGCGGCATCGGGTTGGTCAAGAATACAGACGACATCAACAACATCGTAGTTGGCGCCAACAAAGGGGTACCCATCCGGGTGCGGGATGTCGGCGAGGTGACGGTCGGCCACGCGCCGCGCCTCGGTGAATTCGGTTTCCAGAAGAATGACGATGCAGTCGAGGGCGTCATTCTCATGCTCCGGGGCGAGCAGACGCAGAACGTCCTCAAGGGAGTGGAAGCCAAGACCGAGGAACTGAACCGCCAGATCCTGCCGCCCGACGTCAAGATTCATCCTTTCTACGACCGCAGTGAATTGGTCGCACTGACGACGGAAACAGTCGAGGCGAACCTGCTCCGCGGCATGGTCCTGGTGCTGATCGTCCTGATCTTCTTCCTGGTCAGCTTCCGGGCTGCCGTCATCGTTGCCGTCACCATCCCGCTCTCGCTTCTGTTTGCCTTCATCGTGCTGCACGCGCACGACGTTGCCGCAAATCTGCTTTCCATCGGCGCGATTGATTTTGGAATCGTCATCGATGGGACGGTAGTCATGATCGAGAACATCTACCGCGAACTGGCGCTGCGCGAGGGGCAGAAATACAACCTGAACGAAGTCATTCTCGCCGCGGCCAGGGATGTGGACCGCCCGATTTTCTATTCGGTGGCCGTCATCCTGGCCGGATATCTGCCGATTTACGCGCTCAGCGGACCCTCGGGAAAACTGTTCCACCCCATGGCTGAGACCATGTCCTTTGCCTTGGTGGGCGCGCTGATTCTGACGCTGACGCTCATCCCCGTGCTCGCCTCCTACTGGTTCAAGAAAGGCGTGCGCGAGAAGCCCAATCGCGCCTTTGAGTGGATGAAGCGCAAATACGCAGTTCAGCTGGATTGGGCTCTGGACCATCCCAAGACCACCATCGTGATCGCGGCCCTGCTCTTCGGTGGAAGCCTGCTGCTCGTGCCCTTCATCGGCGGCGAGTTCATGCCGCATCTCGATGAGGGCGCGCTCTGGGTGCGGGCTACGATGCCGTACACCATTTCTTTCGAGGAAGCCGGCAAGATTGCTCCCCAAATACGCGACATCCTGATGTCATACCCACAGGTCACCGTGGTGGGCTCGGAGTTAGGGCGGCCTGACGATGGAACGGATCCCACGGGCTTCTTTAACTGCGAGTTTTATGTTGGCCTGAAACCCTACAAGGACAAAGCCTGGCGCGGCGAGATCAGCGAGAAAAAGCAGCTCATCGAATCCATCAATAAACAACTCACGGCCTTTCCCGGCATCATTTTCAATTACACCCAGCCCGCCGAAGATGCCGTCGACGAAGCGCTCACCGGCCTAAAAAGTTCTCTGGCAGTCAAAATCTATGGCGATGATCTGAACGTCCTGCAGGACAAAGCCATCCAGATCAAGAACACACTCTCTCATGTGCCCGGGTTCACCGAACTTACGGTGGTGCGCGAACTGGGCCAGCCGAGCCTGCTGGTCGACGTGGATCGCGCCAAGATTGCCCGCTACGGGATCAACGTTGCCGACGTGGAAGCTGTGATCTCGGCAGCAGTTGGCGGGCAGGCCGTCACTCAAGTCATTCAAGGGGAGAAGCTGTTCGATCTGGTCGTGCGCATGCAACCGCAATTCCGCAGCAACGCGCATGAGATCGGGAATCTGCTGGTGGGTACACCCGACGGCCAGCAGATTCCGCTCAGCCAGCTCGCCAATATCAGCCAGGGGAACGGTGCATCGTTTATCTACCGCGAAAACAACTCCCGCTATATCGGAGTCCAGTACAGCATCGAGGACCGTGACCTGGAGAGCGCGGTGAAAGATGGCCAGGCCGCGGTCAAGAAGGCCGTGTCGCTGCCGCAGGGGTACAGGATGTCGTGGGGCGGCGAATACAGCCAGTTTCTCGAAGCCAAATCGCAGATGTACGTTACCGGTCCGCTCACCGTGGTGTTGATTTTCATGATCTTGTTTTCACTCTACGGAAACTTCAAATTCCCCGTCACCATCGCCCTGGGCGTAATCATGACCCAGCCGGTGGGCGCGTTGATCGCGCTGAAAGTCACCCACACTCCTTTCAGCGTTTCGTCGGTGCTGGGTCTGCTGGCGTTGCTCGGAGTCTCGGTCGAGACCGCGGTCATTCTCGTCTCCTACATCAACAAATTGCGCGGGGAGGGACTGGGGATTCGAGCAGCGACGCGCGAAGCTTCCCTGTTGCGATTGCGGCCGATCATGATGACAGCACTCGTGGCCTGCCTGGGATTGCTGCCGGCGGCGCTCTCCACCGGCATTGGATCGGATACCCAACGCCCGTTCGCGATCGTCATTGTGGCCGGCCTGATCTCCCGCCTGTTCATCGGGTTCTTCGTCAATCCCGTGTTGTATGAAATGGTTGCCCGCGACGGCGACGTGCTGCAAGTGTGACGAACGCGCATGTTGTTCGGTCGTCGCAGGAGGGGCTTTGGCGGAGAAACCGAAGGGGCGGTATACGGTGCTGCGAATCATGGGATTCGCGCCCTGTAAAGTTACCGCCATGTTCTTGCAGCCGCGACAGCATTGCTACAATAGAAGAAATTTATCTTGATTGCGTAACGCTTCGCAACCAGGGGGGAATGTTTGTTTACCAAGTTTTCGCTAAAAATCCTGGCGTGGTCTGCGCCTGCGCTCCTTTGCTTCCTTTCGCCACTGTGCCACGCTCAGCAGTCATCCACGCCGCCGGGCACTGAGGCGGCAGCACAGTCGGCACCGCCGGCACCGCCGGCCACCCAAACGGCGCAGCCGGATTCCTCTGCTGCCGCTGCCGCGGCCGCAGCCGACGCTGCGAATCAGGCGGTCCCGGCGTCGCAGCAGCAGCCCAAGCGCATCCTCGGCATCATGCCGAACTTTCGCGCGGTCAGCGCCGGAGCGATGCCCCCACCCCCCACGCCGAAGCAGGCGTTTGTCATCGCAACGAGGAATTCCTTCGACTACTCCTCGTTCATCTTTGTAGGAGTTACCTCGCTGCTGGCGGAGACCAGCGATGCGCATCCCGCGCTAGGCGAAGGCATAGGCGGGTTTGGTCGCTATTACTGGCGTGGCTTTCTCGACAAGACCGATGGCAACTATCTTGTCATCTTTGCGCTGCCTAGCGTGTTGCATGAGGACGAGCGTTATTATGCCAAGGGTAAGGGCCCTTTCCTCAAACGAGGGGTATATGCGGCCAGCAGAATTCTGATCACGCCGGATTACCACGGGAAGGATACGTTTAACGCCTCTGAAATCTTCGGCCGCGCCATGGCGCAAGGCATTTCAACCACCTACTACCCCAAGGCCGACCGGACCGTGGGAGCACTCGCTGTGAAGTTTGGATGGGCGATGGGGCGCGATGCGCTCACGAATGTATTTCGCGAGTATTGGCCCGACATTGCCACTCATGTGCTTCATCGACACCCGTGAAGTATCCACCGGACCACTCGATGGCACAGTTCTTAAGCTAACGGACGCGCCTGGCCTCGACCGGCCGGTCCGTTACCAGTTCCGGATGCAGCCGCCGGAAGCTTTCGGCAATATGACAATTCCAGCACACGGGCTGGTGCGTGGCGAAGATTTCAGGCAGTTGTTCGGGAAGAATTCCCTTCCACTCCGTTGTCCTGAAATCCGGTCCGAGCAAAGCCGGCGCGTGATCCAGGTGATGCAGTGGGCCGAACGCCTTGTGACAAAACACGCAGCTCTTCCCTTCATACCACTTCGAAACAATATTCCAGACCAGGCAGTTGTCGGGGTTGACTTCGATCTGCTGCAGGCAGTCTTGGCCGCAGTCCTGACGTTCGGGCCAGCGCGAGCACTGGTTGAGCCGCAGGGTGGGCTCGTTGAAAAACGCCCCCAGCCCGGCTTCTTTGGCAGCGACGTCGACGGCTACCGGCTTGTGAGTCTCCGGGCAGGTAACGATGCGCTTGCCTCTGAACTTGAAGTACGCTTGCACACCGGGAATGGCGCGGAAGACGAACAATCCGGCAGCCAATACGAGAATGGCGATCGTGATTGTGAGCATCGAAACCGTCATAAAGCACCCCCCAACGGTCAGGTTCGAGTCCGCTGCAACTCCAGGCTGGGGCGGACCATCCTGCGAGTTCAGTCTGGGCGGAGAGGTAGAAAAAGGCGGTGTTCTACGTCACCGGAAGGGGTGATTGGGGTCACAAACTCAGCCGGACCCTCCCCCCGGGGCGAACGGAATCGGCACCGGTGCTAAATCCCTCTAAATAAGCTATCCTTAGTGATATGGATCACTTGGCAGTGCTTCGCGAAAAGATCGGCAGTCTCCGTGCCGAGATCGCTCACCTTCAAGAGTTGAATGCCCAGTACCGGCTTCACAGCCGAAATGAAACAGAGGCCCAAGTCGCTCACGGCCAGAGGCACGAGCGGCTACAAGCTATCCAGCAGGAACTCACCCAACTGGCCGATCTTGGCCGGCGAGTTCGTTCCGTGGAACAGATGAAGGAAGAGCACCGCTCCCGTCTCGTCAATCGGGCTTCATAACTCCCGACCACAGAGCGGGCATCCCGGTCCTGAAGGCTATGCTGCGTGTTGAGACCGGTCGTTCGCTCGATAGAGCAGCGTCGCGGGCAACTGCAAGGCCCGCATCTGCGATGTACGCCGGGAGCGTACGTGAATCGCAACGCCGGCCTCATTGGGGAACGGGTCAGACAGAATTTCGAATTCCTCGCCGTAAATGCGGACCATCTGGGATACCGCATAGCCGCGCCGTTTGATCTGCGCGCAAACCTCGGCCATGGGGAGAATATCCTGACTGGCGATCACATTTCCTCGCTTCTACCGAAAACAAGACTTCCGGCTGTTCCCCATTTGACACTTTCGTCTTCCGAGCCGCTGTGACCGGAATCACCTGAGGGGTCCATCGGTAAAACCTTCCAGTGCAATGACATAGACACACCGATTTGAAACCCTGGCATAGCGCTCAGGAGTTGTCGCTCAGCAATCTCTCAGCCTTGCGCGGTTGGCCGGACCGGAAACACGCCGCTACTGGCCGGAGAAGCGCCAGGTGTCATTCACCAGGGTACCGTTCGACAGTTGGCCGCCGAACATGATGGTTTGACCATTATCAGTATCGTAGGCCATTCCCATCGCGGAGCGAGCTGGAGGAGAATTCACGGGAGTCAATTGAACCCAGTCCGTTCCGCTCCACGACCAGGTGTCACCCGCTGCCCCAAGCACAATCACCGCCTGCATTGTCGGATCAAAGGCGCTCCCGGCACTGACATAAGCAGGGATTTGAGTCGAAGGGGAGAGCAGCGCCCAATTGTGACCGTCCCATGTCCAGGTATTGTCGGAGCGGATGGTGTCGCCGGTGCCTCCAGTGAGGACCACGTTGTGCTGGAGTGGATCGGGGACCGCAATTCCCCAGCCGCGTGGGTAGGGTTCGGTGGAAGGAAACAGCTTCTTCCATGATGTTCCGGTCCAGCGCCAGGTCGTGCTGTAAACCGGAATTACCGTGAAGCTGTTATAGCCCCCAAACATCATCGCTTTGCCCGAGAGCGGATCGGTAAATAGCATGGCGCCGGTTGCGTGCGGAGGCGGTGACGTCATTTGGGCTTCAGTCCAGGTGGACGTCGCGCCGTCCCACAACCAGGTGTCGCCAAGGTAGTGGTTTACGTCAAATCCTCCAAACATCACCAGCTTGTGGGTCGCCCCGTCGTACGCCATCGAAGCGCCGTTTCTCACCGGCGGCGCAACCGGAGTCACCATTTCTGTCCACGTCGTTCCGTCAAAGGTCCAGGTGTCATTAAGATTCTGAGTCAATCCGGCTCCGCCGAAGAGCACCAATCTTTGGCTCACAGGGTCATACGCCATGGCAGGAGACATCCGGGCTGACGGAGCTGTGGTGGTGGTGAGCCTCTGCCATCCGGAAGTCTGGGCGAGAACTGGTTGTACCGCGGCAACTGCAAATGCAGCGACTGCAGTGAGCAAACGCTGGACTGCCTGACTCCGAGTACACATGAGAGTGGGATTCCTTTCCGCACCGAGGGGATCGACGAAAAATTCGGAGGCAATTGTATAGAAATCTGCGTTGCCCGCAACTGTGAAAGGATTTGCCTACTCCGGTGGAAGCCTTTTCGGGCGTGTGAACTTGGTGGAGCTAGTCGGGATCGAACCGACGACCTCATCGTTGCGAACGATGCGCTCTCCCAGCTGAGCTATAGCCCCGTTGTGTGGGTGGGTCGACTACTGAAATATTTTATCAGCGTTCGGGAATCGGCACCAACCATGCCGATTCGACGGACATCCTGCGGTACTCTCGAACCTGAAATCCAGCTTGACGAATCTGCCTCTTCTGCGTCTAACTAGCACAAGCGTTACAGCTGGGGAACCACTCTGTTTTCGCAACTCAATCCCGCGATCGGACGCCGGCAGCGCTGGCTGCGGATGAGCTCGCTCGTCCTTCACGGCCTCTTGCTGGCCTGGCTGTTGCACGCTCCTGAACCCAAGCTGCTGACTCCCGTGTCGGTAGCTCTCGGACAGAATGGAACATCCGTTACACGCCTGTACTGGTCGAGCAAAACTCCCGACGACAGCACGCATAGTTCATCCGACATGGCTTCGCAACGCTATCGCCATGAGCGGCTCGGACAGAAGCTGGCATGGAAGAGGCCGCTAGAACTGGCGAAGCTACCGGCGCCGCGAACTCCGCTCGCACGCGTGGAGGAGGAGGACAAGTCGAAGACGCAGACTCTGTCGGCGCTGGGCCACGGCGCGCAGGCGGGACTTCCGTACGGCACGTTGAATCGCGGCTTGCTCTATGGAGATGAGATTCGTCCCGCCCTGCCCACGGAAACTTCCGACCCCGTCGTCTGGCCGTGGCAACTGCCCGAGGCACCGGGCAACGAGGTCATCGAAATCACGATTGATGAGCGCGGAGAGATTGTGAGTAAGACCGTGCTGCAGAGCCTCGGTCCCGACATCGACCGCAAGTGCCTGGCGGCGCTGGAGAATTGGCACTTTCATCCGGCCACGCGCAACGGCTCTCCCATTCCATCGAAGCAAGACGCGATTTTCCCCTTCCGCGCCCGCGGCTAGATGCGCCGCACCCCGCGCCGCAGCCGCTATAATGAATGCGTGAACGAAAACGCAGTCGAGCAAGTGGCTTCCGCTGATTTTCCCACCCGCTGGGGCACGTTCCGCATCTACGGCTTTCGCGGCCACGCCGGCACCGAAGCCGACCCGCGTGTTGAGGAGGCCGTGGCTCTCGTTATGGGCGATGTGAAATCGGCGCCGCCGCTGGTTCGCGTACACTCGCAATGCCTGACCGGCGATGTATTTCATTCCCTGCGCTGCGATTGCCGCCAGCAACTCGAATTGTCGCTGTCGCTGATTACCGAGGAAGGCGCGGGCATTCTGATCTACGAACAGCAGGAAGGACGCGGCATTGGCCTGATGGCCAAGTTGCAAGCCTACGAGTTGCAGGATGCCGGTCTCGATACGGTCGAGGCCAACGAGCGTCTGGGATTCAAAGCCGACCAACGGGACTTCACGTTGCCGGGAGAAATTCTTAAAGCCCTCGGTGTGACGGCCGTGCGGCTGCTCTCGAATAATCCTGACAAAGTTGAGGCCCTGGAGCGATCCGGCGTCCGTGTGGTCGAGCGCGTGCCCTGCGAAGTGACGCCCAGCCCGCACGCCGAAGAGTACCTCAAGACCAAGAAAGAAAAGCTGGGACATCTGTTTACTTCGAGCTAGCTCACTTGATGGCCCGCTCTCCGACTGGAACGCGCCGCTTCTCTTCCACTCATGCCTCGGGCACCCTAGCGTTGGGCATCGCGCTGCTCGCTGCCGCGGCGATGCTCGGCTATCACGAGGGACTCTTCATCCCGCGGGTCGCCGCGGTGCAGAGATCGGAAGGCCTGGGACACGGATATTCGTTCGGCAACGACTTCTACCAGGTATGGCTCTCGGCGCGCGAGATGCTGCGGGCGAGACTCGATCCCTACAGCCCGGAGATGACGCGCGAGATTCAGGTCGGTCTGTACGGGCGACCCCTGGACCCGCATCGCGTGGGCGATCCGGTCGATCAGCGCGGGTTTCCTTATCCGGCGTTCACGGATCTGCTGTTCTGGCCAGTTGCCGGGATTCCGTTTGAGACAGTGCGCATCTGGGTGCTATGCGCGCTCTTTTTGCTGACGGGCGCCGGCGTGCTGCTCTGGATGCGCGCGCTTGACTGGAGACTGGGCTGGAAGTGGCTGGCCGTCGTGCTACTGCTGGCGCTGTCGAGCTATCCTGCGTTGGAGGGCTTGTACGCCGGACAGTTGGGGCTGCTCGTGGCCTTTCTGCTGGCGGCTTCGGTGGTGGCGCTGCAGCGGGAAAAGTTTATGCTCGCAGGGACACTGCTGGCGGTTAGCACGATCAAGCCGCAAATGACTGCTCTCGTCATCGTCTATTTTCTTTTCTGGACCCTGAGCGACTGGCGAGTCCGCAAGAAGTTCTTCCTCGGATTCTTTTCGACGTTCGCGATACTGCTCGGAACGTCTCTCGCGGTGCTGCCTCACTGGATTCAATCCTGGGTACATACACTGCTCGCTTATCGACATTACACGCGGCCACCGCTGGTCACGGAGGTGCTGACGTCTCCACTGGGACCGCGCTGGGCCGGCGCGGCAACGCTGGTGCTGACGATAGTCGGCCTCGTGATCGCGGTAGTTCTTGCCTGGAAGAATCGCGCCGCGTCGCTCGACTCGCTCGCGTTTTGGCGAACATTCACTCTCCTGCTCGCTATCACTACGATCACTCTTCTTCCCGGGCAAGCCGTCTACGACCATCTCATTCTTATTCCAGCGATTCTGTTGCTCGCGCGCGATCGAGGCAGACTCCTCGAGGCAGGAAGGGTCCCTCGAATTCTCTTCTGGCTCGGCGCCCTCGTGCTGTTCTGGCCGTGGCTCGCGGCGTTTGCGCTGGGGGTCCTGCGCCCGTGGCTGGCGCCTGACGTGCTCGATGCAACCGCAGTCTTGTCGCTGCCGCTTCGAACAGCGGCGTCGCTTCCCTTCGTGGTGCTGGCCCTGCTCGCCTGGACATGGCGGACTAGATCCGTCACGATTCAAGAAGGCGCTTAAGTTCGTTTTTGTTTTTCGCTGGAAGGAATTGCAGCGCCGCCTGCACCAAGGCCGAATAGGCTTTCCGTGCAGCGGGTACGCGACGAAGCACCCGCAGATGCCGCTTGACGGTCTCGACATCGCCGCGGACGATGGGGCCGCTGAATGCTCCCGGAGCGCCGAATGACGCGTAGTTGGCGAGCGTCTGCAGCAGGATGGGAATCATGCGCCGGCTGGCGTCTTTGCGTTTGACTCCCGCCGCCGCGGCTACCCGTTCGCTGGTGGCGAGTAGAGCGGTCAGCATCGGCGAGGCGAACGCTCCCCACGCGTGATACGCGACCTTGTCTTTCTTCCGGATCGCGTACGCGGTCCCACCGAGATCGCGCACGATGTGGCGTGCTACGCGGACCGCCCCCGCGTCGCCTTCAATGGCGAACGGCACCGCTGCCAGCGAGGGCCGCGAGCCCCGCACGAATGTCATCAAGGGATGCACGGAGGCTACCGCGAATCCTTTCCCACGCAGCGCGCCAAGTTCGTCGCTGGTGAGAGCGCCGCTGGAATGCAGCGCGATCTTCCCTCCGCCTTTGAGATTCCCCGCAAGCCCTTCGGCTGCGCGCCGAATTTCAGAGTCCGGCACGCACAGCCACAGCACGTCAGCCGTCACATCCTTCGGGCCAACTACGGCACGCGCGCCGATCTGCTTCGCCAAAGACTTCGTGCGAGCGAGCGATTTGCCGCCGGAGCGTGCCATCACAGCTTCGATCGCATAGCCCGCCCGCTGCAGCGAGACGGCCAGCGCGGTCCCGAGGTTTCCGGCCCCCACGATCGCGATCGAAGGTTTTGCCGCCATGCCGGGCAGCATAGCAGAAGAGAGGACCTCGGACGTCGGACCTCAGACCTCAGCGTTTGCGAGTCGCACCATCCAGCCGCAACCGAGGTCTGATACTCGAAAATCCGAGGTCCGAGGTCCGAGATCTGACGCCTGAGGTCCAAAGCCTGACGCCCGACGCCTGACGCCTGCTTTATATTGTCTGCATGCCCAAATCTTCCTCTCCCACCAAACCTCGCGCCCGCAAGAATTCCAAAGCCCGCCTCGTCTCCTCCCGCGTCGTGTACCGCGGGCCTGTGTTCTGGGTGACGACCGACCACGTCGTCGAACCCGGCAGCGTCAAGGTACGCCGCGACCTGATCCATCATTCCGGATCGATTGTCGTGCTGGCCGTGGACGATTCCGGACCTACGCCTCTTGTGCTGCTGGAGCGCCAGTACCGCCACGCCGCGAAAGACTTTTTGTGGGAACTCCCTGCCGGACGCATCGATCCCGGCGAGCACGAACTCAAAGCCGCCAAGCGCGAACTGATCGAGGAGACCGGATACCGCGCCAGCCGCTGGCGGCGCATTCTGAAGTTCTATGCCAGTCCCGGATTCGTTGCCGAGACGATGGCCGTGTACCTGGCCACGGGCCTGCGCGCCGGCGAGGCCGCGCCAGAAGAAGACGAGGTCATTCACACGCGCATGGTTCCACTGCCGGCGGTCGTGAAGATGGTTCTAAAGGGCACGATCCGCGACGCCAAGACCATCTCTTCCGTGCTGTGGCTCGATCACGTCACCCGTGGCGGCAAGACGATAATCTAGCCTGTTCTTCGACGCCCGCCGGTAAATGTTGGTTGCGGGAATGACCTTGTCTTGTTGTCGCTGTTTTTTCGTCTCAGTGCCTACATCTTCTTGACAGCCTAACCTTACGGCGACAAAATGCATCCTACCAGTACTGCGGGCACGTCCTTGGCCCCCAAAGAGGACGTGCAGAAGAAGGGGGCTTTTCGTGGAAAGACTGAAAGGAACCGTCAAGTGGTTCAATAACGCCAAAGGGTACGGGTTCATTGGGCGCGCGGATGGACCGGACGTATTTGTTCACTACAGCGCGATCAGTTCCGAGGGATATAAGAGCCTGCAGGAAGGCGACCAGGTGGAGTTTGAAATCGCCGAAGGTCAGAAAGGCCCGCAGGCTGCGAACGTCACCAAGGCTACCTGACGTCGTTTGGATAGTGTCAGTTCTGGGCGAAGGAAGTAACCGCTCCCGCCCTCCGTATGATCTCCGCAGGCACGCGCGCGAGGTCGTTGTGGATGTGTATCCTCATTCTTCTCTCGCCTCCTTGAGTGCACCTTCCCTGTTCCGCCGCTGGCCCTCCCGGCCAACTTTGTTTACCCTTACTTCTGCCCATGGACAACAAGGCCATCGCCAACATTCTTTACGAGACTGCCGACCTTCTGGAAATTGACGGGCAGGATTCGTTCCGCATCCGCTCCTACCGCAATGCCGCGCAGGCGATTGAGAATCACTCGCAACAGATCAAGGATCTGATGAGCGATCCCAAGCAAATCCTTGCCATTCCCGGCATCGGCAAGGGCATGCTCGACAAACTCAAAGAACTGTTCAGCACCGGCAAGCTCACGGCGCAAGCCGAACTGCTCGAGAAATATCATCCGTCGATGCTGCAGTTGCTGAAGATTCAGGGCCTCGGCCCAAAGACGATCGCTCTGATCTGGAGCGCCTACAAGGTCTGCGACGTGGATGGCGTCGAGAAGTTGGCAAAGGAAGGCAAGATCCGCGAACTCCCCCGCATGGGCGAGAAGCACGAAGCCAAGCTGCTGAAGGCGATCGCCGACTATCGACGGATCGGCGGACGCTTCCTGATCGATACCGCGGAAGAAGAAGCCGAGAAACTCACGGAGTACCTGAAGGGCTTCAAGGGCATCGACAAGATCACGCCCGCCGGCTCGCTGCGCCGGGGCCGCGAGACGGTGGGCGATCTCGACATTCTGGTGACGGGCAGCGCCTGCACCACCGAAGAGGGCCGCCAGCGCGCTATCGACCACGTGGCGAAGTATCCACCGCTCATGGACGTCATTGCCCGTGGCGATAACAAGATCAGCTTCCACCTTCGCGATGGCATGCAGGTCGACGTGCGGCTCTTGCCGCCCGAGTCATTCGGGGCCGCCATGCAGTACTTCACCGGATCGAAAGCCCACAACGTGTCTCTGCGCCAGCGCGCCCTCAAGATGGGATACACCCTGAACGAATACAGCCTGTCTACGCTCGAAGGGGAAAAGCCGGTCGCGGGGAAAACGGAAGAAGAAATCTACGCCAGGCTGAAGCTCGACTACATTCCGCCCGAGATGCGCGAGAACCTCGGCGAGATCGATCTCGCACAAGCCCACACGCTGCCTCAACTGGTGACGCAAGCCGATCTGCAGGGCGACGTACACATGCACACCGTCGAAACCGACGGCAAGAACACCATCGAAGAAATGGCCGAGGCGGCCAAGGCGCGCGGATACAAGTACATGGCCATCACCGACCACTCCAAGAATCTCGCATTCGCCAACGGGCTTGACGACAAGCGCGCGGTCGAGCATATCCAGCGCATTCGCGCGGCTGGTAAGCAGATCGACGGCATCACGATCTTCGCCGGAATCGAAGTCGACATTCTCGCGGACGGCGACCTTGATCTCTCCGACGACGTGCTCGCACAGATGGACCTGGTCATCGCCAGCGTGCACTCCGTCTTCAATCAGGAGCCTGCCAAGATGACGGAGCGCCTGCTGAAAGCCATCGAGAATCCCACCACGTCGATCATCGGCCACCCTACAGGCCGCATCCAACTGCGCCGCGACTCTTATGCCTTCGACATGAGCGCGGTGCTGGCCGCGGCCGCAAAGCACAAAGTGGCGATGGAACTCAACTCCTATCCTGACCGCCTCGACCTGAACGACGTGAACCTGCGCCAGGCCAAGCAGCATGGCGTGAAAATCGTCATCAACACCGACTCGCACCACACGTCGCACATGGAGAAGATCCGCTACGGAATCCTGCAGGCCCGGCGCGCATGGCTTACGAAAGACGACGTGCTGAACACGCTGCCTAAAGATAAATTCGCGAAGGCAATGAAGCACGGATGGTGAGCCAGCCACATGCACTTGACGGACGATCTTCTTTGATAAACACTGAAGCACCTTAACCCAAGGGTCCATTCCTCGGCAGAAGCCCACCTCAGTACCGGGCTGAAGGAGTCCGATATGAAAGTCGACATCTTCAGACAAGTCGAAACCGCCCAATCCATCACCGGGCAATTCTTCCTGGATGGCGTGCAGCAGTGTTATTACCTGGAGCCGTCGCGCCTTACACCCGTCAATCCCGGCCACCCGTGTATCCCCGCCGGAACTTATAAGGTTGTGCTCACGATGTCCCCTCACCTCGGCTACATCTGTCCCGAGGTCCTGGATGTTCCCGGCAGGACCGCCATCCGCTGGCACATCGGAAACTACCCCAAAGATGTATTGGGCTGCTGCGTAGTCGGAACCTTGTTGGGGACGGATTTCGTCGGAAACTCAAGAATCGCGTTCGAGGCGCTCATGGCCAAGCTTGACGGGCAGGACATCACTGCGGAATATCATGATCCAGCCCCTGCGACTCCGGGATCGTAAACTCAAGTCTGCAGGAGAACTGATCTGGCGTAGAATCGGCGAGTAAGGCAAACACCATGTCGAATCCTTCCTCTCCGCTCCCAACGCCTCCCCAGCCATCGCCGACTGCCAAACCTTCGGGCCCGACGATCGACATCGGTGAAGAATACGGCACCGCGAAAAAGAGCCTGCCCCCGGCCAAGATCGTCGTCATCGCCATCCTCGTCGTCGGGGTGGTGGTCGCGTTCGCTTCTTTCTTGAAGCGCCCCAAGCCGCAGGCCTCGGGCACGCTCGACAACGTGGTCGCCGTCGAGATTCCCGGGCAAGGCTCCACCATGGTGGCCTTGACCTTCACGGTGCACAACACCAGCGAGAAGATTCTTTACGTTCACAACCTTCAGAGTTCCATCAAGACGCCGAAGGGTGATGCGACGGTCGATGCCGTTTCGCCAGTGGATTTTGAGCGCTATTTCCAGGCCTTCCCTGCTCTGAAGACCGGCGCACAAGCAGCGCTCGCGGCCGAGACCAAGATTCAGCCCGGCGAGACCATGTCTAGAACCATCATTGTGGCCTTCCCACAAACGCTCGATGGGTTCAACCAGCGGCAGGCCCTGGCCGTGGTGATCTGGCCGTACGACGAGACGGTTCCGGTCGTCTTATCGAAGTAGTTGCGCCTGCCGCTTGCCTAAACCCGCCGAAATGCGTTTCTATAGCGGGATGAACTTATCGCGAACTTTTCTGAGTCTCGTGTCTCTCGCAGCTCTTCTGTTCTCCCTCGCCACTCTTGTCGAGTCCGCCGCCGCGCAACAGAAGGGCAAGTATCTTTTCTACGTCGGCACCTATACCCTCGAGGGCAGCAAGAGCAAAGGGATTTACGCCTACCGCTACGATGCGGCCACACAAGAGATCACACCGCTCGGCCTGGCCGCCGAAACCACCAACCCTTCGTGGGTCGCGATTCATCCCAACGGACGTTTTCTCTATGCGGTGAATGAAGTCCCGAACTACAAGGGACCGAACAGCGGTGGAGTGAGCGCCTTCTCCATCGACCGCGCCAGCGGCAAGCTGACGTTCCTGAACGAGGTTGCGTCGCGCGGGGCCGATCCCTGCTACATCACGGTCGACAAGACCGGCAAGTACGTGCTGGTCGCAAACTATACCGGTGGCAGCGTCGCAGTCTTTCCCGTGTCCGAGGATGGCAAGCTGGGCGAGGCGTCGGCTTTCGTGCAGCACACCGGCCACGGTCCGAATGCCAAGCGACAGGAGGCTGCGCACGCCCACTCGATCGATATGTCGCCTGACAATCGATTCGCCTTCGTCGACGATCTTGGGCTCGATGAACTGCTGGTCTACAAGTTCGATGCCTCCAAGGGGACGCTCACGCCGAACGATCCGCCATTCGCCAAGCTGCCCCCGGGAGCCGGGCCGCGCCACTTCGCGTTGCATCCCTCAGGCAAGTTCGCCTACGTTGTCGCCGAAATGCACTCCACCGTGACCGCGTTCTCGGCCGATCTCAAGGCAGGCACCTTCACGCCGATGCAAAACACTTCGGCATTGCCCGCGGACTTCAAAGGCGAAAACGACGACGCGGAAATCGAAATCCATCCCTCCGGCAAGTTTCTCTATGCCTCGAACCGCGGACACGACAGCATCACGCTGTTCTCCGTCGACAGCGCGAAGGGCACGGTGACTCCGGTCGAGTACACGCCCACGCAAGGTAAGGAGCCGCGGAGTTTCGAGATCGATCCAACGGGAAAGTTGATCTTTGCCCAGAATCAGCATTCGGACACTATCGTCCTGTTCCGCATCGACGAAAAGACCGGCAAGCTGACGCCAACGGGGAAAGTTCTGGAAGTGGGGCAGCCAGTGTGCGTGAAGTTCCTGGCGGTCGAGTGAGGCGGAAAGAATTGCAAACCTCAGCTAGGTCGTGAGTGTAAAGACCTGTTGTCGCAGTATGATTATCCCGAATATGGGCACCAACCCAGATTGGATTTTCTACCGCGACGACAAGCCAAGCGAAGCAGAGGTCATGCCGCGATTGATCGCGGAGTTTCCGGGATTTCGTTCCCGATGGGAGAAGCACCTCGAATTGTGGAAAGGAGAACCCGCAGGAAGCTACAACGACATTGCTCAGTTCGCTCATTTCGTCGTACAGGACCTCTACCCAAACGGCAATACTGAAGACCTCCAACGCGCGTTCAATCTGATGGAACATTGGCTCGTGAATGGAAACCAGAATTTGCGTGATCTAATTAGCGTCGGATTTCTTGAGGATCTGCAGAACGTGGCGTCGTGGCAGACGTTTGGAAAAGAAGCCTTCATTCCGTTTCTCGGACCGCAATGTCGTCAGGCATGGAATGAAATTGAGAGGATTTGGGCGGGTAAAACAAGTCTCATGGAAGTCTTCCGGGCCGAAGGAAAGAAGCCCGAGTAGTTGGCGAAACATCGCGGTTACAGTCATCGACAGGTCAATGACCGCTATCGCCTGGTTTCAGCAGCTATGATAGTTGCGTATGGAAACTGTGAATGTTTCTTTTCGGTACGCTGAACAGGACTACGTTCGTACCCTGCGCGCCCACTATGCGGGACGCCTTAGATTGCCCCTCGACATAGCCGTCATCGTTGGAGTCGCTATTATAGGGGTCTACCAATGGCGGTCCGGTTCGCATGGATGGGGAATCATCTCGCTTTGCTTGTCTGGCGTCCTCGCTTTGATGCTCGTCGCTGCCTTCGCCTTCATTCCGAGAATCGCGTTTCGCAGGCAGCCAAAGTTTCGCGATGAATACTCGTTGAATTTTTCACCGGAAGGAATCCACTTTCGGACGACACACATCGATTCTGACCTCAAATGGGGCATGTACACGTGGGCATTGGTTGATGCTTACTCGTTCATCCTCTACTACGGCCCCCAGCAATTTACGGTTATCCCCAAGCGCGTCTTTGAGAGCCTGTCACAGCGGCAGGCGTTCGAGCAATTGCTGCGACAGAACGTGTCAAGGGTCATGGACAAAACGAAATGACGGATCAGATGATTGGTCAATTGACGAAAAATCCCGATTACGCTCAAATTTCGCCTACTGCTTCTTCTGAATAAACCTTCTCCGCACCAGGTGGGTATTGGCGTCGGGCTTGATTTCGTCATACTTCAGGCAAGAAATCGATCCATCCACCTCAAGCACCGCCAGAGCAACCTGATCACAGCTGTTGATCCCATGCTCGCGCAGCGCCCGGTGCAACTCGTCCATGCTGACGCGCTCCCGCGCCATGTGCGATTCAATCACTTTGCCGTCATGCACGAGCAAAGACGGCTCACCCTCAATCAGACGCCGCAGCCGCCGGTTCGAGCCGGACACGGCAGCAACGCCGTAGTTCACAACCAGCAGCGTGCAGGCCGCCACCGCGCCGCCTAGCAGCGACGTGTCGGGCCCGGTCATCGCATTCTGTACGGAGTTCGACAGCAGGAGCAGCAGGGTGAGATCGAACGGAGTCATTTGTCCGACCTCACGCTTGCCGCTTAAACGCACACCAATCAGCACCAGCAGATAGATGATCCCCGTGCGCAGCACGATCTGCAACAGCACGTGTCCGCCGGGAAAGAACATTTCGCTCAGTACCCTGACGTCGGCGCCGACGCCGTGACCGGCACCGGAGCGCCCTTCGGAGTGCTGAGATATCCGGTCGCCTTGTCCTTATCGACCGTCCAGATCACCAGCTCAAACAGCATGTGCTCGCGTCCGGAGTAGAACTGAATCGGCTCGGCGACGTTGCGATCTTTCTTCTCGATCGTCTTGTCGTCGGAGGTCACGTTCAGCGTGAACTTGCCCTTTTTGGCGTCGGCTTTCTTAAGTTGCAGGCTCACCGTCGAAACCGGCTGCGGCTTGGCGCCCTTCAGCAGCGTGAACTCGTAGTAGTTGCGATCGCCTTTGTGCTTCAGAGCTTCGAGGTCCGATCGCGTGGTCGCGATCAGCCCGCTCTGCACTCCAAGATCGCCCATCGTGCTCTGCAGCCTCGCCTTGGTAGCTTCGAGGTCCGCCTTGGTGCTGGCAACATCCGTCTTCACACCGCCGACATCCGTCTTCACGCCCGCGATGTCTCCACTGACCGCGCTGATTTGCGCCTTCTGCTCCTGCTCCAGGCGGGCTGCAGCGGCTCTCTGCTCGGCCTGCAACTGGGCCGCGCGCTGGGCCAGTTCCTTCTTGGTCATGCCGGCCTGTTGTGCCAGGGTTTCCTGTTCCGCTTCGGAGGTCTGCATGCGATTCTGCAGTTCCTTGACCTGCGCCTGGCTGCCGGCTAGATCGCTCGTGAGCTTCTCCAGTGCCAGATGCGTACTGTATTGAGCGTATCCGGCGGCCGCGACGACTACTACGGCCACTACAACCAGAATCCACTTGCCGGCGTTCGAGTGAGTCTCCATGTGAATCTGTTCGCCTTCATCGGCCATACACGCTTCCTCCTAGGAAGTAAGAAATAGATTGCTGGGATAGCTAATTGTTCAGCAGGACAACCGTAGTGTCAATTGGCTCATAAGATGCAAAGTGCACCGGACCAACGATTTTACCGCCGAAGCTTCAGTGCTTCTTGCAGAACAGGCTCAGGATCGCGCCGGACCGCAGTTGCCGACGCGCCCATCCGCTTTTCGATTTGCAGCCGGGCTGCCGCTACCGATGCCGGCAATGGCGGCTTCGGAAGCGCTTGCGCCACCTGTTCCGATCTCACCATGCAGGCATAGACCAGCCGGTCGGGAAAGCCGGATTCCTCGAGAAAACGGCCGTAAGCAAACCAGTCCACGGCGCTCGCCGACGTGTCGCCCGCCGCTGTGTCTATCTGCAGCGTGTGTTGATAAAGGCGCAACGCGTCGTCCAGCTTGCCGCTCTTCGCCTGCAACGCCGCTTCATTCACCGCGGCAACGCTCTCAAGCTTCGCCTGTCCGGTCTGCGCGGCCAGCGTCTCCGCCATCTCATACGACTTGATGGCCACGTCGGTTTGCGATGACCGAGCCTGGCAATCCGCCATGCGCAAGATGATGCCGATCACCGCATCGGGGGCTGGACGATCCTGCGCTCTCAGCTGCGCAACTCTATCCAGAAAGCTCTTGTAGTGCGCCGCAGCCGTCTGCGCCTTGCCTTCGCGATCCAGTTCGTGCGCCAGGTACAGATGCGCCAGCGCCTGGTCGGGATCGACGGCCAGAGCCTGATTCCAATTCGCCAGAGCCTCATCGGCATGGCCGCGCTGCAATGCCAGCAGGCCGCGATCGACCAGTAGATTCGCATCTTTCGGCGCGTACTTCAGCGAGGCCTCGGTCAGGCTGAAGGCTTCGTCGTATCGCTTCTGATCGAGCAGGAACTTCAGCAGCGCCTGCCGCGGCGCCGGGTCCGCCGGATTGGCCTGCAACGCCCGTTTCCACGCTACTTCCGCCTGCTGCGCGTTGCCAGCTTCCAGCTCTTTTCGCGCCAGCCGCATCTGCAACGGACTGTCATAGGAGTCAATCGCCGCCGCTCGCTGCAGGTCGTGCAAATCATCGCTGCGCAGCGCCAGATAGTGCCAGGCCTGATCGACCGTGCCCCAAACCAATATCAGCAGGACGGCCCCGACCTGCAATCTGCGCGCGCCTGCGCTGCCTCCCGCCATCCATCGCAACGTCGAAGCCAAGCGGCCACCGGCATCGGCGACCGCCCCGGCCACCCGTTCCCGCGAATTGAGCAGCAGGGCCGCAATGCGCCCGTCCCGCAGCTTCCAGATCGCGCCATCCAGAATGAAGTGATGGATGTTGACCAGCGAGGTGAAGATCAGAAAGCTGGTGGAGAAGTCATGATGAAACGCCCGGCTCGCCAGCCACGGTCCCGGAACGAACAGGGCGATGCCGCCGACGATCAGCACTCCGAAATAGGCCAGCGGACGCCAACTGCGCCCCAGCTTCGTTTCGCCCTGACCTTCGCCAGCCGCCTCGCGACGCGCGTAGTAACTGGTAATCCAGAGGTATTGCGCCGAGTGCATCACCGCCAGCACGCCGGTGCTGTAGCGGTTTTGTGGAAGCTCCAGCCTCCGCAGCAGGGTCATCGCCGCCGGCAGCAGGAACCACAGAAACTGCGAAGAAAACAACGTGAGCGACGGAATCAGCTTCCGCCATCCGGTTTCGCGGGCCAGTCGGGAGAGTCCGACTCCCGATAAGATCACGAACCACACCACCAGTGTGATCTGCTCCCAGCGGCTGACCGCCGCCGGAATCCCCAGCGACAGAAACAGCGGGTCAGTCGAGGCTCCCGTGTGGAATGCCAGAAACAAGATCAGATACGACACGACGAACGCGCCATACAGTACGCGGCGCGTGCCCTTGTCGGGGTTGGCTCCCGCGCGGCGCGCGAACATCATCATCAAACCGTAGTTCTGCCCGCTGTAATGCCACGGGCTCCACGTCAGATAGATCGTGAAGATCCACGGCAGCAGCCGTATCCAGAAGTGTGACAGGAAGAGCGTGAGCACCACCAGCGCCGTGATGTGAACGGTGAAGACGCGGTACTTTTCGAAATCTTCCGTCCGGTGGTAGGCGCGATAAATCGTCGCCATGTAGTGCGGATAGTTGAACAAGAACGCCAGACCGTAGAACACCAGCGACCACGTCCGCGCGCTCGAAGCGACCGTCGAATACGAAATCAGCAGCAGCGGAGCCGACCACGCGCCGCAGCCCACGATCAAGTCGAGCCATGGGGTGTAGATCCAGGGCGCAGTCTGTTCTCTGTTGCTTGTCTGGGACCTTGCCATAGCTGATGACTGGACGATTTTCGCCACAATCTGGCACCGGCACGAAATCGATCGCGCCTCGAGTGGGCAGGATTCTTAGTGGCTTGTCAGATTATAGGTGGGCGAATCGTTAACACGCGTGCCTGCGAGGGTTCGGCGGTGGTAACGAAGGTAATACGCGGGTAATGGCGCGGAATTCCCTCCCAGGGCTCTCAGCGCTTTTCGCGAACGGGTTGGTGCCAGCTTTTCGCGGGCGGGGGGGCCCGCGCCACATTGGAATTATTCGAACTTCCAGCGCGTGGACTTGCTCTGGAAATGCTTTTCCCACATCGCAAAGACGAGGCGCGGGCGCACCGCAAATACCGGCTCTTTCATCGAGAGCAGGTCGTCCTTCATCGTCGACAGGTCAAACTTATACTTCCGCTCATAGGCTGAGATCATCTTGCGGCGCGCCGCGACGTCGGCGATTTCGGCAACGCCTTCGACAATAATTGCTTCGTGCGCATGCTCGGTGCAGATGACGCAGTTCGGATTCAGCGCGAGATTTCGCGCTTTGCGCGACTGGCTGCCGGTGCTGAACAGCAGGCGGCCGTCCTGCCACAACCCCCAGACGACCATGGTGTGCGGAGAAGGCTGCTCCGAACCGTCTTGCTTCACGGTCGTGATCCAGTAGTTGTGCGATTTCTTCAGGCGCTGCTCTGCCCACGACCACGGCAGCAGGCCTTTGGTACTTTCCGGAAAGCCATATCCCGGCGCCTGGGGACGGCTGGCTTTGGGGTTCAGCTTGGCCCTCTTCTTTGCTGACATCGCCACCTCCTTGGAAGCATGACGGGCACCGAACATGGCGTCAAAAGGCCGGCGAATCCCAGTTAAGATAGATGCGAGCAGCCGACCAGATGCGAACTCAGACGACGCCTAAACCAACTCCATCATGCAGGCCGGAGAAGACTCTCGATGAACTCGTTGAAAAACGAGATCGCACACGCCCCGGATCCAGCGAAGACGAAGAAGCCGCCAAGCAGATCTTGCGAGCCTTGTTCCCTGATACGACTGCCAATTAGGGTTCCGACCGCCTGAATCATTTCCTTCCGAATTCAACTACAGATTCTTCTTCGTCCACTGATCAATCCGGTCCAACGCCTGCTGCAAATTCTCCAGCGAGTTCGCCACGCTGAAGCGCAGGTAGCCTTCTCCGAACGCCCCGAACGCCGTCCCCGAAAGCGCCGCGACTCCCGCCTGCTCCAGCAGCGCATCGGCCAGCGGCTTCGACTTCCATCCCGTCTTCATAATGTTCGGGAACACGTAGAATGCACCCTTGGGCATGCGGCAGGAGAATCCCTTGATCTTGTTCAGTCCGGCCACGAAGACATCGCGCCGGTGCTGGAATTCGTCCCGCATGTGATCGACCGAGCTCTGATCGCCGCGGATCGCCTCGACTCCTGCGATCTGCGTGAAGCTCGCGGTACACGAATTCGAATTCGTCATCAGCCGCGTCATATGGGCGGCCAGATCGGCGCGCATTACGCCGTAGCCCATCCGCCATCCGGTCATCGCGTAGGTTTTCGAAAAACCATCGAGCAGGATCGTCCGCTCCTGCATCCCCGGCACCGACATGATCGAGAAATGCTGGCCTCCATCGAACAGCAGGCGGCTGTAAATTTCATCCGACAAGATCATGATGTTGCGGTCGCCAATCACATTCGCGATCTGCTCAATGTCGCGACGCTCCAGTACCCCTCCCGTTGGATTCTGCGGTGAATTCAGAATGATCAGCCGGGTGCGGTCGTTGATGAGCGACGCCAATTCGTTTACATCGAGCGAGAAGTCGCGCTCCTCCCGTAACTGGATGGGGACCGCGCGCCCGCCGACGTAGTGGATCATCGACTCATAGATAGGAAAGCCGGGATTGGGATAGATAACTTCATCTCCTTCATCAATCAACGAAAGGATCGTGAAGAAAATAATCGGCTTGCCGCCAGGTACAACTACCACCTCGTCGCTCGTGACTTTGACTCCGCGAGTGCGGCTGACGTATTCCGCCAGTGCCTGCCGCAACTCCGGCTGCCCGGCCGAGGGTCCATAGTGGGTCCAACCCTTGCGTAGGGCGTTGACCCCGGCTTCCACCACGTTGGAAGGCGTATCAAAATCGGGCTCGCCGATTTCAAGGTGAACGATGCTTCTGCCCTGACGCTCCAGCGCCCGCGCCTTGTTCAAGACTTCAAAGGCGGTCTCGGTGCCCAGTCGCGACATGCGGCGGGCAAGCTGCAATTCGTATGGTGTTTGGGTGGCTTTCGACATGGCGGGAAAACTCCTCAAGAACGCAAACGGTTTATTATACGCTCGCACTCTGGTCCAGATGCCGTGGCACAATCACAGGTAGTGCCTCAATTTAGTTTTTCTTCGCGACCTTTGCGGAGGTTCTCTGCGCCCTTGGCGTTTATAGCTTTTGATTTCCAGGCAAGTCTTAAAGACTTTAACCCCATCGCAGGAGTCGTAGAAATTTCGCGCATCTGATGCAGTGGTTCAATCCATCGTGGAACTTGGGGAGGGAATGCATGGATGGTCTAGCCCAATTCAAGCAGATACAAAGAGAAGGTTGGAAGAATTTCGCTCCGCTCGAAACCGTCACGACGCCCGCGGCGGCTCGTCTCGCGCACTTCGCCGGCATCTCGAAAGGAACTCGCGTGCTCGACGTCGGCTGCGGTACCGGCGTTGTCGCAATCACCGCCGCACGCATGGGAGCGCGGGTTCACGCGTTTGACCTCACGCCAGAGCTTCTGGAGCGGGCACGAGAGAATGCCAGCATCGCGCAGGTGGAGATCGAGTTCCGCGAGGCCGATGTCGAGGAACTCCCCTACCAGGACGGAGAATTTGACGTCGTGGTCAGCCAATTCGCGCACATGTTCGCTCCTCGTCCGGAAGTCGCCGTCGCGCAGATGCTGCGGGTTCTTCGATCGGGCGGAACGATCGCGTTCTCGACGTGGCCGCCGGAAATGCTGGTGGGGCGCACCTCGCAACTCGCCCTTCGATACGTGCCCCCACCGCCGCCAGGCGTTGGCTCGCCGATTGCATGGGGTGATCCCCAGATCGTCGTGCAGCGCCTCGGCAACGCAGTAACCGATCTCGTCTTCGAGCGGGACCGCATCCTCGTGCCGACGCTCAGCCCGCAGCACTTTCGCCTGATGGTCGAACGCTCGGCTGGACCCGTCACCAAGATGGTGCAAACCCTTTCCGCAACCCAACCAGAGCGCCTCGAGGCCTATCGTGCCGAGTTCGAGGCGATCGTGTCGCAGTACACGCGCGACAATCTCGTTCAGCAGGATTACTTGCTTACTCGTGCCCGCAAACTCTGAGCATTCGAGGATATTTCACGGGAGGAACTTATGGCCTCATACCTGGAAGAGCTGTACGCCCATCAGGAGTGGGCCGACGCCGAACACTGGCGCGCCTTCGAAGCGCATCCGGCGGCGTTCGATGACAAGGCCATCCGCGAACGCCTGCTTCACATTCATCTGGTGCAGCATGGGTTCTTATGGGTAACTGCCCCGCAGCGGCCAGAGTTCGCATTCAAGAAGCTGGAAGACTTCGCTTCCATGGCGGAACTTAAGAAGTATGCGTGCCAGGGCTTGGCGGAGCTCAATGACAGAGTGAAGGAACTGGACCCTGCCAGTATGGAGGAGATCATCGAAGTGCCCTGGTTCCGGCCTCCGGCGAAGATCTCAGTGCGTCAGGCTTTAACCCAGGCGGCCATGCACAGCCACTATCACCGCGGGCAGAACGCAACCCGCCTGCGCGAACTGGGAGGTGTTCCACCGACGACTGATTTCATCGTCTGGCTGCTCAAAGGGCAGCCCCAGGCGCAGTGGACCTGAGGCGCGTCGTATGCTCAGGGCAAGAACCGGTCCGTCACTTGGAAATCTTGAAGATCACTCCGACGCCATTACAGCAGCCCGTTCCGCCCTCCTCCGTAGAGCCGTAGAGCACACCGGCGCTGTCGATGATGAGACTGCCGTTGGGTTTCGTACCATCGTTGGCGCCGCCCACAAAATCGTGTAACACCGTAAAGGTCCCTGAAGGCGCCAGTTTGAAAGCCACATTGAGCGACGTTCCGTAGATCGTTCCAGACTTGGTTCGCAGCAGGCTCTGCCTCGGGCTGTAGCCGTCGCCCCCGCCGGTGAAGCTGTGCAACACGGTGTAAGCGCCGCTTGGACTTAGCTCGAAGATTACGCCGCAACCATTCCCACAGGTGCGGTTGAAGGTTCCCGCAAAACTCGTCGTGCCATAGAGATTCCCCGCCGCGTCAAGAATGAGATGGCCGTCATATCCCTCTGGAAAACCTCCATCACTTCCCCCGGTGAAGTTGTAGAGAACGGTCTCGCTGTGGCCGCTAATCTTGAAGACGACGCCCGCGTTGAAGGTTCCACCGTACTCCGTCACACCGTACAAGTTTCCCGCAGCATCCTGTACCAGGCCCTGCACGGGCTCGCCGCCGTCAGCGCCGCAAGTAAAGTTGTACAGCACACTGAACTTGCGACTGATGTCGATCTTGAAAACGATTCCACAACCAAAAGTCCCTCCCCCGAAGGCGGTCCCAAAAAGATTTCCGGCGCTGTCGATCATGATGGCATTGGGCAACAATCCATCATTGGACAATCCGCTGAACTTATGGAGAACGGTAAAGTTAAAAGGCGGATCAGGATTGACTTTGAAGACGGTGCCGCAACCGAAGTCCGTACAGGCGTCGAAGCGGCCACCCTCGGTGGTCGATCCGTAGAGCGTGCCGGAGCTGTCCCGCACTAGCGCTGAGCCAGGCACTCCGCCGAAAGGCGACTGGTCCGCGAAGCAATGGATCACAGTCAGTTCGCCGCCCGGGCTAACCTTGTAGACCGTGCCCGCACCGCCGCATCCACCGATGAACGCGGTGCCGTAAAACACTCCAGTCGAAGAATCGCGGATCACCGCCGATGGACTGGATCCATCCAAACCGCCGCTGAAGTTGTAGAGGATACTTTCCTGCTGCGCGTGCCCGAATAGGCTCGCGAAAACTACGAAGAGACTGGCCGCAGCCATGCGGCGAAGGTTTGCGCTCAAAGTCGTCATAGGCACACCAGTCCGCGAAGCGTAATCCGACGGATAGACCGCGTCAAGATGAAGAGAATTGCAACTGCCGGGAACTATTCCGAGACGCTGTGTTCTTCGTTCTGCGAGCGCAGTACGCGGTCGACGGAATAAGGCGCGCGGCGGCTGGGCTCGTGGTAGTGACGGACTTGCATCTCGCCTAACAGGCCGATCGCCAGCAGGTTCAATCCGCCCAGCAGCAGGCCCATAGCCGCCATCATCAGCGGGCCGTGCTCGGCCATTACCGGGATGTGGCGCAGGAATTTCTCGATGCCGAGCCACAGCACGATGGCGCTGCCGCCGAAGATGCTCATCATCCCGAAGCTGCCGAAAAAATGCAGCGGGCGCGACAAATAGCGCAGCAGGAACCGGATGGTCAGCAGATCAAAGAACACGCGGAAGGTGCGAGTGATGCCGTAGTGCGATACGCCGCGTTCGCGGTTCACATTGCGGATCGGCACTTCGCAGATCGTTGCCCCATGCCACGACGCCAGCGCCGGAATGAACCGGTGCAGTTCGCCATAGAGCGGAACCTGCTCGAGAATGTCGCGGCGATACGCCTTGAACGTCGTTCCGAAGTCGTGGATGTCAACGCCGCTGATCCTGGCCATCATCCAGTTGGCGATGCGCGACGGGATGCGCCGCATCCAGAAGTTGTCGACGCGAACCTTGCGCCATCCGCTCACAATGTCGTACCCAGCCGCAATTTTTTCCAGAAACATGGGAATGTCGCTGGGATCGTGCTGCAGATCGCCATCCATCGCGATGATGTACTCGCCGCGGGCATGATCGAAACCGGCCGCCAGTCCCGCAGTCTGCCCGAAGTTGCGCCGCAGCTTGACCACCGTCACGCGGCTGTCGACGGCCGCAATCTCGCGCAGCATGGCGAACGTCTGGTCGCTCGAGCCATCGTCCACCAGAACGATCTCGAAGCTCTCGCCGTGCGCCTCCATGACCACTTTCAGCCGGTCGTAGAGGTCGGTGACGTTCTCCTGCTCGTTATGCAGCGGTACAACGATGGAATATTTGGGCACAGTTTATTGATTATAAACGAGAGGCTCGAATTCGAATATCAACGTTTCTTAAAAGAGATTCTCGCAAGTAACGTGGTAGGCGCGACTTTGACTTCCCGGGCGCCCCATTTCTCGCGTGTTCTGTACGCAAGAAGTTGGGATGTTGACTTCCCTTCCAGACCCCCAAAAATCAAAGGCCCCATCCTGTCCCTGCAAAAAACCGCAAGGACCTAAGGATGGGGCACCCGAACCGGTCTAACTTAGTTCGAATCGTCGCGCCGCTTCAGCGTCGGACGGTCGTCATCGGTGGTCTTGCCATCCTCCGACTTGTCGCTCGGATTCGAAGTACGCCGCAAGCTGGGCTTGTTCGTATCTTTCTCGTCGAGCAGCTTGTGCTTGTTCTCGATCGCCGCCAGCCGCGCCTTCACCTCGTCGAATTCCGACGTGGTCACGACGTACTGCTGTTTTGCAGGCAGAATCTTGCGAATCTCCTCCTGCGATTTCGCGATGCGGTCCGCGTTCTGCGGATGGGTGTCGAAGGCCTTGGCCAGCGTTCCCGGCTTCTTCTTCTCCATGGCCTGCACCTTTTCGAAGAAGGAAACGAAGGCGGAAGGATCGTACCCTGAGCGGTACATATATTCGATTCCCAGGTAGTCGGCCTCGGCCTCGAAGCCGCGCGAGAACTTCAGGATGCCGAATAGACCGCCGATTCCCGCCGCTTCATAGCCGGCATACCCAATGCCGCCGCCGACAAAAATAAAAGGGATCGACGCCATCTGCAGCAGTGAAGCGCGGGTCTGCTCGCGGGCCGCGTGGCAGGCCGCGACATGTGCGATTTCGTGCGCCATCACGCCCGCAACTTCGGCTTCTTCATCCGCCGCCAGAATCAGGCCGGAGTTCACATAGAAGAATCCGCCCGGCAACGCCATGGCGTTGACCACATCCGAGTCGATGACTTTGATGGTGAACGGAACCTGCGCATCGGAGTTCCGCACCAGATTCTGCCCAATCCGATTCACGTATTCGGTAACCACCGGATCGTTGACCAGTTTCACCTGTGACTCGACCTGCTGGGCAAAGCCCCGTCCCATGGCCACCTGGCGCTCGACGGAGTACCAGTTGCCCACGCCACGGCCGCATCCCACGTTACGGTTGCCCACAGCATCGACGTCAGTTTTGCCGCCATCATGCTTGACTTGGCTGTCATCCCGCGTGGGCAGGGCGGCAGGATCTTTCTTGGGAGCATTCTGAATGTCGCTCGCCTTCGGTTGGCCGTCGTCCGGATCCGAGCTCGGAACCTTCGCTTGCGGAGACTTATCCGCCGGAGTCTGCGTCTGGGGAGTCTGAGTCTGCGGTTGGTTCTGCGGATCCTGTCCAGGCGTCTGCGTCTGTGCCACCATCCAAGGTGCCGCACTGAACGCCGCCAATGCCAGCGCGCTTGCCAGCCATCTGAGCTTCATAGGGGTACTCCTTAAGCCTGATTATACGCCCGGTCGGAAGACACCAAGCCCCCAATTGTGGGCCACTAAATTAGACGCTGCTCAAAGGTTTGGGGTTATCCGGTCGGCCGCAACAAAGCGGTTACCCAGAGCGTTACCGCCGGTTCGTCCGAATCAAAAGGCGGGAATCTGCTGGCCGGGGACGATGGGAAGTCTTCCATTGCTTTTCCCCTGTTTCCGGCCTAACATTCGGCGGAAAGTGGAGGATCCACGATGATCCCCTCTGTCTCAATTCCCAAACATTTCCTGCACCTCGCCGCCTTCGCCTTTCTTTTCCTTACAACCGCCACGTTTTCCCAGGCCCCGCCGAAGTATGATCCGGCCACCGAAACGACGGTGAAAGGCACCGTAGCGGAACTCAAGCTCATCCCTCCCACCGGCGGCAAGCAGGACGCTTACCTCGTCACCAGAACTGGTCCTGATAAGGACAAAGACATCGTTCAGATCTACCTTTGTCCCAAGAAGTTTCTCGACGATATGGGGATCACCTTCAAGACCGACGAATCGATTCAAGTCACGGGTTCCAAGGTGAAGCAAGACGGCGCCGACCTGATCCTGGCCAGAGAGATTGTCAAGGGAGGCGAGACTCTCACCTTCCGCTTCCAGGACGGCAAACCCGCGTGGTAGGCCGGCGCACTGCCAGGCCCGCGCTTTGCCAGCGCCACCCTTCAACTTGTCATCCTGAGGCGCCGTCCTTTGGCGCCGAAGGACCTATGCAATCGCGGGTATCATTGACGCTGCCGGCGAGTCCATAGGTCCTTCGGCCCGCAAAGAACGTGGTCCTCAGGATGACAACGCAATCGCAGCAACGGTTCAATCTAGTCCGCCCTACTTGCTCTTCTTCCCCGCCCCGCTCGCCGCCGAAAGCAACCCGAACACCGTAACCTTCGTCTGCGTCCCCACGTAGACCTTGCCGTTCGCCACCGTGGGCACGGTGAACTTCACCGCCCCGCCCGGATTGTCACGGCTCGCGTTCTGGTTGCTGTTGTAGAGTTCCGTCGCCAGGTTGGTTGCGTCGTAGGCGTGCAGCACCGCGCCGCTGCTCGTCTTATAGGTGGAATTGTCCAGGGCCCACAGAATGGCGTTGGCGGTCTGATTGGCCGAGATGGAAGTTGTCGTCCCCGGATACCCGTAGGATTTCGCAGTCTGCGACTTTGGAGTCGTCGAGAGCAGTCCCGTCGTGGTGTCGAACCCAAACGCTTTGATAGTATCGCTGTTGGCGCCAAAGTAGACGTTGTTGTTCCACCAGGTGGGCGAATTCCACATGCCCCGCTCGGCCCCGATCAGGTATTGCACGATCTGGTTGTTGTTCTGCGAGTTGTAGTGTCCCATGTTGTCGCGGTCCACCAGATAGATGTTGCCGACTTTGTCTCCCTGCACCAGCAGATGCACGTGCGGACCGTTGGTCTGATCCGGCAGCACCATCACGCCTCCCGAGCCGATGTCGAAATCGCCAGTGTCCAGGTTGGGACCGTTGTAGGGCGTGAAGTAATCCAGCATGGGAAACGTTCCGTTGCTTGCCGGCGCCAGTTTCACCATGGTCTGCGCGTAGTCGATGCCGGAGTTATTCGCGTCAAAGCTGCCGTTCGCGGTCGCGAAGTAGGTGTTGTTTGACAGGTCCCCCGCAGGCCCGGAGCCAGCCTCCCAGATCGCTCCTTCATCCCCGTTCGGAGTCGTGACCCAAACTGCCTTCTGGGCAAGGGATTTGTGGTCGTAGGCCATAAGCCAGCCGTGATAGTTGCCGTGATCGCAGTGCGATCCCCATGCGATGTAGACCAGGCCGTTCTGGAACAGCAGCGCTGACCGCTGATTCTGAATCAGCGGATCGAAGCTGATGGTGCCGCCGACTGAACCCGTACCCGTGCCGCTGACCGAGGCTTGAATCGTTACCGGCCCGCCGAATTTCTCCGCGCCGCTGGTGATGTCGAGCGCGTGCAACCTCTGGTAATACTGCCCCGACTGTTTCGTGCGGGACACGACATACAGAGTTCCTGTGCCCGTATCGATCACCGGCGTCCCCATGATGCCGATCTTGGTAGTGATGAGGTCGGTGCAATTTACGTCGCTGGTGGAAACTGTCTTGATGCCGGCCGCAGGATTGATGAAACTCACCCTCCACAGCGGATTGGCGTTGCTCCCGGATTTGCTGTCGGCGTCAAAGGCGTAAACCGTGTCGTTCATGGTCGCAACGTACATCACATTGTGCGTGCCCAGACCCGCAACGGTGACGTTGGGCACATAGAGCGGCTGTGCGTAGATGTAGCCGTCGACATGCTGCGCGAAAAGCTTGCCGAACTGCGTGGAATTTACATTCGCCGGTGTGAGCGTGGCCTCCTGCAGATTATGGCCTGTGCGTTGCTTGTCGTTGTGATACGTCGCAACCGTCGCAATGCTGGTCTGCGCTGAGGCACCCCGCTGGAGAATCGCGCATCCCGCCACCACGACCAGTACCCACAGCCCACACGCAGCACACTTCGTGCGCCATGCGCTCAAAGTCATTCTGATTCCTTCTCCCATGCGAACGGCAACTTATGACGGAGTTCCCGATTCCCATCAAGCTGCCGGTAAGAAAATGTTTCTTACTTGCGAGGGACGATCAGGATTGGGGGTTGTGGACAGATTGATTCCATCCTTTCCCACGTACACAGGCCCGTCAAGGATGAATGTTCTTGCGGGCCATATGCGTGGCCAATTTGGGCTATTGCCGAACGTCTTCCTGGTGCGCGTGGTATAACGTTCCGCGATGTCTGGAGGTGCCTTGTGCTCGACCGCCGTCATTTCCTCTCTACTGCCGCCAGCGGCATAGCCGCGTCGCTCGCTCTTCGCGGAAGTCTTCTCGCTCAAGTCGAGAAGGCGCCGTCGCTTCCCGATCATGCTCTGCTCGACAAGAACGAAGACGCGTACTGGGCGGACTTGCGGAAGCAATTCATCATTCCTGAGGACGAGGTCTACCTGAACAATGGCACCGTCGGGTCGAGCCCTGCGCCCGTGCTGCGCGCCATCTTCGACGGCTACAACACGACCGAGAAGATGGACCAGCAGGATCCCGAGGACTATCCCATCTGGGGATACGCCGCGTGGAACGAGTTCCGCGATCCTCTCGCTGAGTTTGTGGGATGCAAGCGCGACGAGATCGCCCTGCTGCGCAACGCCACTGAAGCGAATAGCTACATCGCCAACGGCATTGATATGAAGCCCGGTGATGAAGTGCTGATGACCGACCAGGAGCATCCGGGGGGCGAGCATCCCTGGGATCTGAAAGCGAAGCGCTACGGCATCGTGATCAGGAAAGTGACGCTACCCCGCCCCGTGAAAGACGCGGCACAGGTGCTGAACCTGTTCAACGACGCCATCACGCCGCGCACCCGCGTGCTCTTCTTCAGCCACATCACGACCTTTTCGGGAGTCGTGCTGCCGGCCAAGGAACTCGCGGCATTGGCGCGTACGAAAGGAATTCTCTCAGCCGTCGACGGCGCGCATGTCCCCGGCATGATGCGGTTGAACGTGCACGACATCGGCTGCGACATGTATTCGTCGAGCCCGCACAAATGGCTGCAAGCCACCAAGGGCACTGGCTTCCTTTACGTGCGCGATGAAGTGATCGACCGCCTGTGGAACACGATCGCGACGGAAGGCTGGGACGATGTGAAGATTCGCGCCGAGCGCTTCCAGCGAATCGGCAGTTCGAACGTCCCTGCATTATGCGGGCTGCGGGCTTCGATCAAACTGGCGAATGACATTGGTCTCGAGCGAATCGAGAAGCGCCATCGCATGCTGGCCGACTACATGCTCGCGGAGATGCAGAAGCGCGGCGCCGAGTCGTGGACGTCGCCGGATCCTGCGTTGCGCTGCGCCATCGTCAGCGTGAACGTGCCGCCGATCCAGCGCGCCGACATGGAGAACTGGCTGTGGAAGACCCACAAGATCCGCATCCGCGGCGGCGATCCGCACAAGCTGCGACTGTCGACACCGTACTATCTGCAGAAGAAGGACATTGATAAGTTTCTGGCGAAATTTGATGAGTACAAAAGGGAGAAGAATCTGGCCTGTGAGCTACGTGACCATGTTACAATGACCATATCCTAGAGGAGTTGGTCATGAAGACAATTTCAGCCGCCGAGTTCAAAAGCCGCTGTCTGACTTTGATGGATGACGTGAGCAGTACTCGCGAACCCATCACGATCACCAAGCGTGGCAGACCCGTCGCCAAATTGGTGCCTGCGGGCAAGGAAAACCACGAATTCATCGGCAGACTGAAGGGTGTGATTGAAATTGTCGGCGATCTCGATTCGGATCCGCCGGAAACCTGGGAGTCCGCCTTTTGATCCTTATTGACACACACGCCCTGGTTTGGGCGGTCGACGATTCCCGGAGACTCTCCCGCGCCGCCGCATCGGCGATCCGCCGAGCGCGGCAGAGTGGGGGCATCGCTGTTTCGGCAATCACACTATGGGAAATTGCCGCGTTGCTCGCAAAGGGACGTGTGCGAGCCTATGGCACCCTGGAAGCTTCGATTCAAATCTTCCTGGAGGATGTGGCGGTCCGCCCAATTACTCCAGAGATTTGCGCCCTCGGCGCATCGTTTCCCGACGATTACTCGCACGATCCCGCCGACCGCATCATCGGCGGCACAGCTCGCGCTGAAGGCCTCACCTTGATAACCCACGACGAGAAAATCCGCCGCAGCCCGCTGATCAAGACGGTGTGGTAAACGCGGGCTGCACACCCGCGCCACACTCAACTAGTCGTAATACTCCAGCCCCAAGTGCGTGATCAATTCCTCTCCCTTCAAGTGCCGTAGCGTGTTCTTCAGCTTCATCAGCTGGATGAACAGGTCATGCTCCGGATAAAGCCCCGGGACCGTCATCGGGGACTTGAAGTAGAAACTCAGCCACTCCTGGATGCCGAGGCCCTTCAGTTCAGAGCAGCGCTGTGCCAGATCCATGAACAGGACGAGATCGAGCACGATGGGCGCGGCCAGGATCGAGTCGCGGCACAGGAAATCGACTTTGATCTGCATGGGATATCCGAGCCATCCGAAGATGTCGATGTTGTCCCAGCCTTCTTTGTTGTCGCCGCGCGGCGGGTAATAGTTGATGCGGACCTTATGGAACATGTTCCCGTAGAGTTCGGGATAGAGTCCGGGCTGCAGGATGTGCTCCAGCACGCCCAGCTTGGACTCTTCCTTGGTTTTGAACGAACCGGGATCGTCGAGCACCTCGCCGTCGCGGTTGCCCAGAATGTTCGTCGAATACCATCCGGCGAGGCCGAGCAGGCGGGCTTTGAACGCAGGCGCAAGGACGGTCTTCATCAGCGTCTGCCCAGTCTTGAAATCCTTGCCGCAGATGGGCGCTTCGTTCTTGCGTGACAGATCCAGCATGACCGGCAAGTCAACGGTCAGGTTCGGCGCGCCGTTGGCGAATGGCACACCTTCCATCAGCGACGCGTAGGCGTACATCATCGAGGGCGCGATCATCTCGTCGTTCTCGCGCAGCGCCTTCTCGAACGCCTTCAGCGACTGGTGCGCTTCCGTGGGCTCGATATACGACTCTGTCGATCCGCACCACATGGTGATGAGCCGGCTCGCGCCGCTCGACTTCTTGAAGTCGCGGATGTCCTGGCGCAACTGCTCGGCCAGATCCATCTTCGACTTGCCCTTCTTCACGTTCGGTCCGTCGATCTTCTTGACGTAGTTGTGATCGAACACGGCCGCGCGCGGCGTGATCGATGACAGAAACGGCTTCAACTGCTCGAGTAGGCGGTAGTCAAGTACGCCCGCGTTCGACGCCGCCTCGAACATGTTGTCTTCGAAAATATCCCAGCCGGTGAAGACCAGGTCGTCGAGCCCGGCCAGTGAGACGAATTCCTTGACCTTAGGCGACCGGCCGTCGGTGCGCTTTCCCAGACGCACGGTGCCCATCTGGGTGAGCGACCCGATGGGCTTGGCAATGCCTTTACGGATCGCTTCGACGCCGGCGACGAACGTCGTTGCGACCGCGCCCATGCCCGGGATCATCACGCCCAGCTTGCCCTTGGCTGGCTCCATGGTGCCACTATCTGCCACCGGCTTGGAACGATTGGCACTGCTGCTGCGGGCGGCCAGCTTCATCTCGCGGCCGGCGCGTTCGGCGTGTGCCAGCGCGGTTTCGCGATGCTCGTGCTCCCGCGCCGCTGATGCGGTGGCGAACTGCTTGCGGTGGCGGCCCCCGTCGGCATCCCACCAGTCGGCCATAAATACTCCCGGTTTCTTCTGATACATGAAATCCTTTCGTTTGGTGGCGGTGGCTAGTCACCGCCACCGTCACTGAATCAACTGGCGATGGTCTCATGCCAGTGGGTTGTTTGGCAAACCGGGTGGGGGTGGAAGGGGGGAAATAAGCTCTCAACAGCGATTGCGTTCATTGAGCGGGAGCACGATGCCGTCTGCGACGAGCTATTTCGCGGCCAAAGCCTTGCGCGTCGCATCCAGCGTGAACTGCAACGACTCTCGCGGGATGCTTTGCACAAACGGCCCGACCACCCAGCCTAGGCCAGGCGGGATATCGCGTGTCAGCGAGATCGCTTCGCATTCCACGAGCACGCCGTCGTCCACCTGTTCGAACGCCCAGTACGAATTCAGCCGCCACATAAATCCGTGATCGTGACCCTGGGTGAGGGCGTGCTCGGTGGGGGCGCCGGGGTCGGCAATCTCACTGACCCGCGTGCTGCGCGAGAAACTGTATTGGTGCGTCGCATCCAGGCGTCCATAGTGCACGCTATATTCGGTGTCGAGCACCACAGTGATGACTTTCTTCTTGCGCAGACGCATGAAGACCTGAAAGTCGCCGCCACGGCGCGAGACCAGGCGCGACTGCATCACGTCGGGCGAGTAGTAGACGGTGGAATGGTCGTAATCCTGGATGAGAGATAAGACCTGCGCCACCGTCACCTTCGGGATGAAGACCGTGCCGACCCAGTCGTGTATCAATCCTCCGGGAATTTCGGTGGGAGTGTCGCCTTGCTTCTCAATGATCACCTCGCCTTGCCGGAGGCGCACCATCCTCGCCTTTCGCTCGTCGGCCGCACGCGACTCGATTTGCAGAAACGATGACGTTGCGCTTCGCTCCTGCGCCACCCGCGCCTCCGCCTTGGCCACGTACTGATCGAATGCCCGCACCGTCGGCGGTTCCTGCGCGAGGCCGCCTTCCGCGGTCAGGGCGATGCTCACAAATACGAGCATGGATATTCTTGCCGTCAACATTTGCTTTCTCTACGCGGCAGCATGCCACCTGCCCGCTCCTTCGATCAATCGCTTGCAGATCAATTGCATGTCATTCGCTAACCTTCGACGAATGTGAAACTTAGTCGTGAGTCTAACGACCGCCAGTCACGCGCCGCGAAGTTACTCTGGTCACGCGGTCGCGCCGAATCACGCTCATAAATTCTTTGAATTGGACTCCTGCACCACCCGTGTTGCATAGTGGAATCACTTCACTCGCCAGCTCAGTTTGCCGGTCCCGGTGAAGGCGCTGATTGCAGGCCAGCCTTGTTTGCGGTCGTGTCAATCTCCTGACCTTGTCGTTCTCCACTACAGCCTGAGCCCATGCGATCCGCATTCGCGCGGACAGCGTGCTCGTCAGACTTGTCCCTACGCGGACAGAAATGGAGATTCCATGACTACGATTCGCAAATTCGTGTACGCCACTTTGATGGCGGTCACCGCATTGAACATCGCGCCTGCCCTGGCTTCCGCCGAGACTCCGGCGCGCGGCAAATTCACCCTCACGCATGAAGTTCGCTGGGGAAACGCCCGCGTTCCTGCGGGAGAGTACCAATTCTCCTACAACCCAGACAATCTCACACCCGTGCTCACCCTGAGAAAGATCGACGGCATGCAGACTGGATTCATGCTGCTGGTGACGACAACCAATGAAAGCAAGCCCTCGGACTTGAGCCGCCTCATGCTCGAGTCCACGCCTGACGGCAGCTATGTCAGCGCCATGCAACTGCCGGACTGTGGCATGACACTGCATTTCGCGGTGCCGGCGCATGCCGAAAAGCAGCTGGCGAAGGCCGCAACCACGCTCGCCGCAGCGGGCCAGTAGTCTAGTCGGTCACTAACAATCGAGGGCGGATACTCAACCAGGTATACCGCCCTTTCTTACTGGGGGGACACAAATCCGCCACGTTTCTGACTCCGGCGTTGTCCGTTCCCGGACACGCAATTCCACGAGTGCACAGCCCGCCCGACCGCCTATCCGCCTTTGTCCCTTGGAATCAGTAGCCTATCCGCCCTCGAACTATGGCCTCGCGGATGCAACTCCTCCAGGCATGGCTGTCACCGCAATGCGAGAAGCACTACTCGGCAAGGCTCCAGTAACCGGGCGCATTCTGATCGCCGACGATCAGCAGGGGATCCTGTTCGCGCTTCAAATGCTGTTGAACGGCCGCGGCTTCTCGACAGAAACGGTCACCCATCCAGCCCGCGTGTTGCGTGCCCTGGAGACGGAGACCTTTGATGCCGTTCTGGTAGATCTGAACTACACACGAGATACGGTCGGAGGGGCGGAGGGATTGGAACTGGTCTCGAAGATTCGATCCATCGACAGCCTGGTTCCGGTGGTAGTCATGACCGCATGGAGCAGCGTCGATCTGGCCGTCGAAGCGATGCGGCGGGGCGCTTCCGACTTTGTCCAGAAGCCCTGGGAAAATCAGGAACTTCTGAAAAAGCTGGAGCAACAGCTGTCGCGTGGGCACGCGCAGCGGCAGATCGAGCGTCAGCGCGACGAAGAACTGCGCGAGGCGCGTGAAATTCAGAACAGCCTCCTTCCCCGGAAACTGCCTCAAATGGCAGGTTACGAGATTGCCGCAGTGACGCAACCCTTGCGCTTCGTTGGCGGGGACTACTACAGCGTGGTGCGCATCGACGAGCGGCAAACCGCGCTCTGCATCGCCGACGTCGCCGGCAAGGGCCTGCCCGCGGCTCTGCTGATGTCGAGTTTGCAGGCGGCGCTCCAGCCGCTGATCGGTCAGAATCTGCAGCCCGCGGAACTGTGCCACCGGCTCAACCGCATCTTGTGCGACCTGACTCCGGTGGGAAAGTTCATTTCATTTTTCTACGCTGTGCTCGACAGCGTGACTCATCGCCTGACCTATTGCAACGCCGGGCATAATCCGCCGCTGTTAGTTCGCGCCGATCGCACATCCACGGAACTGCAGGCGCAAGGCGCCGTCTTAGGACAGTTCCCCGAGTGGATCTATCGACAAAGCGAACTGCGGATGAAAAGCGACGACAAGTTGCTGCTGTTCACCGATGGCTTGGTCGAGGCCTGCGATCACAACGAGGAATCATTCGGAGAGCAGAACGTGGTCCGCACAGCATGTGAGAATTCGACATGCACCGCCGAGGAGTTGATCGGACTGCTGATGCGCGCCGCGTCGCAGCACTGTGGCGAACGTTTTCAGGACGATGCCAGCCTCATTGTGGTGAAGGCACTGGCCTAGGTTGGCGGCACCTGCGAGTTCCCGCGCACGTCATCGCTCAGCACGATGGCTTCGGCGATTTCCTTCATGGGCTTGCGCTTCTGGCGGCTCTGGCGCTGGATGGCAAGATACGCCTGCTCTTCATTGAGGCCCAGATCGCGCTGCAGGATGCCCTTGGCGCGTTCCACAACCTTCCGCGTCTGCAGCTGTTCGGCGAGTGTGGAGTTCGCTTCCTCCAGGCGGGCGAGTTCGATTTCCGCTCCCACCAGGAATCCGACGGCTGAAATCATCCGAATCTCGCGGCGGCGGTACACGTGATGCTGCCGGTGCTGCAGGTTGATGACGCCCACCACGCGTCCCCGGCACATTAGCGGCACCGAGAGAAACGCTTCATAGCTGTCTTCCGGAAGTTCGTGGAAAAACTGGAAGCGGGGATCCTGCGCGGCCTTCTCGGGAATCGCCACCGGCTCGCTATGTTCTGCCACCCATCCCGTAATGCCCTGCCCTACGCGGATCTTCAAGCGGTCGACGATTTCCGGATGCGGGCTCTTCGAAGCCCGCAAAACCAGTTCGTCCTCTTCGAGCACATAGATCAGGCACGAATCGCACTTCACCAGCGCGGACGCAAACTCCACTACTCGATTAAGAACTTCATGAAATCCGTCTGCCGCATTCAGACGGACACTGATCTCATGAAGCACATCTACGTGGGAATCCTCAACTGAGATAAACGAGTCCATGCCATACATTATCGATTAGGTAGAGATTGAGGTCTAATTCCAAATTTTGATGAACGGGATAAAGGATTTCCCTAGGAATTGTTACCTTCGTTCTGCACCCTGCATGAGGTGTGACGCATCGCTCGCCGTTTCGAAAAGACGAGGAGACGTTCTGAGGATCTCGCCACGCTTGCAGTTCTGAGCCCTAGCGCGCCGGAACCGCCAGAAACCAGACCAGCAACCCGAACAGGATCAGCGCACCAAGAAGCGAAAACAACGTATGCAGGGGATGAAACTGAAAAAACGGATTTCGCGGAAAACGATGCCTTGTCGCCAGCATGAGACCTCCTTTGGACACGCGCTTTCGCGTGTCAACAGACGGCCTGCTTACTTCTATTGTCCCACTTTCGGGGATGGGGTTCCAGCTATTCCTGTGTGTGTGATACACCATTGCCATGCCTGAAAAGATTGCCGTGATCACCGGGGCGTCGAGTGGCTTTGGACTGCTGACCTCAGTTGAACTGGCGAGAGCGGGATTCCGCGTTGTGGCCACGATGCGCGATCTCGGGCGCCGGGAAAAACTCGATCAGGCAGCCACCGCAGCCGGAGTCGCGGCGCTGATCGACGTCCGCAAGCTCGATGTCACCCAGTTCGAGACGCTCCCTGCGTTTGTCGACACGGTCATCCACGATTACGGACGCGTGGACGCTCTCATCAACAACGCCGGGTTTGCCGTGGCGGGCTTCGCCGAAGACATCAAGCTCGAAGAACTGCGCCTGCAATTCGAAACGAATTTCTTCGGAGCCGTCGCCATGACCAAGGCTGTGCTGCCGGTCATGCGCAAACAGCACTCGGGACACATCATTCAGGTATCGTCCATCTCCGGCCTGCATGGGTCGGTCACGGTGAGCAGCTATTCGGCGTCGAAGCACGCCCTGGAAGGCTGGACCGAGTCGCTGCGCCTGGAGGTGAACTCGCTCGGTATTAAGGTCGTGCTGATCGAGCCCGGAGCCTTCGCCACCGACATCTGGACGCGCGGTGCGGTCATGGGGCAGGAGGCGACGAAGCAGACTTCCCCCAACTTTCAGCGGAGCTTGCGCATGCGCTCCGCCATCGAGAAGCTTCCCAAGGCTGATCCCATCGCGGTCGCCCGAGTAATTGTCGAAGTAGCGCAGAATCCCAATCCCAAGCTGCGGTATCTCGTGGGACGCGACGCGAAGATTCAGCTCGCGATGAAACGCCTGCTACCGTGGAAGTGGTGGGAGAAGATGATCGCGAATTTCCTGAAACTCGACCAAACCTGATTCACCACAGGGTACACAGAGTCTCACAGGGTTCACCCGTGTTCCTCTGTGTCCCCTGTGGTAAAGCCTTCAAGGTTTTGCGTCAAGATCGACAATCTTGATAGGCAGATCCCAATGCGCGTCGAGAATCTCGAAGCGCCGCTGCTCTTCGCGAGCGTAAGTCTCCTGGTCGGGCCACAGCTGTTTCTTCAGCGCATCCTCGTCGAATGCCTCGTTGGCTACCGCGGCACTCTTGAAGACGATGGTGACCCGGTAGTCCCAGCGCCCGTCTTCGGTCGTGTGATAGCGCGGCTGGTCCATCCAGACTTTCGTCATCCGTCCCATCTCGACTTCTTTCTTCAGCAGCGGGTAGTGGTTCTTCTTGAAGAGCTTGAGGAATTCGTCAGCGTGTCCCCACTTCGTCTTGTAGTAGTACTCGACCACGAAAGGCTTGTCGGCGGACTGCGCGTACGATGCGACGGGCAGCGCAGTTGCGATGAAAATGAGAGCGGCGAAAATGCGGCGGAGTGTGATCACGGGACTTCTCCTTGATTGAAGCGTGCCTCTGCTTGTACACGAAGTGGGAGATAGCATCAAGGGGGTCTTGAACGGGGCGACTGCGCGGCCGGGCCGGCCTCGCGACAGGCGGAGGGACGCCAGCGCTACACTGCGGTAGACGGGCGAAATGAATTCAGACGACGAACAACAGATCCTGCAGCTGTTTGAAGATGGAGACCGGGCGCTGATCTCTGCCGACGTCGTCGAACTGCAGCGCATTTACGCCGACGACTACGCGCAGTACGACGAGTCAGGCAAGGTTTCCGACCGGCAGGATCTGATTCGCAATCTCACTTCAGGCGGACTCCGATTTGTCTCAATGAAGTCAACCGGGCGCCGAATCCGACTGCTACGAGACGATGTCGCGATCGTCCAGGGCTCGGAAGAAGATGAAGTGGAGCGAAATGCCCGCCGTGAAATGGTCTCTTACGTTTACACGGATGTTGTCGTCAAGCGCGAAGGCAGGTGGCAGATCGTGGCGTCGCAACTGGCGCGGCCGCTGGTAAAATAGTTCGCTCAGCGGATCGGGAGATCACCCTGCCACCCTTATTCAAATTCGCGAACCCGATTCGATTCGACAAACATACAAAGATCGGGCAGATCCGTGGGGCGGACCTGTGCGTCCACTGGACCGTGTTTCTCGTGGCCGCCGTCATTCTGACCGGAGTCCGGCGCAACCCCGGGCTCACCATTCTCGGATTGGCGGCCTATTGGAGCGTTCTGCTCATCCACGAGACCGGACACTTGATCGCCGCCCAGCGTCTGGGATGCACGGTGTTCAAGATCGAACTGTATCCCATCTTCGGCGTGACCTGCTTCGACACTCCGTGGTCCCGCCTCGATCACTGTCTCATTGCCTGGGCCGGAGTCGCCGCGCAATGCGTCGTTGCGATTCCGCTGGTGGCGTGGGGCTCGGTGTTTGGATACACGCGCTTGAATGCCGTGAATATGCTGTTCGCAATTCTTGGCTATTTCAGCCTGGTGGTCGCATTTTTCAATCTTCTCCCCGTGCCTCCGCTCGACGGCGCCACCGCGTGGGGAATTATTCCGGCGCTGTGGGCGAGGCGACGTGCCACGCCCCGGCGAAAGTACTGAGCCGACCATAGGACATGTTTTACTGACGGCTGATGGCTGACGGCTGACGGCCGACCCGATGCTGCCAGTGGCTCCAGATAAACCAGATTGCTCCGGCTACGAGAATGACTCCAATGACTGCATCGAACTTGTGGAAGTACTTGCCCAACTCGCGCCAGTTTTCGCCGAGCTTCATGCCGAGCCAGGCGAGGCCAAAGCACCACGGCCATGACCCCAGGAAAGTGTAGATGTGGAAGCGGCCGCGAGGCATGCGGGCAATCCCTGCAGGCAGCGCGATGAACGTGCGGATCACAGGCAGCAGTCGGGCGATGAAGACGGCGAGGTATCCCCAGCGCGCGAAGAAGCGGTCGGCCCACTCGATCTCGCGGCGGCCCATCAGGATCCAGCGCCCGTAGCGCTCAACCAGCGGGCGTCCGCCGTACGCGCCGATCTCATAGGCGACCAACGACCCCAGATTGCAGCCGATCGCGCCCACCGTCGCCACCCAGAGAAGCTTGAACGTCCCCTGGAAAACCAGATATCCCGCGAAGGGCATGATTAATTCCGAAGGCAGCGGGATGCACGCCGACTCAATCGCCATCAGAATTGCGATCCCGGCATAGCCGGTCACGGCGATGATTTTGCTGATGAAGACGAACAGGATGGCAAGGATTTTTTCAGTCATCGGAAGGCAATGGTCAGGCCCAGTAATCAGTGGTCAGCAAGATCGTCCAGCGCCACTGAGGACCAGACCTGCTTCCAGTGTATCGGAAATATTTTTTCGAGGAGTTAGCGCACTGTGAATTTACTGGCCCTGACTACTGAACCACCGGCCACTGCTCTTAGAACGAGCCTTCCTGCGTAAAAGCGTAGCCCGGCAGCGTCGCGCCTTGCGGGGTCTTGGAAACCTTCACGCGGACCGTGGCTGCATCCGGAGCCGTGATTCCCGCCGGACGCAGCATGGCGAACTGGCTGAAGACCTCGTTGTAAACCTTGGTGACGAGGTAGTCCTGTCCGTCGGCTTCACTGCGCCACACTTGCCCGAGCTGGATGGAGTTGACTGCCACGGTTGTTGACCTCGCTGGAGTACTTCCAGACTACCGGGGGCGGTTGGAGGCGTCAATTGCCAGAGAGGTTACCGAGGGACATGTGAGGGCCTGACCTCCGACCTCGGACGTCAGACCTCCGGCGTCGCGGCATTGGCAATCGGCGATGTGCCATTGTTATGATGGCCGCTCATCCAGCCGCAAGAAAGGAATCTCATGCCGCGCGGAGTCGTACCTCGTCAGCCAGCCCGCACCGGGCGCCAGGATAAAGTTCGTGTGGCGCGGGCGCTTTCGCCCGCGAAGTCTCACCACACCCAAGCCGCTGGTGCCCAGGATGCCCATGTGGGGGCGGGCGCATTCGCAAGCCTGCCCCGAGCGGAGTCGAGGGGTCCAGGCCGAGGCAAAGCCTCGGCAGCAGCCCCGAAGGGGCGCAAGAAAGCTGGGGCGAAACCAACTCCCACCGCCGCCAAACTCAAGGGCTACAATCCCATCGCTCCCGACCGTGTCGCCGAAATCCTGAAGCGTCTGAATGATCTTTATCCCGAAGTGACTTGCGCTCTGACCCATGCCAGCGCCTGGGAGTTGCTGGTGGCAACCATCCTCTCCGCGCAGTCGACCGATGTGAATGTCAACCGCGTCACACCGGAACTGTTTCGCAAATATCCGACCGTGGAAGCGTTCGCCGCGCTCACCCCGGAGCAACTCGAACCCGACGTCCGCTCCACCGGATTCTTCCGCAACAAATCGAAGTCAGTGGTGGGCGCCGCAAAGAAAGTCGTCGCCGCGTTCGGCGGACAGGTTCCCGATGACATCGAGAAACTGCTCACCCTCCCCGGAGTCGCGCGCAAGACTGCCAACGTAGTCCTCGGCTCATGGTTCAGGAAAGCCGAAGGAGTCGTAGTCGACACCCACGTCCACCGCATCTCCCGCCGCCTGGAACTGACCAAGGAGAACGATCCGCAGAAAATCGAGCAGGATTTGATGAAGATCCTGCCGCGCGACCGCTGGATTCTGTTCTCGCACCAGATCATCTGGCACGGCCGCAAGCTCTGCATCGCCCGCAAACCCAAGTGTGCCGAGTGCGCCCTCGAGAACCTCTGCCACGCCGGCGACAAGACCTGGAGCACGGTGGACATGCACAAGAACGCCAAAGCCTGACTAGGTGTCTCCTGGAAGTCTCTTGTTTTGAAGGTGCTGCGGGTCTGTTCCGAAAACCGGAAATCCACAGCCCCGCCTGCAGCGTTACCGGGCAATGAAGGTAGACTGTCGCCTCTTCTCGTGTCGCACATCCGCTCCGTCTTGACTCGGGAATCATTCCACTCTACAAGGAGAGACCATGAGAGGGCACCGTTTTCTGCTTTTTCCGATGCTGTTCCTGACTCTGCTGACCAGCAACCTGCTGCAGGGCCAAACCTCCACCAACGTCTTGACGTGGCATAACAACAATTGGCGCGACGGAGAGAACAACACCGAGACCATCCTCACTCAAAGCAACGTCAAGCTCAACAAGGGCAGCTCGAATCAATTTGGCAAGATTTGCAGTACGGCCGCGGGCGCAATCGATGGACAGCTGTACGCGCAGCCCCTCATCGCCACCGGAACGATCCCGGGCTACAACCATGTGGTGTATCTGGTAACGCAAAACGACAGCATTTATGCCATCGACGGAGACAGCGCAGCCGGCTCGTCTTGCACGGTGATTGCGAAGCAGAGCCTGCTCGGATTGAATCAGGGACCTGCGAAATGCGGGGACATTGGCGGAAAGCAGTGCGGCACGATTGCTCCCCTGGTCGGGATTCTGAGCACCCCGGTCATCGATACGTCGACCAACACGCTGTATCTGGTGACGGAGATCGAGTCGACGGCATCGGGCTGTACCACCAATCCCCCACCCTCGTGTTTCTCGCACTGGCTCCACGCGCTCGATTTGAACTTGACCACACTCACCGAGAAGTTCAGCGGGCCTGTACAAATCGCGGGCAGCTACACGGCGGGCGGGAATACAGTCACCTTTGACTCGTCCACACACATCCAGCGGCCGGCCCTGCTGGCCGTGCCCAATGCATTGCCCAATGGCCACACCGCCGTCTATATAGGCTTTTCCATGATGGACGGAGCGCCCGCGGGACCGAACGGTTTTGTCTTCGGGTATGACGCAAAGGATTTCACTAAGGCTCCCTACGTCTTTGCCACCACCACGGCGTCGAGTGGACGAGCCGGAGTATGGCAGAGCGGCGCAGGTCTGGCTGCCGCCATCGATAAGACAGGCGGGAACACGTATGTCTACTTCAATACCGGTGATGGAACGTTCGACGGCGTCAACAACTTCGCCGACAGTTTTGTTAAATTGACCACCACCTTGACCCTCAGTGGATCTTTCACCCCCTTCACCCAGGCTTGCATGCAGAGCATGGATGAGGATTTCGGCTCCGGCGGCGTCATGCTGATTCCCAACGGGATTGGCTCAACTACCGTCGATTTCGCAGTCTCGTCCGGCAAAGATGGGAACATCTACGTGATGGACCGTGCCAATCCCGGCGGCTACAACGGCACCACCTCCTGCACCGGCACCAACAACAATGTCGAGACCTTTCAGGCATCGACCGGGCTGTTCTACAGCACCGCTGCGTACTGGGACCAGAACATCTACGCCGTCGCCAATAGCACGCCATTGAGCAAGTACAAGGTTGCCGCCGCGCCGACTTGCAACCCGGCGCCGATTTGCACGACTCCGGTCGCCACAACCGGGCCGACGTTTGGCTACGGACCAGTGCCTGCAATTTCTTCGAACGGGAACACAACCGGGACGGCTCTACTTTGGGTGATCAACGGCAGTGGCTGGGTTCCCGGAAAAAAATCGCCGGCCAAGGCCGTTATCTATGCCTTCGACGCGCAGAATCCCACGGGCAGTGGCTGGACTGCATTGTGGAACTCCAATAACTGCCCCACTCGCGACTTGCCGGGCTACTCCAGCAAGTTCGCGGTCCCCACCATTGCGAATGGGCGAATGTATGCCGGCACCATTGATGCGAACGGTGGGCCGTCCTATCAGAACGGCGAACTCGACGTTTACGGGTTGCTGACCAACACAACCTGCAACTAGGACCGAACTGGCGACGCAATCTCCCGTGGATTCGGGCAGATTGCGCCGCCTTTTTTCATTTTCCGCGGCAACGAACATGGCGCCAATTCTGCTAGACTTCCCTCCTGATACCTTCACCAATCTGCGAGTCCCATGCACGCCTTCATTCCCTTTGCTATCGTCATACTCATGAGCACTTTTGCAGCCGATATCGTTGCCCAGACCCTGCCCGAGCCCAAGGCCGTTACCGATCCCAAGCAGATCGCGTCCAAGCCCAACGCGCAGGTCGAGCCCCGCAGCCTGACCATCGAGAAGCTATACATGACGCGGCAGATCGGGCGTCCGACCTGGTCGCCGGATGGCAAGAGCATCGCCTTCATCTCCAACATGAGCGGGCGCAACAATATCTGGATCGTTCCAGCCGAGGGCGGCTTCCCTACCCAATTGACGGTCAGCGACCAGCGCCAAACCGCGCCGGCGTGGTCACCCGACGGCAAGTGGATCGCTTACCAGTCCGACTATGACGGTGACGAGCAGTGGGACATCTTTCTGGTCTCGCCGAAAACCGGCAAGGTCGTGAACCTCACACAGACGCGCGAGATCGCGGAACTCAGCCCGACGTGGTCGCCCGACGGCCGCTACCTGGCGTATGAAGTGAAGCCCAGGACTTCTGCTGCGTACGAGATCGACGTCTACGACATGGTCATGCGCGAGGTGAAGCACCTCACCACCAACACTCCGCAGGACAAGCGCAACGCGAACCCCATCTGGTCGAAAGATGGGAAGTTCATCGTCTACACCCAGGAGCAGGCCAAGGGGACGGACTCGAACATCTTCATCGCCGATGTGGCAACCGGCCAAAGCACACTGCTGACGCCGCATCCGGGCGAGCAACTGCACTTCGCCAACGACATCGCGCACGACGGCAAGCAGATCCTGCTCACGTCGAACGCGGCAAACGGATACGACAACATTGCATTGCTCGACCTCTCCACGAAGAAAATCGCCTGGCTCACCAAAGATAAGTGGGAAATCCGCGGCGGCGAGTTTTCTCCCGACGGCAAGCACATCACCTTCAGCGCCAACGTGGACGGCAACGAGGACATCTACCTGTACGAACTTGGCACCGGGAAATCGACGGCGCTCTCCATTCCCAAGGGCGTGAACTCGCCTGCCGGCGGCCACTCTGCATTCAGCGCCGATGGCACCCGCCTGCTCTACTACCACAACGGTCCGACCGCTCCCGGCGATCTCTGGGTCTATCACCTCGCCAGTGGCGAGTCGCAGCAGGTCACTCACTCGCTCGTCGGCGGACTCCGCTCCGAAGACATGGTTGAGCCTTATCTCGTCCACTATCCCAGCCGCGACGGCAAATGGACCATCTCCGCATTTCTCTACGTACCCTTCAACATGGCGCGCAACGGGCAGAATGCCGCCGTCGTCTACATCCACGGCGGCCCGACCTCGCAATCCATGAACTCATTCAACCGCTTCGTGCAGTTCGCGGTGAATCAGGGATACATGGTGCTCGCGCCCAACTACCGCGGCTCGACCGGATACGGCAAGGAATTTCAGCAGGCAAACCTGTTCGACATGGGCGGCGGCGATCTGCAGGACGTGCTCGCCGGCGTCGACTGGATCAAGCAGACCGGACATCTCGATCCCAAGAAAATCGCGGTGATGGGCGGAAGCTACGGCGGCTACCTCAGCATGATGGCTGTGACCAAGGCGCCGGAGGTTTGGGCCGCCGGCGTGCCGATCGTGCCGTTCGTGAACTGGTTTACGGAAATCGAGAACGAAGATCCGGTGCTGCAGCAATCCGATCTTGCCACGATGGGCGATCCGGTGAAGAACAAAGCGCTGTACGAGGAGCGCTCCCCCATTAACTACATCGATCAGATTAAGGCCCCGCTGCTGCTGCTCGCGGGCGGACACGATCCGCGCTGTCCGAAATCAGAGACTCAGCAGGTGGTCGACGCCATCAAGAAGCGCGGCGGGACGGTCGATGCCAAAGTGTACGAGAACGAGGGCCACGGCTTCGCCCGCGTGGAGAATCAGATCGACGCCTACAAACGCGTCGCGAACTTCCTACTGGCCCACGTCGTGCCAGCGGATTGCAGTTGCTCGCTAACGGAGTAGCGCCGGCGTCTCGCCAGCCGTCAGAATGGCGGCGCTACTGTTTTTGCCCCGCGGAAAACACGGTCCACGGCCCCGCCTTCATATCCCGCAGCAACGGCTTCTGCCACGAGTACTCGGGATGATGCTCCAGGAACGGCTCAGCCAGAAAATCCGCTCCGCAGGGATGGCCCGCGCGCGCCACGAAGCTCATCTTCTCTGCCATGGCGCTGTCGGTCGCTTTCCCCTGCACCGCGCCGCCCGGATTGTACGCATCCCACGCCCACTCCTTCACCCCGCGCGGAGATACGTCGACATGACCACACAGCGACCTTTCGTTGGCCTGCGGCTTCTCCGCACTGGAGGCCGTCTTCTTGAAGCTGTCGGCGTGATCGGAAAGAAACTGCTCCGCCATCGTCACATCAATCTTCCCCTTCGCCTGCTTCATCAGCTCTTCCCAGCGCGCGTGTCTGGCGTTCGGTGAAGACGACGCATCATTCGGATCGAACGTCGTTTCTTCCTTAATCACCTTGGGGTCTCGTGCAAAATTTGAGCTCACGAAATACCCGTCTGTCGTGCGCCACAACGGAGTATTCTTCAACCCTAACTCGAGGTAGGCGATCTCCCCGGTCTTCCGGTCTCCGATCAGCCAGTCGTTGGCGTATCCACCGTTGTTTCCTTCCTTGATAATGCGCACGTAATCGTCGATGTTGTTGGCATACTGCAGCGCCTTGCGCGAGCGCATGAACTCAGGCTTGCCGTTTGGATCCCATCCCTCAAACTGCGTGATGGTCGTCTCGGTGATCATGAGCCCCGCCGAGTTCACACCGAAGTCGTCATCGCTGGTGATGACGCCGGGATATCCGTCCATCAGAATGCGATTGCCGTGCTCCGGCTGAATGTCAAAAATAACGACCCACCGCTCGCCCGCCAGATAGCTCGTCCAATTATTGTGAGCAATCACGATCTGATGATCCTTGGTCATGCTGCCGGTGGCGATAAACGCACTGCAGTTGCCGGGAGCCGCCAGCTTGGCGTTCTTCGCGGATTTCTGCTGCTTGCTGAGCCATGGAATGTAATAGTCCGGCACTTCCTCGAATGCGTTGAGGGCCACGATGTCGTAGACGTCCAGATCGACACCGTGTGCCTTGACGCCATCGGCGATTCCCTGCAGCTCCTGCTGATATTCGGCGTCGATATGCGGCCACAGCATATCCCGCGCTGTCAGGCGAAAAAAATCCCAATCGCGCTGGCTCTGATGGGTGTCGAACAGCTTGATGGCCGCAAATGCATCGGCGATCTCGGGAGCGAGCAGATACCCGTGCTGGTAGCCAATGTCGGCCGGCGAACCCTCGACGTGCACATACGTCCAGCCGCCTTGATGGAAGCGATAAGCTTTCTCCAGCCGCGGATCAGGCCGGGTAGCGGCCAGCGCAGCGCAGATCGACATCAGTGCAAAGGCCAGGACGAATCCACAACGCCCGAATCTTTTCTTCATAATCTCCTCAGCGTTTGCGGTCATTGATCGACGCAACATTCTAGCCCATGAGCAGCAAATACCCCATTCCACACTCGATCCGCCGCGCTCTCCGCGGGGGGTTCTCTGCGGACTCAGCGGTTACAAGATCTTAAACCGCCGAGAACGCTGAGGACTCGCTGAGATCGCGGAGAGCATCTAAATGTCAGTCCGCTGCTCCGGATGCCGGCTCAAATACCAGCACGGACGCATCCCCGAATGTGGAAACAGAGCATTCACGCAAGTCTCGGCCTGAGGGGGATCGAAGATGAACTGCGTCTTCCCGTTCTTCTGCGAGACCGCGTAGTAGTGGCTCACCACCACAGAGCCATAAGCATTGCGGTTGGCGGCCACGCGCGCCCGAAACACCGCAAGATCCGCCGCAAACGCCAGCACGGCGGTTCCCAGCACAAAAAGCAACACTCCAAGAAAGATTCGCCGCAAGCGTTCTCGAAGATTCGGCGCAGGGACCGGGGCCACGAGGCCAGATTATAAGCGTCGGCCCACACCCAAGCACCTGGTATAGCTCTCCGTTGACAATTACCCGTCAGACAGGCAAACTACCGCATTCGCTGGGAATCTCATCTGGCGAGCGTCCGAGGACGGGTTGTTCGGGATTTTCGCCCCTCCAGGCCGTATACTCATACTTCACTTCGTCCATGGCCATGACCGAGCAACGAGTGTCTTACACGCTCGACTCCTCGTTGGAGACGATTGACAGCGCGGAGGAGAAAGCGACCCGCGTTGCCACCGAACTCGGCTTTGCCGACGACGAAGTCATGCAGATTTCCATGGCGGTGCGCGAGGGCGCGGTCAATGCCGTGCTGCATGGCAACGCCTACGCCAACGACAAGAAAGTTACACTCGCCTTCGAACGCACCGGCGAGGAGCTCGTCATCACCATTCGCGACCAGGGTAAGGGCATGGACCTCAGCAAGATTCCCAATCCCCTGGCACCCGAAAATCTGCTCAAGACTTCCGGGCGCGGTATTTTTCTCATGCGCTCGTTTATGGATGTAGTCGAAATTCGCCCGTCAGCGACGGGCACCGAACTCAAACTTATTAAGCGCGTCCACGGGCCAACCGCGGGCGGCAAGGAGGCTTCCCAGTGAGTATGAAGGTTGGTAGTCGGCAGGTGGATGGAGTCACAATCGTGGATTGCAGCGGCCGCATCACGCTCGGCGAAGGCAGCGTCATTCTTCGCGACACCGTGCGCGACCTGCTCGGCAAAGGCAATAAGAAGATTGTTCTGAATCTCCAGGACGTCAATTACATTGACAGCTCGGGCATCGGAGAATTGGTCAGCGCCTTCACCACCACCAAGAATCAGGGCGGCGAACTGAAGCTGCTGAACCTCACCAAGAAGGTCAACGACCTGCTCCAGATCACCAAGCTCTACACGGTTTTCGACGTGAAAGACGACGAGGCCTCGGCCGTCAAGTCGTTCAAGTAGGACTGATCGTCTCCGATTTCCTGATTGGGTGCCCCATTTCTCGCGCGTTCGCGCCGCGAGAAGTGGGGACTTCACCCAGTTCCATTCCGGAACCGCCTGCCGAATTTTCCCCGCCGAATCACAGACGGCATTCCCCTGCCTTTCCTAAGATCACAGCATGCTGAAGCAAAATGCGGTCGCCATATCTGCTCGTGTGGGGACGGACGCATTCGTCCGTCCGGCCGGGCAAAGCCCGGCAGCGCGCTCCCACACTCTTTGCTGGATTGCGGCTTATGTCGCGCTCCTACTGTTCCTGTTCACAGTTCCCTCTGCACACGCCGCCGACTGCCTCCCCATTCACGAAGCCGGCCAGCACATCGGCGAAGTGAAATGCGTCACCGGCAAAGTCATCCGCGTCACGGTCGGCCTGAAAGGAGTCCACTTCCTCGACTTCTGTGAAGATCAGGCCGCCTGTCCATTCAACGTCGTTATCTTCTCCAGCGATCTGGCTGACGTCGGAGATGTCCGCCGTCTGGCCGGCCGCACCATCGAAATCCGGGGAACTCTCAAAGCCTACGACGGCCGCCCTGAGATCATCCTGAGCCGCATCAGCCAGATCGAAGGCGGCGCCGCCATGATCCCGCCCCTGCCCAAGAACTACGACGTGGAAAACCGCGGCCACTTCAGCGCGGGGCGGTTGCGGCCAACGAAGAAACCAGCAAAGAAGAAGACCGCGCCGAGTCCCACAGCCACTTACGGATCTGACGTGGAAGGCGACGAACCCCGCGATTGACAGCCCAACTCGTCAAAGGTGACCAGCATCACTGACAGACTTCGCCACCGGGTGTATTACTTCGCGCGTCACTTCTCCGAGAGCCATCTCCCAACTTCCCTTGGAGCGCCCCAACCCTGAAGTGACACCTCAACAGGTTCGCACCAGTGCGGTCGGGTTCCGGAGCGGTCATGCGCACGATTCACGCATTCGCCACTGACAAACAATAAAGTCACCGCCGACGAGCCGAGCGGTCCGGAGAGGTTCCATAGCTTGTTCCAGACACAATTGGAGGCTCACATGCCGACGTTGATGGACTACGAAATTGAAGGTCTCGTAAAGGATGGCAGCAAGCTTGACTTTTCGAAGGAAAAGCTCGCTGTCCACGCGTTTGTCCAGGGCAAAGAAATCGCCCAAGCCGATGTGGATAATTCCGGCCACTACAAACTCACGTTCAAGTACACCGATGAAGTTCCGGCCACGGAACTGCGCGTGTCGCCAGCAGCGGAAAGACCAGAGGCGCCAATCACAGCTGCCGATGCACTCACGCCGCCGGAGTACACGACTTCTGGAAATCGGGCAACCGCTCGCCTCGACATCAAAGTTCCCTCTGCGGAAAGCAATTTGCTTCCCACACTGGGCCGCCTTATTTGGGGAGGCGTCGGCACCATTGAGGCCAATCCGAGCGGCTTCGACGACATCGACGTGTTCCCCGGAGCCAAGATGGATTTCGCGGTGGACATCCCTCGCATGATGTTCCAGTTCTTTCCTCGGCCGCACTGGGTTGTGCAGTGGACTCGGCGCAACGTGGGTTACACCTACACGCAACCGACGCCACCGGCGGGTTCGTCGGGCATGAGCCCGTATAGTTTCAAAATCCCGCTCTTGCTCCAGACGCTGCAGTCACCGATCATTCCCGCGGGCATTCTGGTGCCGCCTGCGCCAATTCTTCCGCAGCGGATCTTGCGGATTTCCATCTCACAGTACGTCAACGGAACTTGGAACGAGGTTTACAAGGTAGCGGTTCCCTGGAGTCAGATTCCGCAAAACGGCGAAATGGATTTCCTGGTTCCCGCCGCGAAGATCATGCCGCAGCCCCTGGTTGGCGTCCTGCCAAGCAGCATCGGCCTGTTGCCTTGCGACAAGAACCATCTGGTTAAGGGATACGCCTTTTCGCAGCCGGGCGACCCGGCTCGCATTCAGGGGGTTTCTCACCAGCCCTTCTGCGAGACGATTCGCATCTTCGGCCTCTTCCCACCTGCGCCACCCGTTGCGACGTACCAGGTCCAAATCGCCGCTACCGACGAGGACTACATCGCCGGCACAACGACAGGACTCCTCTGGGAGGATCTGACCGATCCGCTCGTCAACCTGGTACGCGATCCGATTAAGCAGACCTACACGCCTCAGCCGCTTGGCCCGTTTGTGCGGGCGGACGGCAGCTTCTACTACAAGAACATCGACACCGAACCGGAAGAGAGATGGCACGAGCACGGGTTGAAGTTCACGTGGAACTCACGCAACAAGGCCGACGGCTTCTATGCCATCCGCATGCTGAGTTTCGATCAGAACAACAAGAAGATGGGAGAGTTCAACCTTCCAGTCCTCCGCATCGACAACACCGTACCGCTGGTCGATCTGCAGATTGTGGGCGGCGATGAGTTTGCGGAAAAGAAATGCGGGCGCGTCATGCTCACTCCAAACGGCGAACTGACCTTCCAGATCACGGCCTATGATCCGGTCGGCCATGTACTCTCCTACGGGTTGAGCGCGACAGCTGGCAAAAACGCGGTGCGGGTGAACACGGGAGTTGAGTCAGTGCCCGTTAACGGCGTCGGCGTTCAGAACCTGCAGGAAGCGATCCCGGTACACGGCGTGGATCCAGCAAAACCGGGTTACCTTGATTCGAACCTGCAGGATTGCGATCCGCTCGCCTACAACGTTGAACTCTTCGTTCAAGGGTCGGCGATGGACGGCTATGCGGTCACCATGGGCTCTCAGTGGGTGAGCAAAGAACTCAACCTCATCGTCGCGAAGTATCAAAAACCGAAAACAACCTAACAACAAGGTTTTGTTCTTGAATTGGGAGGGCCGGGCAACCGGCCCTCTCTTTTCTCCTCACACCATCCCCTTGCGCAACTCCTCCAGCGGATACTTCGTCCCGCGCCACACGATCCCGTCGTTCCACAGCGTAAGCCACATCGATCGCAGCAGCGTGTAGATGAACAGCGCCGTGCTCACCGGATGCAGCAGGAAGTAATACGGCGGCACCGACGACCGCCACGACATCCCGATGTAGATCAGCAACATCGATCCCAGCGCCACCCCATACGGCACCCGCGCCCAACCATGCACTAGCCCCACTCCAAGAAACGGTCCGAAATTAAGAAACGCCAGCCCAAACACCGACAACAGCGCGCGCCACCACTGAAACGACAGCACGGCGAAGAAATTCTTGGTGAGATTGTTCACGACGCCCATCGCCCCGTGCGCCCACCGGATCGAAATCAGGTCGCCGCCAAACACGTTGCGCTGCGCAAAGCCCGCCTTCTTGACCACCTTGCCCAACTTCATGTCGTCGAGCACTTCCATACGCAGCGCCTCGTACGTCCCGACCGCGTCGTACACCCGCCGCCGCACCAGGTTGAACGCGCCCACGCCCATGTGATCGTCGGTGCTCGGATCAGCCACCTTCCACGGACGATGCCCAAACATGAACATCGTCTGGAAAAACGCGATCATCATGTACTCGCCCGGCCGCTTCATAACCATCCGCGGAAACAGCACCACGTGATCCGCAGGCTCCGCCTCGGCATAAGCCAGCGCCCGCCGCAGGGAATCCGGCTTGAACATCACGTCCGCATCGGTAAACAACAGCCACTCGCCCGAAGCCTGATTCGCCGCCGTCCACATGGCATGCGTCTTCCCCAGCCATCCCGGAGGTAATTCGCTGTGATGAATCACGCGAAGAATCGGATGCGGGAGGTGAAGATGCGCCGGGTGCCCCATTTCTCCCTGATTTTGGGAAAAGTGGGGATTGTGACTTTGATTCTGACTCTCACGAGCGGGTGATCCACCCTTCGCGATTTTCGAAGGGTCGGAATCTCGCGCAACCCGCTCCATAATCTCGCCCGTCCGATCAGTCGAACGATCGTTGACGGCAATGACTTCATAATTGTCGTAATCCAGCGCCAGCAGAGAATTCAGCGCCTGCTCAATGGACTCTTCTTCGTTGCGTGCAGGAACAATAATAGAAACGCGAGGATTCCCCGATCGCAGAACAGGATTCCGGTCCCACTCCGGCCGGGAAACATCCGCAACCGAAGGCATCCCCAGCGCGGCATCCACAATGCGGGACGCCCAGGCTAGCGCGAGAATCGTTCCCGCAATCCAGTAGAAATACAACATCCGATATATTCCCGAGCCCTTCTAGCTTTTGCGTGGATTTTCACCACGGAGGCACCGAGTCACGGAGAATTCTTAGGAGCATTTCTCTGAGCCTCCGTGTCTCCGTGGTGATCAGTGCTTCAATGAAGCGGGTGAGCCTTCCCATCCACCGCGACTGTGGGCGCGAATCTCATCCCGTAGAACAGTATGGCAGAAGAAATCCCCATCGCGATCACCGGCAGAACGAATGCCGCCTGCATCGATCGCTTGTCGGCCACCCATCCCATCATCGTCGGCGAAGGCACATCGCCCAAAATGTGGATGATGAAGATATTCACCGCCAGCGCGGTCGCCCGAATGTGCGCCCCCACCGAGTTGATCACCGCCGCATTCAGCGGAGCCGTATTCAGCAGCAGGAAGAATGCCGCCACGCCAATCGCCGGAATCATGACCCGGCCCCGGGCAAACAGCGCGACAATCATCACCGGTATGCCGAGAAACATGCTGGCCGCCGAAACCACATAGTAGGCGCTCTTCATGCGGGGTAGCAGATAGTCGCCGAGAAATCCTCCGAGCAGCGACGCCACAATGCCGTCGATCACGATAATGATCCCAAACATCAGGTTCGCATTTTCCAGCGTGTAGTGGCGTTCGCTGTAGAGAAACTGCGGCATCCATACCTGAATCCCCCCAAGCGAGTACGTCATGAAAGCCATACCCAGCGTGGCCGTCAGAAATGCCGGGTTCCGCAGTAGCACAAGAGTCGACCGGTAGAGCTTCTTCATGTAAAGGAAAATGATCAGGAAGAATTCCTTCACCGGCCTGCCTTGGAATCCTGCGGGCAGCAGGTCTCCTGCCTCAGCATCCTTCACCGAGTCAAAACGCCCGCGTTCCGGCTCTTTCAGAAACCACACCGTGATGGCCAGCAAGAAGCCCGGAGCCGCCGCAATGTAGAACGGAAACCGCCAGCCGTGACTTGGGGCCAGGTAGCCGCCCAGCAGGTATCCCGCCGCCGACCCCACGGGAATCGCGAGATAAAAAATTCCCAGAATCCGCCCGCGCACGTTCTCCGCAAACAGATCCGCCACAAACGTAGGGGCAATGGTCACGAACGTGGCCTCGCCCACTCCGACCAGCGTATGCCGCACCAGCAGCTCGGTGTAGGTGTTGGTGACCGCAGTGAGAAGTGTGAGCGCGCTCCAGAAGATCGCGCCCACAACGATGATGAGTTTGCGCGAGTAGCGATCGGCCAGCGGCCCCACAAATGGCGCCGCGATCATGTAGAAACCAAGAAACGCGCTGGTCAGATACCCGATCTGCTCTTTAGTGACGTGAAACTCCTGCTGCACCAGCGGCTGCACCGCGAACAGCACGTTGCGATCCGCGTAGTTGAGCAGATTCAGCGCCGTCAGGACAATCAGCGCGGTGCGTGGTTGCAGGTCGTTCTGGGACACAGGTCGAGCGAATATATCACGGCAGGAATGGAAACATAGTAACGATTGACATTATTAACGAGTATCGTTATTATCCAGAGGTGATCAAGACCTTCGCCGACAAAGCGACGGCGGAAATCTGGTCGAGTGGAAAAACTCGCGGCGCTCCGCCCGCTGGTGTGACGAAGCGCAAGCTTGCGATGCTCGACGCGGCGGTCGAACTCGGCGATTTGAAGACACCTCCCGGAAACCGTTTGGAAAGGCTCCTGGGCAGGAGACAGGGGCAACACAGCATCCGGATCAATGACCAGTATCGAGTCTGTTTCGTGTGGCGTGGACACGATGCTTACGAGGTTGAAATCGTCGACTATCACTGAGGCTTTGCGAAGGTCGCTATAGGTTATTGAGGAAATTAGAATGGGACACGAGAACATCGTCAGAAAAGGCACCCCGAACTGGAAGGTCCATCCCGGTGAAATTCTGCGCGAGGAATTCTTGAAACCTCTGGGTATGTCACCTTACAAACTGGCCAAGCACTTGCGCGTTCCCGTGCCGCGAGTAAACGATATCGTTTTGGAGCGTCGCGGCATCAGCGCCGATACGGCAGTTCGCCTGGCACGTTTCTTCGGCACGACTGACCAATTCTGGCTCAACCTTCAGTCGGCCTATGAAATTAGCAGGGTAAAAGCCGAACATGCGGACGACCTTGCGTTAATCCGGCCGCGCGCAGCCTCCACTGCTGGCTAGGCTTTATCAATTAACCTTTCTTGTGGTTCGGTCGCGGCCACCGCGCCACAATGGTCGTCGAAATCCCGCCTCGCGGACGAAACTCCCCCTTCACCTCGGCCCACACCGGCTTCGCCCACTTCACCACGTCCTCCAGAACCTGATTCACCACGTTCTCCTGAAAAATCCCCAGGTTCCGGTAGCACTGCAAATACTCTTTCAGGGACTTCAGTTCGAGGCAGTCCTTGTCCGGCATGTACCGGATATTCAGCACGCCAAAATCCGGCAGCCCGGTTTTCGGACACACCGACGTAAACTCCGGATCATCGACAATAATTTCGTATCCCGGAAACTGGTTGGGCCAGGTTTCGATCTCGGGAAACTTGGTGTCCAGGCCGGCGGCGGCGTGCTCAGGCGTGTATCGTGGCGATTTCGGCATCCCCGTATTGTAGCGGCTCGCTGGTTATGCAGCCGAAACCCCTCTCCCTGCATCCAATGAAGCAACCACCCGGCGGGCGGTTCGCTGTGCTGTCACGGCCTTCCGGGTGGTAAATTACTGCTTACAGAAATTCCTGCCGGACCCTGAAAGAAAACAGGTTGGCGCAAACTAACAATTCGAACTCGCCGTCCCGGCGATGGATCTGGATTACATCCGCAGGCATTCTCCTCATTCTCGTGCTGTATTCCTATCTGCACCAGACTCCGCTGAAAGTCCGCGCCGTTACCGTCGAACGCGGTCCTATTCGCAGCCTGGTGTCCACCAACGGCAAGGTGGAGCCCATTCAGAACTTCGAAGCCCATGCCCCGATCGGCACCACGCTGAAGCGCCTGCTGGTGAAGGAAGGAGATCATGTGCACAAGGGTCAACTTCTGCTGGAACTGGATGACGAGGACATCCGCACCCAGGCCGCCCGCGCTCGGGCGCAGATCAAGGCCGCACAGGCCAATCAGTCCGCGCTCAAGAAAGGTGGCACCCAGGAAGAAGTGCTGACCCTCAACGCGCAACTGATCAAGGCCCGCAGTTCCCGGGACGTTGCCCAGCGCAATCTCGAGGCCTACCAACGCCTGCAACAGCAAGGCGCGGCCTCCCCCGGAGAAGTTCGCCAGGCCGAAGTAACCCTGCAAACCGCTCAGGCCGATGTGAATTTGCTGGAGCAGAAGCAGAAGGACCGATACTCCCCACCCGAAGTCGCCAGCACTGAGGCTCAGGCAGCCGTGGCTCAGGCCGCATACGACGTGGCCGTCGACGCGCTTGCCAAATCGAGCGTCCGCGCTCCTTTCGACGGCGTGGTCTATTCCCTTCCTGTAAAGTTGGGAGCCTTCGTCCAGACCGGCGACTTGCTGTTGCAGGAAGCCGACCTGTCGAAAATCCTGGTGCGCGCCTTCGTCGACGAGCCTGACATCGGCCGCCTGCAGACCGGAGAAAAAGTGGAAGTTACCTGGGACGCCGTCCCCGGCCGCATCTGGACCGGCACCGTCAACGCCGTTCCCTCCACCGTGAAACCGCGCGGCAACCGCAACGTCGGCGAGACCACTTGCCTCATCGACAATCAGGACTTGCGCCTTCTGCCCAATATCAACGTCGGCGTCACCATTGTGGCCGCCGAACACAACAACGTTCTCACGCTGCAGCGCGACGCCATGCACGTTGACGACAGTACGCCCTACGTGTTTCGCATCGTCAACGATCGCCTGAAGCGGCAGGCTATCACCTTCTCGTTGCAGAATCTGACTCGCGTCGAAATTACCTCTGGCCTTTCCCAAGGAGACTCCGTGGCCTTGCCCGCGGAAGAAACCAAGCCGCTCGCCGACGGCGCTTCCGTGAAAGTCGTGCCCTGATCTATGCGTGGAACTTCGATTGTCTCGCTTCTGACCGCTCTGTTCCTGTTGACCGCAGTTTCTCTCGCATCGTCTCCCCAGGATCTGCTCGCCTCCGGCCACGTCGATGAAGCTGTGGCAGCACTGGAGCAACAAGTGCGGCAAGCTCCCAACGACGCCGCCGGCTACAACCTGCTCTGCCGCGCCTATTTCATGATGGAAGAATGGGATCGCGGCATCGCCAACTGCGAACGCGCCCGCAACCTCGACCCGCAAAACAGCGTTCATTATCTTTGGCTCGGCCGCATCTACGGCGAGAAGGCCGACCGCGCCGGACTTCTTTCCGCCGGGGGGTTGGGCAAGAAAAGTCGCACCGCATTCGAGCGTGCCGTCGAACTCGATCCGCGAAATTGGGAGGCCCGCAAAGACCTTGCGGAGTTTTACTTCTCGGCCCCTGGAATTGTGGGTGGTGGGAAAGACAAGGCGCGGGACCAGGCCGAAGCGATTCGTGCTCTGAATCCCGCGGCGGCCGACTGGGTCGTAGGACAAATCGCCGAGAAAAACAGAGATTACCCCGCGGCCGAGCGCGAATACCGCGCCGCCATCGCGGCCAGTAAATCCGGGGTCTGGGCATGGGTTGAACTCGCCATCTTCTTTCGCCACATCAACCGCCTCGATGACATGGAGAAGGCCCTGCTCGAAGCCGAGACTGCTCCGGTGGATCATCATGAAGCTCTGATGGACGGCGCCAGCCTGCTGATGCGGACCGGCCGCGATCCTGCGCTGGGCATCCGCCTGCTGCGCCGCTATTTCTCGGTTGGTCCAGTGGAAGAAGGACCTGCCTACAAAGCGCACGAGTACTGGGGTCAGTTACTCGAAAGACAGGGTGACCACCACGGCGCCGCCGCGGAGTACCGCGCGGCGCTGGCGCTCTTCCACGGCTTTCACCGCGCCGAGGAAGATCTGAAGCGGGTGGAGCGTTGAAGATCGTCGAGAAATGACGGGTCCACCGAGAATAGGTGCCCCATTTCTCGCGCGTTTTGTGCGCCAGACGTGGGGCCTCTGCTCAGGTCTATCCGTGGCGAAAAATCACCGTGCTCACTTCATCCCCCATTTAGAATCTGGCTTGCATCCAAATTGCTCATACCATCATTCCCATCACTGCTGAAAGGGACGCAATGAAACCTTCAAGCCGCGGTGCCCTCACTCTCTGTTCGATTCTGGCCGTAGTCTTCATTCCCAACGTACTGCGGGCCGAGCCTGTTCCGCTCAAGCGTGTGGTTGAACTGGCGCTGTCGCACGCCACCGGCGCGGCGATTGCAACTGCCGACGAACAGCGCGCCGCCGCCAGCTATCGGGAACTTCGCGACAACTACATCCCGCAACTCTCGACCGGCGCGGGCCTCGGATACTCTTACGGCTTTCCCTTGGCGTTGGAGGGCAACGCACCATCGTTGTTTAACATCAACGCGCAATCTGCTCTGCTGAATCCATCGCTCCGTCAGTTGCTGAAGGCAGCCAAAGTCGACTCAGCCGCCGCTTCCCTGAAGACCAAAGATCAGCGAAATCAGATCATCCAGGATGCCGCGCTCAGCTATGCCGAGCTTGCCAAGTGGGAGCAGCGTCTCGTTAAACTTCAGGACACCGAAGCCGACGCCAATAAGATCGCGGCCGCCGTCGCTCAGCGCGTCAAAGAGGGCATCGACAGCGAACTCGAAGGCACCAAGGCGCAGCTCTCGGCTGCGCGCGTTCGCCTGCGCATCGCCGAAGCCCAAGGCGCAGCCGATGTGCTTCGCCAACACCTGTCCACACTTACGGGACTTCCCGCCGCCAACCTTCAGACCGACCCAGACTCCATCCCCGCGACCCCGGCCGTGCCCGCCGACGACGCTCCCCGGCAAGCCGCGGATTCCAGTCCTGCCGTGCAAGCCGCCGTCGAACATGCCCGAGCCCAATACCTGCGCGCGCAGGCCGAGCACCGCGCGCTGTGGCCTTCTGTCGATTTCGCCGCGCAGTATGCCCTGCTCTCGAAATTCAATAACTTTCAGAACTACTACATCCCTTCGAAACCATGCACCGTGGGCGGCGTATCGGTGCTCTGTACGACCAACAGCTTCCAGCAGAACAATGCCACCATCGGTGTGAGCATCCGCTTCCCGCTGTTCAACGCCTCGCAACGCTCGCGCGCCCAGACCGCCGACGCCGATGCACTCAAAGCCACCAAGCAGGCGGAAGCCGCGAAGAATCAGGTCTCGGAGGAAACTCTGCGCCTGCAACGCTCCGTAGCCCAGATGCAGGCCGCGCGCGACGTCGCAGCACTCGAAGCCGAGATCGCGGAGAAGAATCTCTCCGCTGTCCAAACCCGTATCGACGCCGGCACCGCCAACCTCCACGACCTCGACGACGCACGCGCGGAGGTGAGCGAGCGCTTCATCATGCTGCAGGACGTATCCTTCGAACTCCAGCGCGCGCAACTGGGCCTGCTGCGCTCGACCGGAGACTTGGAGAAGTGGGCTCTGGGAAAGTAGCCCCGGCAGGATGCCGGCGCTACCGTAGGAGCTCGACGCCACGTCGCATATTCGCCTCCCAAGTGGATTGACCCCAGGCACCACCGTGGAAGAGCGGCCTTCAGGGCCGCGAAAAAGCACCGAGAGATTTGGGCTTCAGCCCCCGGGGTTTACAGCTTCCCGCGCAACATCTTCACCACCTGCCGAATCGCCTTTTCATTCCGCCGATACCAACGCCACTGCCCCTGCTTCGCCGCCTCCACCAGCCCGGCCTTGGTCAAAATCGCCATGTGATGCGAAATCGTCGGTTGAGAAAGATGAATGCGCTCTTCAATCTCTCCCCCACAAAGACAAGGCCCATGAGCCCGCTTTGGCACTGCGGCCCGGTTCTCTGCTCCGCCTTCCTTCAAAGCCAGCAAGATTCTCCGGCGGGTGGGGTCGGCAATGGCGTGAAGCGCGCGGTCGAGTGGGGATTCCGAGGACATGGTGGACTACACATATCGCGGAAATCGATGAGTGTCAATGTAAGATTACTTCTTCAAAATCGGACTGTACCCATCCCCCACCAGCCGTGTGCGCATCGCTTCGGCGTCTTTCACTTCAGAGAATGGTCCCAGCTGCACGCGAAATAGCTTGTCATTCGCCACCTGGGCGGCGACAAACGCCGGATACTCTTTCTTCTTAAGCGCGTCGACCAGGGCATCGGCGTCTTCCTGCTTGCTGACCGCCGCCACCTGCACGAAATATCCCAACGTCGGCAGAGTCGCCCCCGCGTCCGGAGCGTTGACCGGAGGAGCGGTAGCCGCCGCGGGATTCGTGCCAGGATTCCCCGCACCATTCGCCGGTGCAGTCGTTGTATCCGTCTTCGCATCGGCAGGCGGCGTCAATTCCGGGTTGGCGTCTTTCTGCTCAACCGCCTTGTAGAAAGTCATCGGCGGAGTCGCCGCCGTGCCAGAACCGCCGCCAGCCTTGGTTGCGCTCGAAGACGTCGAGGGCGCGGGAGTGCCGGCCATATTCATGGCAGGCTCAGATTTCCGACCGAGCGAGTATCCCAGCGCGAAAAACAGCGCACAGATGCCCACCAGCCCGAAAAACAGCACCAGCAGCTTCCCCGTCCCCAGTGTTATTTCCGTATCTTCAGACGAAGCCATAGTTCAACTCCCAATGCGCGCAATCTTGTATGCACGTGTGGAGACGAGCGCTTTCGCCCGTCTAAGCCAGAGCCAAGCGCGGCGCCCCCTGAGCACACCCGTCGACAGCCCCTACGCCGTCTTCCCCGGCGCGGGTCCGTCCGCCTTTCCCAGCAGCTTCTGAATCCCCGAGAAGAAATCCACCGGCACCGGAAACACCACCGTCGTATTCTTCTCCACGCCGATTTCCGTCAGCGTCTGCAGATAGCGCAACTGCACGCTCACCGGCTCGCTCGACAGCAGATGTGCCGCATCCACCAGCCGCTGCGCCGCTGAGAACTCGCCCTCCGCGTGAATAATCTTCGACCGCTTCTCGCGCTCGGCTTCGGCCTGCTTCGCCATCGCGCGCAGCATCGACTCCGGCATGTCGACCTGCTTGACCTCGACGTTGGTCACCTTCACACCCCAAGGCGAGGTGTGCGTGTCGAGAATGCTCTGCAGCCGCAGGTTGATCTTGTCGCGATGCGCCAGCAACTCGTCCAGTTCCTGCTCGCCCAGCACCGACCGCAGCGTGGTCTGCGCAAACTGCGAGGTCTGATAGACGTAATTCGAAACTTCGACGACAGCCTTGCGCGGCTCAATCACCCGCAGAAAAATTACTGCGTTTACTTTCAAAGTAACGTTGTCGCGCGTGATGATGTCCTGCGGAGGCACCTCCAGCGCTTCCTGCCGCAGCGACACTCGCACCATCCGGTCGATCGGCGCAAATACGAGAATGACTCCCGGCCCCTTCGCGCTCGGCAGCAGCCGGCCCAGCCGGAAAATCACGCCGCGCTCGTACTCCGCGAGAATCTTGATGGAACTAAGACCATAGATAACGACGATGACGATGACGACGGTGGTAAATCCGCCCAGAATTTCCGGCATGAACCCTCCCCTTCAGAGAGCGCCGACAGCGCCCCTACCGCGGATTGTATAGCAGTGAAGGCAAAGCGGAGAGCAAATCGCCAAGAGCGTGGTTGCTACGCCTGATGCGTGGATGTGATTTCCGAGCCCGCGTCCCCCGGAACCTCGTCATCCTGAGCCGCAGCTTTCTATGTTGTCACGCTGCACAACGAACTGGAATTACCTTCATAAACTGTCATATTATGAAGCTATGCCCATGACTTCGTTGAACATCTCGCTCCCCGAAGCGCTTAAAGACTATGTCGAAGGCCAGGTCGCCTCTGGCGATTGGGGCACGCCCAGCGAATATGTCCGCGATCTGATTCGTCAGGACAAAGAACGTCGCTTGGGCGACCTCGAGCAGGAACTCGTCGCAGCCGCCAAGGGACCGAAGATTGAAATCCCTCTGGCCGAAATCCGCCGTAAGGGTTTGATCCCCGCGCTGCGAGAACGAACCCGTCGCCGGTGAACAAGCGCCGCCTGGTCTTCAGCGATGCCGCCATCGCCGATATCTTGGAGCAAGCTGATTGGTATGCCGCTCAGTCCGGGCGAACTCTCGCGAAGCGATGGGGAAAAGCTGTCACTGCCGCAGTCTCCTACGCAGTCCGCCGACCTGCTGCTGGTAGTCCGTGCACTTTCAAAGCCCTCGAACTTCGAGATGTACGCCGCACGTCCATCCCGGGATTCCCGAAGCATCTGCTCTTTTACCGATTTGACGATGCGGAAGTGTTCGTTCTACGGGTCGTTCACGGCGCCCGCGACCTGGAACGTCTTTTCTCCTAGCCAGCTCCGCCCTGCCTACTGCGCCTTCGCCACCTGAATCCGGCTGGCGTCGACCTTCACGTCCCGCTGAATTTCCATCTCGATCGACGTGCCGACTTCCAGCTTCACCTCCGGACCATGCTTCAGCAGCGCCCACGCAACGCCGCCCGCGATGCCGGCGAGGCCGCCGTACCGCGCTCCGTTAAGCCCTCCGGCGGCCAGCCCGCCTATGCTCCCCACCGAACCGCCCACCGCCGCGCCCTTGGCCGCGTCTTCCACCCGCTTGCCTGTATCTTTGTCCGCCTGAATCGTGCCTTCGGAATCCTTCACTCCCTTGTCGTCGGCCCCGGGCGTGTTGTTGATGTAACCGGGCAACATCACCGTGTACCCGCTCGGATAAATCATCGACGTAAAGTGGATCAAAAGCTCTGCCCGCTTCCTGGAGCGTCCCGCGGGCTCGGTACGCGAAATCTTGCCCTGGATGTACGTGCCCGCCGGAATCAGGATGCGGTCATTCACCACGAAAGGAAACGCCGTCTCAGCATATACAGGATCGCCCTCGCGCGCGTTCTTGGTCGAAATGGCCTGCTTCAGCAGCAGTGGAACTTTAGTTCCCGCGGGAATCACCGCAGCGTTCGGATCGTCCGGCTCAGCCGCAGGCTTCTCTGCAGCCTGAGCAGCAGGCACAGGCGCCGCGACCGGAGCATTCGCCGGCTTCGTCGCATCCGCCTGCCCGAACGCCATCCCGGAAACAAGTAGTACTGCCAAAAGTAAGCGCATCCCGCACCTCCAAGGCATCAACCGTATGCCCCAAGCTTACTACGCCTTAGCCGCTAGGATGCAGGATTCCAAGCCCGGAGTTATCCGCACGACTATGTGGCGCGGGCGCTCCGCCCGCGGCTTCTTGCCTGGTGGCATAGGGAACCGCAAAGCGCGAAGGTCTTACCACGGCTCCAGGTAGTAGCGCGGCGCCCGCAATCCCGACTCGCCGGTCTTCGACACCGTTTGCTTCAGCAGGGCAGTTACTTCCCGGTCGACCGCATGGAGTTCTTCCTCGCCCAGGCTCGTAAACCGAAACGGCTGCAGATAACCCGCGCCGCCCCTCATCGGAAACATCATCTCCGCAATGCCCCGCACCGGGCCCGAACTCAGATAAAGGGTCACATCCACCCAGGCGCGCTCTTCCAGATACGCCGGGAAGTCCAACAATCCTCCCGTGATGGAGAGTTGCTGCAGCTTGGCCGACAACTGTCGGCCGTTCTCGAGCCGAACCAAAGCGGAGATAGTCCCGCGAAGACTCACGCGGGGAGCCCGTCTGGGAGGCCGGCGTTGAAAAAACTGGCTCATTCGCATATTTCCAGTAAATCGGCTTGATGCGCAGCGCGCCCCCCGCTTAGTGCGACAACCTCTCACCGTGCAGGTTCTGTCGGACGGCTGCCACCAGCCTTCCCGTCCGGCGCATCATTCTCCAGTCATATTCGTAAGCCGTTCCACAAGCGAGACAGATCTGATAATGACGCCCGTTGTCGTCGATGCGCGGCCACGAGAAGCGGTGCGTGCAACCCTGCCGAAGTAGGAACTTGAAGAATTTCACGAGCTCACCTGATTCCGGCTCTTCCACTGTTCGAACCAGCGGGAGAAAAAAGTTTTGTGTGGATCGCCCAGCATGCCTTGCAGCGTGGACAAGAGAATCTTCGGCGGTTGCGACTTCGTCAAAAACGAGTCCACGGCGCGCAGCTTGCTCTTGGGCAGCGGCCCGTAGGCGGACAAAAGCATGATCGGAACATGCGAGTTGATGCGCTTCATCTTCTCGGCAACCACATCCCCGCTCATCCCCGGCATCTGATAGTCGAGGACCACGGCATCCACGTTGCGCGAGAGAAACAGCTTCAGCCCTTCGTCCCCACCGCTCGCTTCCAGAACTTCGTACCCGTTCTGTTCAAGCAGCATCTTTCGTCCGATGAGCCCGTTCCAATGGTCGTCAATGCAGAGAATGGTGGCCTTCGCGCGCGACATGACTGCTCACATTTCCAATCAGGCCAGAGTGGATTCGCCAGCGGAGTTACTTCCTGGGGCAGGAAGCTACGATGGCTGAACTACGAAGTGGTGGGCAAACTGATTCTGAATCTGGCAGCATTCATTTTCAAATTACGAATGGTCACTCGCGCGGCAGTTACCCTGGGACACAAGTGAAAGCAGCGCACACGAAGGTCCGGACTGCGCAGGCTGCGATCACAAACGAGTTGTCATCCTGAGCCGCAGCTTTTAGCGGCGAAGGACCTATGCACTCCCCGACAGACTGCACGGGTCGGCGCAAAAAGCGCGTCTTAAAATGACGACGCAATGACATGAGTTTCGAATTACTTCTGCTCCGCTTTCAGCTTCGCAATCTTCTCTTGCGCCGCTTTCCCCAGTTGCGCCTTGAAGTCGGCATTGGCCTTATCAGCCGGCAGCAACTCCACGCACTTCTCTTCCGCCGCCAGCGCCAGGTCCTTCTTCCCCGCAGCCAGATACCCATCGCTCAGGCTGTCCTCGGCATTCGCCGATACCGGATACGCCTCCGTATTCAGCTTGAACAATGTGATCGCGCCTTCCGTGTCGCCGGCCTGCAACCGCGCATAGGCCAGCACGTTCATGGGGAACTCGGCAAAAACGAAAGCGCCCGGATCGCGCTTGCGCACATCATGGAAAATCTGCGCCGCCTTCGCGGCCCCTCCGGGCTCACTCGCCGTCACCCAAAAATCAGAAGCTGCCGTCTTACGCGGAGTCACCGGCGCCTTCAAATCGACCGGCGACGTGATGAGCGTGTCGACAAAGAACGCCACAATCTGCCGCACCAACTCCGGGTGCGGACCGAAAATCTCTGTCCCATGTCGCCCATCCGGATAACCCACAAACTTCGATCGCGGATTCCCTGAGAGATCGCAGAACCATTGCATCAACGGCAACGTCGCAGGATTGTACTGATCATCCGCCGCGCCCGCGGTGAAAATCGGCACCTCAGGATGGTGAATAATATAGTTAATCCCCGCCAGATCGGTGCCTCCAGCCAGCAGCACCAGCGCCTTCACATCCATATGCCGCTCGGCCAGCTTCAGCGCATTGTCAAACCCGCAGCTTCCGCCCCCGGCTGCAATGCGCTCCTTGTCGACTCCCGGCTGCGCCACCAGGAATTGATACGCCGCATCAAAATCTCCCGGCCACGCGTCGTTCAATTGCTTCAGGACTTCGGGCGATCCGCCCTCGAAGCGCGGCCCGCCGCTCTCTCCAAACCCGCGATTGTCGATGGTGAGCGCGTTGATCCCGACCTCACTCAGCCCTTTCGCCACCGGCTCCCACGACTTCCGCACGGTGTTGCACATGTGCAGCAGCAATACGCCCGGCCCCGGCTTTCCCGCCGCGAAGAAGGTCGCGCGCAGCTTGGTGCCGTCGGGCGCGGTAATGTCGACATCCTTCGGCGTAGGCGTCTGCGAAGACGCGACTGCGGCGCACAGCAACAGCAGCGAAACTAGAAAGGTTGAACGAAACATACGGTCATAACCTCCAGGCACAATTTGTGAAATGACCCGGCTTTTGTCACTGGAAACCGCTTCTTAGGATAGACCACAAGGGCTCAGAGGATAACCTGCTTGAGGCGGCAGCCTTACCGCTCAAGAAGAGCTACTTATAAATCAAATACTTCTCCCGCACCTTCCCAAACTTCTCCAACTCCTCCTGCCAGTCCTGCGCGATCCTTCGCGGATCCTGCCCTGCCACCAGCGCGTCGTATGCCGCCTGATTCACCAGCAGTCCCTGCATCTTCTCGATCTGGAAATCTGCCGCGTACAGCTTGTGCAGGGCTGCTGCCAGTTCCATCCCCAACTCCGGCGCGTCGAACCCGTTCCGGTCCGTGACCACGATGTTCACACCCTGACACTCCTGCCCACTGTAATTGCTCGACGTCGGCCTAAACGTGACCGGCACAAAGCGCACGCCGCCAATCCCGCGCGCATTCAAATAGGCCGCGAGCTCTTTGCTCTTCATCCACGGCGCGCCGACGACTTCAAACGGAGTATCCGTGCCGCGCCCCACCGAAACGTTGGTCCCCTCAATCAGCGCCACGCCCGGATACAGTGCCGCCTCGGTCACGCTCCGCAAATTCGGCGACGGATTCACCCACACCAGCCCGGTCGCATCGAACCAGTCTCCGCGCTGCCACCCGTCCATCGGCACCACGGTCAGCTTCGCGTTGATGCCGCGCTCCACGTTGAACATCTTCGCCAGCTCGCCCATCGTCATGCCCTGGCGCACCGGCACATTTCCATAATTCGTGAAACTTTCTTTCCCCGCATCCGCCACCGGACCCTGCACAAACGACCCCGTGATCGGGTTCGGACGGTCGAGCACGATCATCTCAATTCCCGCCTGCGCCGCGCCTTCCAGAAAATATCCCAGCGTCGTTTCGTAAGTGTAGAACCGCACGCCCGCGTCCTGAACATCGAACACCACGGCGTCCAGAGTCTTCAGCACATCGACCGACGGACGCCGCGCCGCATCCGATCCTCCATACACGCTGTACACGGGAATGCCCGTGGCCGCATCGGTCGAATTGCCCACATGCGTCGTGTCGAGCATGCCCGTGACCCCGTGCTCCGGACTGAAGATTGCCTCCAGCGACACACCCGGAGCCTGCGCCAGCACATCGATCGTCCGTCGCCCCGAAGCGTCAAGCCCCGTCTGATTCGTCACCAGCCCAATGCGTTTTTTCTTCTCCGGAGGTTCGCTCTCGGCCGGCTTCAGCACGTCGAACCCGTGGTCTGCGAGCACGTCGATGCCGTTCTTCACCGTCCCATTCCGCGAATTCATCCGCCGCGCCGCGCTGAACGCCTCGTTGTAGCCCGTAATGCTCTTCCAGCGCAGAGCCTCTTTCTCATTCGGACTTAAGGGCAGCGCCGCCGCCACCTCGGTCGCTACCTTCGATCGCAGGCCGATCGCATTCCCCTTCCCGCGCGGATGCACCGCATTCGTCAGCAGGATGATGTAGGTCTCCGTCGTCGGATCGATCCAGATCGATGTTCCCGTGAATCCCGTGTGTCCAAACGATCCCACCGGAAGCAGATCGCCGCGGTTCGACGAAAAGGGAGAGTCGATGTCCCAGCCAAACCCCCGCAGCACCGGCGCCGATGGAGGCTGTTCCGGCGACGTCATCTTCGCCACCGCGACCGCTGAAAGAATTCCGTCCCCGCCATCGAGCAGTGCCTGGCAGAACTTCGCCAGATCGTCCGCCGTCGAAAACAGTCCCGCATGTCCCGCCACGCCGCCCATCCGCCGCGCCGTCGGATCATGCACCACCCCGCGCAGCATATGCTCATTCTCGTCATACTGCGTCGGCGCAATCCTCCCCCGCCACACCGCTGGAGGCACATACCGCGTGTGCGTCATCTTCAGTGGCGCGAAGATGTGTTGCGCCGTGTAGGCGTCCAGCGTCTCCCCGGAGACCTTCTCCACCATCGCGCCCAGCACAATGAAGTTGATGTCGCTGTACACAAAGCCTGAACCCGGCGTCGTCTCCGGCGGCATCACATACGCCAGTTGATACGCCGTCTGCTTCCCTTCCCAGGCCGTGCCCAGATCCAGATCGGGCGCGAGCCCCGAGTAGTGCGTCAGCAACTGCCGCACCGTGATGTCATCCTTCCCATTTTGCGCAAACTCCGGCAGATACTTCGCCACCGGATCGTTCATCCGCACTTTGCCCTTCTCGACCAACTGCATCACCGCCGTCGTAGTCGCCACCACTTTCGTGAGCGATGCCAAGTCGAAGACCGTATCGAGCGTCATCACTTCGTGCCGCGGCTCCAACGCCCGGTTTCCATACGCCTTGCGGTACACAACCTTTCCGTCGTGCCCGACAATCAAGACTGCGCCGGGAATATTCCCGTCAGCAATCGCCTGTTGAAGGATCGAATCGACGTTCCCAAGATGCACAGGGTTTGTAGGGACGGCCGCCGAAGCCTGCCCTGAGCGCGTTCGAAGGGGCTTCCCGGCCGGGCCAAGCCCGCCCGCCGTGACGCCTGGCAGGCTGAACACAAGGCAGGCAAAAACAACAACCGCCAGCGCCCCATCCATTCGTGTTTTACGCGAAGGGGAACAGGTATTTCTGAACCTCGATTTGGACCTATAAAAGAAGATTCTCTGACTCTACACAACCCAAGCCACATGACTCAACAAACTCAGGTAATGGAAGATGTACTTCCAATTTCAGACGCCGTCACTGCTCCCGCACTTTACCCTCTCCCGTACCCTCTGCTATAACCCGCACAGTACCGGCGAGACCTCAAATTCAAAACCGAATTCCAACTCTGACTCCCGCCTTCGACCACCAGGACGAACGCTTCTCCTCCGCCTTCGCAATCCTGCGTGAAGCCATCGCCCAGCGCGCCTTCCCCGCCGCATCCATCGCTATCACACATGCGGGCCAATTGATTGCCCGAAAAGCGTTCGGACATTTTGTGTACGAAGAAGACCTCAAGAAGGTGGACCTCAAGGGTGCCCCACTTCTCCCTGATTTTGGGAGAAGTGAGGATTTTGACGTTGATGTCAGCACCCTCTTCGACCTCGCCTCCCTCACCAAACCCATCGCCACCACGACCATGGCCATGATCCTCCACGACCGCGGCCTGCTCGAACTCGACGCGCCCCTCATCGGGACCATGCCCGAATTCCTGGTCGACTCCTGCGGCCAAGCCGATCCCCGCCGCCACCACATCACCTTTCGCATGCTTCTGGCGCACTCGTCAGGCCTGCCCGCCTATGAAAAACTGTTCCTCAAGGCGCACTCGCGCGACGAACTGCTGATCGCTGCCGTGACCACCCCGCTCTCCGCTGATCCCGGCACCCGAGCCGAATACAGCGATATCGGATTCATCGTCTTAGCCGCCGCCCTCGAACGCATCGCCGAAGAACCCCTCGACGTCTTCTGCCAGCGCGAAATCTTCGGCCCGCTAGCCCTCTCGAATACCACTTTCAACCCGCCCGTACAGATAAGAGGTAAGATCCCCCCCACAGCCGACGAAAGAGAACAAGTGAAATGTGGCGCGGGCACTCCTGCCCGCGAAATGCCCGCAGCAAATCCGCAGCCAGGCGTCAGCCTTCCCCAGCCCCGCAGCACATTCCGCAACCGAATCATCCAAGGAGAAGTCCAGGACGAAAATGCCTCCATCCTGGGCGGCGTCGCCGGACACGCCGGCCTCTTCTCCACCGCCGAAGACCTGGCAAGCTTCGCCCACGCGATGCTTGAATGTGACGCGGGCACTCCTGCCCGCGAAGGCCAGCAGCTGTACCAATCCATCGTCCACCCCGAGACCATCTCCCTCTTCACCCGCCGCGACTCCACCCCCGGCACCTCCCGCGCCCTCGGCTGGGACACGCCCTCCTCCCCCTCGCAATCCGGAGAACATTTCGGCCCCCGATCCTTCGGCCATCTCGGCTACACCGGCACGTCGCTCTGGATCGATCCCGACCGCCAGCTCTCCATCACTCTCCTGACCAATCGCACCTGGCCCGACTGCGCCAATCAGGCAATCAAACAAGTCCGCCCAAGATTTCACGACGCGGTCATTGAAGCGCTACGATGAAGTCAGGCGTTCGTGCTCTCCGCTCTTGTCATCCTGAGCCGCGTTCTTTGCGGCGAAGGACCTATGCACACTTCGATCCCTCCACGAACCTGCACACGGGGAACACATCCCGCATTAGAATGGCAGGTTCGTTACAACCTGAAAGGCGAGAGGCTTGACCCTACCCAAAACCGCGAAGTCCGATCTCCGGCAACTCCCCACCGAACAGATTCTCCACACCGCGTCGAACCTCGACCAGATGTCCTCGCTCGAAATCGTCCGCCTCATCAATGACGAAGACGCCACCGTCGCGGCCGCCGTGCGTCACGCCCTTCCCCAAATCGCCCGCGCCATCGATGCAGTCGCGAATGGCCTCCGCCATGGCGGACGCCTCATCTACGTCGGCGCAGGAACCAGCGGCCGCCTGGGCGCGCTCGACGCCTCCGAGATTCCGCCAACCTTCAATACCAATCCCCGCACCGTGCAGTACATCATGGCTGGAGGCCCGAAAGCCCTGGGCACTTCCACCGAGGCCAGCGAAGACGACACCGCCCTTGCCGTCAAAGAAATGAAAAAGCGCAAGCCCGGCAAGCACGACATCGTACTCGGCATCGCCACCAGCGGACGCACTCCTTTCACCATCGCTGCCATCGAATGCGCTCGCAGCCGCGGCGCCCACACTATCGCCCTCACTTGCAACCGCAACTCCCCGCTCGAGCGGGCCGCCGATTTCGCTATCGTGACCGAAGTAGGCCCCGAAGTCTTGGCAGGCTCTTCCCGGATGAAGGCCGGCACGGCTCACAAAATGGTGCTCAACATGATTTCCACCGGGGCGATGACGCGTCTCGGCTATGTCTACGGCAACCTGATGGTCCAGGTCTGGACCAAGAACGAAAAGCTCGTGCAGCGAGCCATCCGCATCCTCGAACAAGCCACCGGAGCCGATCACGACACCGCCGCTGCCGCGCTGAAGGCCGCAGGCAATCGCACTCCAATCGCATTGGTGATGCTTGCCGCCAGCGCCACGAAATCCCAAGCCGCCGCTGCCCTGAAGAAATCGAAGGGCCACGTCCGCCAGGCAATCGCCATCGCCAAGAACTAGGTCGGTGAACAGCAGAAGTTGAGCTTGCTCTCCCCGTGTGCCCCTGTGTCCTCTGTGGTGCAGTTCTTGATTTTGATTTCCGACCGTCCCTGTCCTTGAGTTCCAAGCGAGTCAACCATCCTCACTCCAATCCCCATTACAATCAATCGAAGGAATCATCCATGGACAAGTTCGTCATCCGCGGCGGAGAGCCGCTGCTCGGCACGGTCCGCGTCAGCGGCGCAAAAAACGCCGCCCTCCCCTGCATGGCCGCCGCCCTGCTCACCGACCAGCCCGTCATCCTCGAAAACATTCCGCAGGTCCGCGACATTCAAACCACGCGCAACCTCCTCGCTGCCATGGGCGCCGACGTCGAACTCGGCTACGGACGCGCCCAGCACCGCACCAGCATTCACTGCGCGAACCTCGCCACGCCCGAAGCTTCGTATGAACTCGTAAAGACCATGCGCGCTTCCACGCTGGTACTCGGCCCGCTCGTCGCCCGCTGCGGACGTGCCCGCGTCTCGCTCCCCGGCGGATGTGCCATCGGAGCCCGCCCCATCGATCTCCACATCAAAGGACTCGAACGCCTCGGCGCAAAGATCACCCAGGAACACGGATACATCGAAGCTTCCGCCGATCGCCTCAAAGGGGCCGAGATCGTTTTCGACAAGATCACCGTCACCGGCACCGAAGACCTGCTCATGGCCGCCACCCTCGCCGAAGGTGAGAGCGTCCTGCAGAACTGTGCGCGCGAGCCCGAAGTCGCCGACCTCGCCGACCTGCTCAACAAAATGGGAGCCAGGATCGAAGGCGCGGGAACGCCCACCATTCGCGTGAAAGGCGTTGCCAAGCTCAAGGGCGCGAAGCACCGCATCATTCCAGATCGCATCGAGGCCGGCACCTTCATCATCGCCGGCGCCATGACCGGAGGCGATCTCAACATCTCCGGCTGCGATCCCTCGCATCTCGGCGCGCTCCTCAGCAAGTTGCACGAAGTCGGCGTCAAGACAAAGCTCTCCGCCGATGCCGTCCGCGTCATGGGGGACAATCCCTTCACTGCCGCCGACATGTCGACCGAAGAGCACCCCGGCTTCCCCACCGACTGCCAGGCGCAATTCATGGCGCTGGCCACCCAGGCGGAAGGCACATCGATCATCACCGAAAACATTTTCGAGAACCGCTTCATGCACGCGCAGGAACTGGTCCGGATGGGCGCCAACATCAAGATCGAAGGACGCCGCGCCGTCGTCCGCGGCAAGACTCCGCTCAGCGCCGCCGCTGTGCTGGCCAGCGACCTGCGTGCCTCTGCCTCACTCGTGCTGGCCGCCCTGGTTGCGGACGGAGAAACGATCATCGACCGCGTCTACCACATCGACCGCGGCTACGAGCACATCGAAGAAAAACTTAAAGGAGTCGGCGCCCAAATCCGCCGCATTGGAGAAATGTTTCCCAAGAAAGCCGCCGCCGTGAAGTGATCGTGCTCCCACGTGGCGCGGACCCCCGCCCGCGAAAACGCAGCCAATTTGAAACCGCAAGGGTCTAGCATTTCGAAGCGCCGCCAATGTCTGGCAAATAGTAGCGTTCCAGTCGTTCTGAAAACGATGTGACTAACGTTCGTTGAGCTTTTCGTTTACATTGTCTACATTCAACCTCAGCGTCTTTCCTATGACATACCGGTTTGAGTTCGACCAAGCGAACAAGATCCTGCTCCTCCGCTTCGAGGGGCGGCGCCTCACGGATGAGTTGGGGTCTGAAATCTACTGGGCCATTAAGCAGTACTCGACGGCGACGAACGCCGGTGCGGGTATTTGGGATTTTTCGGCCGCCATCGAGTTTGCCCTGTCCCCTGAATTTATTCGCGGTCTGGCAGATCGCGAGCCCGCGATGCCGGACGCCGCCAAACGCCCTCGCTTTTTTGTTGCCCCGGCGACGGTTGGACTTGGCATGTCTCGTCTCTTCGAGATCGCGGTAGGAGACAGGAATCCCCTGTTTAAAATCGTACACTCCGTGGAGGATGCTTTCGTAGCACTCGGCCTGCAATCCCCACAGTTTGAGCCGTTAGGTTGACCGTCAGTTGACGCTAACAGCGTTTACACTCCGTCGAACGTTCGAGTAACCCGCTTGGAATCAACCGCCCCCGATGGGGGATTTGAGCGTAATGGCGATTTTACGCCAACCACTAGCCTAGGCGAACAGTTGTGGCAAAGGACTTGCTGAACCATATCGCAGCGGCTGATCGTGTGGGAGGTTGCTGATGATCGAAATCGTTCGACTGCTCATCGGAAAGGCGCATCCTTGGGGAGTGACCGCTGACGAAGCGGAGTTATGTGCTGCCCGAGATCGCTTGCAGAATGCGCTACATTTGCTTGAGCAAACGCTGCAATCGATGGATCACGATGCATTAGGGTGTGCCCCCACAGGTGGCTCTGCTCAATCTTAGCGGTTCGCCTGGCAAAGCGGCGGCGCTCTGCCCACACTATTCATTTTGGGGCCGTTCGATTTCCAGAATCCGGCTCCAATTTTCATAAAAGTGTGGTCAACCCGGTCCTAATGGGCACCCTGCGAATGGAAGCAAACGATGGCAAAAACGATTCTGCTGGTTGATGACTCTGCGACTTCACGGATGATGAGCCGCATGCTCTTGGGGAACATGAAGGAATACGAAATCCTTAGTGCGTGCGATGGAACGGAGTGTGTGGAAGTTGCTCTCCAACGGAGGCCCGATCTGATTCTCATGGATGTCGAAATGCCGAGGATGAGTGGGATCGAAGCGTGTCGTGCCCTAAGGGAACATGCCGCGACCAGGAAGACTCCGATAGTCCTCCTAACGATGCGAGGAGAAAGCAAAGCAGTGAAAACAGGATTTGACAGTGGTTGCAACGAGTACCTTCTGAAACCTTTGAATGAAGCAGTACTCGTAGCGATCTTGAAGAAATACCTAGGATGAACGTGTGGATTAGGAACCAGCAGAAACACCTCCCCTCAGGCATTTTGAGTGAAATGGGGATTTTACGCCAACTAGGTCGTCTCCCGTGCACGGCTAGGCTTGATAAGAAAGCGGAGGAACTCAAAAACAAGGCTGTAGGCCGGACCTAGGTGCTCAAGAACAACTTCGCCGTTGGCCAGTTCCAGCTCAAGTCGATCATAGTGTGCCGACTTCATTCTTGCGATTTCCTCCTGTGGGTTTGGACTGGCGAAAGCACGACGCAAAGGGTCTCGGAACATCCAATGAATCCGCCGCAGATCGCAGTACCGGAACAGTTCAGACATGCCTCTGTCGGATTGCACCAACATTCGTCTGTCGGTCAGCCAGTAGCGTTTCCCTGAATTGGTGGCAACGATCCTAACGAGAAAAATTTCTCCTGCCTCGGCTGCACCAATCGCATGTGCATCCGCTGGTGGACTCAACTCAGCGTTACCGGTATAGCCACGTCTCAGTCTCTTCTTAAATTGAACCTTCAACCATCTTTCGGGCGTCATGAATATTCAGGCAACATTCTCTGTCGAGTTGCGCCAACCGCTGCAAACAGCGATTTCACTCAATTTGGCCAAGCAGGTTCCGCGATTTGGCATTCGGGAGAAGTAGTCCAATCGTCGCCGCAACTAGCGATTCGCGGGTGGCAAAGACAATCGCGCTTTGTCGGCGTATTCGGAATCGGGATAGGTATTAATGAGGGCTTCAAGGGTAAGGTGGGCAGCGGTAAAATGCTTCCTTTCGGTGGCGTCCATGGCCCGCTCAAAAAGCACTTCATCTGGATGCCTGTCAGCAACCGCTCCAACAGGTGAACATCCGAGTCCGCAAAGCAGCAAGCAGATGACGGCAACTATCGCTTTGCTGTGAGGCAGACTGTCCATAGAATCCTTGGAAGATCATCTTACGCTTCGCAACTGCTGTTAGCAGGCCATTACACGTTTTGACTGTTGGTCTTTGAGTGATGTGGCGATGTTACGCCATTCATTTAGTGATCGAGGAAACGATCTCGAAAAAGCGGGTGATTCATGGCAGCGGCAGGGAAAATCTTCGAGTGGAGTATCAGGCGGAACCGAAAATGTGCGTCGGAGAACGTATCCGCGCACCGGCAGTACCAAGCGCGGCGCTAACACCTCTCTGAGTACAACTCCGGCTACCTCTGCCGGTAATTCCACAACCGTGATGGGTCGAAGGTTGCGACCGCGCTGCAGCGCACCTTCTCCCGCCGCGCGCCCAACATCCCTCATCGAGCAATCCGGTTCGCACCGCTCAACCCGGCCTCAGAATATTCCCCGAAACGTTTTCGCCCCTTCCCGCACTATCCCGTTTAGGAGGTACCACCTCATGTCCATCCGCCCGGTCTATCTCGCTCACGAACTCGATGCTGCCTGGATTATCGCCCTCTGGCTAGCCATCCACGGAGGCGATCCCAGCCCTGAAGTCATCGCCGCTCGCGCCATCGCCGCCCTCGCGCAGTATGTCAACGGGACGGCGCAACAGGCTTTCACATTCGAGGAGCTGAAAACGCAATTCGGCAAACTCGGAGTCACCGTGACGGAACGCGCCAAGCAGGAAGCTCAGTCCGTAAAGCCTCAGCTTCAAGTGGTGGAGGAGGGTGAGCCCAGAATCCACATTCATCAGTACTGTTTCAAGTTCGAAGGCGCCACCATCTGCACGGAATTGCCAGTCCTTACCCACTTGCGAACTGCGGCCTGAAACGCCAGTGGGATTCCCACCCGTCAGGTACACCTGCCCACGCAGAGCATTCCCACCCTTGCATCCTCGGCAAGGGTGGGATCGGATTCTTCACGGCGCGGTGTTGGCCGCTACTTCTTCACTAACAATCCCAGCACCGGCAACGCCATCGTCACCACAAACACCGCGCCCAGCACCCAATTCAGCCACTTCTTCGGATGGTTTACCCAGTAGCACAGAATCACCGACAACAGCAGCGCCTGCGGCACAACCTCCAGCCAGCCCCTCATCTGCCCTAACGGCGAAGCCAGGGTATAGATCATCCCCTCGACCGAACCCCAGGCTGGGCCGAACGTGCTGAGAATCCCCAACGCCACCAGCAGCCACCACATCACCAGCCACCCGCGCTTCTTCCCAAACAAAACTGTCCGCAGCGGATAAAACGCCAGCGCAAAAATCAGCCCACGAATCGGTTGAAGTAGCGGCCCCGCCATCACCCACGGATCGCTCAGTTGCCGCATGTAGCAAGCCACTTCCGGACGCGCGAACGCCTCCTTGTAGTTCATCGCGGTCGACGCGATGATTCCCATGAACATGTAGGTGATGGTGTGTGCTACGGCGGTCTTGGCAGATAACTCCCCAAAGCCGAGGGGATGCTCGCTCACTGCGTCGTTGACAATCGCGGTTTGATTCACGAGTACGCTCCGTTCTCAAGAATATATTTTGTTGCCCACAACTCTATCCCCTGGAGACTGGAGTCGTCGTGTCCGCGAATCGACGATCGGGATCGCCTTTGCGAAAGGCCGGGAGCCCGATGTCTCATTGACGTACTCGCCAACCCCGTCCTAACATCCTGAAGCGCTGACCTCATGCGCTTGGCCCATGAACGACGACACCATCTCACACTATCGTATCTCCTCCAAAATCGGCGGCGGAGGCATGGGCGTCGTCTACAAAGCCGAAGACACGCGCCTCCACCGTTTCGTCGCGCTGAAGTTTCTGCCTCCCGAACTCGCGCGCGACGAGCAGGCGCTCGCCCGCTTTCGCCGCGAAGCCCAGGCCGCATCCGCACTCAACCATCCCAACATCTGCACCATCTACGACATCGGCGAAGAGCGCGGCCAGGCCTTCATTGCCATGGAGTTCCTCGATGGCGTCCTGTTGGCCAACCTCATCGCCGGCCACCCGCTCCCTGCCGACCAGCTCCTTCCGCTCGCCATTGAGATGGCCGACGCCCTCGAGGCCGCCCACTCGGAAGGCATCGTCCATCGCGACATCAAGCCGGGCAACATTTTCGTCACCAAGCGCGGACACGCCAAGATCCTCGACTTCGGCCTCGCCAAACTCACCGGCCCCGCCCGCTCCACCTCCGGAGTTTCCGAAGCCACTCAGAATGACTTCGCGCTCACCCAGCCCGGCATGGTCATGGGCACCGTTTCCTATATGTCGCCGGAACAGGCTCTCGGCCGGCCACTCGACGCGCGCACCGATCTTTTCTCGCTGGGGATCGTGCTCTACGAAATGGCCGTGGGCAAGCAGGCCTTCACCGGAACCACCTCCGCGGCCGTGTTCGACGCGATTCTGCATCAGAGCCCAACCCCGGTCGCGGAACTGAATCCCGCCGCTCCCTCTGGACTCGACCACGTCATCAACCGGCTTCTCGAGAAAGATCCCGATCTGCGCTATCAGACCGCGGCCGACCTGCGCGCCGATTTAAAGCGGCTGCATCGCGATACAACTTCAGGCCATGCCGTGGCGCGCGTGCAGTCTGCGATCTCGGCACCAGTCTCCGCGCCTGCCGCAGCACCGAAAGCCGCGGGCTTTCCCAGGTGGGCCGCCGTCCTCATCGTTCTCGCAGCCATCGGCGCGGCTGGCGCCGCCAGCTGGCTGGGACTCCGCGGCAGACTCAAGGCTTCTCAGCCTCCGCCAACATCCACCACTCCCGCGATCGCAACTCCAGCCACTCCCGTGGTGCAGACCGCCGGCAAGCCAGCTCCTGCCTCCACTGCAGAAGTCCCACCCATGCCCGCGAGCACCAGGCCAAACTCCGCCAATTCCAATCCGTCCAAGCTGCCCGCGAAACCAAACACGTCCGTCGCTGCAAAATCCACGCCAGCGCCTGACAAGCACTCTCCTGCCGCGTTCCCTCAACCTGCGCTCTCGGCCGCCACCTCGGCCTCATCCATTCAGAAAATGCCGGACACTTCCTCCTCCACTCCGAATCCCAACGATCATCCCTGCGAAGCGATCAAGGCCGCCTGTGAAAACGCCGGATTCCTCCCCATGATGGCCAAAGAAGGCCTCGGAATCGCCGCCGACTGCATCGTCCCTATCGTCCAGAGCATGCCCCAGCCCAAGAACGCAGCCAAACCTCTCCCCAAAGTTGATCCCCAGGTGGCCGCCGCCTGTCGCGCCGTAAATCCCCACTACTACGAGGGAAAAGAGGGAAGAAAATCGTCGACGGGAGACTCCTCTCAGAATTAGGTATGGAGATTTAGCCGGGATTCCACTGGAATCGCCGCTCGCATCCGCTATCATCGTTCACTCGGAGGCAAGCCCAGACGATGCGACAATGACTCGACTGGTTACGGTGCTCGCCGTTTTGGCTGTGAACGGGAACGTCCGCGAAAACGTCACCCGCAAAATCGCCCAACCAATCATGCACTTTGAGTGGAACGTAACCCCGAATTGATATGCTGATGCAGGAGTTCTTATGGAAATCAACTGCGTTGTGACCGGGCAGAATGAATCGGGCAAGTCGGTGGTGGTGCGCAACACGCCAGTGAAACCTGTGAGCCTGGCTCTACTTCCAGGCTACGAGTTTCATCGCTTATGGGGAAGCGATTCTGTTCCTACACTTCCCTCCAACGGCACTCCGCCACCGCAGCCGCGCTATTTCCCTCCCAGGAACGGTTTCCGCTTCGCGTTCTTCACCATACCGCCGGATACGACGACGAGCTTGGATGAGATCGACCTGGGATCGGCTCTCGAGGAAATGCAGCAAAAGTTGCCGGGGATGGTGGAAGTCATGGAACTGGCCGATCCCGGTATGCACACCACCGATACGGTGGACTTCGACGTCATTGTCTCCGGCGAGGTGTATCTCGAACTGGACGACCGAGCTGAAGTTCTTCTCAAGGCAGGTGACTGCGTGATTCAGAACGGAACTCGCCACGCCTGGCACAACCGGTCCTCGGAAAACTGCGTGATCTCGGTCGCGCTCATCGGCGCGGAGCGCAAACGGTAATCCAGAGTACGCAACGACGCCGCTGGCATATCGTCGGCAATCCGGAAGTATTCAGCAACTTCCGCATCGCCCGTGATCCGCCCGGACCGGACGTCAATAGGGTCTTCAAGTTTCCAGAACAGATTCCTGGCTCGTCCACCGAGCGCGTTGGTTCTATGGTGCTGGGGTCTTTCCCATGAGATATTGATCGAACCACGCGATGGTGCGGCGGATGGAGTCAATCTGGTTCTCGCGTTTCACGAAGCCGTGACCTTCATTCGGGTAATAGTGAACATCTACGACCCGGCCTTCTTTCTTGAGGATGTCTACGACCTGCTGCGCCTCCTCTTTGGGAACGCGCGGGTCGTTGTCGCCCTGAAGCACCAGCAAAGGCGCCTTCTCGCTGCGAATGTAGGTGATCGGCGAATCGTCTTCGTAGACCTTGCGGTTTTTTTCGAGATCGCCCAAAAGCGCCTTCAGGTACTCGTTCAACGAGGGGTCGGAACTCTTCAGCATGGTGAGCCAACTGATGATGCCGTACTCGTCTACTGCCGCTCCCCAGATGTCGGGCGTCTTGCCGATAGCCATCAGCGTCATAAAGCCGCCGTAAGAACCGCCGTAGATGCCGATCTTTTTGGAATCGACGAAACCCGTGGCTTTCAGGAAGTCAACTCCGGCGATTTCATCCTTGAGGTCGCCGCCGCCCAGGTCCTGAAAATTCGCCTTCTGAAAGTCGAGGCCATAGCCCGTGGATCCACGCGGGTTGGGAGCGATGCAGATGTATCCGCGTGAAGTCAGCGCCGCCACATCGGTGTTCCAGTAATCCACCATCTGGCCGGTGGGTCCGCCGTGCGGAAGTACCAGCGCGGGATTGCTCCCGTCGCGCTTCAGATTGAATGGCACCCAGAGCAGCGCGGTGATGATTTTTCCGTCGAAGCTTTTGTAGTGGACGATTTGAGATGGCGGGAGTGGGGTCGCGCGCAAACTGGCAATCGCTGTAAAAGTCAGTTGCTCGGCATGGCGGGTGCGAAGATTGTAAACCCAAAGGTCGCTAGGCTGATTGGAAGCCTCGTGGGACACGATCACGCGGTCACTCTGCGGCGCGAACTCGTTGGGATTGCCCTGAACCGCATTCAGACCGTGCGGCAGGTCTACCTTCTCCGCACGGTTGGTGGAGCGATCGACGATGTATGGATCGATCACTCCGTCCTCATTGATGACGTAGCTGTAGCGTTTCCCGTCAGCTGAAAAACTCCCGGAGAAGGTTTCCCATTTCAAGTCGGTGACCCATGTGATTTTCTTGGTGGCCACATCGAGCAGGGCGACGTTCATGTAACCGCCGTGCGCATCGGAACTCAGCAGCAGCGTTTTGTCGTCGGGCGAAAGCGATGATCCGAGATAGCGAATTGTGCCCTGATGGGCGGTGAGATTCTCCGCCTTCCCGCTGGCCACATCGATCCGGTAGATGTCCGCGTCGGTGAAGGGAGGATTGACGCGGCCGGCGTAAATGGTCTTATCGTCGCTGCTCCAGGACACCACCTGCCAGGAGTAGCCGGGTTGCTGTTCATGGGTGAGAAACCGGACCTTGCGGGTGCTCCAGTCGAGCAGGGCAATGTCGTATTGGGTGCCGTCCTTCGGCTTGTAGGTGAGAGCAATGGTGCGGCCATCGTTGGACCAACGCGGATTCTCCTCGCGGATGTCCGGCGTGTTGGTCAGGTTGATGATTTCGCCACCGTCGCTGGGTACAGCGTAGAGATCCCAGAGTTCATCGCCGGCGTGGTCCTGCTGGTAGACGATCCATTTGCCATCCGGGGACCAGGCGGCGTTGTACTGCCGCTCGTCGGACTGGGTCAGTTGAATCGGCCATCCGCCGGAGGCGCTCACTTTCCACAGATTGGAGCGTCCGGCTATGTCACTGGTGAATACGATTTGCTTTCCGTCGGGAGACCAGGCGGCGCCGAAAACACTCTTTGTGAAGTAAAGGTCGTCGATTGGAGCAGGCCGGGCGGCCGCGTTGGAGGACGAGGCCACCGACTTGGGATCGGTGAGCGGACGGTCATCGGGTCCTGTGGAGGCAGACAAGGGCGCGCACAGGCTGCAACAAATGACGAACAACGGCACCAACCAATGGCGGATTTGCATAACCAACCTCTTTCCAATAAGTGACCCTGGCGTGTCGGGCGTGCTGCCCGCGCGGTGGAGCAACATTGAAAAATGGGTCTGGGCGCTTATTCGACCCATTGATATACCACGGATTCCCCGGTCAGGAAAGGCCATCAGCGGTGGAGCAGTTGTCGAATCGTGTCGCGTGGCGGATGGCTCACGAAACGCGGCACGGTCGACTGAAGCTGCACAACTGGTGGATCGTCGGCCAACCGGAAGCTATGTCGAAATAAGCCTCAGGCACAAAGCAGGCCCACCGCCTGAAAGTCTTCCAAAAAAGAAAGGGCCGCACGATCCGTGCGGCCCTCTCTGTCTTATCCGTGCAGATCCGTGAAGATCCGTGGCAAAGGTTTAGTGCCGTCCCCCGCCGCCGGGTCCGCCACGCCCGCCGTCGCGCCGGCCTCCGCCTCCACCGCCGTGGCGTCCACCGCGTCCCCGACCACGGCCACCACCGCCGCCACCGCCGGGACGGCCCCCGCGCCCTCCACGATCAGGCCGATCGCCACCTGCATGCGCCGGCCGCTCTGCTCCAACGTGAGGTGCACCTTCACGGTTGAAGTTCGGCTCCTCCGAATCATCCGGAAAATCGCCGCCGCCCTCAATGACCAGAGTGCCCGCGGGAAGCGGTTCGCCCTCAGCCACCGGAGCGACCGCCGCCACTTCCCCGCCGCCCGCCGCCCCCATTTTCGCGCGCTGCTCTTTCAGAATCGCCTTGCGCGACAGCCGGATCCGGTTGCCTTCCACCGCCAGCACCTTCACCAGCACCTGATCGCCTTCCTTCAGTTCGTCGCGCACATCGGCAATGCGATGCTCCGCCACTTCACTGATGTGCAACAGGCCCTCAGTTCCGGGAATGATCTCCACAAACGCACCGAAATCCGCCAGCCGCGTCACTTTCCCGAGATACGTCTTCCCTACCTCAGCCGTCGCCGTGATGTCGCCGATAATCTGCAGCGCCTTCGCCGCCGACGCCTGATCGCTCGACGCCACCTTCACCAGCCCGGAGTCCTCTACGTCGATCTTCACTCCAGTCTGCTCCACGATCGAACGGATCATCTTGCCGCCCGGCCCGATCAGGTCGCGAATCTTGTCGACCGGAATCTGCACGGTGTAGAACCGCGGCGCGTAGTCCGAAATCTTCTCGCGTCCGCTTGAGATGATCTCCTCCATCTTGCCGAGGATATGCATCCTTCCCCGCTGTGCCTGCGCCATAGCCTCACGCATAATCTGCATCGTGATGCCCGACACTTTAATATCCATCTGCAGTGCCGTGATCCCGTCGCGCGTTCCGGCAACCTTGAAGTCCATGTCGCCGTAATGATCTTCCGCGCCCGCGATGTCGGTGAGAATTGCGTAGTCGTCGCCTTCCTTCACCAACCCCATCGCGACTCCGGCCACCGGAGCCTTTAACGGAACGCCCGCATCCATCAGCGATAGCGAAGCCCCGCAAACCGTCGCCATCGAAGATGACCCATTCGACTCCAAAATGTCGGAGACCACGCGCATCGCATAAGGCCACTTCTCTTCCGTGGGAAGCACGGCAGAAACCGCCCGCTCCGCCAGCGCTCCATGGCCAATCTCACGCCGTCCCGCCCCACGTAAAAACGCCACTTCTCCAACCGAGAACGGCGGAAAGTTGTAGTGCAGCATGAAGCGTTTCTTGGCTTCGCCTTCGAACCCTTCGAGGCGCTGCATGTCGTCGCTGGTGCCCAGGGTCGTGGTCACGAGCGCTTGCGTCTCGCCGCGGGTGAAGATCGCGCTGCCGTGCGTGCGCGGCAACACTCCGGCTTCGATCCAGATTTCCCGAATCTCGTCGAACGCCCGCCCGTCGGGACGCCGCTTCTGATGCGTCACCTGGTCGCGGAAGATGCGCTCGCGCAGAACTTCATAATAATGATCGAGCTTCTTCTTCGCGTCTTCGTCGTCTTCCGGCAGCGCTGCGGCCAGTCTCTTCTTGATCTCTTTGACCAGCGTGTAGCTGGTCGCCTTGGGATGCTTCTTCGTGTCCAGCGCGTCGGCCAGTTCGCTCCCAATGTTCTTCTTCAGATCGTTGTAATACGCGTCATCAAATACCGGCGGCTCGACCTTGCGCTTCGGCTTCCCGGCCTTGTCGCGCAGTTCGTTGATCGCCTTGCAGATCTTCTTGATCTCGGTGTGTCCGAACTCGATGGCGTCGACGACTGTCTCTTCCTTCACTTCTTTCGCGCCCGACTCGATCATCACGATGCCTTCGGAGGTTCCGACCACCATGATGTTGACCAGGCTCTCGCGCATCTCGTTGTACGTCGGATTCACGATGAACTGTCCATTCACCAGGCCGACCCGCACGGCGCCGATCGGTCCCAGAAACGGAATGTCGGAAACATGCAGCGCGGCCGAAGCGCCGTTAATGCCGCAAACGTCGGGATCATTCTCGCTGTCGGCCGACAGCACGAACGCAATCACCTGCGTCTCGCACTTAAAGCCCTCGGCAAACATGGGACGAATCGGCCGATCGATCTGCCGGCTGGTAAGCACTTCGCGCTCACTCATGCGGCCTTCGCGCTTGATGAAGCCCCCGGGGAAACGTCCGCCGGCGTAGGTGTACTCGCGATAGTCGACGGTGAGCGGGAAAAAGTCGATGCCTTCGCGCGGGTCCGCATTGGCCGTGGCCGTGGCCAATACAACGTTTTCCCCCAGCCGGACGACGGCGGATCCGTGCGCCTGCTTGGCCAATTTGCCGGTTTCAAATGTGATGGTTTTGCCGCCGGTGAGATGAACTGTAACTGTCGTTGCTTCTGGTTTCATTAGGTTTCCTTCGGAGTGCGTGAGCAGTGAGCTATGAGCCATGAGCGGCGAGCTACGAGCTTTGAGATGCAATCGAACGTAGCTGTGCTGGAAGAGACACCTGTCCCTTTAATAAAGGAAGAATCGCTGGCGCTTGAAAAACGCACGTGTGGAGAGTCCTCAATGCTGCCCGTCTCACCAGAGACGGTCGTCAGAAATAACCTGGAAGCTAAAGTGAGTCGGGTGCCCCATTTCTCGTGCGTTTTTTGCGCGAGAAGTGGGGATTTTCCAGGCCTGCAAACTACTTGCGGATACCGAGCTTGCCGATCACGGTCTTATAGCGCTCGGAATCGTATTTCTTGAGGTAGTCGAGCAAGCTACGGCGCTTGCTGACCAGCATGAGAAGTCCGCGGCGCGAGCCGTGGTCTTTCTGGTGCGTCTTGAAGTGCTCCGTCAACTGGCCAATGCGTTCGCTCAGCAAGGCGATCTGGACTTCAGGGCTCCCGGTATCGCTGGCATGGGTCCCGTACTGGTCAATGAGGGATTTCTTTTGCTCTCTGGCTAACACTAAACTGGTGCACTCCTGTTCTTAATCGATTGTCTATGTGACGTTTATGAGGATATCACGGGCGCTTGCGGACCGTAAAGACTCACAAAGAAGAGGCTCTCCCCTCCTATCTAAATTGATGATCGAGGTTGCGCCCGAGAATCCAGTCAAGGCACGTCTTCTCGATGTCATCCTCCTCCAACGTGTGCGGGCCCCTTATCTTGGTGATGACTTGTGTCGAAAGCTTGAGCACATTGGCAGCCCTCGGTGGAGAGACGTCCTCCCACTTCTTATACGCAGCTCTAAAGAACACGTCCGCGAGTCGGTACTGTTCCCTCGCGACCAGCAGTTCACCAATCCAAGCGCGGGCAAATCCTTGGTTTAGAACGGACTCAGCGGAGGGTTTTCTTTCAAGGAGCAGTGCCGACTTTTGGTAGCACACGAGAGCAGCGTCGATTTGTCCCATAAAATGCAGGCATCTCCCTATATTTCCGTAGTGCGCTCCGTCTTGTTCTTCATCGAGTTCCTCGGGGTCGGTGACTTCGTCGAGACTGCGCCCGTGAAGGAAATACTGCAGCGCTGATTCTGCGTGTCCAGCGTCCCGCTCAGCCAACGCGAGGGACCCACTAACGTCGCGTGTCGTATCTACCCCCGAATCCTTGAGGCGCTTCCCTTTCCCCCCCCACTCAACTGCGGAAGTGAAATCCCCCTTCACCCAATTGAAATAGCAGCGTAGTTCACAATAGAAAATGTATCTCGCATCCTTGTTCGGTACCGTGCGCTCGAAATCGGCCAACAAGAATTCGACCTCCGAGTACTCACCTAAGTAACCCAGGATCCGTGCATGGACCCGGAAAACGGCATCAAATGCACTGAATTCGGCGTGTCTGGCTACCCAGTCTACGCTCGAAAGCAGGCGTCTCACCGTTCTGGAAAACTCTCGCGAATACGCGCTGGATATAAACGCCTGTGCGGCTTCAGCGAGGGTGAGAAAAGCTTCCTCGAACTTACCAGCTTCAATGTCCAATTCTGCATTCTGTGTCCAGTATTGCAGGATCGAAAGCGGGGGGCGTTCGGACAACTCCGACTTGTGTTTCCCGATTAGTCGTTGATAAACATGGATTATTGCGTCTATGAAAGTCAGCCTTTCTCTTGGCGTGAAGTTCTGTCGCACAAACTGCCGCACCATCGGGTGGAGTTCGATGAGGTCGAGCGAGTTTGGGCGGCGCTTCACAACCACAAGGTTCAAGACGCGGAGGGCCCTCAAGGCCTTCATCACTTTGTTGAAAGTGATTTCTCTCTGCAGATAGTCACCTATCTCGGTCTCAGTCTCGGGTTTAACTGTCTCGGCCATTGCGCGGAGGACTAACTGCTCCCTCTCCTTCAAAGTGCTCCAGATTGAGTGCAGTGTCTTGTCCGGCAATTCGCCTTGGCCCGATCGAATCCCTGAGACTAGCGCCGATAGAGTGGTGGCAGGCGCCCTTTTAACCACCTGTAGGGCGAGGAGATCCAGCCAGAATGCGTGGCCATTAGTCAAACGGTGAGCGTCTGTGATTTCGTCCAGGGCTGACGCCGCGCCGCGTTCTGTAAAGAGCTGCCGGGTCGCGTCCAAGTCGATTCCCGTTAAGCGACAGCTTAGCGCCCGGGTATGCTCGTATTCCACTTCCGGTCTGCAGGTGAAAACAACCTGGGATTGCAAATTGGAATCCAGGAGTGCCCTGATAAATAAGTCGGGGATGCCGGTCATCAGACCTTCTTCGATGTCTACGTACTGGTCGACATTGTCGAAGACGAACAAGATTCTGGTTTGCTTCACGAAGGTCATCAAACTTCCAATTACCGATGCGGCGTCTTGCTTCGCGAGGTCGGCACCCGAGATCTTCCCACCTGAGAGTCTCTCAATCACTGAAGCCAGCTGATTCTCAAATCGCTCCCTTTCGTCCTTGCAATCTCTCCAAACAAAAACATCAAACAAGTGACTTAATTGCGCCTCGGAGAAGTACCTCGCCGCAACTGTGGATTTTCCCTCGCCACCAAAGCCGGTCAGAAAAATGACCTTCGCTTCAGAATTTCGTACGGTCTTCAGTTCCCGCTCTCTTCCGACGCATATCTCGACAAACGGCGGCCTGTCCTCGTCGTCCCCTTCAAGCACTTTCTGCCGATTCGCGACAGCCTTAAACTCCTCTCGCAATTCCTCAGTCACCCGAACCGGATTTGACTGCTGCGACTGCGGGAATCCGGTTTGGGGCTCAAGTTCTGTCCAAAGCTCGTACAGCTTCGGGAGAAAGTAGTGGCAGTCGATTCCCGAGTACAGGTCAACCCGGCCCCTGTCGATTCCTGGAGCAAGTCCAGTCGCCAAAGAGTCGCTAAGCGAAGGGCCTTGGCCGCGGAAGGTCCACAAAATTTCGGGATATTCGGCGTCATCCCGAACAATGCTCATCAACGACTCAGTGAAGGTGTCATCCCAACCACCGTAGGCGCATACAACTACCAATCGGTTGCGCAAAAGTGCCGCTAAAGAAGCTTGCAAACGCGGGCGAGACTGGCCAAGTTGGCGAGCGGTGTGTAGCGTGTCAGAACCGTACCAATACCCGTGGAGATGTATTACATGGCATCCGCTGACTTCTGTCTGCGCCAAGTTGCCGTCGGAATGCAGAACAGTCCGGGAACAAGTTCCCGCATGCCGACGGATCGCCACTTCCACCAAGGGATCGAAGTTTGTCGTAAGGACAGCCCGTCCGAAGCGCTCAGGGTATCGAGCCACGAGTTTTCCCAGGGCGTCAGTTCCCGCTCTGAGAGACCAGCCCGAGACGTCCAAATCCATTTGTCGATATTCGTCGTCCCCGAATCCGCTCAGATTCGATCCCACAAAGCCGGATCCTGGCGTTCGCGATGCCAGTACTGCGCGTCGAACGATTTCGTTTGCTGTCTTCTGACCTCTACGACCCTGAAGGAAAAGAAACGCTTGCTGATACCGACGGTCCCGCGCACCGTTAAGAACGTTATTCAACACCGCGAGCTGGCTTGGCTCGTCCGCAAATTCAGACCGAATAAGCTCTATCATCCCTTCCGCATCAGGAACACCCGGGGCTGTAGGGGAATCCGGCGCAGACATTGGCGCGCCAACCAAGAACACAGCTTCCCGACCGTGCTTTTTCAGGCCGCGCGAGAGCCGCTCAAGGAGCGCGGACTCATCGTGGAAATGGAACACCGCTGACATTTAAGTAATAACAAGGAGCAAAAGAAGAAGCCCTGAATCGTACTGCAAAAGAAGAACTGCGTGCAATCGAAAGTCCGGGCGCTGGCCTAGCTTTGCATTCCCGCAGGCAACTCCCGGAATCGCCTGCCCCACCCTTCGTCGGTTTTCGAAGCGTGGGCACGATGCTGCTGAAATCTGGAGACTTTGTCCTGCGAATGCCCCGCGAAGCCCTCGGAGCGCGACTCTCCCGGTGCAGGCGCACGAATGTCCAGCCCTTCGGCTCCGCTCGGGGGGCAGGCTCTTCGAAAAATCACGCAGGCTGGGCAGCCAGCGTCCTCAGTGCTCCCATAGAAGTCTGGGACGGGGAACCCTGGGCACTCGGAATGCACCGAGGGTCCCCGGTTCCTTGTCCGGATCACTGCTTACTGAGGGTGTAGCTGTAAATACATTTCTTGTCGCCAGAACCACAGCTCAAGGTGACTTGTGCGGTATCTCCGTCGACCCGGAAAGCTGAAGTTTTGTCCTTTCCTATTTCACGCGTTTCGCTCAGTGCACCCGTGATTTCGACGGCGCAGTCCGAACTCGGGTCAACTTGAACGTTCAGGTTATAGGCACCTTTGGAAAGATCAAGAACCGTGGTCCCGTCAGCGCACTTGGTGTTGACGCTGTCATTGAGCAACTGCGTCATGCCCTTGCCCGCCTCACCCGTGAAGTACCTGTAGTGGCATTCCTTCTTTTTGTCGTCGTCGGCCGTGCAACTGATCGTGGCATCCGCATCCGCCGCGGCTTCACGCATCAGGACGCCGCGCCTCGGACACTCTGCGTCCGCGATGCCAGCAAGTTTTACCGGGCAGGAATCCGCGAGCGCTTGCACGACGATGTACTGCTTTGTCTTCAAGCTTACGGTTTGGGGTTTCTCGGTTGGGCACTTCGCCGCCACCGGGTTAACCCAATCCGACGTCTTGCCCCCTTCACCCTTTTCAGGTCCTCCCTTCCCTTTCTTTGTGTCGTCACAGCCAAGCGCTGCGAGCATCAGAAAAAAAACGACAATCCCTCTGGTTCGCCCCATGTAGCCCCCTTTCCGCGCGTCGCGAGTAGGAGCCCAAGTTCGCCGGGTGCGAACGCGTCGCCCCCCCGGAAGGCAGGGCGGTACCATACCTCAAATTGCTGATCGGGGCAATGTCCTCTCGTATTGGCTGCCAGTCGGCCTTGCCCTCGAAGAAATGCCGGGTGCCTCGCCCCTTGCCGTGTCCCCTTCTTGTGTCCTTCCTGATTTCCGCCGTGACCCGCGATTGTGACTCGCGGTCATCACCTGCGCGCTCCGTAACCTGTTCTCCCCGTTCGACCTGCAGGAATTCCAGGAAATGTATGTACAAAACGGTAAGACAAGTGTTCCTTCAGGAACACTGTGGAAAACTCACAGCCTGACCCGGTAACCTCTTCAGCCACACGCACTTCCGCCTCAGCGCTCCTACATTTCCTTCAGCGCGCCATGCCAGTCATGCGGCGCGTGACTTGGCAGATTGCAGGCACGCCGCAACCTCGCGGAGGACCTGTTCATAGTCAGCAGCGGTCGCCCGCTCCACATGAATGCGAGCGCCCTTTACGCCCGCTTCCTGCGCCAACCTCTTGAACTCAGTCTGAAGAAAAACTTCCAATTGCTTCACTGTCAGGACAGCAATGGGGACAGTAGAGGACTGGCCGGTCCCGGTCTCGATCTTCACGCAGTATGGGGATTCGGACGGTTGCGTTTCCGGAGTCATGCGACGCCTCCCTTTATGGAGCGACGAAAGTGGCCGGCAAAGATGGTTAGCATTCTAGCGCGCCCCGCCGCTCCGCGCGCGACTCGATGGGGCAGCCTCGGTTTGGTCGCTGCAAGGTAACCGAGAGGATTCCGCGGTGCCGCCCCTGGCCGGGGCGATCCGAGCGTGCCGCAGTTCTAGAAATATGGCTCAAGGCTTGGCCATCGGTGCCGATAAATAGCGTGGGGTAGTTTCTATGTCTCGACGCACGCTTCTGACGTTCCTGCTCGGCCTGTGCGCCATCCCGGTGATGGCGCAGGATCTGGGGAACTTGCAGATTCATGGCTTCGCCACGCAAGGATTTCTGTTCAGTTCGGCCAACAACTATCTGACGATGCCCTCGAGCCGCGGCAGCCTGCTGTGGACCGACGGCGGGATCAGCGTAATCGATTCGTTGAGCGACAACCTGCGCGTGGGCATGCAGATCCACATGTATCAGATGGGAGAGATTGGTGGCCCCAATATCGCGGTGGATTGGGCGTCGGGCGATTACCACCTGAACGACCAACTCGGATTCCGTGCTGGAAAGATCAAGATCCCGATGGGTTTCTATAACGATTCGCAGGATGTGGACTCTCTGTTTCTGTGGACCCTGTTGCCGCAATCGACGTATCCGACTGATAACCGCGACTATGATCTTTCCCTGCTGGGAGGGGAAGTCTACGGGGAGCGCAGCCTCGGCACGCGCCGTGGGAGCGTGCAGTATCGCGGGTACGTCGGCGAGAGCACGCTCGATGCTCATGGCGGGTACGTGTTGCAGTTAGCCGGATATGGAGCTACGTTTCCGAATCCTCCGGCGGGCAAGGATTTCGGCGGGGACATTCGTTGGCTGACTCCGTGGCGGGGATTGATGGTGGGGGCCAGTGCGCAGAGTCAGGCGCTGGACGGAACCGGGCCGCAGGGGAGTGTCCACATGCCGCCGTCATTCATGTACGCGTACTACGCGGAGTGGAGGAAGGGGAAGGCGGACTTCGTGGGGGAATATTGGCGGACTCCGCTCTATCCGGTGTTGACGCTGGGTGCGGACGCTTTCAGTGCAGGCTTTGACCAGCGGGCCTGGTATGGCATGGCCAGCTACCGGGTCACCCCGAATTTGCAGCTTGGCGCCTACTACAGCCACTACTTCAATAAAGCGGGAGACACATCGCTGCCGGAGAACTACTCGAAGGACTGGGTTGTGTCAGGGCGGTACGACTTCAACCAAAATTTCTACGGGAAGGTGGAGGGACACTTTCTGCACGGGACCGGGTTGGGATATTACGCGAGCACGAATCCGAACGGGCTGCAGCCGAACGCGAACATGTTGGCGGCGAGGGTCGGATTCACCTTCTAGGCGGGGGATAAGCGATGAGCGCAACGGGGAAAGCACGGGCGTGGATGGTGGTAGCGGGTATGGTCCTCACCAGTGTGTCGGCCAGAGCGCAGGATGTGTTGATTGTGGCCAATCGTGGCGTGGCCGCTTCTCAGATCAGCGAGGGGCAACTGCGAGAGATCTTTACCGGAGTCCGATCGCGGTTGACCGACGGGACGCGGGCGGTCCCGGTGCTGCTCAAAGGCGGGCCGGTTCATGAAGTATTTCTGCACCGGCGTATCGGCGATAGCCCTGAGGAGTTCCGCACGCGCTGGCGCAAGGCGGTGTTCACCGGCCAGGGGTCGATGCCGAAGGAATTCCGCTCCGAGGCAGAGCTGCTCGATTACGTGGAAGCGACGCCGGGGGCCATCGGCTACGTGAGCCGGTTGAACGACAAGAATTCGGTGAAGGTGCTCATCGTTTCGCCGTGAGTGATCGGCCTACGGTCTGATCGGCTTGGTGCCTTCCACAATCGCCTTCACCAATCCGGGGATGGTGAATTCTTTGGCGGCAATGTCCACTCTGAGGCCGCACTCTCGCAACGTTGTTGAGGTTACGGGGCCGATCGACGACATGAGGATACCGTCAAGATGGGCGCGCTTTCGCCCGGGGCCGAGCAGTTCGACGAAATTTTTCACGGTTGAGGAACTGGTGAAGGTGACTACCTGCGGGCGCTTCTTTGGGTGGCTGAGCGCGGCTTGCAGGCGACGGCGCGAACTTTGGGGGACGACGGTCTCGTAGGCTTCCACGACATCGACAACCGCTCCGGCGCGGCGCAGTTCCTGCGGGATCACGTCGCGCGCAACTTTGGCGCGGACCAGCAGGACGCGCTTCCCTTTTACTCGGTTCTTGACGCTGCGGACGACGGATTCGGCAACATATTCTTTGGGGACGACATCAACCTTCAGGCCGCGCTGTTCGATGGCTTTCTTCGTGGCTGGACCGATGGCGGCGACGCGCGGCTCTGAAGCACCGCTCTTCCACGGTAGTCCCCGCAGCCCAGATGTCTCCGCCAGTTTTTCAATCCGTGACCACATCGCTTCGACGCCGTTGACGCTGGTCAGGATCAGCCAGTCGTAGGTTTGGAGATTCTTCAATGCTGAATCGAGAGCGCGGAAGGAGCGCGGCTTGCGGATTTCGATGAAGGGGATTTCGACCACCTGCGCGCCGAGTTTTCGGAGTTCGGCAGAGAGGGCTCCGGCTTGGTGGCGGGCACGGCCTACCAGCACTCGGATGCCTTGGAGCGGCGGGGCCGTCGATTTCGCGGATTTCTTGCTCGCGGGTTTCTTGCTCATGGTTAGAGTTCGCGGGCAAGAGTGCCCGCGCCACACACTTTATTCTTTCTTTACACCTAGTCCGTGCTCGCACATCAAGCGGGCGGTGCCGGAGACGGCGGTGTCGCTCGCACTACTCAGAGAGTCGATGATGTGCTGCTGCTCTTCTTTGGTGCGATTCTGGCTCAGCTTGAATTTTGTTTCGAGTTTTGTGACTGCGATTTCGAAGCCGACGATGTGGCTGAGCATGCGGGTGCGATAAACCTCGCTGAGGCTCGCCCATTGCTCGCCGTAGGCGGCTTCGAATGTGGGGATGAGGTCGTGCAGCATTTCCAGCAATTGCTCTGGGGCGGAGTAGGTGCGGGCGCTGCCATAGACGTGGACCGCGCCGTAGTTCCAGGTTGGAACGGTCTCGCGGGTGTTGTAGTTTGTGGGCGAGATGTAGGCGTGAGGACCGTGAAAGATGGTCAGACAGTTGGGTTGTTCTTCGAGATAGCGCCAGTGCGGATTGGCTTTGGCGACGTGGCCGCGGAGAAGGAGATGGTCCTGCGATTCGCGAAGGATCACGGGGACGTGCGTGGCGAACGGGCCGTCGTTGGTCGTTGACACGAGAATAGCGAACGGGTTGGCGCGCATGAAGGCGACGGCGGTGGCACGATCTTCAATGCGGAAGTGTTCGGGGATGTACATACTTCCTTCCTCGGCCCTTCACAAGCACTCACCACAGGGGACACAGAGGTCCACGGGGTATTTCCTCTTCTTTACTCTGGCTCTTTCTTGCGAATGTACAGCAGCTTTTCCACTTCGGCGATGACGGTCCCCTGTTCGTCTTTCACGTCCACTTTGAATGTGGGCTCGTATTTGATCAGAGTCTTCAGCTTATCGCGAATGTCGTCGAGTTGGGCGTCGGTCAGGCGGAATTCGGCGCGGACCGTGCCTTTGCCGGGCTTGCGGTAACGGATGGTGGCGGCCTTGTCCCAGACGATGTAGTCGCGGCCGAGGTTTGCCATCAGCATGAGCATATAGAAAGCGTCGGTCAGGGCAAAGAGGGATCCGCCGAAGTGGGTGCCGACGTAGTTGGCGTTCCACCAGCGGAGTTTCATCTCGACGTCGACGGATTTCATGTCGGGAGCGATGTGTTGGATGCGGATGCCTGCTCCGAGGAAGGGGGGCCAGAAGTTGATCCAGCGGCGGAGGGCGTGTGCTTGGGAGCCGCCTAGGAGTTTGAGGAGGACGTTGCGGGTCATGCGGCGGCACACGGGGGCTGAAGCCCGTAATCTTTTGGACGATTTAACGCGGCCCTGAAAGGGCCGCTCTTCCACGGTTGCGTCCACAGCAACATTCTGTTTCGCGACATATCCGAAACAGATGAGGCAAATGATAAAACGATCCAGGCGCTTTGCGCCTTGCCGTTCATGGCTGCGGGAGGACGGCGAGTCCGCGACCGTAGACGGCTTCGAGGATTTTGTCGCCGCCGCGGGCGAGCAGCGCGGCGCCAGCTTCGTTGCCCAGTTTCTCGGCGTCTTCAATCGTGCCGTCGCGGGAGTCGCGCAGAAGTTTGGATCCGTCGGGATCGGCGACGATGGATTCGAGATGCAGCTTGCCGCTTTTCATTTCGGCGAAAGCGCCGATGGGGACCTGGCAGCCTCCGCCGAGACTGTTGAGCAGGGCGCGTTCGCAGGTGGTGGCGGCGCGGGCTGCGGGATCATTAAGGAAGCCGAGCAGGGCGCGCGTTTTGGCGTCGCCTTCTCGGATCTCGATCCCGAGCGCTCCCTGTCCGGCGGCGGGACACATGACTTCGGCGGGGATGATCTGCTTGATCAATTCCGTTTTGCCGAGGCGCTTCAGGCCGGCGGAGGCGAGGATGATGGCATCGTATTCTCCTTGCTCAAGTTTGCGCAGGCGAGTGTCGACGTTGCCGCGCAGCGGATGAATGTCGAGGTCGGGGCGGACGGCTTTGAGTTGTGCCTGGCGGCGCAGGCTGGAGGTGCCCACACGGGCGCGCTGGGGCAGTTCCTGAAAGCTGTTGTAATGGCGGGAGCAGAAGGCGTCGCGCGGGTCTTGCCTCTCGGTGATCGCGGCGATTTCGAATCCCTTGGGAAGTTCGGTGGGGAGATCTTTCAGCGAGTGCACGGCGAGGTCGACCTTGCCTGCGGCGAGGGCTTCTTCGATTTCCTTGGTGAACATCCCCTTGGTGCCGACCTTGGCGAGGGCGACGTCGGTGATTTTGTCGCCCGTGGTGTGGATGATTTCGATTTCGACTTCGTGGCCGCGGGCACGCAGGAGGGCGGAGATGTGGTTGGCCTGCCAGAGGGCGAGTTGAGAGCCGCGCGAGCCGATGCGGAGGTGGGTGGGAGTGCCTTTGGTGGTCATTGTCTTGTCGTGCAGGCGGTGAGCGTGACGTCCCTACGGGACTCGTTCCCTTTCTGGTGTTTCACCCGGCACTGCTGTGCCGGGCTTTCATATACCGCCGCTTCGCGGCTGTTATGCTGATGGCGCTCGGCTTCTTGCTCATCGTCGTACTCATCGAAGAAACGGATTACGATGCGGAAATTCCCTGAATTGCCCGTGATGCCTTCCGCAAGCACGGGGTCCTTCGACTGCGCCTGGCGGGTCGCTTTGCTCTCCGCCAGACTTCGCTCAGGATGACAGAGGTACGGGGCGCTGCACGAATGCGACCGTGATGAAAAAGTTGCCGTCACTGGCGCGTACCTACTTCATCTTTCTTGTCCCCTGTCCCCGCTTCTTCTTTGGATTTCACCTGCAGGTTGAACAGGCGGCGGACTACGTCTACCACCGTCGTGGCTTCCGATTCTTTCGCCGCGCTCTTCAGCGTGGTGATCGGGGTGTGCATCACTTTGTTGATGATGCCGCGGGTCAGGGCTTCGACGGCCATCTCCTGCTCGGGGGTTAACTGGCCCATGCGTCCGCGGACCCGGTCGATTTCGGCCTGGCGAATTGTTTCCAGATGATCCTGCAGGCTGACGATTGTTGGGACCACATCCAGCGTGCTGATGCGGGCTTCGAACTTTTCGACTTCGCTGGTGATGATGGCTTCGGCCCGCTCGGCCTCTTTGCGGCGGTCGGCGACGTGGCTGGACACGGCCTGCTGCAGGTCGTCGATGTCGTAGGCGAAGATGCCGTCGAGCTTGGCCATGTCCTGCGAAACGTCACGCGGGACGGCGATGTCGATGAAGAACATCGGCTTGTTCTTGCGGCGGGCGAGGAACTGTTCGCCGTGCTCGCGGCGGAAAATGGCGTGGGGCGCTCCGGTCGACGTGATGACGATGTCGGCGCGGTCGCAGGTGGTGTAGAGATCTTCGAACTTGATGGCCTGTCCGTCGAACTTCTGGGCGAGGCCGATGGCGCGCTCGTAGGTGCGGTTGGCGACAAAGATGGAGGCGCAACCGTGGGCCATCAGGTGGCGGGCAGCGAGTTCGCTCATCTTGCCGGCGCCGACGATGAAGACGTTCTTGCCCTGCAGGGTGCCGAAAATCTTCTTGGCCAGCTCGACTGCGACTGACGCGATTGAGACCGACGAAGATCCGACGGCGGTTTCGCTGCGGACGCGCTTGGCTACGGCGAAGGCGCGGCTGAAGAGCTGGTCGAGTTGTCCGCGAACGGCGCCGACGGCGCGAGCTGTGGCATAGGCCTCTTTTACCTGGCCCAGAATCTGAGCTTCGCCGACCACCATGGAATCGAGGCTTGAGGCTACGCGGAAGAGATGGCGGACGGCATCCTTCTCGCGGAATTCGTAGAGGTGCGAGTCCAGTTCTTCGGGTTTCAGATGGAAGTGGTCGTGGAGAAACCCGCGAAGGTCGGCGTGGCCGTTGGTGGTGTGGGTGACGATCTCGACGCGATTGCAGGTGGAGATCACCATGCCCTCTTCGATGCCCGGATAGGCCGTGAGATCGCGGCAGGTATCGGGGAGGCGAGACTCAGGGATCGCGAGGCGCTCGCGGACTTCGAGCGGCGCGCTCTTATGATTCACGCCAATGAGTTGGAATCTCATGAGGCGGCGAACCTGTGCATCGCGGAGAAATAATTCGCGGCCCAGGCGGCCAGCGCGGCCACGAAGGCGAAGGTGGCGAGGATGGCGGCGCGGCGTCCGCGCCATCCGGAGTTCCAGCGGGTGAAGACCATGAGCATGTAGACGGCCCACATCAGCACCGAAAGCAGAATCTTGGGATCGAGAAAATCGACGCGGCCGATCTGGGGAGCTGTGATAGCGACGACCGATCCGGTGATCAGACCGAGCGTCATGAAGGGGAATCCGAGGAGCAGCGAGCGGTAGCCGATTTGATCGATGACTTCGAGCGCAGGCAGGAAGGCGATCAGGCTGGTGGGCTTCTTGGCCTTGAGGCGGCGCTCCTGCAGCAGGTAGAGCAGACTCGCGCCGAAGCTGACCAGCAACGCGGCATAGCCGGTGAAGATCAGCATGATGTGCGCGATGAGCCATCCTTTGTGCGAGACGAAGGTGGTGAGCAGCACTGGCTGTTCGTCGAGTGCGGCGACAAAGGTCAGGAAGAAAACTACCGGGAACACGACCACGCCCGGCGATGTCGTCTGGTAGATCGTGTAGATGACCATGAAGAACGACATTGACAGGAATGCGAGAAGAGATTCCCCGTTGTGAACGGAGGCCCAGACGACCTGTCCGGAAAGGAAGAGTTCGGTGAGAGAAACGAAGTGGAAGACCATGCCGAGACTGGCGGCGTGCAGGGCGATCCGGCTGAAAAGGTCGCTGGTGCGGGTGAGCGCCACGAAGGCGTAGACCAGCCCGATGAAGTAGCACCCCAGTGCGAAACGCAGCCAAAGCAGTGACATAGGCCTATAAAGTCCGGAATCCCATGAGTTTACCCCATATCGTGGGCCGGGCCGTTACCTCTCAAGTACTACGCGTCCATTGTCCGGGTGGATGGGGGTAAGGCAAAGAAAGGGGGTCACTTAAGTGTGTGACCAGGATCACAGACGGATACGATCCCCGGAACCCCTGCTACCGGCAGGGCTGGATTCCGGCCAATATGTTTCGGGTTAGGTCGTCGATCGTCTTCTGGGTCGTCAGGCGGGCGTCGGGGAGTTTGGCGGGGAGAACGGCGCAGAGTTCGCGGACGAGGGCTTCTTCGTTGTCGATCTGAACAGCCTCTTCCGCGTCGTGAAACTTCTGAGCCTCCTCACGGTTTTCGGGAACACGGCGGCGTTCGGGGTGGGTCAGCCAGATCTTCATCGAGACAATGAGATTCACGTCGGACCGGATTACTCCGTGGGTCGGGGACTGGACGAGTTGGTCCATGCCTTTCAGAGCTGCAGGGTACTCGGATTCATTGAACGCGTTTCCGGAGGGAGATGGTATTGGGCAACGGAGTTGGTTGCGGATGTTTTCGAGCTTCTGGGCGGTGGCCTCCGGAGTGTCCAGAACGCCAAGGGCCATGCATGCGCCCGGGTTTTTGGGGCCACCCATGAATTTCGTGAGCTCGCGTTCTTGCCAGCCGGGATCAGGCACCACGTTGATCTTGATCAGGTTGGAGGCGCTGACCCAATCGCTCGGCTGGTAGACTCCCGACGTAATGTCCCATGGAAAGACTCGCCTTGTCGTCATGTAGACCTGGTAGGTACCGGGCTTGAGGCGGAACCGTCTCTGCGCGTGGACCACGTAGGGCTCGTCGTTCAGGCCGATGATCCGCGAACTGCAGCAGACGACTCCGTATGCGTGCATGGATTCGACCTGGCCATCCGAAATATGCAGCCGATCGGTAAAGACGATGGTGCTCGAACCCTCCGCTATTTCGAGCTTGTAAAGTTCCCGCACGGCGCTGGAGTAGCCCACCGCGAATCCGAAAGACTCGCTCTCTTTGTAGGTGCGGCGGTGATCGGCGGTGTCGAGGTCGATTTCGAGCCAGTGAGGATTGCCGGCTTCCGCGTTGAAATGCTCCTGCTCAAAGGGCGTCTTATGACAACCAGTTACGACCGCCAGCGCCAGGAGGACCGGCAGGAATACAAGTCGCGATGTCTTTCTCATCCTCATCGGTTCACGAAGTGGCGGATCGTTCGACCCAACATGGTTGCAGTCGATTATTATTGGATATCCAATTGGATACCCACAAATGGCTCGCTTCCACTCTCTTCCGTAACCGGGTCAGCGGGCGACTGTCGGTTCCATGATGCGCAGGACCGGCTTTCCATTCAGATTCTGCAGCGGGAAATACACCAGGTGTGTAAGGGGATCGACGGAGACGGTGTGGGCATGGGGCATCGACATGGTTCCAAGGTTTAGCAGCGCTTTGCCGTTTTCGCGGAAAACAGTGACTGTGCCTGATTCGGCGGAGACGTAAAGGAGTTTGAGGCCGGGATCGAAGGCGAGGACGTCAGGGTCTTTGCCGACGGGGTAGGTGGCGAGCACCTGCATGGTGGTCAGATCGACGAGGGCGAGTTTGTTGTTCTCTTCTCCGGCGACGAAGGCGAGTCGGGCGTCGACGTCAAGGGCGACACCGTGCGGGCTGTCGAGTCCGGGCATGGGATGGTGTCCGATGATCCTGGCGGTGGCAGGATCGATGGAGACCAGCTCGTTCTTCTCGTGGACGGCGACGAGGATGTGTCCAGAGTTGGGGTCGTAGACGGTGTTGCCGGCGCCGCCGTCGAAAGGGATGGTGGCGATAAGTGTGTTGGTGGTGGCGTCGATGACGGCGTCGGCGTTGCCATGCTCATCGGAGACGAAGACGCGCTTGGGGCCGGGGCGTAGGCGATGCCGTCGGGATACTTGATCGGGCCGGGGGTGGCAAGTATCTTCAGCGTCTGCATGTCGACGATGACGAGTTTGTGCTCTCCGGTGGCGGAGGCGAAGACGCGATTGATTTCAGGGACGGCGAGAACGCCGTGGACGTTGGGGAACCCGTCGAGGTTGGCGACGACCTCGCGGTTCTTCACGTCGAAGACGACGAGTTGATCGGCGTTCATGTGGGCGATGTAGAGGCGTCCATTGGTGCGGTCGAAGCTCTGGTAGTCGAAGCGGACGGCTGGGCCGGGGAGCGGGACGTCGGCGACTTGTTTGAGCGGAGCCGCCCCTGAATCTTCCGCAGGGCGAGCCGACGCGGTGCAACCCAGCGTCGAGGCAAGTGCGGCCAAGGCCAAGATGTAGCGTGTGCGCATAATACTCCCGATCATTCACCCATTCTTCAGGCAGGAACCAGTATATTGCTTCGGGGCGCGCATGAAAGTTTGGGCTGAACTCGCAACGAGTGTTCTGCTTGTCGGCATCTTCACTTCGGCGGCGTTGGGGCAGGAGCCCGCAGCCACGGGTGCAGAACACATTGCTCAGGCGGTCCGGGTGGAGCGGGCCCCTCGCATGGACGGCACGCTCGAAGATCCTCTCTGGCAGCAAGCATCCCCTATTAGCGATTTCAAGCAGAGGGAGCCCTACGAAGGCCAACCGGCAACGGAGAGAACGGAAGTGCGGGTGCTGTACTCGCGGAACGAGATCTACTTTGGGATCGCGTGTCACGATTCGGTGGCGACGGGTCCGGTGGCCACGCAACTGCGACGCGATGTAAGCCAGGAACTGGATGATTATTTTGAAATCGTGATCGACTCGCGGCATGACCGCCGCAATGCGTATGTCTTCCAGATCAATCCACTAGGTACGCAGCGCGATGCACTTATCACTGATGAGCAGCAAGTGTCGGAAACGCAAGACGGCGACACCGGGTGGGACGGAGTCTGGACTTCGGAAGCACGGCGCACCCCAGACGGGTGGACCGCGACGGTTGCGATTCCGTTTTCGACGCTGAATTTCATGCACTCCAGCGACGTAGTGTGGGGAGTGAATTTCAAGCGCTTCATCCGGCGCAAGAATGAAGAAGACTTGTGGAGCGGATGGCGCAGAACGTTTGGCGCCGCCAAGATCAGCCAGGCCGGCGAACTGCATGGCATCAACGAAATCGGGAGCGGGCGCCTGTTCATCGTCAAGCCGTATGCGCTGGGCGGGGTGAGCCACCTGCCCGCCAATGCAACGGCCGCCGGCCTGACTCCGGGCACGACTCCGCTGTACACCGGCGGGGTCGACATCAAGATTGGCCTGCGCTCGAACCTGGTGGCCAACCTCACGGGCAATACGGACTTCGCCGACAGCGACGTAGACGTGCAGCAGTTCAATCTGACTCCGTACAAATTGTTTTTTCCTGAGAAGAGGCAGTTCTTTCTGGAGAACGCGGGCGTGTTTGCTTTCCCCATGGGACTGAGCAGCAGTGCCGATCAACTCTTCTTCAGCCGGCAGATTGGAATTGATCCGATCACCGGCCAGGAGGTTCCGATCAACGGAGGGGCGAAGGTGACGGGTTCGCTGGGTGGATTCGAACTCGGAGTGATGGATGTGGACACGCGGTCGTCGGGGCCGAATCCGTGGGCGAATTACGCCGTCCTGCGAGTGAAGAAGTCTTTAGGGGAAAGCGGCTCGTACGTCGGAGTGATGGGGATCGACAAGCGATCGGGCGAGGTGCTCTCGGCGTTCAATCAAACCACCGGTGCAGACGGCAGGCTGGTTCTGTTCAAGAATCTGGTGTTGAGCGGTTACGCTGCCCAAACCCGTACCGCCGGCTTTTCAGGCGGGCAGACGAACCTTGGGGCGGGGTTGATCTACCGCTCTAACTGGCTTGACTTCGAAGCGGAACACAGAAAGATTGGCCCTAACTTTAATCCATCGGTCGGTTTTCTGGAGCGCACCGACTGCATTTGCGACTTTGTGGACGCGACCTTTAAGACGCGGCCTGCATTCGCGGGTATACGAGAGCTGCAGTTCGAGGGTTTCATGTTTCATGCCCCTGACACTCATCATGTTGTACAGACGCAGGAGTGGCAGAACACCTTTCGCGCCGACTTTCACAACGGTTCCTACACCGACGACGACATCGTAGACGTGTTTGCCCAGCGGCTGACCACCCCGTTCAATATTTACAAGAACGTCAATATTCCGGTGGGCGTTTACAACTGGACCAGACACCAACTTACGTACGGCACTCCCCAGGACCGGCGGTGGATGCTGCAGTTCTACGAGCGCTTCGGGAGTTACTACAACGGCAGATTGAATGAACTTCGACTCCGTGCCGGGTATCGCGCCAACGAGCGGCTGTCATTCAGCCTGGGACCACAGTGGAACCGGTTTCGGCTGCCGCTTGCCGACGGAAATTTCTCTGTGATATTTGGCGCGCTGGAGACTGACTACGCGTTCTCCCGATTCCTGTCTCTTTCGACGATTCTTCAAGTGGACACTGCCAACGCACAGGCAGCGAGCGCGAATATCCGGCTGCGCTGGAACTACCGTCCCGACAGTGATCTGTACGTGATCTACACAGCGGGGCAGAAATTCGCCAGCCTGGCGGCGGTCAATCCGGCGCAGTTCTACGAGCACCGCTTCGTGGTCAAGTACACCTATTCGTTTCGGCCGTAATGCGGACCCTCATCCCTGCACGGACAAACTCCCCTTGAGTCTATTTGGGCTTCGGAAGCGCGTGAGGATTGGGCATGCCCGGAGGGATCGCGGTATGGCCGCCGCCCATCGATCCCATGTCGCCGGGGGCGAAGCAGGTGACGCGGCCGCTATTGGCCACGCGCAGCGGCGACGGGCAATCCCCGCTGGTAACGGCGGCCGATGGGCCTTCGCCTTGCGATTGCACGGTGAACAGTTTCCCCTCGGCGTTGCCGGCGACGCCGACGGTCATGCCGGGCATGTCGTAGGCGACATAGAACGGGTGCTTGCTCTGTCCGGCCTGCATGGCGCAGTCGCTGGCCGTCTTGGATTGCGCTTCTGGAGCGTGCACCTCAAGCCGTCCGCAGTTGGTGGCGGAGGCTCCGGCGTACTCTTGCAGCTTTTGCTGGACGGCGTCGGGGGGCTTGGAGGCTGGGGCCGGGGTAGAGGATGCAGACGGAGTTGTTGACTTGTTGCAAGCGGTCAGGGAGCAGAGGAGGATCAGGATGAAAATGAGGGAGTTTTTCATGACAGAGGGAATTGTAACTCGTCGTGCAATCTGTGGAAGGTCGCGGTAGTGCTCCCACCTATCATCCAAAATCGTGCAAGTAGTGGGAGCCCATCCAGAGGAATTGGTTTCGCGGCGCGCTTAAGTCGTGATAGCGTTTCGAGGCAAAACCTGGGGGAGACGGGTATGAGCGGTTTGCGGACGACATTGGCGCTGTGCCTGATCGCATCGCTTTTCATTTTGCCGGTCTGCGGGCAGGAGAGTACGGCGCAAGGTCCTACCAGTGAAAAGGCGCAGAAATCATACAAAGAAGGTTTGGAGTATCTGCATCGCCGAATGAATGATGCTGCCCTCGATTCGTTCAAGAAGGCGGACAAGCAGGACGGAGGACAGTGCAAAGCGTGCCAGCAACAGATCATCAAGTACGGAACGCAGCTGCACGAGTGGAAGGCCGCCGAGTCTGCCGCGGAAGAATTGTTGGCGGCGGCGAAGGAAAAGAAAGACGTCGCGATCGCTCACTATCAGTTTGGGCTGATGCTACTGGAGGAAGGGATCGAACGGCGCAAGGACGATCCACTCAACCGGGCTCACGAAGAACTGGGAAAGGCTTTGGAGATAGCTCCGAAGTTTCCACTGGCCATCCTGGCGGACGGGCGGGCGCTGGCCTTTCTGAAGCGGGACGAGGAAGCGAAGGCGCGATTCGTGCAGTTCGTAGAGATGAAGAAAGAAGACAGTCCGGAACGGCAGCGGGCGATGCTCTACATCGCACAGCCAGAGTTGGCGCGAGCGCTGATGGCGCCTCCGTTTACGGTGACGACGCTCGACGGCAAGCAGATTTCGCTGGACGATCTGCAAGGCAAGGTCGTGCTGATCGATTTTTGGGCGACGTGGTGTGGTCCGTGCCGCGAGGCTCTGCCGCATGTGCGGGACATCGCGCGGAAGTTCGACGGACAACCATTAGTCGTGCTCAGCGTCAGTGTGGACACGGATGAGAGCAAATGGAAGGAGTTCGTGGCGAAGAATGAAATGACGTGGCCGCAGTATTTCGATCACGGATTCACGGGTCCGGTGGCGAAGTCTTTTGGCGTACACGCGATTCCGAATACCTTCACGATTGATGCGGACGGTGTGCTGCAGGATGAACACATCGGGGACGCGGCCATCGAGGGGAAGCTGAAGAAACTGGTGAAGCGGGCGGCGGAGAAGCAGGCAGCGAAAGCTCCGTAGTGCTCCATGTACACAGCGGTCCCGTCAGGGACATTTGATAGTAGCCCGGCGGTTCAACGGCGGGTGGCGGGAGAGCGTTAATGCTTCCCTGTTAGTTGGCGGATCAGGTCTGCTTCGGCTTGACGGTACGGAGTTCCGTCGGGGTGCAGGACTTCGTGGAACCAGACTGGCGGGTCGTGCTTCACGTAGGGGTGTTCCCACGATTCCCATGGGTAGTAGGTCTGAGTTTTGCCGGCTACGAATCCCCAGTTAATAGCGCCGACTTTCTCTTCCTTCGCGATGGGCAGGATCGTGTCGAAGGTGCTGCCGACCGAGCGCGCCATGAATTCGGTGCAGATGACGGGGCGATGGAATCTTCGCAGCCAGGTGACTTCAGCCTTAAACGATTCGGGCCAGCTGTAGTTGTGAAAGGTGATGACATCGGACTCGCGCAGTTGAATGCGGTCGACCTCGTGCAGCGCGGATTCGTCCTCAGCGAAGTCGGCGTCCCAGAGGCCGCTGGTCAAAGGTTGGGAGGGATGCACAGCGCGGGCCCACTCGAAGACCTGCGGAAGAAGCAGGGCGACGCGAGCTATCTTGTCTTCGTATTTCAATTCCGTGGTGGAGTAGTCTCCGCCGCCGGCGTTGTCGGGCTCGTTCCAGACATCCCAGCCGAGAATGCGGTTGTCTTTGGCGAAGGCTCCGACGACGCCCTGGACATAGGCTTTGAGGCGCGGGATCTGCGTGGGATCGGCGAGCGCCTTGGCACCGGGGCTTTGCACCCATCCGGAATTGTGGACGCCGGGAGTCGGAGCGTGCTGCGGGCCGAGTTGCGGAGCGGGATCCCAGCAGGAATCGAAGAGCACGAAGAGCGGGCGGATGTGGTGGCGCGCGGCGATAGTGAGGAACTGGTCGATGCGCCTTTGAAAGCCGGGGGCGTCCTGCTGCCAGAGCAGGTCGTGGAGGAAGACGCGCATGGTGTTCATGCCGAGGGATTCGGCCCATCCGAATTCTTTGTCGATCTGATCGGGATCGAAGGTGGACTCCTGCCACATCTCGAGTTCGTTGATGGCGGACTTGGGGACGTAGTTGCTGCCGACGAGCCAGGGTTGGAGGGCGTACCAATCGTTGGCATTTTGTTCGGGCCAGCGCGGAGTTTGGGAGAAGGAGGGAGCGGAGAGAAGAGTCAGAAAAAGGAATGGGACGATCAAGTTTGATTTGGGATTTTTCAAGGGATACTCCGCCAGAAGTTATATCACCAGCGCCATCGCGCACCGGACCACAGTGGCTAACGCCCTCTCAAGCTTGCTCCTGACGCGACCCTGAAGGGCCGCTCTTCCACACAATCACTCCACGCCCAAGCTTGCCAGGGCTTCTTCCAGTTGTGCGCTGTCAATCGTCAAGCGGCGGCCGTGGGACTTCACATCCTCGAGTTCGTCGAAGGCGCGAAAGAGGCGGAGCTTGACGGCGGCGTATTGCTCGGCGTCGTTCAGCGGACGGCCGTGCGCAGTGCTCCACTGGGCCCGCGCCGCTTCCGGCAGAAAAACGCTGACGGAGTAGGTGAGCTTGCGGTCGGAGGTGACGTCGAAGATGAATTCCGTCGCGGGAGCTGGGGAATCGTCGGGCAAAGCGGGGCGCTTGCCCACGAAATAGTACTGGTACACGTATCCCTGGGCACCGGTGTAGGTCTTGAGGCGGCGGACCGGTGGATTCTCGGACATGAGGACATTATGGAACGGGGGACGGGGATTTGTCGTCATCCGTGCGACGCCACGAAATTGTAGCGGCCTACCCATTTCGCAAGGCAACCCGGAGTGCTATCCTTCCGCACATGGAAAACCGTTCAATCAACGATGTCGGCGGAACGTCCGGCGGACTGGGCCAGTTTCTGGTGGGCTTTGTCATGGCCTGCATTGGAGGATTTCTGATCACCCATCGGGTGAGCGTGGTCGGGTCGTACTGGAGTTTCTGGGGAGGGAGCAGTTTCGGCATCACGCTCCTGCCAATGCTATTCGGCATCGGGATTCTTTTCTGGAATGGAAAGAGCACGGTCGGATGGCTGCTGACCGTTGCCGGAGCGCTGTTCATCTTCGCGGGCATCATCGCCAACCTGCATATCTACTTTCAGCCGACCACTCTTTTCGAGACGATGGTGATGCTGATCCTGCTGGTGGGAGGGCTGGTGTTGATTGCGCGGTCGCTCCGGCCACACAGCTCCAAACCGGCCGAGTAACCGGTTGCATCACCTTTCGCGAAATTACTTTGCGAAGTGCAATATTTCCGCGCCAATCGCACGTTGACACCACCCGCCACAGGACATAGCATCCTCTGTGAACCGTCCCGGGACCAGAGCTGCGCCGTAGTCGCAGTTGGTAGAGCAGGTACCTATCCTCACGCGATGCTACAACGAGACGATCATTTTCAGTAACATACGGACAAACAAGGCAAAGCTGTCCGTGTCGTGGTGGAACTCTCGGGCGGGAGTTCACGTAACCAAAACCGTGGAGTGCGCGTTATGAGCAACAAATTCATCGACGGTCTGAAACACGTCATCATCGAGGACGACGATCCCAAGCAATCGCCGCAGCCTTCGCAGCCCCAATCTGAAGCAGCGCCCGTAGCCGCACCCGTCGCGACTTCCAGCGACAGCGCTGCCTATCATCCGGCAAGCACGCAACCCATGAGTGAAGAGACGGAGCACGTCTACCAGAGAATTCTGGCGAAAACGAATTTCAATGCGACCCAGGTCGCCGCCACCATCCACAAATATCTCGATCCGCTGACGGCGATCCCCTCCTTGGACGAGCGCACGCGCTTCAAGACTGCGGTGGTTCAGGCCAAGGCGCAGGAAGGGCTCTCCCAGGAAAAGATTCTCGCGACCTTCGACGGCCTGAAGGTGGCACTGCAGAACGAGCAAGAATCGTTTGCCGCGTCGGCGGCCGCCACCAAGCAGCGGGAAATTGACGACCGCCAGAAGAGAGTGCAGGAGGTCACCGACACGATCGCGCAGAAGCAGAAAGAGATTGCACAACTGCAGCAGCGGCTCTCAGACGTCACGACCGAACTGGTGGGAGCCCAGGGCAAGATCCAGCGGGCCGAATCGCAATTCGCGATCGCAGCCCAGCGACGCGCTCTTGAGATCGATCAGGAGAAGGCCAAGTACGTCAGCCTTCTCCAGGGATGAAGAAAAGATTTGAGGATAAAGAACCATGAGCATCACTCCGTCCACTCCAACGAATCTCGGTGATGAACTGAAGTCATTCTGGTCGCGCCCGGAAGGCAAGACCGGAATGATTTTTATCGCTTTGGCCGCGGCGGCGGCGGTTTACGGGTGGGCTCAAATCGTGCCCTTCATCGTCTCCATGCTGGCCGACACGCTGCACATGATTTATCTGGCGGGGATCATAGCCGCTGTCCTGTTTGTCGTTTTCAGCAGCCGCACCCATCTTCTGTTTCGTCTGCTGATGCGCTGGATTACCGGCTTGATCATCAACATCGATCCCATCGGCATTCTGAAAGATCACTTGTCGCAGATGCGCAAGCGCCGTGACGTAATGTCGCAGCAGATCAGCAACGTCAGCGGGCAGATTCAGTATCTGAAAAATGTCATCGACAAAAACGCGGCGATGGCCAGCGAGAATATGCGGCTGGCGGCTCATGCCAAGAAGATCGCGACCAGCACGGCCGACCAGAATGAGCAGCTCCGGATGGCCCTGCAGATGAAGGCCAAGGCCAACCAGGCCGGACGCCTGCAGAAATCGAACTTGAGCTACCAGCAACTTCTCAACAAGCTGCAAAATATCTACGACCTGCTGAGCAAGTGGGCGGTGCACATCGACTTCTACATTGAGGACACCGATAACGAAGTCCGCCAGGCGGAAATCGAATACAAGACCATCAACACGGCATACCGCGCCTATCGCACGGCCCTGGCGGTCATCAAGGGAAACGGCGACGAGAAAGACCTCTACAACCAGACCATGGAGCACCTTGCCGAAGAGGCTGGCCGGAAACTCGGGGAGATGGAAGACTTCCAGCGCCTGGCGCAGAACTTTATGGACACCATCGATCTGGAAAACGGCGCTGTCGAGACCGAGGCCCTGGAGAAACTGGACGCCTACGAGCAGAAGCTGCTCACTTCCGGCGCGACCGACACCGCGTTCCTGTTGCCCGGCGCAACCGCAGCGCCCGTGCCGGTTCCGGCCGGAAAAGCGCCGGACGCTCCGCCCGCAGCCAAGAGCGCGGGCGATTACGGAGACATGTTCAAGTAACGAGATTTTCAAGCGCGAGTGGCACACGGGGAGGAAACGCAAGGCATGGCACATCTGAAGACTGGCCCGAAAATCATCCTGATCATTCTGCTTGTAGTTGGCTTCGTGTTTGGACTCCGCAAGGCCGCGGAACTTGGCTGGATTCCGACTCCCGGCGTGATGAAGGCGCTGGTTCCGGAGAAGGCGGTCTTGCCGGACGTGAAAGAAGCCATGGTGCAGAACGTGGAGCCGGTGGCGCTTCCGACGGCGACCGCCGCGAGTGTGCCGGCTACCTTGATTCGCGGCGAGATCTGGGAATGGAATGCCCAGATCAACATGATCTACGCCAATGGCGGGGCGAACACCACCAAGGGGTCGCTCATGGAAAAGCACGGCGTCAACCTCGCGCTCATTCGACAGGATGACACCGGAAAGATGCAGGAAGACCTGATCGCCTGTGCTCGCGAGATGTCCAACGGTTCATCGCAGTGCTCCAACGGTGCGAACTTTGTCGTCATCATGGGCGATGGCTCGGGGCAGTTTTTGGCGGCGGTGAATCCCCAACTGAAGAAACTCGGCAACGAGTATCAGGCAAAAGTCATTGGCGCGACCGGCTACAGCCGCGGCGAAGACTCGCTCATGGCTCCGCCCGAAGTGAAGAGCAATCCCGAGAAGGCGAAAGGCCTGTTGGTGGAAGGCGTTCTCCGCGACGGCGACTGGAACATTGCCCAGAAGTGGGAAGGCGACAACGGCATCAAGAACAATCCGGATGAGAAGACGTGGGATCCAGATGCAGTCAACTGGCTCAACGCCTCTGACTACAACGTGGCCGCTGCCGACTACGTTGCCGGAAAGTGCGATGACCGCAAAGTCGTAAAAGACGGACATCTCACCGGAGAGACCAAGCATGTTTGCGTGAATGCGGTCGTGACCTGGACTCCCGGCGACGTCACCATTGCCAAGGGCAAGGGCGGGCTGATCAAAGTCGTAAGTTCCAAGCAGTACCGTTCGCAGATGCCCGCCGTAATTCTTGGCCCCAAGAACTTCTTCGAACGGAATCGCGCCGAAGTTGAGGGAATGCTCGCGGCCACGTTCGAAGCCGGCGACCAGGTCAAGGCGTTCGACCAGGTGCTGCGCAAGGCGTCCGCCATCAGCGCCAAGGTCTATGCCGATCAGGACGAAGCCTACTGGTACAAGTACTACAAAGGCGTGACCGAGACCGACGCGCAAGGATTGAAAGTGGATCTCGGCGGTTCGACCGTCAACAACCTGGCCGACAACCTGATACTTTTTGGCCTGGAGCCCGGCAGCAACGACAATTTCCGCTCGACCTACACCGTCTTCGCCAACATCGCGACCCAGCAATATCCCGCGCTGTTCAAAGACACGCCGATTCCCGACGTGAAAGATATCGAAGACAAGTCTTTCATCACGGGAGCGCAGGCGCGCATGAGCAGCGGAGGAGCCGAGGGTGAAGCACCGCAGTATGCCGCCAATCAGTCCGGCCCGGTGGTTTCGAAGCGCTCGTACTCCATCAACTTTGACACTGGCAAGGCGACCTTCACACCCGAGGGCGTGCGAACCATGTCGGAACTGAAAGACTCGCTCGCCATCACGGGCCTGTTTATTCAGGTGGACGGCTACACCGACAACACTGGCAGCGAGGGAATCAACCAGGCGCTCTCCGACGCCCGCGCGTCCGCGGTGAAAGATTGGCTGCAGAGGCACGCGCCGCGCAACTTCCCCGACAACCGCTTTAAGATTGTCGGGCATGGCTCGCAAAATCCGGTGGCGACCAATGACACGGCCGCCGGAAAGGCCGCGAACCGCCGCGTGGAAATCACGTTGTCCGGCAGCTAACTCTTATCAGAATGAGGAGGGTCCAGACGGCCTCCCGTGTCTGTATCGGAAGACCGAGTTCCAGATGAATGAGGCAATTGAGGTTTTATCACCCAACCGGGTGATCTCTAAACAAACCATCCGCTGGATGGTCGGCTTCCAATTGGTGCTGCTGTTTTTCGTCTGGATTTTTTCCCCGACCGTCTTCCTGCCCAAGCCGAAAGAAGTCTGGCAGGCGCTGGGCGAAATGTGGATGCAAGGTCTGGGCGGCGAGCTGATCACCAGCTTCGTCCTGAATCTGGAGGCCATCGCCCTCGCGACCGTCCTGTCGCTGCTGATGGCCTACCTCACGGTCATCCCGTTCTTTCGTCCCATCGTCACCCTGCTCAGCAAGCTGCGTTTTCTCTCCATGGTGGGCCTGACGTTTTTCTTCACGCTGATGGCCAGCACCGGGCATACACTCAAACTCTATCTGCTGGTGTTCTCGGTATCGGTTTTCTTTGTCACCGGCATGGCGGAAGTCGTCGCCAGCATTCCCAAAGAACGATTCGACCTGGCGCGTACGCTGCGCATGGGCGAGTGGCGCGTCGTCTACGAAGTGGTGGTGATCGGTCAGGCCGATCGAGCCTTCGAAGTGCTGCGCCAGAACGCCGCCATGGGATGGATGATGCTGACCATGGTCGAAGGCATCTCCCGCTCGGAAGGCGGAGTCGGCGCCATGCTGCTGAATCAGAACAAACACTTCCATCTGAGCGCGGTCTTCGCCATTCAGATCACAATCCTGCTGCTCGGCTTGGGTCAGGACTATGGGATCGGCCTGCTGCGCAACATTTTCTGTCCGTACGCGGATCTGACTCTGGAGCGAAAGTAAGAAGACATCATGCCCACGTACACCTACGGAAAAACGCTGCTGAAGGTGGAGGACGTCTCGCTCGAATACGATGGCCGTCCCATCCTCAAACACGTCAGCGCGGAGATCAGAGACATCGTTTGCACCGATCACGTCCAGGGCCAGGTGGTGGGATTCCTCGGCCCCAGCGGCATTGGCAAGACGCAGCTATTCCGCATCATCGCCGGACTCAACAAGCCAACCTCGGGACGAGTCACGATCAACGGTCTTGACCGCCCGGTGCAGGCCGGTGAGGTTGGCGTGGTGGCGCAGGATTATCCGCTGTTCGAGCATCGCACCGTGATGTCGAACTTATTGCTGGCCGCAAATCAGAAAGAGAAGGACGACAAGACTGCGCGCGATAAAGTCATTCAATACTTGACCGACTTCGAACTGATGGACAAGGCACGCCTCTACCCGGTGCAACTCTCCGGCGGACAGCGCCAGCGTTGCGCCATCATCCAGCAGATCCTTTGCTCCGATCATTTTCTGCTGATGGATGAGCCCTTCAGCGGCCTCGACCTGCTAATGCTGGAAAAGACCAGCGAACTGATCCAGAAGGTCGCGAACATGGATGAACTCAACACCATCATCGTGGTCACCCACGACATTACGGCCGCATCGGCCGTCGCCGACCATCTCTGGTTGATGGGGCGCGAGCACGACGCCAAGGGCAATCCCCTGCCCGGCTCGCACATCGTAGAAACCTACGATCTAGTGGAGCGGGATCTTTGCTGGCATCCCCAGATCATCACCCAGCCGCGCTTTATGGAGTTTGTCCGCGAAGTGAAGGATCGTTTCCGGACGCTCTAGCAGTCCCCGGAAGAGCTTCTCGCCCAGCGCCCGCCTTGACTAAACCCTGTTGCCCGATTGCCGATATATCTCCTCAGGAGAACTCCGCAATGCCGTTGCCATGGATCTGGATTCTGCTGGGGGTACTGGTGGTGGTCGTGCTGTATCAGCAGGTGCGGATGTATCAAATTTATCGGGGGGCGAAGAACAAGGAAGAACTCTTCCAGGTCGTGACCGAAAACGCGGCCGACATGATTGCGCTGGTGGACGTGAAGGGACGCCGTCTCTACAACAGCCCCGCGTACAAGCGGATTTTGGGGTATTCGCCGGCCGAACTGAGCGACACGTCGGCGTTCGAGCAGATCCATCCGGACGACAGGTTTCGGGTGCTGGATGCGGCGCGGGAGGCGCGCGAGAGCGGGATCGGCAAGGGACTGGAGTACCGGATCAAGCATAAAGATGGCAGCTGGCGGGTGGTGGAGTCGATTGCCAGCACGATCCGGGACGCGAAGGGCGAAGTGACCAAGCTCGTGATTGTGAATCGCGACATCACCGAGCGCAAGCGAGCCGAACAGAAGCTGGAGCACAATTTGTTTCACGATCCGTTGACCGGACTGCCCAACCGGCGGTCGTTTCTGGAGCGTTTGCAGAACGCGTATGTGCGGGTGCGGGGAGACTCCGGACGATCGTGCGCGCTGCTGCTGGCGAACGTAGACCACTTCAAGGTCTTCAATGACTCCATGGGAACGGCGGCAGGCGACCAGATCCTGATGGAAGTTACGCGGCGCCTGGGGATGCAGGTGCGGCAAGAGGATGCGACGGTGCGCCGCGATCGCAGTGCGTCTCCGGTGGAGACGACGCTGTTCCGGCTGGGTGGAGATGAATTCACAATTCTGATGGAGGCGGTCAGCGATCCGAGCGATGCGCTGCGGATGGCGAAAAGGATTCAGGCGGCAGTGGCGGAACCGATGCAGATCGACGCGCGGGAAGTGCGGGCGGCGTTGAGTGTGGGGATTGCGTTGAGCACAGCCGCGCACTCGCGTCCCGAAGAGGTGCTGAAAGACGCGGACGTGGCCATGCGACGGGCGAAGTCTCTGGGCGGGTCGCGCTGCGAGGTGTTTGACGAGGCCATGCACACGCGCGCTGTCGGCCGATTGAAGCTCGAAACGGATTTGCGCACGGCGCTGGCGGAACGGCAGTTCCGGATTCACTACCAGCCCGTGGTGCAACTGGATACGCGGCGGATTGCGAGCTTCGAGGCGCTGCTGCGGTGGGACCATCCCACGCAGGGACTGATTTCGCCGTACCGGTTCATTGAGGCTGCGGAAGACACAGGCGTGCTGGTTTCGATCGGGCACTGGCTGATCGTGCAGGCTTGCCGGCAACTGCGGGAGTGGGAGGTGAACGACCGCTCCGGGCAAAAGACGAAAGTCACGGTCAACGTCTCGGCGCGGCAATTTGCGGACGCGCGGCTGGTGAATGACATTCAGGATGCGCTGCAGGAGACGGGAATCGATCCGGTGCGGCTACAACTGGAGATGACGGAGAGCGTCGCTGCGGCCGATCCGAAACTGACGATCACGGTCCTTTCGCATCTCAAGCACATGGGGATTGGAGTGGTGCTCGACGATTTCGGGACCGGATCCACTTCCCTGCGCGGGCTGACGCAATTTCCCGTGGATGCGCTGAAAATCGACCGGTCGTTGATTCGTGAGATGCAAACCGACCGCGCCGCGGCGGACATTATCGAATTGATCGTTACCCTCGCGCACAAGATGAACTTGAAGGTCATCGCCGAGGGCATTGAGAGTATTCGGCAGGTGGAGCGCTTGACCGAATTGGGGTGCGAGTACGGGCAGGGTTATTACTTTTCGCAGCCCATGGAGGCGGGAGCGGCGCTGTTGTACATGCGGCAGCAGCTAGTGGGGATGAGAACTGGCGCGGGAGCGAGCTAGATTTTTCCTTTCCTCAACCCCGCAGTCACAGCGCCGAGGGTCAGGTCTCTCGAGTAGATTGCATAGGCTTCGCGCGCAAAAGCAGCGCGCTCAGACGACACGAAAGCGTTGAGCGCGTCATCTGGCGCCATTTCCCAAGGAGACAACTCTTCCGTATTCAGTGGCACGGCTCAGCCGGTCGAACATGCGCCAGGTTTCGAGCGAGACTTTGCCGATCGCTTCCTCACCATCGCGTTCGTTGCGCAGGAATGCGGTCATGACGCAGATCACGTAGGGACGGCCTTCGACGAAGACGATGCCGGAGTCGTTGCGCACCGCTTCGAGTTCACCGGGCTTGTTGGCGATCTTCAAACCGGCTGGCAGATCGCGGGGAATGAAGGAAGCCTTGTTCGTGCTCAGGACTTTGAAGAAGTCTTCTGTCGACTCTTTGCTCAGCAGCTTGCCGTGGAAGATGGCGTCGAGCAGCGTCATCATTTCGCGCGGGGTGGAAATGTTCTCGCGGCCTGCCTTGGCGGCTTCCAGGTCCATCATTTTGCGGCGCAGGCGGGTGTGGGTGAGGCTGAGCGAGTCGAGCATGGCGTTGACGTTCTGCATGCCGACATGATCGATCAAAACGTTGGTGGCCGCGTTATCGCTGACGGCGACCATCATGGTGGCGAGATCGCGCAGGGTGAGGCGGGTAACGCCCGGGGTGAGGCCGTTCATGATGTCGCTGTCGGGCACGAGGTCCGAGGACTGGACGGTGTAGAGATCAGTGAGCTTGAGCTTGCCTTGCTGCGCCTGCAGATAAAGATCGGCGAGGATCGTGATCTTGATGGAGCTGGCCTGGGCGAAGACTTCGTCTTCGTGCAGAAAATAATGATCGCCCGTGGTGAGATCTGCGATGGCGACACCCATGACGCTGTCAAGGTGCTGGTCGACCTGCTCGATGCTGGCTTCGAGTTTTTGCCAGAGAACTTTTTGTTTGGACGAGGGAGTCGCCGTCTGGGCAAGGCACGTTGAAAGCAACAGAGCACAGCAGAGAAGATGTCGCATGGAGCCGGTCTCCTGAAGAAGAGGGATTCTAGCAGGAGACCACGGGCTGGGCTGAGCAAACCTATGCCGGATTCCGGTGCGTGGGGCCATCGCGCCGACGCGGGCGCAGTTCGGGTGGACGTTCCGCTGCCTGCGGCGGTTACATCGCGAGGGGAACCTAGCGCGGGGCTGAGGTACCCAGGACCCGCGGGGTGTAGTTGATAGTTTTCAGCTTGGGATTGGAAAACGTGAGCGTGAACGCAGCCGTGGTAGCGCCGGGCGCCAGGTCACTCGAACTGACGTTGGCGTAGACGCTTCCTGGTACGGAGTAGAACGTTTTCCCAGTACTGTTGGTCAGCGTCACACCCCCGGTGAGGCCGTCCAGAGCTACCGAAATCGGGCCCGAGATGGTCGTCGTGCCCATGTTCTGCACGGTCACGGTTTGGCTATAGATGGTTCCATTGATTTGCATCGTGCCCTTGGTGACGACCACCGGGTTGATGACGAGGGCATTCGGAGTGAGCAGGACGCTGGCGCCCGCGCCGGGGTAGACGCCGGTTGCGAGAATCTGTCCCGCGCTGTTGATGGCGATCGCTTGCTTGAGGAGAAGCCCTCCGGTGGAATCGTTCAGCGTATTGAGATCCACGGCTTGTCCGCTCTGGAACAGGTACGCCCGGCGGGTATCCGTATCGGCGTAGCCCACTACCTGGTCGGAGGCGTTGATCGCGAGCACGTGGGAGGAGAGTCCAGTGCTGATGTCGGTGGCCGTACCGTTCTTATAAAGATACGCGCGGATGACGTTGGCGACGCTGACTGCGCCGACCGCGAGATGCCCCTTGGAGTTGAGGGCGGCGCCTGCGCTCACGCACTCAAGGCTGGAGGGCGGAATCCATAGCGGCGAAGTGATGACGTCGGAATCAAGCAGCGGGGGAAAAGCGCCGCTGTGCAGGTAGGGGCCGTTCCATACCGAACTATCGCAACTGCTGCCGGCGATTTGTCCGGCATCGTTAAACCCGGACGGTGCCGCGCCATGATTGGCATCGTAGGTCCAGGTGCCAGTCTTGGAGTTGGGCGTGGTCGGGGTAAAGAGCAGGGCGCGGGCACTGATGCCATAGGCCGCAATCGCACCTTTGCTGTTGATGAGTTGGTTGTACTCGGCGGCGGATCCAAACCCGGTGATCGATACCAGAGCGAAGGTCACTGCCGATCCGCTATTGCCGTGAAGAATGCCGGTGGTGCTATTGAGGGTGGTGGGCCGCCACATCCAGGATTGGTCCTGGTTGCCGTCGCCTTGTCCCGGGGTGTAGGCCAGGCCAGCCACCTGGCCGCGATCGTTGAGTCCACTGGGACTGGTGTCCGCGGTCCCTGGAGGGAACCCCGAGGAAGACTCGAGAGAGAACAGAGTTCCGGTGCTGGAGCCGTCGTTGGCAGAGGCAGGGGTCCAGAGCACGGCGTGGGTTCCGCCGGAGAGGCCGCCGCCGTAGGTGCCAATCACCTGGCCCCATTTGTTGAGGCCGGTGGGGATTTCCACTTGAATGTTGGTGCGGCCATCGGAGATTCCCAATACATTGGCGTGGTAGGCCGGGAGCTGCGCGGCTGCGGGCAGGGCCGCCATGAGAAGGCAGATGATGATAAAGGCGAGGACTGCTTGTGTCTTCATGCTGTGATTTCCCCCAGAATGGACTCGCGGGCCGCGAGTTGAACCCCTTCAGCCACGGCCGCTTTTTGTCCGTCACTAGTAACTGCGAAAACCGGGGGGAAATCGGGTCATGAAATGTGAACTTGGTGCCAAGAAAGAACGCGCAAACTGAGACGCTCCCGTGAAATCGAATTTCTTGACTTTCAGGCTCGCGCAGAATCAAATGCGGAGAATGGCACTTTTCCCCTAGCGTGCCAAAGGGTGCTCGAGAGCCCCGTGAGAGGATTCCTCCTCCTCCACAACGAGCACGAGTAAGCCCCGGCAAGGGGCAATGGCAAGTCCGGTTCCCTGTCGTGAGTTGTGTCCTGGATTGCCAGCCCCGTTCGGTGCTTCGGCAGGATTCATGAAATCGGTAATGAGTGAAGACACCTATTACACGGTCCTCGGAGTTTCAGAGGACGCCACCCCGTTGGAAATTAGGACGGCGTATCGAAACTTGCTCAAGCAGATACATCCGGATACGGTCTCTACCCTTTCGCCGGAACTGAAGCGTGAGGCCGAGATCGCGACTAAAGAGATCAACGAGGCGTACGAATTGTTATCGGATCCGTCATTGCGCCGCCAGTATGACGAGCAACTATCGGAGCACTGGCAACAGGATGTGGATGCTCCGGCTCGTGCTGACCGAAACACGATCCGCTGGCAGGGGCCGGCTCGCATCCGCGTCAAGAAACGCCACCGGCACCACCGGAGGACAGATACGCATTGGATTGGCGAACATCCGTTGATTGCGTTGGGTTACTTGCTAGTGGCGCTCATGACTCTGGTTGCCGTGATTTATCTTTTTTCGCTGGTTCCCGGCTCCGATGCGGACGATGGAAAGTTGAATGCTCAGCCATACCTGCACTATTGCGCCTGACGGAGAGACCCTACTGCGCGTCTACGGTGAAATCGATGGATTGCGACGCGATCGCATTCTTCTTCTTGGCCAGGTTGTCGGTGACGACGACCTGCAGAGCGTAGTCTCCGGGTAGAAACTTCGAGCTCAGGACCATCTTGCCGCTGGCAGCCAGTTGGGTGAGGGGTACGTTGTTGGGGAAGGAAACGGGGACAGGCTCGCTGCGCGCAATTTCGCTGCCCTCGCGGAAGATCCGAGTTTCCACGGTCACATCGGGCTTCTCGCTAGGGCCCTTGTGGGCATTGAAGATCTGAAATTCCCAACCCACGTTTTCTCCCGGCTTGAAGATTCGAATCGCCTCATTCCCCTTCGGATCGAGAGCTACCGACTGCGTTGCATACGCGGATTGCTTGCCGGGGGCCGCATCCTGCTGCTTCATCAGGATTCCCGAGACCGCGAGATGGTTATGCTTCAGGTCGGGCACTTCCACGAACTGGCTGGCGGCTCCCATCTTCTTCGAGCTGGCATCACGGACCGCGACTCGCAGTTGATAAGGACCGGGTTTCTCGGCGGCGTGCTGAAGGGTCAGGATCAATCCGTTCTTAACGGCCATATCCCGGCCATGCTCGCTGCCGTGAAGAGTGAAGGTCTTTTGCGTGTCGTTGACCGAATGGCCGTCTTCATCGAAGGTGATGGCGACGGCATCGAGCACGGCTTTGTAAGATCCATCCGGCTCTTGCGTGAAAGTCAGATCTTTGCCGTCGATATAGAGCAGGGTGCTGAGAAACGATTGGTCGGAATGGGAGAACAGTGTGGTCATGCGCACGTGGATGTCGTTCACGGCGAAGGGGGAGACCAGCACGCGGGCAAACTGTTCTTCGCGGGTAAAGGCGGGGGCGCTGCGCTCGCGTCCGGGGAATCCGAAGAAGCCATTGCGGGAGCGGACCTTGAGGCCCGACCGTTTGACATGGACTTCGATTTTGTGGAACTTCTGCCCGCTCTTTTCGTCGAAGCTGTTGGCGGGAGGACGGTAGCCGATCAGGTAGTAGTTTGAGGAATCCTCGGCAGCTTCGCGGATGGCGCCGAGCATGTCGTTGTGTACCGCAAAAGTCCCGCCGGTGTCTTCGGCGAGCGCGTGAAGACCTTCCTGCGAGGCACGATACTGTTCACTCTTCTGGCCGAGTTGCCGGGGCAGGCTCGCTCCCGAGGCGTCCGCCATCGAGTGGGCGTTCTGGAGTGGATTATCGGCGACATCGAACATGACGGGATCGACGCCGCGCGGGTCGACGGTGTAGATCACCACGGCAGCGCGTTCGGCCGCATCGGTCAGCTTATGAAAGCTGTCGCGAACGCGGGAGTAGTCGCAGGTCCACGAGTTCGAAGACTCGCCGCTGCCCGACGTCATTCCCTTGACGAAGGGCCTGGTCGTGATCACGCCCGGAGGTTCGAACATTTGCATGCTCTCGGAAAATAGAACCAGCGCTTTCCGGCCGGGGAGATCGCGAAGGCCCTGCACGACGTAGCGAACGGCTGCCAGGGAACCAACAGCGCTGCCGGTGCCGAGCGAGCAGGCATCGTCGGGATCGGAGATCAGGGAGGAGACGCTAGCGCCCTGGAGCCCGTTCATCGCCGTGCTCGATGTTCCGGAGGCAGGCTGTGTGAGCCCGTTGGAGGCAGACGCGGCCTGGGCGGGAAGGGTCAAGGTCTGGGAAGTATCGAGCGCGGGTGCGGGATTGATGGGGGTAAAACTTCCAACGCGTCCGTTGAAGTTGTATCGCAGTCGATCGATGGAGGCGTAGAGCAGGCGCTTGTCGGTGGTGAATTGCTGCAGTGCACCGACACCGCCACCGGTGCGCACCACGGCGACCAGATCGCCGGGCTGTATGTCGTGGTCAACGAATTTCTTCAATCCCGATCGAACCTGCGCGACGCTTGCAGGGGAGAGTCCGAGATCATCCACGACGAGGGCGATCACGCGCCGCACCTGGCCGGGCTTAAGGCTTACTGGTGGCGGGACGACGGGCCTGGCGCCTTTGGCAGGAGCCGGGACTGGAGGTGCCAGCTTGACTCCTTCGGTGATATAGCTGAGGTTGACGACCTTTTGCGCGGCACCATCCTGCAGGACTTCGAAGTCGTCGGCTTTGAGGTCCGTGACCGGCTTGCCTTTGGAGTCGGTGACGGCGGCGTCGACTTGCACCAGATTGACCGAGATACGGACGACGAAGCCTGGCGAAGCGTCGGATTGCGGACTGGCAGCGGGCGCGGAAGATTGCGAGAGGGCGCAGGAACAGGCCATGACGAACGCGGCCATGCGGCGCATGGCTGAAGATAGCTGGTGCCGGCTTGCCCTTGTCACTATTGACCTTTCTGCGTCCTGCGAACGATCTGCAAACCATGCTGGCGCTTCAATGATGGGACTGCGGGCAGTCATCCGTCAATCTTCAGAGTCAACCGAGTATCCCTATTGCTCGCTGCGCTTGCTCAGGGGACGGACGAGGCGGCCGTCCCCACACAACCTAGAAACTAGCCGTCGATCTTGGCTTCGCGGAGCTGCTTTACGGCGGTCTCGGAGCTGACAGGCGAGTAATACACCTCTTTAAACGTGTAGGAGCGCGCCTTCGAACTGATGACGGGAAGAATCTCGATGTGCCAGTGATAGTCGTCATCGATGGTCTTCCAATAACCCAGATTCTTCGATGGATGCAAGCTGCTGGGTGAGGTGTGCAGGACCAGGTGAAAGTCTTCCGTGACCGAGCGAACGCGCTGCAGGGTGCGGCGCAGGAGCGCGGCCAGGTCGGTGCGCAGGCCGGGCTTGTTGAGGCCCGTGCGCTCGAAGGAGGCGTCGTGGTTGCGCGGCAGGATCCAGCTTTCGTAGGGGACGCGCGGCGCGTACGGGCAGAGCGCGAGATAGTCGCCGCGGGCTTCGATGACGCGCTGGGCCTGGCGTTCCTCCTGCTGGATGATGTCGCAGAACACGCAGCGTTCTTTGCTGACGAAATACTCGCGTCCGGCGCGCAGTTCGTAGAGCACGCGACGCGGGACGAACATGGTGGCGGTGATCTGCGAGGTGGGGTGGCTGAATTCCTGGCCGGCGTTCCTGCCGTAATCTTTAAAGAGGCTAATGTACTTGATGCGGGGATCGCGCTTGAGATCGAGGATGCGCTCAGCCGCGAGGCGCAGGAAGTGGGCAATCTCTTCGTCGCTGGCGTTCCAGAGATGACGTTCGTGATTGGGATTTTCGACGAGCACCTCGTGCGCTCCGACCGAGTGCATGCGGTCGTAGATGCCATCGCCGCGGCGGCCGGGCTCGCCTTCGATGTGGTAAAGAGGCCGCGGATGTACGACAGAACGTGCGGACCAGGAAGGGCCGGAAGTATTCGGTGTTTTCGCGATCACGTGCAGGTTGGCCGAGTCGGAACAGAACGGGCAAACCGCATCGGGGCGTGCGCCGGCGTCGCCGGGATCGTCCCCGGTAATGACCCACGAGCGGGTGATCGGGTCTTTGCGCAGTTCCATAGAAGTGAAAAGGAGAACACCAGGACGAAGCGGAGTCAACCGGATTCGCGGCGATACTTTGCCGGCGGCAAATGCGAAATGACGTACGAGCGGGGCGCGGCGCTTTGTTATAATCCGCCGAAGCCCGCATAGATGACCGAGCCGTCCACTCCGCTGATGCGGCAGTATGCCGCCGTCAAGAAAGAACATCCGACTGCGCTTTTGTTCTTCCGTTTGGGGGATTTTTACGAGCTTTTCTTCGACGACGCAGTGGTCGCATCGAAAGAGTTGCAGATCACGTTGACCTCGCGCAACAAGGAGAAAGGGATCGCTATCCCCATGTGCGGCGTGCCTTATCACGCCGCGGAGGGCTACATCGGGAAACTGATCCGGCGCGGGTTTAAGGTGGCGATCTGCGAGCAGATGGAGGATCCGCGTCTGGCGAAGAAACTGGTGCGCCGGGAAGTGACGCGGGTGGTTACGCCGGGGACGGCGGCGGATTCGTCGCTGGGGTCGGAGGAAAATAACTTTCTGGCGGCGATCGCGCAGGTGGGGGAGGCGGTGGGATTCGCGGCGTTGGACTTGTCGACCGGGGAATTTCGGGCTACGGAGTTTTCGGGGGAGGGGGCGCTGCGGAGGGTGCAGGAGGAGTTGGAGCAGTTGCGGCCGAAGGAGTTGCTATATGGGTCGGCGGCGCCGTTGTTTGAGCAGGCCGCAAAGCAGCCGATCTTCGCCCGGCCGGACGGACGAATGCGTCCGTCCCTACGTGGTTCTTCTTTGAACGCGCCGGTCGGGAATCTCACAGAAACTCCGCTGGATGACTGGATCTTTGCGCCCGATCATGCGCTTCCCTTGCTGGAGAATCATTTTGGGGTGTTGTCGCTTGAGGGATTCGGGCTGGCGGGTCGAACCGCGGCGGCTTCGGCGGCAGGAGCGATCCTTTATTACGTGCGCTCGACGCAGCGCGGGTCGCTCGATCATGTGGACCGCATCGGATGGTATGAGCGGCAGAACTGCCTGGTGCTCGACGCAGTGACGGTGCGGAATCTGGAATTGATCGAGCCGCTGTTCGCGGGCACCGATGCGGGCGTAACTCTATTTCGGTCGATCGACGCGGCGGTCACGCCGATGGGCAAGCGGTTGCTGCGGGCGTGGCTGCTGCGGCCATCGCTCGAATTGAACGAGATTCAGGGGCGGCTGGACGCGGTTGAGGCGGGAGTGAAGGATCTTGTGGCGCGAGAGGAATTGCGGCGGGCGCTCGACGGCGTGCTCGATCTGGAGCGGTTGTTGAGCCGGGTGACGCTGGAGACGGCGAATCCTCGGGACGTGCTGGCATTGGCGGCGTCGCTGGGGAAGATTCCAGCGGTGAAGGCTGCAGCCGGGCGGCTTGGGGCGGCGCGGTTAGTGGCATTACATGCAGCTCTCGATGAACTCGGCGATTTGCGCGGGCGCATCGAGAGGACGATTGTGGCGGAGCCACCGCTGAGCTTTGCCGACGGCGGGGTGATCGCTGCGGGAGTGGACCGGGACCTTGACGAACTGAAGGAACTCTCGCGCAACAGCAAGCTGGTGCTGGCACAGATTGAGCAGCGGGAGCGTGGGCGGACCGGGATCACGTCGCTCAAGGTGAAGTTCAATTCCATCTTCGGCTACTACATTGAGATTTCAAAATCGAACCTGCATCTGGTTCCGCAGGACTATGACCGGAAGCAGACGCTGGTTGGGGCGGAGCGCTTCACGACTCCTGAGCTGAAGGAGTATGAAGCGAAGATTCTGGATGCGCAGGAGAAGATTGTCGAGATCGAGCGGCGACTCTTTACGGAATTGCGGACAGCGATCGCGGCGGAGGCGAAGCGGATTCGGCAGACAGCGCTGGCGCTGGCCGAGGTGGATGTGCTTGGGTCGCTGGCTCACATTGCGGCGCTGCGAAATTATTCCCGGCCTCAGTTTGTCGAGGGTGCGGGAGAGATCGAAATTGTAGAAGGCCGGCATCCGGTGATTGAGCTGCAGGAATTGGCGGGAGGGAGCGAGCGCTTCGTCCCGAATGATCTTTATTTGAACGGCACAACGCACAACATTCTTCTGCTGACCGGGCCGAACATGGGCGGCAAGTCGACGTATCTGCGGCAGACGGCCCTGATCGTCATTCTGGCGCAGATGGGATCGTTTGTGCCGGCACGGTCGGCAAAGCTGAGCGTTGTGGATCGCGTATTCACGCGCATTGGGGCGAGCGACAACCTGGCGCGCGGGCGTTCGACATTCATGGTTGAGATGACGGAGACAGCGGCCATCCTGCATACGGCGACGGCGCGGTCACTGATCTTGCTCGATGAAGTCGGACGGGGCACGTCGACTTACGATGGGCTGGCGATTGCGTGGGCGGCGGTGGAATATCTGCATGCGAGGGTGCGGGCCAAGACGCTGTTTGCGACGCACTACTTCGAGTTGACCGAGTTGGCGGAACAGCTTTCTGGGGTGAAAAACTATCACGTGTCGGTGAAAGAAACAGGCGGAGGAATCGTCTTCTTACGGAAAGTCGAGCCGGGCGCGGCAGACCGCAGTTACGGCATTGAAGTCGCGAAGCTGGCCGGGTTGCCGAATGAAGTCGTGGAGCGGGCGCGCGAGGTGCTGGTGCAGCATGAGTTCGCCGAGCAGCAGGCGACGGCTCATCTGTCACCGGGGGCTGTGCCGCCGGCGGCGCAGTTGACCATCTTTACGCCCTTGTCGCAACCGGTGCTGGATCGGCTGCGGGATGTGGATTTGAACCGGCTGACGCCTCTGGAAGCGCTGAATTTGCTGGCGGAATTGAAGAAGGAAATCTAACCACAGGGGACACGGGGCATCACGGAGGAAGATCTGGCAGCGAATCCGGGACAATTAATGATTGTGGGCTTCGACGGAGTCGAGATGACGTCGCGGCTCGCTTCCCTGCTTGAGCGGCTGCAGCCGGCGGGAGTCATTCTCTTCGCGCGAAATATTCAGGACGCGGAGCAGACTTGGCGGCTGCTGCGCGAATGCCGGAAGTGCGTGCAGCTACCCCTGTTCACTTGCGTCGATCTCGAAGGTGGAAGTGTGGACCGGTTTCGAGATGTACTGGGACCTGCGCCATCCGCGGCGGATGTGTTTGCGGTCGATGATCCGAGTCTGGCTCGGAAGCACGGGCAGATCATCGGCGAAAATTGCCGCGCGCTGGGATTCAACGTGGACTTTGCGCCGGTGCTGGATTTGGCGTTCGCGGCGTCGCGGAGCGTGATGGGGTCGAGGGCGGTGTCGGCTGATCCGCAGGAGACGGCTGGCTATGCACGCGAATTTCTGGCGGGGCTCAAGGCCGCGAAAGGACTGGGATGCGGGAAACATTTTCCAGGCCTGGGCGAGGGCCGACTCGACAGCCATCACGAACTGCCCGTGATCGAGAAGTCGATGAAGAAGTTGTGGGCGGAGGATCTGGCTCCCTATCGCGTGCTGGCACGGCAACTTCCGATGGTGATGGTTTCGCACGCGGCTTATCCACAGGTGACGAAGACGAAGACTCCTGCATCGCTGTCGAAGGTGTGGATTAGCGACATTCTGAAGAAGCGGATCGGATACCGCGGGCTGGTGGTGTCGGACGACCTAGAGATGGGGGGAGTGTTGTCGGCGGCTCCGGTGGGGGAGGCGGCGGTGGAGTTTGTGCGGGCGGGGGGGGATCTGTGCCTGGTGTGTCATCGCGAGGATTACATTCTGCAGGCGCATGAGGCTCTGACGAAGGCCGCCGAGCGCGATCGGAACTTTGCGCGGCGAGTGGCGGAATCGACGCGGCGGGTGCTGGCGTTCAAGAAGAAGCACGCTGGTCAACTGCGCGCGGGGAAAGCTCCATCGGGGACGGTGATCGAGAAACTGACGCGCGGGCTGTGGGAGTTTGGCGAGCAGGTTCGCTTGGGACCCTTGAGCCGGCGGGAAGATCGGCAGAGGAATGATCGGCAAAGGAATGATCGGCGGCGGCGCGGATGATGAACGATTCGATGGTCGTGGCCGGTGTGATGAGTGGGACTTCGGCGGATGGGATCGATGTGGCGCTGGTCGCCGTTTCCGAATCCAAACCTCGCGGGCGGAAGCGCCCGCGCCACATGAGCAACGTCAGGCTGCTGGGGCATGCCGAATTTCCTTACCCTTCCAAAGTTCGGGCGGCGGTGCTGGCGGCGATGAATGCGACGCAGGCTCGCGTCGCCGATCTGGCCAGACTGAACTTTCTGTTGGGCGAGCTTTACGCAGATGCGGTGCTGGCCACGCAGCGGCGGCTTCGCACGAAAGTGGACTTGGTCGGATGTCACGGACAGACTCTGTACCACCAGGGGGCGGCCCAGATTTTTCTAGGGCGCAAGGTGGCGGCGACGTGGCAGACCGGAGAAGCGGCGGTCATTGCGGCGCGCGTGGGAGTGCCGGTGGTGTCGGATTTTCGTCCGGCCGACATGGCTGCGGGCGGCAAGGGAGCACCGCTGGTTCCGTATCTCGATTATTTGTGGTTTCGCGATGCGCGGGTTGGGCGGGTGGCGCAGAACATCGGTGGGATTGCGAACCTCACCGCGATTCCCGCCGGAGCCGGACCAGAGCAGGTGACGGCATTCGATACCGGGCCGGGGAACATGGTGATCGATGCCGTGACTCACGAGTTGTTCGGGCGGGCGTTTGATCGGGACGGCAGAATTGCGGCGTCGGGGGAAGTGAGTGAGCCAGTGCTGGCGCGGATGTTGCGCGGATCGTTTTTTCGGGAGAGGCCTCCGAAGACGGCGGGGCGGGAAGAATTTGGACGAGAGTTTGTGGCGGAGTTTTTGCGAGCGTGCGGGCGGGCGCGGAAGCAAGATGTCGTTGCGACGGCTACGGCTCTGACTGCGCGGTCGATTGCCGATGCGGTGAAGCGCTTCGTGGTAGGGAAAAGCCCCACTTCTCGCACAGTACGCGAGAAATGGGGCACCCAAGCCCGGAATAGTTTTCGCGAAATGATTCTTTCCGGGGGCGGGGCGCGGAATGCCACTTTGGTGGCGATGCTTGCCGAGCAACTGGCGCCACTCGGAATTGTGCTTCGATTCTCGGACGAGTTTGGGTTGCCCTCTGAGGCTAAGGAGGCGGTGGCGTTTGCGGTGCTGGCATACGAGACGTGGAACCGGCGGGCTTCGAATTTGCCTTCAGCTACGGGGGCCCGGAAGCCAGCTGTGTTGGGGAAGATTTCGTATGCGTAGAGCGGACCTCGGGCGTCAGGCGTCAGACCGCCGGGGTCGAGGCCGGAGGTCTGAGGCCCGACGTCTTGCAGAAGCAATTGTTGTCGCGGCGTTCTGCTGCCTGCTCTTCCCTCTTCTTTCGTGTTCCGCGAAGCCTGATCCCAATACGCTTGTGATGATCATCGAGTCGAGCCCGACGAATCTCGATCCGCGGGTGGGGATTGACGCGCAGTCGGAGCGGATCGACAACCTGATCTTCGACGACCTGTTGTCGCGTGGGGATGATTTGAATGTGGCGCCCGGGCTGGCGGAGCACTGGGAGGCGCCCGATCCGCTGACCTATGTATTTCACCTGCATCCGGGGGCACGGTTTCACGACGGGCGCGCGCTGACATCACGGGATGTGAAGTGGACATTCGATTCGCTGCTGCAGGGAAAGATCCGCAGCACCAAGGCGGCGGTGTACAAGTTTGTGGATCACATTGATGCGGCCGATGACTTCACTGTGGTCTTTCACATGAAGGAGGCGGATGCGACGCTGCTGTGGAATCTTTCGGATGGGGCGATGGGTATTGTCCCTTACGGCAGCGGAGACGAGATCACGCAGCATCCGATGGGCTCGGGGCCGTTCAAGTTCGTGAGCGCGGAGATGGATCGTGAAGTCGTAATCGAACGCAACGAGGATTATTGGGGAGAGAAGGCGAAGCTGGCTCGCGTGCGGTTTGCGGTCGTGCCCGACGAGACTACCGAGGCGCTGGAGTTGCGGAAAGGAAGCGGGGACATCGCTATCAACTCGCTCACGCCTGACACGGTGGTTACGCTGGCTCAGAATCCCAATCTCATGGTGGAGCGTGGAGGAGGGACGCGGCTGGCGTATCTGGGATTCAATCTGCGCGATCCCATCCTGAAGGATACGCGGGTACGGCAGGCGGTGGCCTACGCTCTGGACCGGGGGCCGATGATCGAATATTTGTGGCGCGGACAGGCGCAACCGGCGCGGAGTATCTTGCCGGTGCAGAGTTGGGCCTACAACGGAGAAGTACCGCCATATTCGCATGATCCGGAGAAAGCGAATGCTCTGCTCGATGCGGCGGGATATCCAGCGGTCAATGGCGTGAGGTTTCACATTACCGTAAAGAGCTCAACCGATGCCAACACCCGGCTGATGTTTGCGGTGATCCAGCAGCAGTTGCGCGAGGTGGGGATTGCGCTCGACATCCGCAGCTTCGAGTTCGCGACTTTTTTCTCCGACGTGCAGCGGGGGGCGTTTCAGATGTACGGGCTGCGTTGGATCGGGGGAAATGAAGATCCCGACATCTTTGAATATGCCTTTCACTCGTCGAAGGTTCCGCCGAATGGGGCGAACCGCGACTACTATTCCAATCCGAAGTTGGACGCGCTGATCGACCGGGCACGGCGGGAAGTTGATCCGAAGGCACGCAAGCCGCTGTATGCCGAGGTGCAGAGCATTCTGGCAGAGGATTTGCCCTACATCAATCTGTGGTATCTCGATAATGTGCTGGTACACACGGCGCGGGTGCGGAACGTCAAGCTGAATCCGGCGGGAAATTTTGACTTTCTTCGCACGGCGGAGCTGGCGCCGTGAGCTGGCGGGGTTCCGGAACAGAACGTCCACTTATTATTGTTGATACAAACTTTTTCCCGAGGCGCATAATGCGGTTAGAAGCGATCTCCGGTGACGATGCCCGTGAGAATCGAACCCTGTACGTTGTTGACGCGCGCCTTAGTAGCGGTCTTGCTGTTCCTGGCGGTTGATCCGGCCGCCTTAGCCCAGAACCCGGCTCCGCCTGAAGTCCCAAGCAATTTCACTCTCGACATGCAGACGGCGGCGCGCCTGCGGCCGCGACTCATCGAAGCGAGCGTTGTGGCCACCGGCCGCTATGTGACCGGGCGGTTGGTATTTGACCGCCTGGTGCAGCAAGTGCGTCCCGCATCGAGCGCCAGGCTTGGGTGGCAGTTGCGCATCGTCGAAAACGATCAGCTCAACGCTTACTCGTCGCCGGATGGAGTGGTGTATGTCGAGAGTGGACTAGCGAAAGTTGCCGGTCCCAGCGCCGGGCTGTGGGCTGCGATTCTTTCGCATGAGATTGCCCACGTCGTGCGGCGCGACTGGGCGCGGCGTTATTTATACGAGAAGCTTCTCGAGCGGGATGGCGGAGGAACGATTGTGCTGGGCGATCCCGGCCTGCCTTCCGCCACGTGGAGCGACTCGGAAAAGGCGTCCGCCGACATGGGCCGCTTTTGCCGCCAGATGGAACTCGAAGCCGACCGTGAAGGGCTGGCGTTAATGGCGAAGGCGGGGTATCACCCCGACTTTGTTCCAGCGCTTCACCACTTGCTACATGCCCACGGCGTGTCCGCCAGCGCCTCGTTGTACGCAATGCATCCTTGCTGGGAGGAACGCGATCGCGAGTTGAGCCGGGTATACACGGAGGCGAGCATCGAATTCGAACATCGCTGGCCCGAGTGGTACGCGTCACCGGGCGGGAATCCGCCGGTGGTCGTATTCGCCGATCCTCCGACGGTGAAGAAGACGAGTGCGAAGCAATGGCAGATTCAGGTCCCGATGCGGTGCCAGAATCTGGCAGGCGCGGTCGAGGTTGTGTTGCGGGCCGATACGAAGCGTGGAGAAACCATGCGGCTGGGACAACTGTCGGATAGCGAAGACGGGGGCTACGAGGTCCGGCAATTGACGGGCTGCACGTCTCCGAGGACAACCGTCGTGTTCACGCAGGCGGAGATCGGGGACAAACAGAGGCCAGGCACCCAGTGGACCGATGTATATGTGATTGATTCGTGGGGAAAGGTGCTGGCGCGGGCAGACCTGCCGAAGTTGCCTCGATAGTTGCTCAACTGCAGCTCCGACTGAAAGAGCAGTGCCTCAGTTTGCGGTCCTTTTGCGGGATCTTCCTTGTCTCATCTGCGATATCTCGGCGGTTTGGTACATCTTTAACCGCAGAGGTCGCGGAGAAGACCCGCAGAGGACGCCGAGTTTACAGTCGGCTTTTCACACTTCGGCACTATCCGGTGGCAAATGGGCGCGAAAAAGCGCCACCTGCATACGTGTTACCATCAAATTTTGTAGACATCGTATGCGCATTCTTTTTATTGGCGACATTTTCGGACGGCCCGGGCGCAATATTGTCAAAGACCGCTTGCCGGGGATCGTGCGCGAGCGCGGCATCGATCTGATCGTCGCCAACGGCGAAAATTCGGCGGCCGGCTTCGGTATAACTCCTCAACTCGCCGAAGAGTTGTTCGAACTGAACATCGACGTGATTACCACCGGAAATCACGTGTGGGACAAGCGAGAAATCGTCGACTACTTCCAGATGGTCGAAGGCAACGGGCACGGACCGGCGCGGCGCGTGTTGCGTCCGGCGAACTATCCGGCGGACATGCCTGGCTCCGGAGTCTACGAAGGATTCAAAGGCAAAGTGCCTTATGCGGTGATCAACCTGCAGGGCCGGGTGTTCATGGCATCGAATGATGATCCGTTCCGGGTGGCTGATCAGTTGCTGCAGAAGATCAAGGCCAAGGTGATCCTGGTAGATATCCATGCCGAAGCGACCTCGGAGAAGATTTCGCTGGGCTGGTATCTGGATGGACGCGTTACCGCGGTGCTGGGGACGCACACCCATGTGCCCACGGCGGACGAACGTGTGTTGCCAAAGGGGACGGCCTACATCACGGACGTGGGGATGAGCGGGCCGTATGACGGAGTGATCGGCGTCAAGAAAGAACTGGTCGTGGGCAAGTTTCTGAACGGAATGCCGGTGCGATTTGAGCCGGCCACGGGAGATGTGCGGTTGTGCGGCGTGGTGATCGACTGCGATGAGAACACCGGCACGGCGCAAAAAATCGAACGGCTGATGATGTCGTAGTGCTCCCTCTTCCTGCGCCATTACACCTTACATTTTTGACTATCTCTGCGCGCAAGGTGTAGCAAGCTGCGTCTCTACGACGACATTCGGTGCAAGTTCAGAGGGGGGCGGCGTTCTGTTGGCAGTGCGACCGAAGGTACTAGGCCCTGTTGGCCTTCGCCTGATGTACGGGAAGCAGGATAAAATCAGGAGCGATGGGGCGTAAAGCATTCATCTTGTTGGCAGCACTGTTGGCGGCTGTTGCCTTGCCCGCGCGGGGCGACGACGCGACCGTGCCTCCTCCTGTGACGTGCCGCAACGGAATCGCTGGCGGGGTCAACTGCGTAGTCACAAAGAGAGATCTCAAGGATGCTCAAGACGCTTTTCGGCGCGGCGTCAAGTTCAACCATCAGCAGCACTTCGAGGAAGCCCTGGCTCAGTTCGACGAAGCGGCGCGGCTGTCTCCGCAGAATGTGCAGTTCCTGACCGCGCGCGAAGTCGTGAAGGCGAAGCTGGTGTTTGACCACGTGGAGCACGGGAATCTGCTGCTGCTCGAACAGGCGCGCATGCGAGCGGCCGCCGAGTTTCGCGCCGCTCTCGATCTCGATCCCGACAATCAGTTCGTGCAAGAGCGTTTGCAGGAAGCGACCCTTGCGGCCGCGCCTCCGCCCCCGGCGCTGTTGCCGGCGCGGCTGGCGCAATCGGAAGAGATTCATCTCGAGCCCACGAATGACCGGGCGACGTTCCACTTCAGCGGCGATGTGCGATCGCTGTTCGCGGAGCTGGGTGCCGCCTACAAAGTGAGCGTGCAGTTCGACGATTCTGTGCAGTCCCGAGAGGTGCGGTTCAACGTAGACGATCTCGATTTTTTCACCGCGCTCAATCTGGCCTGCAAAGTGAGCAAGACGATGTGGGCGGCGCTGGACGCGCACCAGATGCTGCTGGCCGCCGACACTCCCGACAATCATCGCCAGTTTGACCGCATGTCACTGTGGACATTCATCCTGCCACCGCATTCCTCGCCGCAGGAAGCCACCGACCTGGTCAGCACGATGCGCAACATGTTTGACCTGCGCTTCGTGAGCTCCGGACAGACCGCCGACACCGTGGAGGTGCGCGGGCCGTCGCGTGCGGTCGAGGCCTGTGCCCGGCTCATGGAGCAACTCGGCAACCAGCGGCCGCAGGTGATGCTCGATGTTCGCGTGTTTCAGATCAGCCACCGCTTGACGCGCAACATGGGTGTCCACATCCCGAACACCTTCACCATGTTCAATATTCCTGCGGTGGCGCTGGCGGGACTGGCAGGCCAGAATATCGGGGACTTGATCAACCAGTTAATCGCGTCTGGGGGCATCAACCAGGCTGGCAGTTCGTCGCTTGCCGGACTCCTGTCCCAGTTAACTGGCCAGCAGAATTCGATCTTCAGCCAGCCCCTGGCCACCTTCGGGGGTGGCTTGACCTTTATGGGACTGAGTCTCGACCAGTTTGCGGCACAACTTTCGGTGAACGAATCGTGGGTGCGCAGCCTGGAAAATGTTTCCATGCGCGCCGGCCAGGGGACCGACGCTACGTTTCATCTCGGCGCACGGTTTCCCATCCTGAACGCGAGCTACGCACCCATTTACAACTCACCGCAGATTTCGCAGGTACTGGGGAATCAGAGCTACATTCCTCCCTTTCCATCGGTGAGTTACGAGGATCTGGGGTTGAATCTGAAGGCGAAGCCAACCGTCCACGGGGATGGGACGGTTGCCCTGCAGCTCGAACTGCAAGTGCGCTCGCTCACCGGGCAATCCGACAATGGTGTGCCTGTGATCTCGAACCGGGAATATAAAGGAAGCATCAATTTGAAAGATGGGGAACCGGCTTTTGTGGCAGGGGAGATTTCTCAGACCGATGTGAAGTCGATGAGCGGACTTCCCGGACTCGGCTTTGTGCCGGGACTGAACGCGGCCATGGTCAACAACACGAGAGAGCAGGATGCTGACGAAATGATGATTGTGATTACGCCGCACGTGGTGGCGAATTTCAACCGGTCGACACCCGAGATCTGGATCAGCGAAAAATAGACGAAGGTGGCCCGCGATGGATCTCGCGGATTTTTTGACTGGGATTTCCCGCCCTCCCGTAGTAGAGTGTTGCGGCTATGGAGATCCTTATCGCACTGTTGATTATTGGCCTGGTAATCGCGTTGGGCCGGATGTGGTCAACGGCGACCCAAGAATCCGCGGCCGGACCGACGAGTGCCAATACGGCTCCCGCATACTTTTCGTCCAACAACGCGGGCACAGATTGGCTGCTCTACGAGCAGACGCAAAGCACAGTGGATGCAGGCAGTTCGGATGCCGCGGTATCCGATGCGCCAGCCGCAGACAGCCAGGAACAACCGCAGGACTGCTCGCAGAATTCCGACTCCGGCTACGATTGTCCTTGCCCCGCTGACTCGACGAGCTACGATACGTCAGGCTGCGGCGCGAACTCTAGCAGTTCCAGCGGCGGCGATTCGAACTAGTATCCTTTTGCGTTGACCCGCTCTCATCCCTGGATCGGGCGTCGCGGCTCGAAGCCGCGACCGTCCAAGAAGGCTAGGGCTTAGCCGCGAACTCGACCAGGCTCTTGTACACGTCGATCAGGCGCGCGTCGAAGCTTCCCACCTTGCGACCATTGATAAAAAGCGTAGGCGTTCCGCTTACGTCAACCGCCTTACCGAGAGCGATCGAGGCATCCACATGAGCCTTGGTTTCAGGCTTGAGTGCACAGGCCGCAATCTCCGCTCCCTTGAGGCCCGCCCCGTCGGCGATGGCCGTCAGCTTTTCATCTGCGTTCTCTGCCGTGATGTCTCCTTGCGTCTCGTACGTCTTGGAGATGAACTTCCAGAAGGCATCATTGGAGGCACGTCCGACGCAGTCGGAGTAGGCGGCGCCTTTCGCTGCCCAGTTGTGCATCTCGAGGGGGAAGTTCTGAAATACGAAGCGCGCCGTGGGTTCGGCAGCCACGAGAGATTCGATGGTGGGCTGAGCGGCCTTGCAGGCGGGACATTGCAGGTCGCCAAACTCAACGATCGTGACGGCGGCGTCCTTGGGGCCGCGCGAAGGCCCGGTGATCCCCTTCTCCAGAGTTTTCTTGGCCGGATCGAAGGGCTTCGCGCCGAATGGAATGATGTCGCCGACGAGGGCATGCTGTCCGTCAGGCGCGACGTAGAAGCGCGTCACTTGCTGGCCTTGCTGACTGGCGAGAACCACCGTGACTTCAGCAAGTCCCTCGATCGGAGATGGCTTAATGCTGGAGATCTTCCAGGTCAGGTCGGGCTGATAGCCGAACTGTTGGTGCAGGAAAGAGTCGACGGTTGCGTCCGAGGGCAGGTCTGGGGTGGCGTGGGTTCCGAGCTTTTCTGCGGGCTTGACCGGCTTCTTTTCCTGACTGGTCTGGCCACTGGCCAGGCTACCGGCCAGCAGGAAAATGAGGACTGAGTTTAGAAGAAGACGCATGGGTTCCTTTCACAATGGCGTTCGGTGGCACTCACTGGAAACTGTCAGGTCGCGCCTTACTAGAATACGTTACATTCGGAATTTACACTTCGCTCTTGGCGGCAATTGGGAAACGGCGTCCATAGCCGAAGGCCTTGGGAGAGATCTTGACGCCCGGGGCGGCTTGTTGCCGCTTGTATTCGGCGCGGTCCACCATGCGGATCACCCTGCGGACTACTTCTATCTCGAAGCCGCGATCGGCGGCAATCTGTTCTGCCGGGTGTGAATCCTCGACGTAATCTTCCAGGACAGCATCGAGCACTTCGTAGGGCGGCAGCGAATCGCTATCTTTCTGGTCGGGCCTTAATTCTGCCGACGGTGGCTTTTCGATGGAAGCTAGTGGAATCACGGCGCGACGGGAATTCACATACTCGCTGAGACGATAGACCAGAGTCTTCGGGACGTCGGAGATGACTGCCAAGCCTCCCACCATGTCGCCGTAGAGGGTGCAGTAGCCGACTCCGAGTTCACTCTTATTGCCGGTGGAAAGAACGATGGCGCCGAACTTATTAGAGAGCGCCATCAGCAAAGTGCCGCGGGCGCGGGACTGAATATTTTCTTCCGTGACGTCTTCTTTCTGTCCTGCGAACACCGGTTGCAGGATCTGGCGGTAGGCCTCGTAGGCGGGATTGATGGACAGAAGCTCGAAGCGGATACCCAGATTCTTCGCCAGCGTGCGCGCGTCGTCGATGGATCCCTGCGAGGAATAAGGGCCGGGCATACCGACGCCGATGACATTTTCCGCGCCGACGGCATCGGCGGCAATGACTGCGGTCAGCGCCGAATCGATGCCGCCGCTGAGGCCGATGATGGCCTTTTGGAATCCGCACTTGCGGATGTAGTCGCGCGTACCCAGCACCAGCGCGGAATAGGCGCTGGCCTCGTCCCCGGCGGTCTGATCGTGCATCTCGCCGGTAAGAGTCTGAGAGTCGAAGTAGACCAGATCTTCTTCAAACGAGCAGCCTTGGGCGATGACTTTACCATCGCGGTCGAGCACGAGGCTGGAGCCGTCGAACACCAGGCTGTCGTTCCCCCCAACCTGGTTGACGAGTGCCACCGGAACCCTGTGCTGGCGCGCGATGCTGGCCAGCAGGTCGCGGCGGAATTCGCGCTTGCCGATCCAAAACGGGGAGGCGGAGATGTTTAAGACAAAATTTCCTCCAGCTCGGATGAGCGAATCCACGGGATCGACGGTGTAGAGCCGCTTGGCCCAGAAGCGCTTGTCATTCCAAGCGTCTTCGCAGATGGTGAGCGCCATGCGGTTGCCGCAGAAGGGAAACAGGTCCTGGCTCCTGGCGGGGGCGAAGTTGCGCATTTCGTCGAAAACGTCGTAGGTGGGCAGCAACATCTTCGACTGGATGAAAGCGATCTTGCCATCCATGAGCAAGGCGGCAGAATTCATCACCGACTTGCCGGTGTCGGATTGTGCAGGAGTCACCAGACCGCAGATTACGGCAATCCCCGGGGTGGCCGCGGCAATCTTCTCGGCGGATTCGCGGTTGCGCGCCACGAAGGAGGAGCGCTCGACCAGGTCGCGGGGAGGATAGCCACAGACCGACAACTCCGGAAACAGGATCAGTCCGGCGCCCGCAGACCGTGCCCTTTGCGCGAAGTCGATGATCTTCGCGGCGTTGCCCGAGAAGTCTCCGACGGTCGGGTTGATCTGTCCAAGAGCGATCTTCACCCATTTAGTTTAAAGCCTCGAATCGCAGTTGCACAGAAGGCTGGACCGGCCGGCGGGAGAGGTGCATTCCTCTGCCAACGGCAAGACTTGCCAGAACCTGCTACAATATCGATTTTGTAGATAACGGAGGTAAGATCAATGCCCCTGCAAAAACCATCCGTGAAGCTGTTCATGCTTGGCTTCCTTTTGCCCATGGTCTTCAGCCTGCTTGTTTCCCACGCGGCCGCGCAGTCCAGTGGAAAGTCGCATCCCTGGATGAATCCCAAGCTGCCGCCCGATGAGCGAGCCGCGATGGTCGTCAAGGAGATGACGATCGACGAGAAGATCGCGATGCTGCACGGGACCGGCATGCCCGGGCTGAGTCCGATGAGTCCGCTGGCGATTCATTCCAACGGCGGCGCGGGATACGTGGTGGAGATTCCGCGGCTCGGGATTCCGGCAATCCAGATGTCGGATGCGGCGTATGGCGTGCGCATGAGCGGCGAGAATGGCCGCTACTCGACGGCTCTGCCGTCGTGCGTGGCCGGGGCTGCCAGTTGGGACGTGCAAGGTGGCTTCGAGTACGGCGCGCTGATCGGGCGCGAGTTGCGGGCGCAGGGCTACAACATGTCGTTGGGTGGAGGCGTGAACCTCACGCGCGAACCGCGCAACGGGCGCACGTTCGAGTATATGGGTGAAGATCCGGTGCTGGCCGGCAAGATGGTGGCGTCGGTGATCAACGGAATCCAGGCGCAGCACGTGTTGGGTGACATCAAGCATTACGCGCTCAACGATCAGGAAAGCGGACGGAACGCGGTCAACATCACGATCGACAAGCGGGCCGCGAGAGAGAGCGACCTGCTGGCGTTTGAGATCGGCGTCCTGGAATCCAATCCGGCTGGAGTAATGTGTTCGTATAACCGTGTTTACGGCGACTATGCCTGCGAGAGTAAGTACCTGCTGACGGATGTGCTGAAGAAGGATTGGAACTTCAAGGGATTTGTCCTGAGCGACTGGGGCGGCGCGCACAGCGTCGAGAAGGCTTCTGCGGCAGGCATGGATCACGAAGAGCCGGGATGGATCTTCTACGGAGACGATTTGAAGAAAGCGGTCGAATCCGGCAAAGTGCCACAGTCAGAACTTGACGATCACGTGCACCGCATTTTGCGGACGATGTTTGCCACGGGATTGATTGACGACCCAGTGCAAAGGAGCGTGCCGGACGTACTGGGCGGGTTGGAAGTGGCGCGAAAACTGGAGGAGTCGAGCATAGTCCTGCTGAAGAACGATGGGGCGCAGCTTCCTCTCGATGCCTCGAAAATTCACAGCATCGCGGTGATTGGTCCGCACGCGGACGTGGGCATGATCTCGGGTGGCGGGTCGGCGCAGGTCGATCCTCCGGTGGGAAACGCGATTCTGCCCCCGGGCAAAGGACAGACGCGATGGCTGGAGCCGATGTGGTTTCCGACATCGCCCTTGAAATCGATTCGGGCGAAGGCCCCGGCAGCGAATGTGCAGTTCGCCTCGGGCGCAGATCCGGCCGCGGCAGCGGCGCTGGCCAAGAGTGTGGATGTGGCGATCATTTTTGCGTACCAGTGGGAAAGTGAAGGGATGGACTTGCCGAGCCTGTCACTTCCTGAGCATCAGGATGATTTGATCGCGAAGGTTGCGGCGGCAAATCCGCACACGGTGGTCGTGGTCGAGAGTGGCGGGCCCGTGACCATGCCGTGGGTGGGTCAGGTCAGCGCCATTCTCGAAGCCTGGTATGCCGGCAGCAACGGATCGGACGCTGTCGCTAACGTGCTCTTTGGAGATGTCAATCCGAGCGCGAAGCTTCCGCTGACGTTCCCGCGCACAGAAGCGGATCTGCCGCATCCGACGGTGGTGCAGCCTCCGCCGGCATCGGTCCCGAACTACATGCAGCGCGAGGTGTGGAAGCAGATTGCCTCCGGGCTCGCACCATTTCCGGTCAACTACGACGAGGGAGTGAAGGTCGGGTACAAGTGGTATGACGCGGAAAAGAAGCCGGTGCTGTTCCCCTTCGGCTTCGGACTGTCGTATACGACATATTCGTATTCGAATCTGAAGGTGACGCCGGGGAAGACTCCGCGGGTGTCGTTTACTGTGACCAACTCGGGGAGCCGGGCCGGAGCGGAAGTGGTGGAAGTGTACGCTTCCCTGCCCGCGGCGGCCGCGGAGCCCCCGAAGAGACTGGTGGGTTTCAGCAAAGTTCAGCTCAAACCGGGCGAGAGCAAGGAAGTGACAGTCGACGTGGACCCGAAATATATCTCGATCTTCAACGTGGAGAAGAAGGGGTGGCAGTTGCTGCCCGGAGAGTACGGGTTCATGGTGGGCGGCTCGTCGCAGGATCTGCCGCTGAAGTCGTCGGTGAGCTTGGACTAGGACGCGCGAAAGACTGAATCAGGAGAAGCGGCCGTTACCGAGCACTCTCGGGAGCGGCCAATTCTTTTGCGGCGGCCAGCACCTCGGGGATGATGGCGTCGACGTCGGAGTCCTTGGTGCGATGGTTGACGATGCAGGCGCGGAGGCAGAATTTTCCTGCCAGCGTGGCGTTGGAGAGATAGACGCGTCCGCGCTTCACGGTCTGCTTCAATACAGCTGCGTTCAACCGATTCCATTCATCCTCTGAAAGTCCAGCTCTGCCCCGATAACGGAAGCAGACTGCGCTGAGTTCTCCGAAGGCCATTAACTCCAATTGAGGTTCGGCAGTAATCGCATCGGCGAGGCGGCGGGCGTGCGCCAGGTCTTTGCGAATCGACTCGCGGAACGCGGCGAGGCCGTGATAGCGAACCGATAGCCAGATCTTCAATGCGCGGAATCTTCGTGAGAGTTCCAGAGATTCTTCGAAGAAGGCGAATCCCTCGATGGGATCGGCGCTGAGTGCACGCGCATAATCGCCGCTGTGGGAGAAAGCCTTTTGCGCCGCTGCTGACGAGCGGTAGAGCAGGCAGCCGCAGTCGAGCGGCTGATAGAGCCACTTGTGGGGATCGAGGGAGATTGAGTCTGCGAGTTCCAAGCCATTGAACTTGTCTCGCTCGGCGATCGCCGCGAGCGCGCCGTAGGCTCCGTCGATGTGGAACCAGGCACCGTGCCGGTGAGCGATTTCGGCAATCTGGGCGAGCGGGTCGATGGCTCCGGTGTTCACGGTTCCTGCTGAAGCGACAACGGCCACGGGAGTCATGCCCGCGGCTTTGTCGCGCGTGATTTGGCGTTCAAGCGCGGATACGTCCAGGCGGAGCGATGAGTCGGTGGGAACGAGGCGCAAGTTGTCGCGTCCAATCCCGAGCAACGCGATGCTCTTGGGAATGGACATGTGGATTTCTTCCGAAGCGTAGACCACGGCGCTCCGGGAGACTCCTTGTTCGTTCGAGGGAGTGATGGCTTCGCGGGCAATGGTAAGACCCATCAAATTCGCGGCCGATCCGCCACCTGTGAGATATCCGCAAAAACCGGGGCAGCCGATGGCTTGTGCCAGCCAATTGACCACGGTCTTTTCGATCATCACCGCGGCAGGGCCCGAACGCCACGCAGTCACGTTCTGGTTCAGGACGCTGGCCAGCAAGTCAGCGGTTGCGGCCACCGGTTCTCCCGATCCCAGCACATAGCCGAAGAAGCGGCCATTCTGCACGCGGGAAGAATCGATCACCTGTTGCAGATCGTTGAACGCAGCTTCGCCCAAGCCTTGTTCGGGCGGTGGAGTGTCGAACCGACTCAGGGATTGTTCGCCATTCGTGGTGGGCGAAACGGGCCGCGAGTCCATATCTTCGAGATAGGACGCGGCCAGTTCGGTGACGCGCTCCGACAGCCGACGAAACTGGGCAGCAGAAAGTTCCAGCGGATTGGTTCTCACTCGCCACCTGTGGGTATTACCTGATGCCTGGGTGTTGGAACAGGTGTTGCGCCTTTGCGGTCTTGCCACAGCACGCGATTGAGGCGGGCGGCTCCGGCGGCGTCGGGGCGGGAGAAATCCATCGTCGAAGAAATCTTCGCGCCGGGCGCGTTGCCGCGGTTGATCTCGAAGATCAGGCCGTTTCTCAGGTTGCGATCGTCCGCCTTGTAGGCAGGCTGGTCGCCTGCGCCCGAAAAGAGGCCACTCATCACCGGGGCGTACGCGTCGTTCTGGTTCATGGGAGGAAGGCCCAGCAGCGTCTCCATGGTGTGAATCATGTTCACGGTCGTATAGAAATGATGCTCGACGTAGGGCTTCGCGACGGATCCCTGAGAGTATTTGCTGATGACGAAAGCGATGGAGCGGTGCGCGTCGACGTGATCGGCGCCGTCCTGAGCGTCGTCTTCGAGGACGAAGATGGCGGTGTCATCCCAGTAGGGGCTGTGCGACACGGCGTCGACCACGCGTCCGAGAGCGAGGTCATTGTCGGCGACATTGGCGGCGGGGCGGGCGTGATCGGGACGTGTACCTCCGGTGTGATCGTCGGGCAGGTAGAGCAAAATGAACGATGGCAATTCGAACTCGGCACTCTCGTTTGCGTTGCGGGCGCGAACATAGGCATCAAATTCGTTCAGGAATTCATCGGCGCGCAGCTGGTCGGGATAGTCGGTGTTGAAATCCGGATAGAGCGGATCGAAGTGATCGCGCAGTGCGGCCTTCGTAGGCTTCACGCCGCTGAGCAGCGGGACGGGCCAGGGCCAGGGGCTCTTGCCTCCATGCGGGTTGCCGACGTTGGGGGGCAGTGTGCCTCCCTGATTCACCACAGTGCGCGGGCAAGGTGATTCCACTTGCCGCGGCGTCGTCGACGAAGCATCGGCACGGTAGCCGGTGCACCACACCGCATTCACGAACTCGCCATAGATGCGGAAAGTCCTGTTGTTTTTCGCGAGATTGTCCCAGATGAATCCAGTCATGGGATCGTCGACGTCGGGCAGGTTGTGATCGAGAGGAAACTCGTCGGCATTTTGTCCCTGAAAGTCGTAGGTGCGCTCTTTGCCGCGATAGGCGATCTGCCAGGTCTTCTCGTTGTAGTCCGAAGTGATGGCGGCGGTCGACCAGACATGGCCGTCACCGGAGACCTCTCCGCTGTCGTAGAAATTGTCGAGCACGCCGAACTGGAGCGCGAGTTGGTGCTCGTTGGGTGTGATGTCTTCGCCATACATGTTGAGCGAGGGGTCGGCGTCTCCAACTTTCAGGTCGCCGAGGATCTGATCGAAGGTGCGGTTCTCTTTCATCACATAGATGACGTGCTTGATGGGATTCTTGCCGCCGGCGAAGGTGATGGTTCCGGGATCGCTGTGGAAGAGGTTATCGCGCTCGACCATCTGCGTGTACTCCGGGAGCTTCTCGATCGTCTTCGGAATGTTGAGGCGGGCGATTGATCCCTTGAGCAGAGTCGGGATGTAGGGATGGTCTTTGTGCTTGGTCTCGTAGACCGTCTTGCCCATGTCTTTGTTGGCGCGCGTGCCTTCGCCTTTGGCGGTGGCGATGAGGAGGTCGTCGCCGTGAACGGCGAGGGCAGAGGGGTACCAGTCGGTGGGGATGAAACCAAGCGGCGACCCAGAGGCATCAGGCTCGTCCGGGCTCCTGGTGTCGGCGAGATACACCGCAACGGCGTTCAAAGAAGAATCAGCCACGAACAAATACCTTCCATCGGCAGATTGGGCGAGAGCGGTGGGGTAACTGCCGGGGCACTGTGGGTTGCAACTATCTGTGCTGTAGTAATGAACGGCTGCTCCCTGCGTCACAACGATGTCCGCAACAAGGTCTGAGTTCGAAAGAGCCACGCGCACCACGTGCTCATCTCTGGCGAGGATCATGGAAGTAGGGTGGGAACCAGGGGCGAGCTGGTCGTTCGACTGCTTCAGCTTGATCCAGCGCGCAATGGTACCGCCAGTCAAATCCAATTCCGCAACCTGCGACGCGTTCCACAGACTGCACCACGCCCGCCGACCGTCTTTCGTCGCCACGCACGTGTACGGATACGCCGTTGGGACCAAATCGCTCGTGCTGAGTTCGAAGGTTTGCAGGATCTTCCCCGTCGCAGTGTCCAGCAGTACGACGTTGTCCGAAAGATTGTTCGCAATCAGCAGTTTGTCATGGCCGCCGTCGGCAATCACCGCCATCCCTGCTGGATACGGAATCGACATGTGCGGCGAGGCTTTCAGCCCGACCGCCAGCTTCTTCCCGGTCGACAACGGCTGCAGCGGAATTGGAATGAATCTTTCGGGCGCGACCTTGCCGGCAGAAAAGCTGTAGACCGCGATGCCGTTGCCCGTGTCACCTGGTCTCGCCCCCGTCGGGTCCGTCAGTGAGCCGACTGAGGCGTAGAGATGTTTTCCGTCAGAACTGAAGGCGAGGCCGATGAAATAGCTTTGGTGCGCCTCGTCGCTGAAGCGCGCGTCGGGAAAATCCGTGATCTGATTGGTGTCGAGATTCAGCACGGAGATCGATTGGCGCGCGCGCGTTTCCTGCGTTCCGTAGCCGTCGTTCAGCAGCGCGGCGTAGTGGCCGTCGGGGCTCACGACCATCGTGGCGGGAAAGCTGTTGGTGCTGCCGATGCGGCCCGGGGACGGGACCGTGAGTTGCTTGCTGGTGGGGAGATTGATTGGCGGGCGATCGTTCGCGGGAGTTTGCGAGTGGACGGGGAACGCGTTGATCAGGCAGAGAACAACCAGAGTACGAATGAAATGGGGAATCACAAGCCCTCCGCGGTTGGCGTTCAGGATAATTCGAGGAGACGAAGAAGGAAAGCGGAACACCGGGGCTGAAGCCCAAACCATGTTGCGTCCGCTGACGCGGCCCTGAAAGGGCCGCTCTTCCACGGTGCTGCCAGCGGCGTCTCCCACGCCGATAACATAGCTCCGACCGGCAAACATCGACCTCACCGGGCACATCCCACCCGCGGCAAGATCCCCACGCCTGTAGCATCCGCGCACCTACAATGTTCGCCAACGCCCACGGCGACAGCACACGTCCGCTGTCAGATCCTTGTAGACCCTCTTACAATCCCGAGGCGCGTGAGGTGGGATGGGAGGAATCCTGATCTTCCTGATGAACGTTGTGGCGGACGTCGGAGCCCTGCACCCAGAAGATGACGTCTTCGGCGATGTTGGTGGCGTGATCGGCGACGCGTTCCAGATTGCGGGCAACAAGCAGGGCGTCGAGCGCCTGGCGCACGACATCGGGCCGCTCGTTCATCGCCTTGACGAGTTGGATGAAGGCGTCGTCGCGCATGCGATCAATGACGTTATCCATTTCGAGGACGGCCTGCGCGAGTTCAACTTTTCCTTCAATAAACGACTCTAAGGCGCGGCGAACCATGGCGCTTACGGCGGTGCCCATTCTGGCGATATCGACCGGCAGGTCGGCCGGCGGGAGTTCGACCATATCCATGACGCGCTCGGCGATGTTGACCGCCTGGTCGCCGACGCGCTCGAGATCCGAGTTGATTTTGGTCACGGCAAGAATGAACCGAAGGTCGACGGCCATAGGCTGCTGCATGGCGAGTAAATCGAAGGCGGCCTCGTCGATCTCACGTTCAGCAGTGTTGATCAGGCTCTCGCCTTCGAGCACCATCTGGCAGCGGCTGAGGTCGCGCTCGACATAGGCTTGACGAGAGCGATCCACGGCCTGCTCCGCCAGTCCTCCCATGCGAAGCAACCGCGACCGCAGATCGTCAAGCCCTAGTTGAAAACGCGTACGCATTATCCGACCTTTCTGAAGCGAGTGTGCCTTATCCGAATCTGCCAGTGATGTAATCTTCCGTCTTTTTGTCGGAGGGCTTGGTGAAAATCTTTTCCGTCTTGTCGAACTCAATCATCTTGCCCAGCAGGAAGAAGCCCGTGAACTCGGCCACGCGCGCCGCCTGCTGCATGTTGTGCGTCACTATTACGATGGTATACCGCTCTTTGAGCTGGAAGATCAACTCTTCGATTTTTCCAGTCGAGATGGGGTCGAGAGCCGAACAGGGCTCGTCCATCAACAGGACTTCGGGTTCGACGGCGAGAGCGCGCGCGATGCACAGGCGCTGCTGCTGGCCGCCGGAAAGGCTGGCGCCAGATTTCTTGTGCAGGTGATCTTTGGCTTCGTCCCACAGTGCGGAAACCTCGAGGGAACGCTGCACAATCTCATCAAGCTTGCGCCGGTCGCGGAACCCGTTGAGCTTCAGACCGGAAGCAACGTTGTCGTAAATCGACATCGTGGGAAATGGATTCGGCTTCTGAAACACCATGCCCACGCGGCGGCGCAGTTGCGTGGGAGAAGTTCCGTTATAGGCATCGATCTCGCCAATGCGGATGCGGCCCTCGACCCGGGCTTCGGGGATGGTCTCGTGCATGCGGTTGATGCAGCGAATAAAAGTGGACTTGCCGCAGCCCGATGGACCAATCAAGGCGGTGGCGTGGTTGGCCGCCACCTGGAGATTGATGTCGAACAGAGCTTGACCCTTGCCGTACCAGGCATTCAGGTTCTCGACTTGGATTCCAACGCCCATAGATTAAGCCGCTCCGAACGAACCGCGGCGGACGACGTAGCGCACGGCCGCGACCGAGGTCACGATGAGAACGATCAGTACGAAGGATCCCGCCCACGCCTGGCGGTGCCAGTCATCATATGGCGAATTGGCATATACGTAGATCTGCAGCGGCAGGGCGGCGGTGGGCTGATCGTAGCGCAGGTTCCAAAATGTGTTGCCCAGGGTAGTGAAAAGCAAGGGCGCGGTCTCGCCGGCAACTCGGGCGAAAGCCAGCATGATCCCGGTAATCACGCCGGACGTCGCGGTACGGAGAGTGATGGAAAGGGTCGTGCGCCAGCGTGGGACGCCGATTCCGTAGGCCGCTTCGCGGAGCGCCTGCGGCACCAGCAGAAGCATTTCTTCGGTGGTCCGCGAAATGGTCGGGACCATCATGATCGCCAGCGCAAGTCCGCCCGCCAGCGCTGAGAATCCACGACCGCGAACCAGAAGTCCCCAAGCAACGATGCCCATCACAATGGAGGGAACTCCACTCAGCACGTCGGCGGTGAAGCGAACAACGCTCCCCAGGCGGTTACGGCCAAACTCTGCCAAGTAAATGCCGGCGCCGATTCCAAAGGGAACACCGACGAGACTGGCAATGCCAAGGATCAGCATCGATCCCACGATCGCGTTGGCCATGCCGCCGCCCGCTTCTCCAACAGGTTTCGGAGTCTGGGTGAGGAATGCCCAGTTGATCGAGCCGATGCCGCGATACACAACGTAACCGAAGATAGCGATCAGCGGAGCCAGCACGATCAACACGGTCAGAACAGCAGCGCCGGTCATAAGATGATCGGTAGCGCGGCGGCGCAAACTGATTGGCTGTACTGGAGCCTGGGCGTTGGTCATGGCGTCAGACATGTCCCCTCGCAGGCTGGCCGCGGGTTACGGTCCAGACCAGCAATTGCGCCAGGGCGTTCACGATGATGGTGACGAGGAACAGGGCCAGGCCGATCTCAACCAAGGCTGACAGATAGGTGTCGCCGGTGGCTTCGCTGAACTCGTTGGCCAGCACGCTGGCCATCGTGTAGCCGGGCGCGAATAAGGACTTCGCGATCTCCGGCCGGTTTCCAATCACCATGGTGACCGCGATGGTTTCCCCAAGGGCGCGACCGAGACCTAGAATGATGCCACCGACAATTCCGGCGCGCGCGTTGCGCAGCACTCCAACTCGAATCATTTCCCAGCGTGTTGCTCCCAGAGCCAGGACTCCCTCGCGCTGGTGCTGCGGCACAACCATCAGCACTTCGCGAGTGATCGAGGAGATGATGGGGATGATCATGATCGCCAGAATGATTCCCGCGGCCAGCATCCCGATCCCGTAGGGAGGGCCGGAGAAGAGTCCAGTCCAGCCCAGGGTCTTTGCCAGAAACGGTTGTACATAGCCGCTCATAAGGGGCACGAGCACAAAGATGGCCCAGAGTCCATAGATGACGCTGGGAATCGCAGCCAGGAGTTCAACGAAGAACGACAGCGGCCCGCGCAAAGACTTGGGACACATCTCGGTGGTGAAAACTGCGACGCCAACCGACAGGGGCACGGCGATGACCAGCGCCACCAGAGAGGAAACCAGTGTGCCGTAGATGAAAGGCAACGCTCCAAACTGCTCGCTGACCGGATCCCAATCACTGCCGACGAAGAACTTGAAACCAAACGCGTGCCAGGTGAGGCGCGAACCCGACATCAGTTCGAAAACGATGAGGACCAGGACGGCGAGGACCGCGAGTCCGCAGGCGGTCATGGCTGATTTGAAAACGCGGTCGGCGACTTCCCCGCCCGAAGTACGCAGAAGCGGCGTCCGTTGCACCACAGCCGCGGTAACGTTCGTTGCATCAACGGGTTGCGGACCAGGCATATCAGGCCGTGAGAATGCTGGGTTGGCCATCGATTTAACCGTAGCAGACGCTTGTTACAAAGGTGTTAAAATGAGGAACGCTTTTTAACCCCCCGGATTTCGGTACGTATCACTTTGCAGTTTTGAATCGGAGACTGAGACTGAGGAGATGGTTCCTCGGTACTCCGAACGTCACTTCGCTATGGCAATTGCACCTGAGCGCGGCAAGCGGATCTTCCGGAAGACTGAGAAAGAATTGCTCAGGCTGGCATCGGAACAGAGGGCTGAATCGGTACACAGCTTCCGCACGACCACGCGCCGCTTGCAAACCCTGCTGCAGGAACTCGTCCCGGGTCACGGCCGCAATCAAAAGAAGCTCCTGAAAGCGTTGAACCGGATTCGCAAGTCTGCGGGAGAGGTTCGCGACATCGATGTTCAACTGGAGGCGTTGCGCAAGCTGAAATCCACGCAGGAGCCTCGTCGCAAAACGCAGCTCACACAAAAGCTGTTGGAGCTTCGCGCACAGCGTGAGAAAAAGCTGCGCAAGTTGTTGACCGACGAAGACATCCGCGAAGTACGCAAACGATTGAGACGCGCCTCAGGAACGGTCGACTATAGTGCCAGCCAGGATGCCTTAGCAGTCGGAAAGAAAATGCTCGGGAGCGTCGTCCTGCCTGCCGGTCCGGCGAGCGAAGAGCTGCTTCATCGTTATCGGATTGTGGTGAAGCGGGCGCGGTACGCTGCTGAGTTTGCCCCAAGTTCTCCCGAGGTCACGCAATTCCTCGCACAGCTGAAGCAGTTGCAGGATGCTCTGGGCCATTGGCATGACTGGCTCACATTGACGCACACCGCAGTAGAGCGTCTGGGCGACGTCAATCAGTCGCCGCTGGTCGCCGCTCTGACCAACGTGACTCGGGGAAAATTCCGCAACGCGGTGGCGGCGGTTTCCTTCGCGCGATCCGGCCAGACTTCCCTTCCCAGAGAGCCTGCCATCTTAGAACGCTCCCGAAAACTGGATGCGAAGAAACCTGCCCGCATGGGCGGAAGCGGGGCGGCAGCGTAGTCTCGCCGTCGATGATCCAAGCCGGCGGCGTTGCAGCCCGGTGACGCATGGCCCTTCTGCATGTAAACTGTGGGGCTTCCCATGCCAACGTTTGCCGCGGTCGATATCGGGTCCAATTCCGTTCGGCTGAAAATTGCGCGCTTGCAGTCGGGCCGTCTGCGCGCATTGCACGAGGACCGCGAGGTCACTCGACTGGGCGAAGGCGTCTTCGGCACCGGATTCCTGACGCCGGAATCCATGGCCGAGACGGTCAAAGTTCTGCGCCGTTTCCATCGGGCCACCCAACAGATCGTGATTGACAATGTGCGGGTGCTGGCGACCAGCGCGCTGCGCGACGCCCGCAATTCGCAGGCTTTCCTGGAATGGGTGCGATCGGCCACGGGGTGGCGAGTCGAGATCGTGTCGGGGGTGGAAGAAGCGCGGCTCATTCACCTGGGACTGGTGTCGGGTGCGCGCGTCGACCGCATCCCCACTTTGATGCTGGACCTGGGAGGCGGGAGTTGCGAATTGACGGTGTCGCACCGCGGACACATCCGCGATGCCGTGAGTCTGCCCCTGGGCGCGGTTCGCCTGACCAACGAATTTCTGCGGCACGATCCGGTGCGCAAGGGCGAGATGAAGCGCCTGCGCGGGTTTGTGACTCGCGAGGCCAACCGCGTGGTGGAGCGCATCGCCACGGCGAGAGTAAGAAACGTCATTGCGACTTCAGGTACGGCGGCGGCGCTGGCAGCTGTCGCCCGTCACATGAGGCGCGGTAGAAGTGGTCAGAGAATGTTGGTTACGCGCGCGGAGATGAGCCGGATTGCCAAGCGGCTGGCGCGGCTTCCCGTCGCCGAGCGCCGCAAGATCGAGGGCATCGGACCGCGGCGCGCGGAGATCATCGTGGCCGGAGCCGTGGTTTATCACGAACTGCTCGACCGTCTGCGGCTCAAAGGATTTCGCTATTCACCCCTCGGGTTGCGGGACGGCATCCTGGCCCAGATGGCAGCGGACTACGATCGCAGCACGCGCTCGGGCCGGCAGATCGAGTCGGAGCGGTGGGAATCGATTCTGAAGGCCGTCGCGCACTATCACATTGACCGCAAGCACGCGATGGATGTACGCGAAGCTGCGACCTCACTGTTTACCGCCTTGCGTTCGGTGCACCGATTGCCCGCCGAATATGGAGAGTGGCTGTCGGCCGCGGCAATGCTCTATGAAGTGGGCGACTACGTGAACCGCAACGGCCACCATCGCCATACGCACTACATCATCTCGAACTCAGAGATTCTGGGCTACACACCGCAGCAAAGGCGGGTCATCGCGGGGATTGCGCGCTATCTCGGCAAATCGCGGCCGACGGTCGAGGACGGGCCGATGAAAGTCATCGACAGCACCGATCGCGGCGAGGTGCAGAAAGCCATTGTTTTGCTGCGTCTGGCGCGCGCCTTGAATCTGGGGCGGGGACGCGCGGTCGAGAAGGTACGAGTCCGCGTGCGCGCCGCCGAAGTGACGTTGACGCTGGTGCCGCGCCGCCGGATGGGAGTGGATCTGGAACTCTGGGCCGTCGAAAAAGAGCGGGACTACTTCCGTGAAGTGTTTGGGCGGGAACTCTCCACGGCCGCGTCGTAGAGAGCGCGCAGCACTTTCGGCGTGACACACCATTGCAGAGTGCCCGAAGTCCGGCGCATTTCCACCTTCGCAACCGCTCCCTTTTTCAGTTCGAGCGATGCCTCGCAGCCGGAATCACTAATCATCGCTCCCAGGAACTGGCTGAGGTTGGGATTGTGCCCCACGACCATGACCGCTTCCTGCCGGACATACTTCTCCAACAATCTTCGGAAATCGGCCAGTCCGGCTTCCGGGCGCAGGCCAGGGTCGAGTTGCAGCTTGCCTTCATAGCCGAGTTCGTTTCCCACCAGCGACGCGGTCTGGGTGCAGCGTTTCAAGGGGCTGGAGACGATCACGTCGACCTGGACATCGAGAGCCGCGAGAGCGCGACCGATATATCCACACTGCTCAATTCCCTCTTTGTCGAGGGCGCGCTTTTCATCTTTCCTGGGATTGGCAAGATGTTCGCCAGCGCTCGCGTGGCGCAAAAAGTAAAGGATCATAGCGGCCTATCGTACTCTTCCAGCAGTGACTCTGCGCTTTCTCGGAGCTTCGGGCGCCGGGAACATCGGGGGAGCCTTGCCTTCCGCGACGGTCATCAGAAAATCCTGCGCGCTGAAGGCGTTGGCCCCGGTGGGCTGGCGACGGTTCCGTTTACCGCTCACCGGTTGCCACGCCCGGATATAGGTCGCGTCTTTCAGCAGGATGCGGGCCTTGCGGTTGTCGGCAAGGTAGGCGTCGAGAATCTCGTGGCGCACGCGGTTGCGCAGCATCTCGTCGCGCAACGGCACTAACACTTCGACGCGCTCGTAAAGATTGCGTGGCATCCAGTCGGCGCTGCCGATGTAGATCTCCTCCGCGCCGCCGTTGGCGAAGAAGTAGATGCGGCTGTGCTCGAGATAGCGGCCGACGATGCTACGCACCCGGATGTGATCGCTCACGCCGCGTACCCCGGGCCGCAAGGCGCAGATGCCGCGCACGATCAGGTCGATCTCGACTCCGGCCTGAGAGGCGCGGTAGAGCGCCTGCACGACGTTCTTGTCGAGCAGGGCGTTCATCTTGGCGACGATACGCGCAGGATTTCCCTGGCGGGCGTGAGCGGCCTCCCGGTCGATGAGCGCAATCGTCTTCTCCGCAAGATCGAGGGGAGCGACCAGCAGCGGTTCGTAGCTGGGGTTTTCCGCATACGCGGTCAGGAAGCTGAAGACATCGTGCACGGCGCGGGTAATTTCCGGATTGGCGGTGAACAAGCTGAGATCCGTGTAGATACGCGCCGTGGAGGCGTTGTAGTTTCCGGTGCCGATGTGACAATAACTGCGCGTAGCGCCATCGGGATCGCGCCGCACCAGCAGCGACAACTTGCAGTGCGTCTTCAACCCTACCAGACCGTGAAAAACCTGCACTCCGGCGTCTTCGAGGTCGCGAGCCCAGCGGATATTCGAGGCTTCATCGAAGCGTGCCTTCAATTCCACGACCGCCGTGACTTCTTTGCGCGAGGCGGCTTCAATCAGTGCCGGAACAATGAGCGAATGCTCGCTGGTCCGGTAGAGCGTCTGCTTGATCGAGAGCACGTTCTCATCTTCGGCCGCCGACTCGATGAACGAAACGACGGCATCGTAGGAATCGAACGGGTGGTGCAGCACGATGTCGTGGGAACGCAGTTCCTCGAATAAATCCTTCGACTTTGAGGTCAGGCGCAATTCGCGTGGGGCAAAGGGACGATATTTCAGATCCGGCCGGTTCACCTGTTCGTACACGTTAAAAAGTCGCAGCAGGTTTACCGGTCCGTTCACGGGGAAAACCTGCCAGGGGTCGAGCTCGAACACGGTGCGGAGCCGGTCGATGATCTCAGGATCGGCGTCGACCTCGATCTCCATGCGCACGGCATCGCCCTTGCGGCGGTTGTGGAGTTCGGCGCGCACCGATTCCAGCAGACTGCGCGCCTCTTCCTCCGCCAGGTACAGATTGCTGTTGCGGGTGACACGAAATGGCGCGGAGGAGACGATGTCGTAACCGTGATACATCCGCACCGCGTGGTGGGCGACCAGATCGGCGAGAAAGATGAAGTCCGCGGTTTCGGTGGAAGGCAGCCGGATCAACCGGGGCAGAACTCGGGGGACCGACACAACACCCGTATAGGTGAGGGCGGAGCGGCGGCGGCGGCGCAGCAGGAAGGCCACGCACAGGGCCTTGTTGATCACGCGGGGAAAGGGATGCGCGGGGTCGACCGTGACAGGAGTCAGCAGGGGGTCGAGTTCCCTTTCGCAATATTCGTCGACGAAGCGCAGCGCGGCGGGGTCCAACTCATGCAGACCGAGCACGCGAATCCCGTTTTCGGAGAGGGCTGGGCGCAAGCGGGCATTCCAGCACTCATATTGCTGGTCGACGAATTCGTGGGTCAGCTTGGCAAGAACGTCCCGCTTTGCGGTCAGCGTGAGGCCGTCGGAACCGGATTCGTTGTAGCCGTCTTCGATCTGCTGCATCATGGCGGCGACGCGGACTTCGAAGAATTCATCCAGGTTGCTGGCGGAGATGGACAGGAACTTCAGCCGTTCGAGCAGAGGATTGCCTTCGTCCTCGGCCTCTTCGAGCACACGACGGTTAAACGCCAGCCACGAGGTATCGCGGTTGAGAAAGTACTCAGGATTGTCGAGCGAAGTCCGAGCCATGGAGCGCGTTTCAGAACGTCACTTCCGGGCAGAGATTCCTTTGCCACCCGGATCGGGATTCACAGTATAAAGCATTGCCACGTGCGCCGCCGCAGAGGCGACTCAATGCCGGCACTGTCTCCCAGAACAAGAAATTCGGCACTCGGACTGAAGCGTCCGAGTGCCGAAAGCGCTTTCAAGCCTGGGACGAAAATTTCGCCCGGCCAGATTACGGCAGGTAATAACGGAACGAGGTGAAGACCATGCCGTCGAGTCCGTGCGGTTCGAAGCCCAGCGCTCCGGACCATGTGTTGCGGGTGATGTAGGAGAACTGCGGCCCCCACTGGATGCGGCCTTTCGGTCCGTTGTAGACGCGATACCAGAAGCCGGCCGTGCCTTCGATCACGACGCGTGTGTCTGCCGTGCAGCTCGAGAGGCCGCCGGGCAGGAACCCACTGTTGTTGACCGGGCCGGTTTCGGTGAAGCAGCCCGAGTTGCTGAAGGTGGGAGCGCCGTAGCCGACGTTCTTGTTGAGAATAGGATCGAAGCTGGCGGCGCGGCTGGCATACTCCGCTCCGGTGTTCAGGTAGACATCGAGCTTGGGTCCGTGCCACTCCAGCGTTGCCAACCCCTGCGAGCTGCGGATGAGTTGGAAGGTTCCATCATTGCGGATCGAGGCATCGGCCAGGGTGCTGGTTCCGTAGCGGCCCACACCGCTGCCGTAAAGCGCGTGCAATCCGAAATCAAGACGCTTCTTGTCGAAGGACCAGCGGGCGTTGGCGCCGATTCCTCCGCCGTTCTTGGAGCTGTTGAATGCTCCGAGCGGAGTGGGACCGGGCGTGCTTCCGAGACATGTGGTGGTGGCAGCAACGTCTTCGCAGGGGAAAATGCGATCGCGAAAACGACTGTAGATGCCAAAGACTTCGTAGTGGCCGAAGCCCGGCTCGAAGGCAACTTTGGCGATAATGTCCGGCGACGGATTGAAGGCGTAGTTGGCTGCCGGGCTGCAGGTGGTAATGTTGGCGCTGGAACTATAGGTGCAGTTGGTGATGGCTCCGTTATAGAGTCCGCCGCCCGCTCCCGCCGAACCGATCAGGAAGTTGGCCGCGTTGCTGTGAGTGGTAACGGTGGCCTGAGCACTCTCCATGGAAACGCCGAACCACACCTTGTTATTGAAGCCCTTGACCAGGCGCAGGCCATACTGGCGGGCCCAGCTGAATCCGACCGTATATTGCGGGTCGATGGTCATGGGCAAGGCTTCAGAGCGGTTATCCATGCCATGCTTGGTTTCGGTCACCAAGCTCCACATCTGGCCGCCGGTGATGCTCCATCCGTTGTCAAACGCCGCCTGGCCCCACGCCTGGCGTTGGCGCAAGGTGTAGCTGTTGCTCTGATTATTGTTCGAGGTTATGCCCGCGGAGAGGAAGTCAGCCTCAATGTAGCCGGTAAGCTTCGCGTTCTTCAGCTTTCCTTCCACCAGCATCGAGGTTCTGGACTGACGTCCGGAAGCGAAGAACTCCGACATGGCGCTTTGCGACGCGCCGGGCATGGTCAAAGAGTTAAACGGCGTGTTGACATCGGCCGCGAGTGCGCGCGAACGCCGCACGGTTTCAGCGGCGAGGAAGCCGCCGGGGGTGATGGTGACGCCCTTGAAGTGGAGAGCCGCCGGAGACTCGGCGAAGGTCTTCTGGGTCTCCTGCAGGTTCACCACAGTGCTGGCCACGGAGCTCTGCAGGTCGGTGACGCTGGACTTCAATTCGGTGACTGCCGCCTGCTGCTGGGTGGCGGTGGCCTGCGCGGCGTCGGCTTTGCCAGCCGCATCGGTGGCTGCGGTTTGCGCCTGCTGGACGACCTGGTCCTTGCGGCGCAGTTCGTCGCGCAGTTCCTGAAGCTGCTGTTGTTGCTGCGTCAGTGCCGCTTGCTGCGAGGCGATTGCATCTCTCAGAGCCTGCACATCAGCCGCGGTAATGGCGGGTGCGGCGGCTTTCTTTCTGGGTGTTTTTGGCGCAGTGCTGGTTTGTCCAACCAGTCCTGCCGCCAGCAACAAAATTGCGCAAAATGTCCACGCGGACTTCATCATCTGTCTCCTTTTTTTTGACGACGAATCAACCCTGGGTCTCGGGTCGTTATTTGACTTGCTTGATCGCTTCTTTCTCTTTGGCAACCACATTATCCGGCAATGGGGCATAGGCTAAATCGGCGGTCATCTTCTGGCCGTCGGTCACCATCCAGTTGAGGAAATCATTGATAATCTTACCTTTGGCTGGGTCCTTTGACGGCACCGGAATCAGTAGCCAGGTAAAGCTCGAAATCGGATACGCATCCTTGCCCGGAGCATTGGTGATCGACACGCGGAAATCGGGCGGCATTTTCGGGGCAGACGCGGCTGCGGCGCTCACGCTCGCCAGAGATGCCTTGACAAAGGTTCCCGCAGAATTTTTTACGCTGCCGTAAGGAATCTTGTTCTGCACGGCGTAGATCAACTCCACGTAGCCGATCGACCCCGACATCTGGCGGATCAAGCCAGATACTCCCTCGTTGCCCTTGTTCCCCAATCCGACGGGCCACTTCACCGATGTGTCGGCCCCCACCGAACTCTTCCATTCCGGACTCACCTTCGAGAGATAGTCCGTCCAGATGAAGGTCGTTCCGCTGCCATCGGAGCGGTGAACGACAATAATATCCTTGTCGGGGAAGGTGATTCCAGGATTGACCGACGTGATCGCTTTGTCATTCCACTTGGAGATCTTGCCCAGAAAGATTCCGGCCAAAACCTCGGGCGTAAATTGCACCTCCCCACTGACGCCGGGAATGTTGTAGGCCGGCACGTCGGCGCCGAGGACTGTGGGAAGATTCAGAATCTTGGTCTTTGAGTCCTGCAACTGCTTGTCGGTCATGGGCATATCGCTGGCGCCGAAGTCTACCGTGCCTGAGGTGACCTGCCGGATTCCGCCGCCGCTTCCGATCGACTGGTAGTTGATTTCCACATCGGGATGAACATGGTGATACTCGCTGAACCATTTGGAATAGATGGGATAGGGAAAGGTGGCACCTGCGCCGGTGAGTTTGGTTTGCCCAAAAACGGGCAGCACTAGAAGAATGCACACCAGCAGCAGCACAAGTTTGCGCATCACTAGATAATTCCTCCTTTTACGGGGTTCTATGACCCCGTTCTATCGGCGCAGTGTTACAGGACGGTTACAAATGAGTGAATTTCTGGTGAATGACCCGGGCAGGCGGAACCGCCGAACCGGAACGACCGCAAGGGAAAGGACTATCTGCTGCCGGTTCAGTGGGAATTTCGGAGGTGGGCAATTTCACGCGGGAAGAGCGTGTTCCCCGGGAACTGTCGCTGCAGTCCGGCGAGCAGTTCCAGTGCCCGAGAGTCATCTTTCTCCCGCACATAAGCGATGGCCAGCAGAATTCGGGCGAAAGGTGCGAGGTAGCGTCCATGAGCCGCGGTCGCCTGCAAGTCGGCGATGCCTCCCTGCTTGTCGGCGGGCAAGCCTCCCATGCGAAGCATCCAGCGCACCGGCGCGGCCATGCTTCCGACGATGTACTTGCTGAAGCCAGTGGCCAGCATCGCGTCGTAGCAGTCATGGCAGACGGCGAGCAACTGCCGCGCTGAAGCCGAAGCCTGCTTGGTGAAGTGCAAGGATGCCAGGTTGCGCTTTTCGATCAGGGCCGCATAGTCGGCCTGCAGGCCAGCCGATAGTGTCAGCGCAAACAGCGCGTCCTCATCTTTTGGATCTTTGGCCAACCGGGTGTGAGCGAGGTTTTCCGCCCGGCCAATCGCATCCTGAAAACGGCTGCGCAGCGCGGGATCGGGAGTCAGCCTGGGGCGGCCGGCGAAGGCGTCATCGTCTTCGTAGAATTGCGACTCCAGCACGCCCAGGCGATTGAACTCCGCAAACAAGAAGCCTGCCGCTTCGCTGACGGGTCCGACCGGATCATCGGGATGTAGTTTCTGCCAGGCTGCGAAATCCGCTTGCGCGCCCGCGAAATCGAGGTTGTAGAGCCCGGAGAACCCGCGATCCAGCGGGGAGATCGGCGAGGGCGCTAGATCCCCGGCAAACGCCATCGAACTCAGGGCACAACAAGCCCACAAGATTGCCACTCGGCTCCATTCCCGTGAATCTAAAGCCCTGCTCATGGTTTCGCCGCGTGCGCTGGTCTATGATCGTTTACTGTTGTCTGGCTGCATTCCCATGCTTCTCACTTGCCATGTGATTATTTGGATGACACCCGCCATGCAAACACGCTCCCGACTTGTAAAACTTCTGTCAAATTCTGGCGACGCTCTCCGAGAGAGTCGAGGAACCACGATTTCATGACTGATTCCTTAATTCGCTACGCGCCCGGCTGGCCGGGGATACCTCCACGCTGGACTTCCAGTGCCAAGAGCGGGGCCGGTACCGCGCTCAACCAGCACAGCAAAGTCTGGTTCACGGTGAGTCACGGAATTCTCAACGAAGTGTACTTTCCACGGGTCGACCAGGCATGCACCCGCGATATGGGGTTTGTTGTCACCAACGGCCGCGACTTCTTTTCCGAAGAAAAACGGCACTGCAGGTTCGAGAACCGGCCGTTTGAGCCCGGGATCCCAGCCTTTGAACTGCTCAACACCGATAGTTCCGGGCGCTACCGGGTCCACAAAGAAGTACTGAGCGATCCGTACCGCAATGTGGTGCTGCAGAAGATCCGTTTCGAGCCACTGCAGGGGAAGCTCTCCGACTATCGCCTGTATGCGCTGCTTTCACCCCATCTCGCCAACTGTGGATATGGCAACACGGGTTGGATCGGCGACTACAAGGGCTATCCAATGTTTCTCGCCGAGCACGGCGGGGCCACGTTGAGCCTGGCTTCGTCGTCGCCGTGGAAAAAAATGTCGGTGGGCTTTGTGGGGGCGTCCGACGGCTGGCAGGACCTCTCCGAGCACTTCCAGATGGAGTGGGAATACACGCGAGCGGAGAACGGGAACATTGCTTTTACCGGAGAGATCGACCTTGCCGCGTGCAACGGCGAGTTCGTTCTGGCCCTCGGCTTTGGCACCATCTGGACCGAGGCAGCACAACAGGCGCGTTCGAGTCTGTTCGAGGACTACACCGAGATTCGCGAGCATTTCGTATCGCAATGGAGGAGCTGGCAGCAGAAGCTTCTGCCCCTCGATGAACCGTTGCGCCAGCACGATCTGTATCGCTCGTCCACGGCAGTGCTGCGCACGCATGAATCGAAAGACTTCCTCGGGGGAATCATCGCCAGTCTCTCGATTCCCTGGGGATTCAACAAAGGGGACGAGGATCTTGGCGGATACCACCTGGTGTGGCCGCGGGATCTCGTCGAGACAGCAGGCGCACTGCTGGCGGCGGGAGCGGTGAGCGACGCGGCGCGGGTGCTGCGCTATCTCGAAGCCACGCAGGAGGCGGCGGGCAACTGGGCGCAGAATCTGTGGCTCGACGGGCGGCCTTACTGGGGCGGCGTGCAGATGGATGAGACCGCGTTCCCCATCCTGCTGATCGATCTCATGCGGCGTGAGGCGCCGGAGGCCCTGGGCAGACTGGATCGCTGGTGGCCGATGGTGCGCAACGCGGTCAGCTTCATCATTCGCAACGGGCCGGTCACACAGCAGGACCGGTGGGAGGAAGATGCGGGATACTCGCCCTTCACTCTGGCTGCGGAAATTTCGGCGCTGCTGGCTGCGGCGGAAATTGCCGACCTGACGGGACACTCGGAGCAGGCGCAAACGATGCGCGACGTGGCGGACGCCTGGAACGACAACATTGAGCGCTGGGTTTACGCCACCGGGGGCGATCTGGCGCAACAGCTGGGAATCTCCGGATACTACGTGCGCATTGCGCCGCCCGATACCGACGGCGCCGCTTCCCCGACCCAGGGCTTTGTTCCGATCAAGAACCGTCCACCGGGACAGGATGGGTACCGCGCGTATCACATCATCAGCCCGGATGCGTTGGCGCTGGTGCGCTTCGGACTGCGCGCTCCCGATGACCCGAGAATCCTCAGCACTCTGCGCGCGATTGACGCGTTGCTTGCCGTGGAACTACCGCAGGGACCCTGCTGGTACCGCTACAACGGCGACGGCTACGGGGAGCATCGTGACGGTTCGGCGTTCGACGGCACGGGCATCGGCCGTGCCTGGCCGCTACTCGCCGGTGAGCGCGCGCATTACGTCCTGGCAGCCGGGCATGTCGACGAAGCCCAGGCCTTGCTGACGGTGATGGAGAACTCCACCTCGGGGCAAAGCCGCCTGCTTCCGGAACAGGTGTGGGACGCGGCGGATATCCCGGCGCTGGAACTGTTTCGCGGCAAGCCCTCCGGCTCAGCCTGCCCGCTGGTCTGGGCCCATTCCGAATACATCAAGCTACGGCGCTCGATTCGCGATGGCAGGATTTTTGACCAGCCGCCGCAAACCGTGCAGCGTTACTTGAAGGAGAAACACGTTCGGCAGATTTTTGGCTGGAGGTTCAACAACAAGACCAGAAGCGTCCCCCGGAACAAGACTCTGCGCATCGTGATGCTGTCGGCCGCGCGGGTGCACTGGAGCATCGACAACTGGAAAACCCCGCACGATACCGAGACGCGCGACACCGGACTGGGCATCCACGTGCTCGACTTGCCGACCGCTTCCCTCCCCTCGGGAGGTGAGGCCGTCTTCACCTTCTTCTGGGCCAACGAGAATCGCTGGGAAGGCACGGATTATCGCGTCACGGTAGAGTGACCCAAAGCCGGACGCGAGTCCCAGCGAGAGGCCCAGGCCCTGCCCGAAGCATGGAGTGACCTTCGTTCTCTCCTCCCGGAGGTCCGTATTGAACTCATCCGCTTTTCCTGTCGATGAAGCTTTGTACAGGCATGACTGCGCCCATGAGCCAATCCGCCCCCAGCTGGAACCATGAGTTCAAGCCCGAACTGCAGGTGATCCTGGATGCGGTTGTCGAGGGGGTTTGCGGCGTTGATGCGCAAGGCAAGGCGACCTTCTGCAACGACGCGCTATTGAAGATAACCGGCTATGAGGCAGACGAAATCATCGGAAAGAATCTCCACGAGCTACTGCATCACAGCCGGCCGGATGGGACGCCGTACCCGGCGAAAGACTGCCCTTTCCACAAAGCCATTATGGCCCATGAGGAGGCGCGGATCGTCGGCGAGCATCTCTGGCGAAAGGACGGGATTTGCTTTCCCACGGAACACTACCTGCGCCCATTGCAGCCATCTCAGGGCCCGACCTGCTTCGTGGCTACTTTCAAAGACCTGACTGAGATCCATCAGACGAAAGCGGTTCTGCGCAAGAGCGAAGAGAAGTTCCGGAGAATCCTGACGAATATGCCGGAGGTAGCGTGGACCTCGGACCGGCACGGACGAATCCTCTACATCAGCCCCAAGGTGGAAGCGATGCTCGGGTACTCCAAGCCGGAAATCTTTGCCAGTGGCCGGCACCTCTGGCTCGGTCAAATCCATGCGAAAGATTTCGGCCGGGTGACTCGGGCCTACAAGGCTCTGTTTGAGAAGAAGGCTCCTTTAGACGAGGAGTATCGCATCCGCCGCAAAGACGGGACATGGATCTGGGTGCACGACCGGGCGGTGAATTCACACGAGGAGAATGGGGAACTCCGTGCCGATGGCTTCCTCAGCGATATCACCCGGCGCAAGCAGGCCGAGGCCGAACTGCACTCCCAGACTGCGTTCCTGCAGGCACAGACCAACTCCACCATCGACGGCATGCTGGTGGTCGACAGGTACGGCCAAAAGCTGATGGCGAATGAGCGCCTCGCCCAAATCTTCAACATTTCCCCTGAATTGATGGCCGACAAGGACGACGGCAAAATGCTTGCGTATGTCATCACTCTCATCCGGGAGCCGGAGACCTTTCTGGCCAAGGTGAAATACCTCTACCAACATCCGGACGAGACCAGCCGCGATGAGATGGAGTTGCGAAATGGAATGTTTCTCGACCGCTACTCCTCGCCAGTGGTGGACAAGCATGGCGTGTACTACGGCCGGATTTGGACGTTCCGCGACATCACGGAACGCAAGCGGAACGAGGATAAACTGCAGCAACTGTCGCTGGCGGTGGAGCAGAGCCCGGTTTCGGTCGTCATCACGAACCCGCAAGGCGAGATCAGCTATGTGAATCGCAAGTTCACCGAATGCACCGGCTACACGGCAGAGGAAGTCATTGGGAGCAATCCGCGGGTGCTCCAGGCCGGTCATTGTCCGAAGGAGCTTTACCACGACCTGTGGTCGACGATCACGCAAGGCCGGGTGTGGCACGGCGAGTTCTGCAACAAGAGGAAAAACGGCGACATCTTCTGGGAGGCGGCGACCATAACACCGATCACCAACCCCAAGGGAGCCATCACCCATTTTCTTGCTGTGAAGGAGGACATCACCGAACGGCGCGCGCTGGAAGGCCAGCTTCGCCACGCGCAGAAGCTGGAAGGAATCGGCCAGCTGGCCGCCGGAATCGCCCACGAAATCAATACTCCGACCCAGTTTGTGTCCGACAACCTGACCTTCCTGCGCGATTCCTGGAAGTCGATCCATGAGTTGCTGGAGCAGTATCGCGGTGCAATCGCAAAGGCAGCGGCAGTGCTGCCACCGGAGGTCCAGGCGGCATTGCAGGAAGCGGAACAGCATTGTGATCTGGAATTCATTGTCTCGGAAGTACCCCGCGCCATCGACCAGAGCCTGGACGGGGCCGGGCGCGTGGCCAGGATTGTTCGCGCCATGAAGGAGTTCTCCCACCCTGATTCTTCCGACAAGACAGCCACCGATCTCAACAAGGCCATCGACTCGACCATTACCGTGGCGCGCAACGAATGGAAATATGTCGCGGACCTGGCGAAGGAGTTCGACGAGAGTCTGCCCGCAGTGGTGTGCTATCCCGGCGACATCAACCAGGTGGTGCTCAACCTGATCGTCAATGCGGCGCATGCCATCAAAGAAAAAGTCCAGGACGGCGACAAAGGACGGATTACGGTGGGGACGCGCCAGCGCGGGGAATTCGTGGAAATCCTGGTCACCGACACGGGCAACGGAATTCCGGAGGCCATCCGCGGCCGAGTGTTTGACCCGTTCTTCACCACCAAAGAAGTCGGCAAGGGAACCGGGCAGGGACTGGCCCTGGCGTATACCGTGGTGGTGAAGAAACACGGAGGCAAGATCTGGTTTGAAACCGAAGTCGGCAAGGGCACGACCTTTTTCGTGGCGCTGCCGCTGCAACGCGCGGATTCAGGAAAGGAAGCCTGATGCCCAAGCGCCTGCTGTTTGTGGACGACGAGCCCAATGTGCTCGACGGATTGCGACGAAGCCTGCACGGCATGCGCAAAGATTGGGAGATGCATTTTGTCGGCGGTGCGGCCGCGGCGCTGCAAGCCCTGGAACAGGCGCCCTATGATGCGGTGGTTTCCGACATGCGCATGCCTGTAATGGACGGCGCCGAATTGCTCGATCAAGTCAAGCAGGGCTATCCCGACATGGTGCGCCTGATCCTGTCCGGCCAGTCGAGCCGCGAGGCGGTGTACCGGTCGATCGCCCCGGCGCACCAGTACTTGTCGAAGCCCTGTGATCCGCGTGAACTGGTCGCCCGGCTCAGCCAGGCATTCGCCATGCGCGACCTGCTCTCGAATCAAACCCTGAAAACTGTGATCTCGCGCCTGCGGTCGATTCCAAGCCTGCCCACCCTCTACGAGGAGTTGACCGCTTCTCTGCGCAAGGAAGATCCATCCCTGAGCCAGATCGCCAAAATCATTTCAAAAGACGTGGGCATGGCGGCGAAGATCCTGCAACTGGCGAACTCCGCTTTTGTGGGCGCCAGCGGGCGGGTATCGAGCCTGGTGCAGGGGCTCTCGTTGATCGGAACCGAAACCGTGCGCACCCTGGTGTTGTCGGTGCACGTGTTTTCGCAGTTCGACGGCAAGTCTCATCTCGCTGCCATCCTGCCCGCCATCTGGGACCACAGTGTGGCGGTGTCATCGCTGGCGCAACGCATCGCCGTCTGCGAGAACAGCTCAAAGGCGATGGCGGAAGAGAGCTTTACGGCGGGACTGCTGCACGACGTCGGGAAAGTCGTGCTGCTGGCGGAGATGCCGCGCGAATATCAGGCAATCTTCGAGCAGGGCTCGGGATCGATCCAGGATCGCGAGCGCGAACGTTTGGGCTGCACGCATGCGGAAATCGGCGCGTATCTGATGAGCATCTGGGGAATTCCCCTGCCTTTAGTGCACGCCGTCGCCTTCCACCATCATCCTTCCGAAGCCGCTGAAACTCACTTCTCCCCGCTGACCGCCGTGCATGTGGCCGATGCCATTGCCAGTGCAAGCGATGGGTTGGCGCTGAATCACGATATTGAGATGGATATGAGTTACCTCGACAGCCTGGGTTTGCGTGAACGAGAAGCGGTGTGGCGCGGCCTTTATACCGCTCCTGCCGCACCGCAGAAAGACCTAGGACTCTCGGCGAAGGTCTAAAGGAGTGCTCGTCGGCGGTCGATGAATCAAGGGAGAGCCACAAATCCGTCGTCAGACCGGAGCGGCTCGCCGGGAAGCGACACGAACGAATCGGTGGGAAGCAAGCCGATTAGGGGGAGCAGGAAATGGCGGAAAAAATCCTTCTGGTGGACGACGACAGCAATGTGCTCGACGGGTATCGCCGCACATTGTCGCGGGACTTCGCGATGGAGACGGCGACGGGCGGCCAGGAAGCACTGGCACTGGTGGCGGAGAAAGGGCCGTATGCGGTGGTGGTTTCCGACATGCGGATGCCGGGCATGGATGGCGTGCAACTGCTGAGCCGTATCAAAGCGGGGTCGCCGGACACGATCCGGGTGATGCTTACCGGCACATCCGACCGGGACACCGCGATAAACGCCATCAACGAAGGCAGCATCTTCCGTTTTCTGAGCAAGCCATGCAGCAAGGAAATCATGGCGACCGTGCTCACGGCCGCGCTGGTGCAATACCGGCTGGTCACGGCGGAAAAGCAGTTACTGGAGCAGACGTTGAGCGGCGCCCTGCAGGTGCTGACGGAAGTTCTCAGCCTGGTCAATCCCGCAGCCTTCAGCCGCGCGGAGCGGGCGCGGCGGTATATCCATCACGTAGTCTCGGCGATGAAGCTGGGAAACCCGTGGCAATATGAAGTCGCAGCCATGTTGTCGCAACTGGGTTGCGTCACACTCGCACCCGAGACCATTGACGCCGTGTATAAAGGTGAAACGCTGACGCCGGCCGAACAGGCACAATACGATGCCCACCCCAGTGTCGCTTACAGCCTGTTGTCGAAAATTCCGCGGCTGGAGCCGATCGCGTGGATGATCCAACACCAGAGCCTTCCTATCCCGGAAACGGGTGCGGGCGTGGCGGGTGATATGAAGCAGGGAGCGGAAATTCTGCGGCTGATTCTGGCCTATGAACAGGAGATCCACAAAGGCACATCCCGCACCGAGGCGGCCCATAACCTGTCTCGCCAGAACCGGAATTTCAGTCCGGCGTTTTTTCAGGCGCTCGTAACCCTCGATCCGAACGCGGAAGCGGGGGAAACCCGCAAGAGCAAGATCGAGGATCTCACCCCCGGGATGATCGTTCTGGAAGAGGTCAAAACGGTATCGGGAACGCTGCTGGTGTCGAAAGGCCAGGAGGTGACGCCAGCGGTGGTCACCAAGCTCAAGAACTATCACACGCGGCGCACGATCGGGAACGAGGTGACGGTTTCCATGCCGACCTCGTCACTCCACTTCGTAAAGGGTGCTACGTAGAAGCCGGCTATCCACACTTCGTTTTGCGGCGAATCCGGCAGCAACGTCACCGCTTGCCGGCCTATGATGCGGACTACGTTGCGTCACACGGGACGCGCGGCTCCCGGCCGCATGCGGTCATGCGGCGCGCATAGAGGTGTTTTGACGAGAAGCTCTACGCCTCGGCGCTGACATAGCACAACTCAACCACCGTGCAGTCGTCGCTCAGCGGATTTCCGGCGCAGAACTCCGTGACCGCGGAAAAGATTCCTTCCAGCGTGGGGGACTTGCAGGCCGCGGCTTCCAGCCGGAAGTCTTCGAAGAAATCTCCCATCGCATTTTCCGCCTCGGTGACTCCGTCGGTCACCAGAATGAAGCGGTCGCCGGATTTCATCTGGCAAGTCGAGCTTTCGAAGGTTGCGTCGGCCAGCAGGCCGACGGGGACGTTGCCATGGGGAGGACGAATGACCTCGCCGGCGCAGACCAGCAGCGGCGGAACGTGGCCGCAGTTCACGTACTCGAGTTCGCCATCGCGCCGTAGCCGAACCAGCAGCACGGTGGCATATTTCTCGCCCACCAACTTGTCGGTGAAGAAGCGGTTGACAGCCGCCACCACGTCGAGCAGCGGCATCCCTGCGGTCAGATGCGAATAGATCATGCCTTGCAGGGTTGAAGCCAGCAATGCGGCCGAGACTCCCTTGCCGCTGACGTCGGCCAACACCACGGCCAGTCCTTCCTTGGTGTTCACCGCGTCAAAAAAATCTCCGCCGATTTCCTTACAAGACAGGTTTCTGCCGCGCAGGCGCGCAAAGGGAACTTCGGGAATCTTCACCTGCATCAGGCGCTGCTGGATGCTGGCCGCGATGCTGAGCTCCTGCTGGTAGCGGCGGGCTTCCTCTTCGGCCTGCACCAGCCGCGCGTTTTCGATGAGCGACGCGGCTTCTGTCGCGATCGCGTGCAGAATGTCCCGGCTCACGTCGCTGATGTTGCGCGAGGCGAAGCGGGAATCGACGTAGAGAACACCCATGGCTTGCGCGGCGATTCCTGGCGCCGGAGTCTGCGCGTCGCGCGTCTGCTGCAGCTGCAACTTGCGCAGCGGGATGCACACCACGGTGCGCAGATCGTAGGCCACAATGCTGTGGCGTCCCGCAAGATCAAGGGATTTGCTGGTATCGGTGAACAGGAATTCATCGTTCGACCGCATCGACTCCTCCAGAATCGAATGCGAAATGGTCTTGTCGTCGAGTAACGGCTCCTTCCTGGAATTACGGCCAGCCTGAAGACGCAGCTTCCCTTCCTCGTCCTTGAGGAATACGTAGCCGCGTTCTGCTCCGGTCAACTGGAGCGTGACGTCGAGCATCGTGATCAGAATTTCGTCGAGCACGCCCGCCGTATTTAGTTTGCGCGCCGCTTCCAGAAACAACCGTAGCGTCTCCAGTTCTGTGGTCTCGGGCTTGAGCCCGATGCCGGAGATCTGGCTCAGAAATTCACGCGCCGTATTGGAAGTGGCATGCGCGGGATTGAACAGGATGTAGGCGGAATCGCGAGCGCCGAACTCGAGGCGGTCGCCGCGCTCCAGTTTCTGGCGCTGGATGCGCTCTCCATTTACGTAGGTCCCATGCTTGCTGCCCAGGTCGACCAGGAAAAACTCGAGCCCTTCCTGCATGATCTGCGCGTGATCGCGCGACACGCGCGGATCGGCGATGACCAGGTCCTTATCCACCTTCCGCCCCACCGTGAAGGGCGTGCGGTTCAGAACGATGTTCTTCTGCTCGCTGCCCTGCACGAACACAAGCGCAGGAAACACTCCGGAACCGGAACTGTGATGGCTCGACTGACTAAGGGTGTTGAGGGCCATGAGTTGAGGGGCAATTTGATGGTTATTGGGCTCACGATTCGCTGGGCGAAAAGCGGCACCAAACGCAGCATCGCAGCCAACAGACTACTCTGACGTTGCGCCCCGCCGCAAGACATGCGAAGGGTTCTGGCAGCGTGGATCAGCGTTCCAGGCGCACTGCGTTCGTGCCGGCCAGCATCAGGGCCAGCACCATCACGGGGATCGCAAGGCTGGTATAAAGCGGCAGGGCCCATGCTTCCCGGACAAGCCGCGCCGGCAGGAAGATTAGCGCGACGGCCAATGATGCCGCGGCAATCCACGGCCAGGCGACCACCAGCCCGGTCACGGCCAGGAAGAAACGGGACACGCGACTCTGTCTCCATAAAAGGCGCATCGCGCGCACGATTTCCATCAACGCCGGTATCAAGAGAAGCTGGTTGTAGGGCGCAAACATGGGGATGATCACCAGAGTCGTTGCCAGTACCAGACCGAGCGACCAGCGGAAATCCGCGGTGCCCGCGGCAGCGTGTCGCAGGCCCCAGACGAGCACCATGCAGAGGCTCACAACAATGACGGAAACGATCCTTCCCCACGTTGGAGACAGCAAGACGTCGAGCACCGACTTGCCGCCTCCTGTGTATTGGTAGTACGCGGCAGACGCGGCGCGGAATTTGCCGATCCACCCAGGCAACACCCATTCGCTGGCTGCGAGCAATACGGCCATCGACACCGCGAAGCTCCAGAACAAGCGCTGCCGCTCGCGCCAGTTGCCCACCACCCAGATGCAAAGCCAGAGGACTACGAGCAGCGCGAGTTGCGGCTTGATGGTGGCGAACGCGAGCAGAATGCCAGCCCAGACCAGGTTCCGGCGGGAAATGGCCATCATCGAGGCCGCCAGCAGCGCCGCTACCAGCAGCGTCAATTGCTGCAGTTTGATGCCCTGAATGACGGGGAAACATCCCAGGGCGAGCACGATCCAAGTGAGCCTCGCGGTTACAGAAATGCTCCATCCCAGCGCCTGCATCCACCAGAGAACCGATGCGGCGGTCACCATCACCAGCAGCGCCAGGAATATTCGTTGCACCACTGGGAACGGCATCTCGACGGTGGGGGCGAGAACGAACACGACATACACCGGATATGCGAACGCCTGCTGGTCTTTGGGATCATCCGGACGCGTGGGATCAAGAGGGCGGCCGTAGTAGCCGGTCTGAATCTCGCGAGTGAGGTCGGCGCTGTAGGGATCCCGACGATGCAACAGCAATTCGCGCGCGCCTAACCAGCGGGGATACAAATCGGAGAGGTTTCCGCGCGGAATTCCACGAGCGACGGCGTCGGACTGCTGATGCGGGATGGCGATATCCTGCACCCAGACCCACATCGCAACCGCCATCAGCCCGGCACCCAGCAGGATGTACAGTTGCTTTGTCATGTCACGCAAGCTGCGCACCGGGCCGCAGGCCTCCCGATTGGCGTTGCAATCGCAGAATCTCGTTCCGGATTGCATAGGCCCACCATAGAAGAAAGATCGCCATCAGGTTGAGGCTCTCCCACCGCATCCAAAGAAAGAACCAAATAGGACTGATCAGGAGAGGTATGGCCGGCACAATCAGCGACACCTTCGTCGCGGCTTCCTCAGAAGATCCGGCAAGGCAGTGATCGGCAGCCACAGCAAGCGGCAAGACCAATAAGGAAAGGTCGTAGCTGTTGGTGCTGTAGCCGACAAGGAGCGCCACAATCACAGCGCCAGCGAAGCAGAGTCTGAAGTATCGCTGGTCGTTCGCGAAGTCGCGCATGCGGGCGGAGATCACGAGCAAAGCCGCGGAACCTGCCATCACCGCCAACTCCACGGGCCATCCAACTTTTCCCGAGAAGCGCCACCCCCCCAGCAACCCCAGCAGGTTCGGCAACTGACGCGCGGGGATGCCTCCCAGCCGCGGCTCCGAGACAATCTGCCAGGCGTACGCCGGATACGCCAGCGCGCCCCTCCAGCCGACCAGTCCCAACGAGATCAAGACAACCGCTGCGCCTACGGCGATGAATCCCAGAGCGAACTTCTTGCCCTTCCAGATTGCGAGGATTAACGCGAGGGGAAGGATCAGGTGGTACTTGAACAGGCCAAAGCCAAGCCAGCAGCCGGCAAGAAACTCCGCGTCTTTATCGAGCGCGCGGAAGCCCATGATGCCCACAAGCAGAAGTAAGATGGCGTCTTGCCCCTGGTGAAAGTTGGCAAAGATGGGGAAGAACGCCAGTGCCATTGAGACAATTTGCCAAACCTTGATTTGTCGGACATGGACTTGTCGAACCGGGACTTGCCGCAAAGACTTCATCGACTGCTTCATCAACCCGGCGATCACGAATAGCATTCCCAGGTTCAGCAGGTTCCACAGCACGAAAGCGTTGGAGTATGGCAGAAACGTGAGGGGCAAAAAGAACAGAGCCTCAAAAGGCGGGTGAATATAGGGCAAAGGGCCGCGCCGGATGTCGGAATCGGTGGCGAATTCCCGCTGGACGGTCTGCTGCGTAGGGGCGTCGTAGAGTTGGGCTCCGCGGCCCTCGCGCAAAATCTTTCCGGCGGTGTAGAAGACCGTAAAATCGGGGTCTCCGCGGGCGATGCGGTCGCGCACACTCCAGAAAAAGAATGCATGCGTCGCCAGCATGGCGGCCACAAAGAGCCAAACGAGCCCTGTGTAGTGTCGAGAAGGAGCGCCGGGGTGCAAGGTTTGCTTCGCTGTCTGGATGGCAGGCGATTGTACCGCGCAGCCACAGGCACTCGCCATGTGGTTTGCCGCAGAGAGCGGCACTCTCCGAGTTTCCTGGCCGAATTCCCGGGGTTTGCCGGTGTCTGGCACCCCTGGAACGCTGAATTCATCAGGCGAACCCACGGTGGTTGCCGAGACTGGAGAGGTTACCGATGGTTATTCCGGGTGGTGCAAGAATTTGTCACTTTCCGCCCGGAGGCAGGTTATGATTAGCCTAGTCGAGTGGTGACGCGAGTCGCGAAGGGTCCCGGCCTGGGCTCCGAAAAACCATTTCCGATTGATCATCTATCATGGCTCGGCAGGAGAGAGAACAATGTTGACACAGCTTGCGCACAGGCTATGGTGCGAACAGGAAGGACAGGATATCGCCGAATACGCGGTCATGCTGGCGGTAATTCTGGTGATTGTGGTTGGAACAATTCGCCTGATCGGATCCAGTTCCAATAACGTGTTCTCCAACGTCGCCAGTTCCATGCAATAAGCACGACACGAGAAGTGAGCGGTACGGGCAGCTATGGGTCGACTGCGGTAGGGGTGCCCTTCTAGGAAAATGGTATGAATCGCACACGTTTGCTGATGATCGGGATCCTGGCGCTGGCAATCGGTTTCTTTGCGGCCGTGTCCGTCTATAAGAACGTGCAGGGCAAGAATGTCTCCACGGATGCGGGCGCGGAGGTCATCGTCGCTAACAATGACCTGCAGGTCGGAGCGAGGGTCGAAGATCGCGACATCCGGATCATCCGGATTTCCAGCAACGATCTGCCGCCGGGCGCGCCGAGATCGAAAAAAGAGGTATTAGGGCATGGAGTGATTATTCCCATCTCCAAAGGGGAATTCATTCTTCCCAACCGGTTGGCGGGTGAGAATGCGGGCTCGGGACTTCCAGCGTTGATTCCGCCCGGCATGCGCGCTGTTTCTGTGCGAGTGAATGAAGTGGTTTCCGTCGCCGGGTTCGTGACGCCGGGAACACGCGTTGACGTTTTGCTGACCGGAACTCCTGGCGGCACGGGCGAACAGCAGACAACCACGGTTCTGCAGAATGTCGCGGTGCTGGCTTCCGGCCACACTCTGGAACGCACATCGACCGGCGAGGCGCAAAATACCGCCGTCATCACGCTGCTGGTCACGCCCGACGACGCCCAACGGCTCACCCTGGCCAGCACCGAGGGACACATTCAACTCGCGCTGCGCAACCCGCTCGACACCAAGCAGGACGAAGTGGCGCCCTCCAATTCGAGAGGTTTGTACAAGGGCATAGCCGTGCCCGTGATCGAGCATCCGCGGGTTCGCCGTGTTGAGACTGCGAAAGTTACACCACTCCCTCCGGCTTCCACCGGTGTCAGTATTGAGGTCTACCAGGGCGACAAGAAGCAGGAAGTAGTGAAATGTTCAGACGAGGGCTGCGAAAACAAGTGAGACCCAGGAATTCGAACCAGCATCCTGCCCCGTTGCACGCTGCCAAGTTTCCTCACAGGGAGACCAATCCGAAAATGAAAGTTCGCGCGACTTTGCTAGGGGGATTGCTGCTCACTGCTGCGTTTGCCCTTCCGGCTTTTTCAGAGATCCTGCAGCAGGCAGACAGCAGCGGCGTTCAGGCTCAGACCCCGCCTCCCACCGGCACGCAGACCACCACGCTTCCGGCACAGACGCAACCGATCCAGGGCTCGGCCCCGCTGCGGGTCATGGTGGGCAAGTCGCTGTTGATCAATACCACCGAGCGCCTGAAGAGAATTTCTCTGACCGATCCCGCAATCGCATTTGCCACCGTCATTACGCCGACGCAGATTCTGGTTCACGGCAAGGCGCCGGGAGAAGTTTCGCTGCTGATCTGGGATGAATTGGAGCGTTCGCGCAGCTTCGATCTGCGCGTCGATGTCGACGTGAGCGCTTGCGCCGATGAGGAACACCGGGTATTCCCGGACGAGCGGATCTCGGTTACGCCCTCGCGCGCGGCGATCGTATTGTCGGGGCACGTTTCCACCGAAGACGTCTCCAAACGTGCCGGAGAACTCGCCAGCGCGTACTCTCCGAAGGTCGTGAACGTTTTGACATTTGGACCCGTCGGGGCGCAGGAAGTGCTGCTGCAGGTTAAGTTCGCCGAAGTAGACCGCACCGCCCTGACCCAGATGGGAGTGAATTTCGTTTCCACGGGAGCCACGAACACGCTGGGGAACGTGACCACCGGGCAGTACGGCGGTTTCGGTCCACAGACGCTGACCACGCTCAAGGGTCCGAACGGCACCACCACCTCGACCAACGGGCAGACGATTAACAACATCCTCAACCTGTTTGTGTTCCGGCCTGACATTAACTTCGGCGCGGTCATTGAAGCCCTGGAAACCAGGAATCTTCTGCAGATCCTCGCCGAGCCCAATTTGATCGCGGTGAACGGCAAGGAAGCCAGCTTTCTCGCCGGGGGCCAGTTCCCCTTCCCCATCGTTCAACCGGGCAACGGCTTCACCGCCGTGACCATTTCGTTCAAGGAGTTCGGAGTTCGCTTGCAGTTCACTCCGGTCATTACACCGAACGGCAATATCCATTTGAAGGTTGCGCCGGAAGTCAGCACCCTGGATTTTGCGAATGCCCTGACCATCTCCGGATTTACGGTACCGGCACTGAGCACACGCAAGGCCGAGACCGAATTTGAATTGCAGGACGGGCAGAGCTTCGTGATCGCGGGCCTGATGGACAACCGCGTGACCGATATCTACAACAAGATTCCGGGGCTGGGAGATATTCCGATCCTGGGAAATTTTTTTCGCAGCAAGAGCTTGCAGAAGAGCAATTCCGAACTGATGGTGCTGTGCACCGTGAGGCGCATTTCCCCAAGTACCGAAGCGGCTCCGGGACCCACAGTCCCGAAACCGTATCTGGATCAGGGCAAGTTTGATAAGAACAAGTAAGGCCGGACGCTGTACCGGCAGGAGCCGGAGCCGGGCAAGAGGTTTTCCGACAGGCGCGGGTTGTCATGCCAGAGCTATCAGTCGTCATCGTCGCCACCGACAACGAGCAGCGCGCGCTGCTGCAGGTGCTGGTGGACGGCACGAGTGTGGCGCGTACGGTGCATACGTGTGCCAGTTTTCCGGTGGCCGGCGCAGATCCGGTGACGCGCCGCGTGCGCGCGGCCAATCCTGATGTAACTCTGGTCGACATTCCCGCCGACAATCCTCCGCTGGCTCTGCGCGCGATTGAACTGCTGCATCAGGAAATGCCCGACGGCGCCATCTTCGCCATCGGCAACCTGAACCAGCCGCAGGTGATCGTAAACGCCATGCGTGCGGGTGCGCGTGAATTCATTGAGCGGCCCACCACCACCACCGACCTGCTCGAAGCTTTTGTCCGGCTGACGACCGCGCAACGGCGGAGCCGTTCGGAAGGCGTACGCGGGAAGGTGTATTCGGTCATTAACGCCAAAGGTGGAAACGGCGCGACGACGGTGGCGGTAAATCTCGCGCTCGCCCTGCAATCCGCTTACGGCCAAACCGCGCTGGTCGATCTGGCGCCGTTGGGCCACGCGGCGCTGCACATGAATCTGAAGCCGGCATTCACCGTGGCCGACGCCACGCGCAACCTGCACCGCATGGACGCTTCCCTGCTCGAAAGTTTCATGACGCGCCACAGCGGTGGATTGCAGTTGCTCGCCGGAACCAATATCCCCGCAGGTGTCGATCCCTCGACCGCCGAGTTCGTGCGCTTGTTTGACATGCTGGTGACGCACTACCGCTACGTTGTGGTCGACGCGTCTTCGCGCTTCGACGCCGCCACCCGTCTGATTGCCAGCCTGTCGGAAACCGTGTTGCTGGTGGCTTGCAGCGATGTCGCGTCCTTGTGGAGCGCGGCCCGCGTGGAACAGTATCTGGGGGAAACCGGGAGCCGCGAGCGCGTTCGCCTCGTCCTCAATCGATTCCGCAAGGTGCCGGGTTTCAGCGAAGCTGATGCCGAGGCTGCGGTCGGAGCGAAAGTGATCTGGCGGGTTCCCAATCAGTATTTTGCAATTTCCAGCGCGATCGATCGCGGCACTCCGGTCATGGACCAGCGGAATTCCGAGATCGCCCGCTGTTTTGCCGGATTGGCGCAAGAGCTGACGCGCAACGATGCCGACGTAAAGCGAGCGGCCTGGTCACTGTTTAAATCGGTATAGAGTTAAGCCGGCAGCATTTCGTTCGAGAGTTTAGGGCCCTATGGCGAATCTTCAATCGTTCGAGCGCACCGATATCCAGCAGGTAAAGGCCGATCTGCACCGCAAGGTGCTCGACCGGTTGGATCTGGAGAAACTGGGCAAGACGTCGGGCGACTCGGCCCGTGACGAAGTGCTGGTCGTCATTCGCACCGTGGTCAACGGCGAGGTTGTGCCGCTCAGTTTTGCCGAACGTGAGCGCCTTTCCCGCGAAATTCTCGATGAGATCTTCGGACTCGGACCGCTCGAGCAGTTGCTCAAGGACCCCAATATTTCCGACATTCTGGTCAATCGCTTCGACCGGGTCTACGTCGAAAAGGCCGGCAAACTCGAACTCACCACCCTGTCCTTCAAAGACAACGTCCACCTGATGCAGATCATCGAGCGCATCGTGTCGCGCGTCGGGCGCCGGGTGGACGAGTCTTCACCCATGGTGGATGCCCGCCTGGCCGACGGATCGCGCGTCAACGCAATCATTCCGCCGCTGGCGATTGACGGCCCCTGTCTCTCGATCCGGCGTTTCGGGCGCGATCCGGTCACCGCCCGCCAGATGATTGAGAACCAGACTCTGACCGAGTCGATGCTGGAACTGCTTTCCGCCATGGTCAAGGGCCGGCTGAACATTCTGGTCTCGGGTGGAACCGGAGCCGGCAAGACGACACTGCTGAACGTGCTTTCCGGATATATCCCGAACTCAGACCGGATCGTCACCATTGAAGACGCCGCCGAATTGCAGATGAAGCAGGAGCACGTGGTGCGGCTCGAAACGCGCCCGCCGAACATTGAAGGCAAAGGCGCCGTCCGCCAGAGACAGCTCGTCATTAACAGCCTGCGAATGCGGCCGGACCGCATTGTGGTGGGCGAGGTGCGCGGGGAAGAAGCCTTTGACATGCTGCAGGCAATGAACACCGGCCACGAAGGGTCGCTGACGACGGTGCACGCAAACTCCCCCCGCGACGCCATGGCCCGGATCGAAAACATGGTGTCGATGGCGAATCTCAACATTCCGGAACGCGCCGTGCGGCACCAGATTGCGTCCGCAGTTCACGCCGTAATCCAGATCGCGCGCCTTTCCGACGGCACCCGCAAAGTGATGACCATCTCGGAAGTTACGGGTATGGATAACGAGAGCATTGCGATGCAAGACGTCTTCACGTTCGAACGGACGGGCATCGATGAGAGCGGGAAGGTGCGGGGGGCATTCCGCGCCACCGGGGTTCGCCCGCAGTTTGCCGACCGGCTCGCCACATCCGGGGCGCGCTTGCGTCCGGCGTTGTTTGAATCGAAGACTGAGGTCTAGGCTGGGAGAGATATAGGTTCGGATATGGCTGCAGGGCTGATGGCGATCGCGGTTTTCATTGTCGTGGCGGGGGCGACCTTCGCCCTCGGCTCGTTGATCGACAAGCGCAATGCCCGCGCCCGTCTCATCAAAGAGCGTCTGGCCAACGAGAAGAAGGCTCCGGAGCGCGCTGCCGAGGAAGAACTCGCGCTGCTGCGGGACGAGCAACTCAGCGAGATTCCCGCGATTGACACCCTGCTCCGGCGGTCGGCCCGGGTTTCCGATTTGCAGAAGATGCTGGCGCAGGCAGGGATGACGTTGCGAGCCGGCAACTTTTTGGGGATCTCCGCCCTGGTGGGCGTCGCAGCCTGCGTGCTGGGTTACGAGCTTAGCAAGCGGGCGGAGGTGGGGTGGGTCGCACTGCTGGTGGGCTTCGTGCTGCCTTACTCCTACACTTCGATCCGGCGCAACAAGCGCTTCGAAAAGTTCGAGGAACTGTTTCCCGAGGCCATCGACACGCTGGCGCGCGCGGTTCGCGCCGGCCATGCCTTCACCACCGCGCTCGAAATGATCACCAACGAGGTTTCCGAACCGGTCGCCAGCGAATTTCGCCAACTTTTTGAAGAACAGAAATTCGGCATGCCGGTTCGCGATGCGCTCATGAACCTGACCGATCGCATGCCACTGGTCGACGTGAAATTCTTTGTCACAGCCGTGATGCTGCAGCGCGAGACCGGCGGCAACCTGGCGGAAATCCTCGACAACCTCTCCTATGTGATCCGCGAGCGGTTCAAGATTCAGCGGCAGGTGCGCGTCTATACGGCGCAGGGACGGCTCACCATGGCTTTGCTGATGGGGATGCCGCCCATCATTGTCACCGTGATGCTGCTGCTGAACCCCAGCTTCATCCACCCGCTTTTTGCCGACCCCATCGGCCACTTTCTGCTGGTGGCCGGCATCGCGCTGCAAACGGTTGGATATTTTGTGATCCGAAAGATTATCCGGATTCAGGTGTAAACATGCCTTTGGTTCTGATCATAGTCGTGTTCCTAACGGTGGTCGCAGCGGTGTTCGCCTTTGGCGCGGCCGTGGTTACGCCTAGTTCGGTTCTCGGAGCGCGCCTTCGCGCCCTGGGTGGGCAGCAGCAACAACAGGCCGCTGAGAACCGGCCGGCGCTTCGCGAGCGCATCGAGCAGGCGATTGATCCCATCAGCCGGGCGATCCCGCTCTCGCCCGCCGATGTCTCCCGCACGCGCAAGTGGCTGGTTCAGGCGGGGTTTCGCGATGCCATCGATGTCAACTACTACTTCGGCACGCGGTTACTGATGGGCGGAGTGGGCTTCGGAGCCGTGGTTTTGTTCGCTGGCCTCGATAATCTTCCCCTGGTCATTGGCATCACCGCGCTGGGGTTCCTGCTTCCCCGCTTCATCCTGAAGCGAATGATTAAAGACCGCCAGAATCGCATTCGCATCGGATTGCCGGACGCGCTGGACCTCACCGTCATCTGCGTCGAAGCCGGACTGGCGCTCGATCAGGCCCTGATGCGCGTTGGCCAGGATCTGCACCACGCCCATCCCGATCTCAGCGACGAGTTTCATCTCGTCAACCTCGAGATGCGGGCCGGCAAGCCCCGTGCCGAGGCCCTCCGTAACCTGGTGGAGCGCACGGGAGTTGACGACATCCGTTCTCTCGTTGGTACACTGATACAGACTGATCGCTTCGGTACCAGCGTTGCCCAAGCCCTCCGGGTGCATTCCGACTCCCTCCGCACGGAACGCAGGCAGCGCGCCGAAGAACAAGCTGCAAAAACCACGATCAAGATGGTTCCCCCACTGGTGATCTTTGTTCTGCCGTCGATTATCTTCGTCACGATTGGCCCCGCCGTCATTGAACTCATCCGGCAACTGGGGCCGGTTGCGGGCGGCAAGTAAGCCGAGACTCAACCGGCGCAGAACAGCACGGGATGGGGAGTTGATGGCAGTATTTTCCACAGAACGACAGGCTTTCAATCAGACTCGTCAGGCTTATCTCGCCACCTCTCTGGCGGTGGCCGACACACACTGGACGCGGCTGCGCGGGCTGCTCGGCCTTGCCGCAGATGACTTCCGTAACGGTTCCGGCCTCTGGATTATCCCCTGTCACGGAGTTCATACGATGGCCATGGGATTCCCGATCGATGTTGTGTACCTCGATCGGGCGCTCACGGTCCTGGACATCAGGCCTGATGTGCGGCCATGGCGTCTTACTCCGGTGCTCCGGCGGGCAACGTCAGTACTGGAACTCCCGTGCGGAACTGCGGCTGAAACAAAAACCGCCGTCGGCGATAGAATTGAAATAATCCTCCCCAAGGACCACAGCCAGATTCCTGCATGAGTGCGACCCTACAACTCGAAGAGGTGGTCGAGGTTCACGACGCGCCCAAGCTGATCGTGGAGTGGTCGTCGCCGTGGCGCGAGTTTGTGGAGTCAGTTCGTCCGGCACTTTCGCGATCCCAGGCTCGTCTCGCCGGCGAAGCGCCATTCGGCCTGGTTCCTCTGCGGATCATGGTTCCGTCCTATGTGATCGAGGCCTTTGTGATCCTGGCTGCGATCTTTGTGCAGGTCAAGATTGCCGAACTGCGTCCCTATGTAGCGCCCCGCATATCGAGCCACGACGTGATCTACTACAGCGGTGATGAGCTTCCGCGCACGGAGGATCTTGGTGGCGCCGAGACCGGAGCCATCGGCCGGGCCGGAGGCTCCGAGGCACACCATCGCACGCAAACCATCAAAGTCGCGCGCGGCGGCTCGCTGGTTCCCAAAGTGGTGGACGCGCCCAATCTGCGGCTGCCGTCGTCGCGCGATGCAGTGGCCAACCTGCTCGCCATCAAGCCGGACGCAGGCCCGCCTCCCGCCGAGGGATTGCGTTCGACTCGAACCGCACCCAGATTAGCCGCGACTCTGGTCGCGCCCGCGCCGAACGTCATCCGCGACTACACGCGAAATGGCATCCAGCTCGATCCGGTAATCGCGCCCGCGCCGTCGGTCACCCGCGACCGTCCGCTCACCGCGCCGAATCTCAGCGCGACCCTGGTTCCTCCCGCGCCCAACGTTGCGAGCGATCACACGCTTGTGGCTCCGGCACTGGCGCCAGTCGTGCTTCCTCCGTCGCCCAGTGTTTCGCGCGATCACACTCCGGTCGCGCCCTCGTTGAGCGCGTCGGTAGCAGCACCATCTCCGAACGTCTCGCGCGATCCATTCCGCTCCACTCTGTCGCTGCCCACGAGCGTTGTGCCTCCCGCGCCGGCATCGGTAACCCGCCAACTTTCCGCGGCACCGGTGCAGACGATGGATGCAGCAGTCGTGCCACCTCCTGTGTCGGCACCGGAGCGAGCGACGTCGCGCAGCCCACGGCTGAGCATGCCTGCGCCCTCAGTGGTCGCGCCGCCGCCCTCGACGAATGTCTCTGCCGACATGCGACGCCTGGCCAGCGGGAGCGTTCCGGATCCGGGCAAAGCGGTCGTACCTCCGCCGCCTTCGCCGAGCAGCAGTTCATTCATGAGTGGCCTGATCGGCAAGATTTTCGGCCCGACTGAGGTGGTGGCTCCCCCGCCTTCGGTGAACGCGAGAGGCACGAGCGGCGCAACGCCGCCATCGCTAGCCAACAATGTTGCTCCGCCGCCGGTTGCGATTGGTGCCACTGACGCGGGTGGCAACCCGCGCGGGAACCGCAACGGAGCAGGCGCGGCTCTGACCGCGAATGTAGTCGCTCCTCCACCTTCTGCCGGATTGTCTGGAGGATCCGGAACTCCATCTCGCGCTGCTGCCGCCCCTTATCTGGGAAATGCCAGCATCGTGCCCCCTCCGCCCGCCCTCGCCGGAACTGGCGGAGGAACGGGCAATACCGGAGGAGCCGCCGGACAGCCCAGTGGCAGATTGCTGGCGGATAACGTTGTTCCTCCACCACCTGGCGTTGGCGCGGGCTCAAGCGCGGGGGGCTCCGGCCTCGGCCGCAGAGGACCGGGACTGGGCGCGCCAGCCGACGCAGGATCAGGTCTGGCACCGCCCACCAGCGGCGGAAGCGGCAAGGATGCCGGCACGGTTATCTCCAGCCAGCCTGGAACGAAACTCGGGCTTCCCACGGTCGGCAGTAAAGGATCGATTGCCATGTCGCCGGCAGGCGGAGACAAGCCGGGCCTCGGCGGTGCCGGAGGAGGTAGCGGCATTGGAAAAGGAGAGGGTCCGGGCAGCGGAATGAAAGGATCTGACACCGGCGCGGGAAAGGTCGGCTCCGGCCACGGTTCCGATGCAAATGCTCGCGGCGGCATTTCGCCAACGAACGGGTATGGCGGTGCAGGATCTGCGAACTCTGGCACTCCGGCCGTGCCCGGCGTCGACATCAGCGGCGGCAGCGTCACCGTCAGCTTCGACAACGGAGCAGCCAGCGATCCCACGGTCGCTGCGGCGCGTAATTCCCTGAAGAAGTCTCGATCAACCCTGCAGGCCGACGTGGTCAGTACTGCCTCCGCTGCGGGCGCCTTCGAACCCTACAAGAACCTTCTTCGTGGAGAGAAGCACACGACCTATCTGGATACTTCGTCGGGTACGGTGGTCATGGAATACGCGGAAACCTCGCCGCGTGCTGGCAGCGGAGTCCTCGCGCCTCCGCAGGATCTCCGCACCGATCTGCCGGAAGGCCTCCCGCATGCGCGTATGGTGATTGCCTGCGTGCTCGATGCTTCGGGTAACGTGAGAAATCCGCGCGTGCTCGAAGCCGGACCTGCGGTAATGACCGCGAAAATCCTGCGCGCCCTTTCCGGCTGGAAGTTTCAGCCGGCGATGCGGAACAACCAGCCCGTGGAAGTCACCGCGATTCTGGGCTTCGGAATCGACACCAACGACCGCTTCTAGCCGCTTTCCCGTGATCGCTCCGTCGGCGTAGTCCCCGATCTCACCCAAACCCGTACGCTGGTCCCGGTGTCCGACCCTGCGCATAGGGTCCAGCGCTAAACGGCCGCTAAAGGGTATGTCGGAGAATCGGGCAAAAACTTCATCGAAACAGGCAAACAGGCAAGCGGTCACGAGTCTATCCTCATTGAAGCCAGATGAGAGGACGCTGGTACGTCGAGGAGAATCAATGCAGAAACGCAAACTGGGAAAAAGCAATCTGGAAGTTTCGGCCCTCGGCCTAGGCTGCATGGGAATGAGCTTTGGCTACGGCCCCGCCGGCGACAAACAGGAGATGATCTCGGTCATCCGGGCAGCGGTGGAGCGCGGCGTCACATTCTTTGATACTGCGGAAGTCTACGGTCCGTTCACAAACGAAGAACTGGTTGGCGAAGCGCTCGCCCCGTTCCGTGGGAAAGTCGCCATCGCCACCAAGTTCGGCTTCAAGCTTGACCCGAACACTGGCAAACAGGCCGGGCTGGATAGCCGGCCGGAACACATCAAGGAAGTCGCTGAGGCATCGCTCAAGCGGCTCAGGACCGATGTCATCGACTTGTTCTATCAGCACCGCGTCGACCCCAATGTGCCGATCGAAGACACTGCGGGAGCCGTGAAAGAGCTGATTCAGCAAGGCAAGGTGAAGCACTTCGGACTCTCTGAAGCAGGAGCGCAGACGATCCGCCGCGCGCACAAGGTGCAGCCCGTTACGGCGCTGCAGAGCGAATACTCACTGTGGTGGAGAGAACCGGAAGCGGAAGTGATACCAGCCCTGGAGGAACTTGGGATTGGATTCGTTCCATTCAGTCCGCTGGGGAAAGGCTTTCTTACCGGAAAGATCAGCGAAGATACGAAGTTCGACAAGAATGATTTCCGCAACATCGTTCCTCGCTTTACTGCAGAGAACCGAAAAGCGAATCAGGCGTTGGTGGATCTGTTGGGCAGATTTGCGCAGGACAAGAAAGCGACGCCTGCTCAGATCGCGCTGGCCTGGCTGCTTGCGCAGAAACCGTGGATCGTGCCGATCCCGGGTACGACCAAACTGCACCGCCTCGAAGAAAACATTGCAGCCGCGAACCTGCAACTTTCACCCGCGGATCTGCGCGAGTTGGACATCGCAGCCGCAAAGATCGCGGTACAAGGCGCCCGGTACCCAGAAGAGCTGCAAAAGCTGGTGGGCCGCTGAGTTGCGGAGAGTCCCGAGTGGCGAGGAACCGAAGATGAAGGCAGTGCTTTCGCTCGGCGTGGTGTGTTTGTTCGTTGCAATGAACGCAATGAGGCTGTCTGGCGGGCAGGATCGCGGTGGAACTGAGGGCGTACGGGAACGGTTTGTCGGAGCGTGGCGGCTGGCCTGGCTCGAAAGCGAAGGCGCAGACGGGAAGATTCACAGAGCCGACTCTACCGGGCAGCTTGTGTTCACGCGCGACGGCCACATGGCGGTCCAGGTGATGGAGCGCAACCCGCAGCCTCAGACCTCATCTGGGCCGGAACAGTATTCGCAGGGCGGGTACGAAGCGTCGTTTGGCACGTACGTGATCGACGAAAGCGCTCACACCTTCACCTTCCACGTTGAGGGCGCACTAGTGCGAACGCTGATCGGCAAAGACCTGCCGCGCGCATTCGAGTGGTCGGGCAAACAGCTCATCGTGAAGTCAACGCGCCCGGAGGAACAATGGAGAGTTGCATGGGAGCATTACTAGGCCGAAATCGTAGATCTCCGGAAGCATAGGCATTGTGTAAAGGATAAGAAGTATGCAAAAGCGCAAGCTTGGTAACAGCAATCTTGAAGTTTCGGCTCTCGGGCTTGGCTGCATGGGGATGAGTTTTTCCTACGGTCCGCCCAAAGACAAGAAGGAAATGACCGCTGTTCTACGCGCCGCAGTCGAACGCGGCATCACATTCTTTGACACCGCCGAAGTTTACGGCCCGTACTTGAACGAAGAACTTCTGGGCGAAGCGCTATCCCCTTTCCGCGGGCAGGTTATTATCGCCACCAAGTTCGCCTATGAGCTCAAACCCGACGGAAGTCCGGGTTGGATCCGGCTGAACAGCCAACCTGAGCACATCAGGCGGTCGATCGAAGGCTCGCTCAAGCGGCTCAGGGTGGATGCCATCGATCTCTACTACCAGCACCGCGTGGACCCCGAAACTCCGATCGAAGACACTGCGGGAGCTGTGAAGGAACTCATTCAGCAAGGCAAGGTCAAGTACTTCGGAATGTCGGAAGCCGCGGCAAAGACGATCCGCCGGGCACACGCAGTGCAGCCGGTCACTGCTGTACAAAGCGAATATTCGCTTTGGTTCCGCGATCGCGAGAAGGATCTGTTGCCGACCCTTGAGGAGCTTGGAATCGGCTTTGTTCCGTATAGCCCGCTGGGGAAAGGCTTCCTCACGGGAAAGATGGACGAAAACACCCCGCTCGACAGCACCGACTTCCGCAGCACTCTGCCGCGCTTTACGCCGGAGAACCGGAAAGCAAATCAGGCACTGGTGGACCTGCTTGCCAGGATCGCTCAGCAGAAGAAGGCGACGCCGGCGCAAATCGCGCTCGCCTGGTTGCTGGCACAGAAGCCATGGATCGTTCCGATCCCGGGCACCACCAAACTGCAGCGTCTGGAAGAAAACATCGGTGCGGCAGCCGTCGAACTTACAGCCGGCGATCTTCGCGAGATTGACAGCGCCGCCTCGCAGATTACGGTGCAAGGGGCTCGGTATCCCGAACACATTGAGGCGATGAGCAATCGCTGATGTTGACGAGAAGTTGAACTCATAGAAGAGCTCGACGGCGAGAGCGCCGACTGGATGGAGTAGTTGACCGAGGAGCAATACCCGGGAAGGGGATAAGCATGAGCAAAGAGCCATCAGCAGCCCAGAAGATGATTGGTGACTTCGCGCCCAAGTTGGCCGATCTGACCGATCGCGTGCTCTTCGGCGAGGTTTGGGAACGCGCCGACCTTTCCAAGCGCGACCTCAGTCTTGCAACCGTTGCGGCGCTGGTTGCGATGAACCGTCCAGACCAGCTGCGGTTTCACCTGAATTATGCCGTCCAGAACGGGGTCAAGAAGGAAGAGTTGATTGAGGTCATCACGCATCTGGCTTTCTATTCAGGCTGGCCTAACGCAATGAGCGCCATCATGGTCGCGAAAGATGTGTTCTCGAAGAATTGAGAACCAGAACTTTAAGCCAAGTGTTCGTTGAGGAGTACCCATGGTAAAGCGAAACGATGGTCTGAAAGACCGGCTCTCGCGATCACAAGAAATCAACATCAGCGTGACCGGCAGAAAGTCAGGACGCACCATCTCAAACCCGGTCTGGTTTGTGTTCGATGACGAGAAACTCTACCTGCTGCCGGTGACAGGATCGGATACGCAGTGGTACAAGAACGTGCTCAAGAATCCGTCGATGCGGATCGATGCGCGGGGTGAAGAGGCTCAGGTCAAGGCTATTCCTGTCACGGATGCCAAACAGGTTTCGGCCGCGGTGGAGAAATTCCGCGCCAAGTACGGGACCGATGTGAAGAAGTACTATTCAAAGTTCGACGTTGCCGTCGTGGCTCAGATAAGTTGATCGTGCGCCATCGCGGCAGGCGAGTTAAGATGTCCGCTACAAGCCAAAACTGATTCTTGATTTGGCGTACTGGGGCAAAAGAAACGAAGGGGTTTTACACCAAAGGGTTGTCCGACTCGGGCATTCGGAAGGGGGTTCTCTATGGTCACGCTGAATGTGAACGGAGTCCGGCGCGAGGTGCAGGCGCCTGACGACACTCCGCTGCTTTACGTGCTGCGTAACGATCTTGAGCTGATCGGTCCGCAATTCGGCTGTGGATTGGCACAATGCGGGGCCTGTTCCGTCCTGATCGACGGCAAGGAAGTGCGCTCGTGCATTACTCCGGTCGCGAGCGTCGCGAGCCAGGAGATCACCACGCTCGAAGGTCTGCCTGCGCGATGGGCCAAGCAAAAGGGCCTCTCGGCCGAGACGGCGAAGAACACTCTGCACCCGGTGCAGCAAGCCTGGATCGAGGAGCAAACTCCGCAGTGCGGCTTCTGCCAGAACGGCATGATGATCAAGGCCACCGAACTGCTCGAGAGCAATCCGCATCCTACGCTGACGCAGATCAAGGACGCCTTTACCAATTCCGGGCCGTCGCCCAATCTGTGCCGCTGCGGAACATACGTCGCGATCATTGAAGCTGTACAACATGCTGCCACGATCATGGCGAAGGGGAGGTAAACGATGGCAACCATGGCTGAAAAAATCAAGCGCGAAAAACCTGCCAACGTTTTCGGACCGACGCTATCGCGCCGCCAGTTTGTAAAGGCGGGTGGCGCTCTCGTCGTGGGATTCGGTTTGGTTGGCCCGGAGATTCTGAAGGGCGATACCGCTAAACCTGCGACGTTCAAGAACTCGCTCGATCCCACGCTCCCCAGTTCCTGGATTGAGATTCACCCGGACAACACGGTTTTGATTCGCACCGGCAAGAGCGACTTCGGCCAGGGCTCAACCTTCACCGCCTACCGCCAGATTGTGGCCGACGAGTTGAGCGTGCCCTTCGAAGCGATCACCACTGTCGTAGCGGGGCACACCGATCTCACACCGGACGGCAGCGGCGCCTTTGATTTCCTCGGCCATGGAACGCCGAACATCCGAAAGGCGGCTGCCTATACGTATCAGGCTCTGCTCGACCTTGCGTCGGAAAAATTCGGCGTAGCGAAGGACAAGCTTTCGGTCAAAGACGGCGTCGTCTCGGGAGGCGGCAAGAGCATTTCGTACGGCGACCTCGTCAAGAACCAGCAACTGAAGCTCACGATTCCCGTCAGGGGAGACCTCACCAGTATCTTTGGGTTGACCATCGAGGGCAATCCTCCGATGAAGCCGGTCAGCGAGTACACCGTCATCGGCAAGTCGTTCAAGAATTCCGTCATCAGCTCGAAAGTGGCCGCGAAGGAAACCTGGGTGACCGATGTGCGCCTGCCGGGAATGTTGCACGGGCGCGTGGTGCATCCGAAGACGCTCGGGTCGACCCTCGTCTCTGCCGGTGCACTGGACAAGACGAAGTTCCCGAACTCACAAGTCATCGTGAAGGGCAATCTCGTCGGAGTGGTGGCTCCTACGGAGTGGGAAGCGATTCAGGCGGCGGAGCAGGTCGCCGGTGCCACGAAATGGACTGAGTGGAAGGGCTTGCCTGGAAACGCAAAGCTCTACCAGCACCTGCGGGAACAAAGTGATTGGACCTCCGCACCCGTCTCGAAGGGCGATGCGAACAAAGGCGATGTCAGCTCCGCACTCGCGTCGGCTCATAAGAAACATACCGCTACCTACCAGTTGTCGTATATGAAGCATGCACCGATCGGCCCGACCATGGCCGTTGCCGACGTCAAGGCTGACGGCACGGTGCACATCTATGTGCACAACCAGAATCCGCAGGCGCTGCGGGGCGAAATTGCAGTGATGCTCGGCACTACGCCCGATCATGTGATCGTGCACTCGTATCCCGGACCCGGCCACTACGGCAGATCGAACGGCGGGAACTCGGGCGCGGAAGACGAGGCGGTGCTCTTGTCGCAAGCCGTGGGCAAACCGGTGCGCGTGCAGTGGATGCGCGCCGACGATATGCAGTGGTCGACGCAAGCGGCGGCGGCGTTCTCCGACGTGCAGATTGCCATCGACGAGAAAGGCAAGATGGCCGCCTATCAAATCGATCACTACATGCCCGCCATGCAGGATGATCGGCCGGTCGGTGCTGTCCTCGCGGGACTGCCCACCATGTCTGCCCCTCAGGTGAAATCGGATGGTGTAACGTCCACCGTCAACGGCCTTGAAGATGGGTGGATCTACGCTCAGGTTCCGAACCTCGTTGAGCGCGGCCACGGTACATTTCAGGTGGGACAGAAAGCTTCGCCCCTCGCCGTCGGTCTTCGCGATCACAGCATGCGCACGCCGGGGCAGTTCCAGCAGAACTATCCGCGGGAACTTGCGATTAACGAGGCGGCAGCGCTCGCGGGCGCGGACGCTATCCAGTTCCGCATCGACCACGCCAGCGAAGAGCGTGCCATCGGCGTGCTGAAAGCAGTGCGGGATGCGTCGGGTTGGGACACACGGCCGTCCCCCCGGCCCGATGCTGTATCCACTGGAGCGACACCCGTGCGCGGTCGCGGAGCGTCGCTGATGCTGCGCAGTGGGACCTACTGGGCCTGCGTCTGCCAGATCGCGGTCACTCCCAGCACCGGGAAGATCGTTGTTGAGAAGTACACGATCGCCGTCGATCCCGGCATTGTCGTGAATCCGACGCAATTGAAGCGGAATGTGGAAGGCGGCGCGGTGATGGGAATCAGCCATGCACTGTTCGAAGAGGTGATGTTCGACGAGAGCGGAATCACGACGGAGGACTGGAACAGCTATCCCATCCCGACCATGGCGGACATCCCGGAGATCAAAGTCGTGCTGATCAACAATCCGAAGGTCGGCAAGTACGGCGGAGGCTCGGAAGCGGCGAACGCACTGGCTGCGCCAGCGATTGCGGCGGCGCTGCATGACGCAACCGGAAAGATCATGCGGCGGCTTCCGATGAAACCGGCGTATGTGCAGGCGGCTTTGAAGACGTAACTGTCTGGCCACCTGAGCTGGAAACATTACTTATGACTCCAAAACCAAATGTTCTCGAAACCGTGGAGACCAAAGGAAAGATCAGATCTTTCCCGCGACCCGCCAACGTTGACGGGCCAAGCCAGCCAGACCTGGCGAAGCTGGGCCGTCTGATCGCCGCCTACGCCCCGCACGACGGCAGCTTTGAGCTGCGCGTCCCCGGCGCGCACGCCATTCGTCTCTCCCGCGTCAACAAGGAATGTGTTCATGCCGTACGGTTGCCCTCGTTGTGCATCGCCGCGCAGGGAGCGAAGACCATGATCGTGGGGCAAGATATGTTCGAGTACGACGCCACGCGCATGATCGTGTTTTCGGTGGCTCTGCCCGTCGCTGGCCAAGTCACTCGGGCCAGCCAATCCGAACCCTACCTCGCACTCAAGCTGGACCTCGATCCGCACAAGATTGCGGAACTGGTCTTGAAGGTGTTCCCGCTCGGCCTGCCTCCTGCTCAGGAGAGAATCGGGGTTTATGTCACTCCCGTCGAGCACAGCGTTGTCAACGCCGCCACGAGGTTGATGGAATGCCTGGCGCAGCCCGGGGACGCGGAACTACTCGCCCCGCTGGTGATGGATGAAATTCTGATCCGGCTGCTGCGCAGTCCCATCGGTGTGCGCGTGGCACAAATGGGATTTGCCGAGTCCAGCGTGCAGCGAATTGCGAGCGCGATCTCCTGGCTGCGCGAGAACTACTCTCAACCGATGAAGGTAGAAGAACTCGCCGAACTGGTGCACATGAGTGTTTCGTCATTCCACGAGCACTTCAAGTCCGTCACATCGATGAGCCCGCTGCACTATCAGAAAGTGCTGCGCCTGCAGGAGGCGAGGCGATTGATGCTGTCTACGATGACGGACGCGGGCACCGCGAGCCAGCGCGTGGGCTATCTCAGCGCTTCGCAGTTCAGCCGGGAATACAGCCGCTTCTTCGGGAACGCGCCGACGCGCGACATCGCCCGATTACGTCAAGAGACTCGACTCTGGGCGTGACCTATTTCGCGCTCCGTCTAGCTCTGCGCCGCGATGGCGGAATCACGCCCCTCTCCGGCACTTCCCTCTCGATCTTGTCTGACAGGCTGTGCAACGGCTTGTCGTGAGCGGAGGAAAGCTGGCGACCCGACGCCGTCACCGTCAGTCCCTGAGCCGTGTACATGGCCTCGTTGAAAGTTGTCCCCGAAGGGGCCTGGGCGACCGCGAAGACTCCGTGCGGCACGCCGTTGGTGAAGGCGGTCGCGATGTAGTCTCCGACCATCAATCCGTTCTGCGAATTGGGCAGCCAGTTGAGCGCCATCGGATTCGCGGTAAGAGTTGTCGGCGCGTTCCAGGTGGTGCCGCCATTCGCCGAAGAGACGTAGCCGACAGAAAGCTGGCACGTAGAGAGGGCGCAGTTGCTCTGCGAGTAGAAGTAGTAATGCAGGGCCACATGCGCCGTAGCGCCCGATGTCGCCGGATCGATTCCGATGCCCGGAATAAAATGATCCACGCTGCTTGAGACATCGTCGATCGGGATGCGGGTGACTGCGGTCCAAGTGACGCCGTCTGTGGAAGTGCTGTAGACCAGATCGTTGGTGGAACAGCCGGAGCGGAAGCGGCAATCCTCCCACAGTGTCCAAACCGTTCCGGCGCCATCGATCGCGGCCGAGGGCAAAGGCCCGCTGCGGATTCCTCCGGCGTCGGCGTGAAACTGAATACTTGAGATCGTCACTGGAGCCGTCCAACTCGCGCCGCCATCGCTCGAGTTAAAAGCCGACATCCCGCTTGTTTCAATCGGCACAATTACCGTTCCATTCGGCTGCACCAGCGGCTGTCCGCCGATGCCGGTGGCAAAGTTTGCCGTGGGTGCTGCGGGGCCCCACGTCAGACCACCGTCGGTCGACGTACTCATCAGGATTTCATCGGAGTTCACCGGATCATCCCACTCCACATAGCAGTTGCCGTAGTGCGGACTATTGGGCCAGGTGTCGCACACAATCCAATTCTTGTCGGAGCTTGGCGCCAGTGGATCAACGCTGATGGGGCTTTGCCAGGTGAGGCCCCCGTCGGTGGAGCGGCTCACTGCGACGGCCGGGACTTGTAACGTCGCCGACAGCGGCAGCGACGCAATCATCCAGACGCCGTGCTTTGTGTCGTAGCCCACAGCGGGGTCGCTGGCCGCGTCGTAGGGACCAGACCCTTCTCCTGTGGTGAGTCCGGGCAGGAATCCGTGGGTCCAGGTCGCGCCGCCATCGGTCGACGTAGCCCAGCCAATGTCGGTCGAGCCTCCGGGAGCGATTCTTCCGGTCTGGAACGCGGCAACCAGGGTCGAGCCGTTCGAGAGCATGTGCGGCTCAACCTCAGTCGCATGCTGCCCGGGGCTCACGGTGAATGGATCGGAACTGATCTGAGTCAGGTTTGATCCCACGGGATTTCCTGGCTGCCCGAACGTGGCATGCGAGGAAGCGGGTCCCGAACATCCGGAAGCAGTGAAGATCAGCAACAAGAGCAGGGCCGAGGGCAATCCGCTACGGCAGGAACAAACAGGATTTTTATTCGTCATACAGAAGGAAGCGATTGCGGTCACTCATTCCATCATCGACGGGACCCGCCTCACAGGTCAATGACTACTTCGGACCACTTCGACTCGGGCGTTCAGGACCTTTTATCTCAGGACTCGCCGCACGCGAGAACACGATCGACACTTCGTCCGCGTAAATCGATTTCCAGCCGGTAGTCTTTGCGATGATGTTCGCCAGCGCGGAGTGTCGAGGCAGCAGCACATACGCCGGATCGTGCTGGGTCAGGAACTCATCCCATCCCTGCTCAACATGCACCATGTTCAGGTAGCTCTTCAGAAAGTCCGAGCCGTACAAATCGTGACGATCGTCAACGACGACACGAGCGTCGGGATAGAGACGGTAAATCAAGTAACCGCCCCAGTAATCCGGGCTGAGGATCGGTCCGTGGCTTTCGCGCGTTCCCAGGAAAGTCACAGCGCCTACCGGCATCCGCCCGGGGTCGAAGTGGGTGTCCATCCACTGGCTGGAACCGGCGCGCCCGCCATTCGCCGCAATGGCAAGCGTGAACAAGGTCATCAGAATTGGCCACAGATGGCCGCGCATGGGCGATTCGACGCTGCCCATTCCGTCGAAGAAGCCCAAGAATCTGAGGCGTGGTGACAACGGAGCCACAATCAACACCAGCAAGATTGCGGACACAGGAATGTTGCGTGCCGATTGCAGCCCGGCGTACACCGCGAACAGCGTGAGCAGGACTCCGCTCAAGCGCAACGCCCGGCCGCGCTCGATCACAATCGCGACCGAGATGAGCAACAGGACCAGAAAACATTTCGGTGCCAGCGCGTGAAAGTCGGGAGACCGAAACTCCTCGATGTGATCCATCAGGAAGCGGTCGGTGAGATACGAAAAGATGTGCGCATGCAACTTCCACCCGTAGGGATTCGCCAGGGTGGAGGCGGCTGAGAGCAGGCCAATCCAGAAAAGCTGCAACGCTCGCTTTCCACTTGCGATCTTTTCGAGCGATTCCTCGATCCGCGACTCTTTCCGTGTGAGCCACGTCCACAGCGATCCCAGCCAGAAGCTCCCTAACAGCACGAAGCCGAGCAGAAAGCCTCCGTGCACATTCACCCAAACCAGCATGAGGACGGGAAGGCTCCATAACCACCGGTTGCCGATCCCCTCTCGCCCGCGGGAAGCCCATTCCGTGGAATCCAGGATCAAGAAGAACGTCAGGGTGAACAGCCAGGTCACCACGTGCGGCCGCGCGAGAAAGTGAATTGTCGACGCGGACATCGCCAACAGAGTGAGCAAAAGCGCGATCAGGAGGTTCGTTCCGCGGGCAACAAGCAGGCGGAAGACACCCGCGAAAACTGCGGCAATCACCAGCCCAGTAAACCAGGCCACTCCGTTGAGTCCCCACGACGCTTCCAGTTGTCCGACGACGACGTCATAGAGCCATTCCCAGGCAAACCACGGCTTTCCGGCCATCGTCGAAGAGAACGGATCCACATGGGGAACTGCATGGGTCGCGAGAATCTGCTGCCCGGCTCGGATATGCCATCCGATCCCGGCATCGCCCATCAACCGCACCGAGAGCGGCGTGAAAACCAATGTGCCCAGCAGCGCGATGAAAATCAGGTCGGCGGCCGACGGCATCGCCCAGCGAACCCAGGCGGAATGAGCCTCTTCCGGGGGACGTACAGCCGAAGAACTTCTGGAACCGTCTGCCATCGCGTGAATCTTATAGATGTAGGGCACGGGGCAGCAACATGACAAGTAAACCGAGGGTTGTCATTGTGGGCGCCGGCTTTGGCGGGCTGAATGCCGCTCGCGCTCTGTCCAGGGCGCCTGTGCGGATCACCATTGTCGACCGCAAGAACTTCCACACCTTTCAGCCGCTCTTGTATCAGGTGGCTACCGCCGGCTTGTCTCCGGGAGAGATCGCTGCTCCGATTCGTTCGATTTTCCGCTCGCACCAGAACATTGAAGTGCTGATGGGCGAGGTCATTGGGTTCGATCTTGAGCACCGGGTCGTGCAAACTCCGGAAGGCGATATCCTCTACGACTACCTGATCGTGGCAGCGGGGGCGGGCCACTCTTATTTCGGACACGACGATTGGGAAGCTTTCGCCCCCGGACTCAAGACGATTGAAGACGCGCTGGAGATCCGGCGCCGTGTTCTGCTGGCGTTCGAACTGGCAGAGCGGCAGACCGCTGCTGGCGAGACGGCATCCGCTCTGAACTTTGTGGTCGTCGGGGGAGGCCCGACGGGAGTGGAACTGGCCGGCACGCTGGCGGAAATCAGCCGGCACGCTCTGGCTCATGAATTCCGCGCGATCGATCCTTCTCGCACGCACATTCTTCTCATCGAAGGCGGACCACGCGTCCTGCCTACCTACTCGGAAGATCTCTCGCGCAGCGCGGAGGAGCAACTGAAACGCCTCGGGGTCGAGGTTCGCACGTCCACCATGGTGACTCACGTCGAGGCGGGATCGGTTCACGTGGGCGAAACGCGGCTTCCCGCAACGGTTGTGCTGTGGGCCGCGGGCGTGGCAGCGTCCCCGCTCGGCAGGAAATTGGGCGCCCCTGTGGATCGCGCCGGACGCGTGCCCGTGCTGCCAGACTTGAGCCTTGCAAGACATCCGGAAATCTTCGTCATCGGCGATCTTGCCGCCGCCAAAGACGAGCACGGCAAGATGTTGCCCGGCGTCGCGCCGGTTGCCATCCAGGAGGGGAAGTTTGTCGCAAAGGTCATTCGCGAAGAAGTGGAATCAGGCGCGTCTACTGCTGGTTCAGCGTCTCGTCCAGCCTTCCGTTACTGGGATAAAGGCAGCCTCGCCACCATCGGCCGCGCCGCAGCCGTCGCGCAGTTCGGAACGATTCATATCTCGGGATTCATCGCATGGCTGTCATGGCTCTTCGTGCACATCTTTTTCCTGATCGGGTTCCGCAACCGCTTGTTGGTCTTCATTCAGTGGGCGTGGTCCTATGTCACCTACGAACGTGGCGCGCGCTTGATCACTGGAAGCACGTATCTGCCGGGATGGACCGGATCGGAAGCGCCTTCACAAGTCACCGGCGAGCAGCCTGTGCCTGAAGAAAGTCACACCGGCGCGCCCAAATAGGTGGAGAATGGAGTTGAGCGCCGGCGAGACCATTTCAGTTGCCGCGCTCCAAGCCATGACGAAATCATCGACTCTGCGTGTTTCCGTTTGCGTCTTTGCCCTGATTCTCTGTTCGCTACCCGCCTCGGCTGAGATCCTCAAGATCGTCGTCGACGACACCATTCAGCCTATCAGTGAGGAATATATTGCGCGCGCGATTGCCGAAGCCGCGCGTCGCAACGATCAGGCCATATTGATAGAAATCAATACACCCGGAGGTCTCGTCAGCTCGACACGAGCGATCATCGAGAAGATCTCGGCCTCAACCGTCCCGGTCATCGTTTATGTGACTCCCACTGGCGGTCATGCAGGTTCGGCAGGTATCTTCATTCTTGAGTCCGCCGATATTGCCGCGATGGCACCCGGAACCGCCGCTGGTGCGGCACATCCAGTCGCCTTCATTGGCCCGATACAACTCAAACCAGACGATGAGATGAATCGCAAGATGGAAAATGACGCGGCCGCTCTCATCCGCTCGGTCAGTTCCAAGCGCGGGCGCAATGTGGAAGCCGCAGAAGGTGCGGTCCGCGAATCGAAATCTTTCACCGAACAGGAAGCGCTAGCGCAGCATTTGATCGACTATGTGGCTTCGTCGCCCGCAGACCTGTTTCGCCAAATGAAGGGTAAGTCGTTCAAGCGTTTCAACGGTGATTCCGCGGCGCTCGATCTTGAGGGTCAGCCCATCGTCCCGTTTGAGATGACGCTGAAAGAGCACATCCTCGATGCGCTGATGGAACCCGATCTCGCGTTTCTGCTGTTGGCGATCGGAGCTCTCGCGCTCTACTTTGAGTTCAATCATCCGGGCGCTGTCATCCCCGGGACGATTGGAGTGGTCTTCATCCTGGTCGCTGCCTTCGCACTCAACCTCCTCCCGACCCGCTTTGCTGCTCTTGGATTGATTTTGGGCGCGTTTGCCCTGTTCGCAGCCGAGGCCAAGTTTGCTTCGCATGGCGTTCTCACCGTGGGAGGAATCGCGCTGCTTACTCTCGGAGGACTTCTTCTCGTAGATGCCCCCATTCCCGAGATGCGCGTTCACCTGGTTACTGCGCTCGCGGTCAGCATCCCGCTCGGCCTGATTACGGCTTTCCTGATGACGATCGCATTCCGGGCGCGCCGCAACAAAATCGTGACTGGAGAGCAGGGGCTGGTCGGGGAAACCGGTGTCGCGCAGACGGCGCTTTCACCGCAGGGCAAAGTTTTCGTTCATGGCGAACTGTGGGACGCGACCGCTCCTTCCGCCTTGCCGGTGGGGCAACTGGTCGTAGTGCGCAGGGTCGACGGACTCACGCTGCAGGTCGAGCCGCTCACGGTTCCGTCATCTACGCCTGAGCATCACGACGCATTAGCATAGGCTCACCACCGGGGTCACAGAGCTACACGGGGATCTCTGTGTGCGCCCGTGCCCCCGGTGGTGAAATCTTTCGGTTTCAATCTTCGCCTACTTCAGAGTAAACAGCGCATTCACGTGCGCCGTAACCGTGACCAGTTGCGGCGTGAATTCTTCGGTAGGAGGGGGAGCCGCGGTCGCCATGGCTGCCATCGAGCGCACTTGGCGCGGCATGACGATTCGCGGGTTTTCGAAAGTATCCACGGAAGCGTAAGAAAGCTCGCCTAACGATCGTCCGCTGGCGCGCGCCACCGTCTCGGCGGAGTTTCTGGCACGGCGGTAGGCATCCTCGACCGCATGGTTCTTGGCGTCATCCATGTTTTCGAGGATGTAGGTGAGCGCCTGGGTCTCGCTCACATTGGCATCGGCGAGTTGCTGCGTAATCGGCCCAACCTTGGAGAAGTCCTTGAGCTTGAGCGTAACGTCGACCGTTGCCCGGTATGCGATCACACGTTGCTTCGGCCTCCACTCATACACTGGCTGCACCGAGAGGAATCCCTGGGTCGCAAGCTTTGGGTCGAGCCCGTTCGCCCGCAGGATCTGCCGGATCTGGTCCACGTTCTTCGAGGCCAGAAGGTAGGCCCCCTGTGAGGTATTGTCTTGAGTGGCGACGTTCATCTGAATCTGTGCCGTGTCGGGCGCGGCCTCATACTTGCCATCCGCGCCCACGTAGACGGAATTAGCCTGGGCGGTTACAGAGGGATGTTCCTGGGCGAAACCCAGCGTAGCGGCGAAAGAAAGGGCGGAGAACAATAGCGCGAGTTTCATGGCGTGCCTCCGCAGGGATTATGGAACACGGCGGCGCATTTCCCAAGTGCGCAGCGTTCTCGGCGGTTCGGAGTGGCTATCGCACAGGCACCATCAAATTACGATCCAGTCGGATTTCGAGCGCGGTCCCCTTGTCGAGCACCAGATCGTGACCCGACTCGAATGCCGTGAACGCAGAATTCGCTGCGCCCGCACCGGCACCGGCCGCTGCCGCTTTTTTGCCGCCCGAGTGCATTCCCTCTGCAGCGCCCTCCCCGGCTCCCACTACCACTGCCTCAGCAATCTCTTCTTTGCTCATTCCCTTCCGCCCGATCTCTCCCTCCTCTCCAATCTGTTTGAGTCCGTGCTCACCGGGAACGCCAGTGACGGTTGCGATGAGCGGCACCCATCCGCGGGCGGTTTCGATTTCGTCGAAGCTCAACAGAATGCGCGTGTGCAGGCCGGGTTCCAGCGCGCTGATGTGTCCTTTGATCTTGCTGCCGGTGGCAATCGTCGTTCCGTTACCTGCGGTCAAAGGCTCGGCCAAACGCGCGTGAAAATGATCCCCGGCCTTGACGGCGCGAGTATCGAGGCGTTCGGTCAGTTGAATCAAGACGATGGTGCCCTGTACGACTGCATTAGCAGGAGCAACAGGAGCGGCAGGGACATCTTGCGCGACGAGTGTTGCGCAGAACAGCAACAGCAATCCGGCAAGCAGACCAGTGCGGCGGAGAATGCGATTCGACATAGGGATCTCCCGTGATTGGAATTCGCTCTGTAATTGGATGGGAAAAGAGTGGAAATCGCTGCCTGCGGCTGGACCGCCTTTATGCCCCGGTATGGGGGCCGGAGACAGCCAGGACATCCACTTCGAGAGACGCAGAGTGCAGTCCGGCCACGGTGGTAGGGGGAACCTTGCCGGCAGCCGGCATCATGCCGTAGGCGCAGTTCTTTCCGGCCCGTTTCGCGCGATTGAGGCCACGATCGGCCAGCGTGAGCACTTCTTCGTAACTGACGGCGCGCGGATCGTTCGGATACCAGGGAAAGGCAGCCCATCCCAGCGAACAACTGCGATAGATGGTCTCCCCCGACCCGCCCAACTGAAATGGGGTGTCGGCGACGGCAGAGAGCACGCGCTGGGCCAGCAGTTCGGCCTCGGCACGATCGGTATAGCGCGAAACAATGAGGAACTCTTCCCCGCCCCAGCGCACCAACACGTCCGAGTGCCGAATGGAAGAACTCAAACGGCGCGCCATCTCGACGAGCACGGTGTCGCCAACGTCATGCCCATACCGGTCATTCACTTCTTTGAAGCTGTCGGCATCGATCAGGTAAAAAACCAGATCGCGGGTGTGCGCATCATGCTTGTCGGCGTGCGAACGCAGGGCCTGACCCACGTCGCCCTCGATGGTGGCGGTAAAGTATCGCCGGTTGCGAAGTCCGGTGAGCGGATCGGTGAGCGAAGCCTCCTGCAGCACGGAGTTGGTGCGGCTTAGTTCGCGGTTGAGCCGGCGATGCTGCATAAACAGCAGAAACGCCATCAGGAACATCGTCGCCAGGGTCACCAGCACGCGGAAGTTCGAGGCCGCGTGCGGAAGCCGCGGATCGAGCAAGGCAACCAGCGCGATGATGGGCAGCGAGAGCAAAGCCATCATCGCCAGATTCGCCATCCACGAACCATAGGATTCGTCGCCGGCAGCCTCCGGCGCCGCAGTCAGTCCCTTTCCCCACAGCGCCACTCCGGCGTAAATCGCAAAGGATCCGCAGTAGAGAATGTCATACCAACTGCCGGTGTAATACACACCTTGCCCGAGAGCGCGATTGATCAGGAAGAAAGCGACAGCGTTGAAGGCCGCCGCGCCGGCGAACGACGCATAGAAGCGCTTCCAGCGTCCCTGGCTCTGGCGCCAGAACAGCAGTAGAACTCCAATCATCAGGACCGACTCGGCTTGCGACAGCAGATCGAAGTTCCGGCTGTAGTTGGCCACGTTCGGCGAGGGATATTGCCAGCACACCACGAAGGAAACGTAGAGATCCAGCCACCACAGCAGTAACAGGAGGAAGTCCAGCAGGCCGAGACGTCCGCTCGACGAGGTCTGCTGCCGGTGGGGCCGCAACAACAACCCGGCAATCATCGGCGCTCCCGCCAAAAACAGCAGAGCATCGGCGGGATACATGTCCGGGAGCCTGCGCCGGATCACCAGATCCCAATAGTCCCAGACCAACTGGTCCCCGAGCCAAAGTGCCCATCCGGCAGCCTGCAGCAGCCAGAACCATCGCACCCGGCCTTTGGCAGACATGCCGTTCCAGACGAACGCCAGCATGGCTAACACGAGCAGGAGCGTGCCAAACCCATCGCTCACTGCCACGGCAGTCATGCCTTTCGGCAGAAACAGACAGCCGGCGGTAAGCAATGCAATGCTCACCACCGTGGCCCAAGCCAGAACTCTTGTTGGATTGCCGCCCCGCAACATCTCCCACCTTCGCGAGCGATTTAGCCCTTGGCCCCTTTGGAATATGCCGCCCGGTACGTTTGGCCGTCGATTTCTTTGCGCAGGTCTTCCCAAATCTTGTCGGGCATTTCCAGGAATATTCTTACGATTTCCGGATCGAACTGGCGGCCCGAAAACTTCTCGATTTCCGCCCGCGCCGCCTGCAAGGATTGCGCAGGCCTGTAAGGACGGTCGGAGGTGATCGCATCAAAAGTGTCGGCCACCGAAAAAATACGAGCCCCCAGGGGAATCTGCTCCCCCTTCAGATGGCGAGGGTAGCCTTCGCCATTGAACCACTCCTGGTGCGAATACACGATCTCGGCCGCCTCCGCCAGGAACGGAATCTTCTTGACGATCTGATAGCCGTGGTACGCGTGCTCTTTCATGACCAGCATTTCTTCGGGCTCAAGCTTTCCCGGCTTATTCAGGATCTTGTCAGGAATCGCCATCTTCCCGATGTCATGCAGGAAGGCGCCGCGAGCGATCACGGTGATTTGTTCACGAGGTAACCCCAAAGCCTGCGCAATGGCAATGGTGAAAAGCGTCACCCGCCGGGAATGGCCTTCGGTCTCACGGTCTTTCAGATCGAGTGCGTCGCCCAGGGCCTCGAGGGTGATGTCGTACGAGCGCTCCAGACTCGACATCGCAGCCTGCAGCTGATCGGTACGGGCTTTGACCAGGGATTCCAGGTTGGTCTGATAGGTCCGGTTCTCAACTTTGAGGCGGCGGTTTTCCAGGGCGCGGCTGACGGTATTGAGCAGTTGTTCGCGCTCGAACGGCTTCAACAGGTAGTCGTAGGCGCCATTTCGGATGGCAGCCAGCGCGACCGAGATGTCGTGCACGGCGGTAACCATCACAACCGGCATGTCGGGATATCTTTCCTTGGTCCGCTCCAGCAGGCCGATGCCGTCCAGGTCCGCCATCATCAGGTCGGAAAGCATCAGTTCAAATTCTTCCCCCGAGGTGAGCACAGCAAGGGCTTCCATGCCAGAACCCGCTTGTTTACAGGCGTATCCGGCAGTGCCGAGCATGGAAGCTACGATTTCGCGAATCGGTTCTTCGTCGTCAACTACAAGGATGCGATCTGGCATGGTGAGTACACGAAAGGCTATCGGCGATTGTACCCTTTCGGCGAGATGCCGAAAGTAATCATTGAGGTCCGGAAACTGCATAGAAATTCAGCCATGCCGTGATATTCAGAGACGAGGACTCCCTACGTCTCGAACGCGATGAGCGCTTCCCTGTTAGCGATTTGGAACTCGGCAGCACGGCTTGGATTCGCCCGGCCCTCGGCGGCGGAATGGACTCTGCTCATTCTGCTGGGCGCGTCCGTGCTGGCGCTTCGCGCTTTCCGCGAGAACTACTTCAAGGTCTGGATTCTGGGCTGGGCCGCCTTCGTGGCCTCTCGCTTTGCCGAGCACTGCTTCGCACCCAGACTGCCGGCGCCTTTTGATTTGGTGGCCGTGCAGGGCTCGTTTGTGCTGGCGGTCGGCCTGTTAGCGGGCGCGATTCTGCTGCATGCCCGGATTCGCGACCTGATGATCCCCCTGATGGTGATTACGCCGGTCCTGGTCGGCTTTGCCGGCGCGCGTGTTCTGCTGTGGCCAGAATCGCTGCCCCTGCGCGTCGCTCTGGAAGTCGGCTACCGGGTTCTTTTGCTCACGGCATCGATCGCGCTTCTGCGGGCACGCCGCGGGCGCTGGGACGCAGCCGCATGGTCGCTGGCCTTGTGCCTGCCCCTGCTGCATCTGGTCTGGGCTCCGTTCACTGAGCAAGTACCAGCATCGCTATCGTTCGCGGCTGAAATTGTGCTGCCGATCAGCATGCTGCTGGTGGTGCTGGGTGAGGCCCGGCGCCGGACGCACAGACTATCGGCGATGCAGGCCGTCACCAACAGCATTGCCGCGGCGCAGCAATACGGAAGCGTAGTGCAATGCGCGGTGGAAGAACTGAAGCGGCGCACCCCGGTCCGCGCCTGCTGGTTCCGGCTGTCGGAAGCTGGCCATCTGGTGGCCACGCATGCTTCCGGGCTCTCTTCTGAGTTCCTGCGCGACGCGGGCTTTGCCCAGATCAGCGAGGGTGTCTCGAAGCTCTGGGAGCAGCGCGTTCCTCAAGTCACGACATGGGAAAAGACCGACACCGAGCCATCCGACTGCCTGCATGCGGAAAAGATTCGCCAGGTCGTTGTCGTCCCCGTCGTGGGCAACAAGGCGCCTGTCGGACTGCTTTTGTTAGGAAATTCGCACGGACGCCAGTGGACCACCGACGAACTAGAATTCCTGCAAGCCTGCGCCAAGCAACTGGCCCTGGCGGTCGAGAACTTCCGCCTGCTTGAGCAAGTGCTGCGCTCGCAGCGGCAGTGGATGAATACATTCGATTCCATCCACGACATCATCCTGGCGCACGATGCCGACTACAAGATCATCAAGGCAAATCAGGTTCTGCTCGAACAACTGGGCCAGGCGGCGGCCGATGTGGTCGGAAGCTCCTGTGAATCGACCTTGCCGCACACCTACGGCGAGTGGACCGGCTGTCCTTATTGCGCGATGGGCGGCGACGAAGAGTTCACCGAGGGCGCCGACCCATGCTTCGGCGGCTTCTCGGTGGTGTCCACGTCTTCTTATGCCGAGCAGGGCACGCAGCAAAAAGGGACGATTCACGTGGTCCGCGACATCACGGACCGCCGCTCCGCCGAAGAGCGCTACCGCCTGCTGTTTGAGCAGGTGCAGGAGGGCGTCTATGTCGCCGATCCCACCGGCCGGCTCATCGACTGCAATGACGCGCTCGTCCACATGCTGGGCTACAGCAATCGCGATGAATTGCTGGTGCTGAATCTGGACCGGGAAATCTGCGTCGACGCCAAGCAGCGCGATACCTTCCGCCGCGAAATCGAAGCGCACAACTACGTACGCAATTTCGAAGTCACGCTGCGCCGCCGGGATGGCACTCTTCTGCTCGCGATCGAGAGCAGCTTCGCCACACGGGATGCGACGGGAAACATTGAGCGCTACCAGGGATTCGTTCTCGACATGACCGAAAAGCGGCGCGCTGAGGACGAGATGCAGCGCCGCAACCGCGAACTGAATGCGCTCAACGCCATGGCCGTGGTGGCCGCGCAATCGTTCGATCTCGACGAGATTCTGAACTTGACTCTGCGCCAGGTGGTGACGCTGTTTGGCGCCGAGAGCGGGACTGTATATCTCTCTGACACCGACAACCCCATCTACCGCCGCCGCGCCGCGTGGGGACCGCGCAGCCGCGACAAGGGACGTCCCGCGGAGATTTCTTTTGCAGAAGGATTTGGCGATCTGGTGATGCGCTCTCGCGCCGAGGTTGTGACCGCCGAGTATCTGCCGCACCTGCCGCCGAACGTCGCCGAGTTCCTGCGCTCCGATAACGATCGCTCGTGGATCTGGGTGCTGTTCTGGGCCAAAGACGCACCCGTGGGCATCATGGGTCTATGCAGTTATCTGGGATATCAATACTCCAGCAACGACGAGAACCTGCTGGTCGCCATCAGCCGGCAACTGGCCACGACGATCGAAAAAGTCCGCTTGTACGAAGAGACTTGCCGTGCCTACGAAGACCTGCGCAAGACGCAGGAACAGCTTCTGCAGAGCGAGAAGATGTCAGCCGTGGGGCAGCTCATTGCCGGCGTGGCGCATGAGCTCAATAATCCGTTGACTGCGATCCTGGGTTACGCGCAGCTGCTTGAGACCGAAGGGCTGAACCCGCGCGCGCAGGATTTTGTCGGCAAACTCTTCAAGCAGGCGCAGCGCACGCATCGGGTGGTGCAGAACCTGTTGTCGTTCGCCCGCCAGCGCAAGCCGCAGCGGGACGAGGTCGACCTGCGCAAGGTGCTCGAAGAAACTCTGGCGCTGCGCGACTACGACCTCAAGATCAACAACATTAAGGTCGAACGCGACATCCCGTCCGGACCCGCAATCGTGGTGGCCGATCCGCATCAGATCGAGCAGGTGTTCCTCAACATCATCAACAACGCGGTCGACGCCATTCTCGAGACCGGACGCACCGGCTCGCTGAGGATTCAAATCAGCTCGCAGGGTGGAAACGTCTGCACGCAGTTCACCGACGACGGCGCGGGCATCAAAGATCCAAAGCGCATTTTCGATCCTTTCTACACCACCAAAAGCGTTGGCAAGGGCACCGGCCTCGGTCTCAGCATCTGCTACGGCATTGTGAAGGAACACGGGGGCGATATCACCGCGAACAACAGTGCCGACGGCGGTGCCGTGATCGAAGTAAAGCTGCCGGCTGCAGTCGCGGCCGCCGTCGAACCGGAGGCCCCCAAACCTGCGCTCCGTCAGCACGAAGGAGCCCTGAAAGGCCGAGTCCTGCTGGTGGAGGAGGAAGAGGCGGTTCTTGAATTCGAGCGCGACGTGCTCGCCGGCGCCGGTGCTACCGTCATAACCGCCAAGACCAGCGAGGATGTGATGACTCGCCTGCTCTCCGAGCCGTTCGATGCCCTCATCATGAGCGGCAAGATGGCGAACCAATGGAGCGCGAAAGAATCCTATGCGTGGTTGAAGCAGAATTGTCCGGGGATGGAGACTCACGTCCTCTACACGTACTCGAACACCGTCGAACCCGGCGAACGCACCTTCCTGCAGGAAAACAGTATTCCCTACCTCGTAAAGCCCTTCGAAGTCGCCGAACTGATCGCCCAGGCGCGCAAGCTGATGCAAAAGGCTCTGGCGGCAGGGGCGGGCGCGGACTAGCAGCGAGTCCAGTCGAACAAGGTTGTCGAAGAAGCTCAATTCTCCGGCACAATTTCGCCACGCCAATCCTGATCCGGCCACACCCTGCCGGTTACGGGGCAGGAAGCGGAGGCACGGCGCGCTCGTGGCCGTCTGAGTTTACTTGCCGGAACCGATCAGCCAGGAATGCGACGACCTGCGCGATGGTGTTGGCATTTCGCAGGGCGTCGGCCGTGTTGTTGACGGAGATATCCGCCAAACCTTGAATGTGGAAATACTCGTGGGTGATTACATCGCGCTGCAGATCAAGCGGATCTGAAGTGAAGAAAGGCTCGCACAGATGAGTCTTCGGGTCAGGCTGGGGGGCAAGGGTCCAGGCATGGGGCAATCCTCCGGCATTGCGAGGGGCGGAGGGATCGCACAGGCCGGTGGTGCCGGCAGCGAGAATCGTTTTCGACTGGGCGAGATTCCGGTCACAAAGCTGAATCACCTTGTCGAGCGTGTCGCGGAAGGTCTGGCTGCTCGGGTCCGCGGTCAGCATCATACGCTTGGCCAGGACAGCAATGTTCCTCCGGTGCTTGGTCAGTAGGATCGCCATCGCTCCACTGAAGGCCGGGTCGGAAGACGCCGGCAGAGCGTTGATGTCAGTGCGCAGGCTTCTCAGGTGGTTCAGAGCCAGGTGCAGCGAGGCGCGGCTCAAATCGTGGGCGCGATCGGCGACCGCGTTGCGGTCAGCCAGCGGTGTACCCCGCAAATCGGCGTCCATCGCTTTGATCGTCATTTGGCCGACGATTGGGTCGGGCGCGGTCTCGTACGCGGTATTTATGATGGGCGGAACGTGGGTTGTCTTGTAATTCAAGACGGCAGCGGCGGTCGTAGGACCGTAGGACATCGACGATTTTTCGGCCGCGGAGATGGTGGGGCCCGTCGGACGCAGCCGCTCCAGCGCCAGTTGAATCTTCAAAATATGAGGGCCCGGAGGCGTTCCCACCAGCAGGTGTGCGCTGGGCTTGGTCGCGCAGGCTTCCAGTTTCGGGTCGTCGGCCAATTCGTCAGATAAGAGAACTCCCATAGAACCTCCAGAAGAAACTTCAGACAAAGCGGGGAATTACTTCTTGGGCCTACGAAATTGAAGGGAGTATACACCAATCCTGCAACACTGGGGTGGCCCGCGAATTTTAGGGTGTTTCCGGTTGCGCCAGCGAGTTCTCTTCCACGACTCCAAATCTCTATCTCTTTACGATGGAGTCGCGCAGAAGAGCAGGCATATTCGGATCGTTGTATCCTTTGCCAGAAGAGTTTGACCGCGAACCGGTGAGGGAGACACATGAACAAAGCAGTCGAGTGCGTTCGGTGTCACGTGCCGATGGATTTCGGCTTCGTGCTGGATGGCCGACACGATGGATACGCGCAGCAAACCTGGTCCCCGGGCGAACCCGAACCGAGCTTCTGGATGGGCCTCAAGCTGAAGAAAGATCAACTCCTTCCCGTGACAACCCTGCGCTGTCCGGTGTGCGGATACCTGGAATCGTATGCCATCCGGGAGAATGCTTCAGGATCGTAGCGGCATCTCAGACTTAGGGCCTTATTCACGGGACCTTCCGCCCCGAAACGCACAGCCATCCACACCTTTCCTCCGCTCCCTTTGGGTTAGACTACCGACAGACCCATGTCCCAATTCGTCCACCTGCATCTGCACACCGACTATTCCCTGCTGGATGGCGCGTGTGACGTCGAAAAACTCTGCGAGCATGTGAGCAAGCTGGGCATGCCCGCCGTGGCCATGACCGATCACGGCAATATTTTTGGCGCCGTGCACTTCGTGAACGCGGCGCACAAGCATGGCGTGAAGCCCATTGTCGGCTGTGAACTCTACGTCTGCAAAAAGGACGACCACCGCGCCGCGCCCGAAGGCGACACCTACAACCACCTGCTGGTGCTGGCCGAAAACGAAGAGGGATACCGCAACCTGGTCAAGATCACGTCCGAGGCCTCGCTGCACGGCTTCTATTACAAGCCCCGAGTGAGTAAGAAATTTCTAGCCGAACACTCGCGCGGACTGATCGGCCTCTCCGGATGCCTGAAGGGCGAAGTCGCCGAGCGCCTGATGGAGAACAATTACGACGCCGCGCGGGCGGCGGCCGGAACGTTCGCCGACATCTTCGGCAAACAGAATTTCTTCCTCGAGATTCAGGATCAAGGTCTTGAGATGGAGCACCGCATCCACCCTGGCCTCTTCAAGCTGGAACAGGATCTCGGTCTGCCGCTGGTCGCGACCAACGACAGCCACTACCTCTGCGAAGACGATGCGCACGCCCAGGACGTGATGGTCTGCATACAGACCGGCAAGTCGATCCGCGACACCGCGCGCATGAAGTTCGAAGGGACACAGTTCTTCGTCAAGAATCGCGACGAAATGTATCGCGTGTTCAAGGACTCGCCCGACGTGCTGACGCGTACGCTCGACATCGCCGAGCGCTGCAGCCTGCGCATGGAAAAAGTCGCGAACCCGTTCCCGGAGTTTGAGGTTCCATCTGGATACACGATTGACAGCTACTTCGTCCACGTTTCGCGCGAAGGCTTCGCCCGGCGACTGGAAGTGCTGCTTCCTCTGCATGAGCAAAGCAAGCTGAAGCATTCGATCACCGACTACGAGCAGCGCCTGGAGCGCGAACTCGGCATCATCCAGCAGATGAAGTTTCCCGGATACTTCCTGATCGTCTGGGACTTCATCCGCTACGCGAAAGAGCGCGGCATTCCCGTCGGCCCGGGCCGCGGGTCGGCCGCCGGATCTCTGGTCTCCTACGCGCTCGGCATCACCGACATTGACCCGCTGCAGCACGAGTTGCTGTTCGAGCGCTTTCTGAATCCCGAGCGCGTGTCGATGCCCGACATCGACATCGATTTCTGCATGAACCGGCGCGGCGAGGTCATCGACTACGTCACCCAGAAATATGGCCGCGACAATGTCGCCCAGATCATCACCTTCGGCACCATGGCCGCGAAGGCTGCCATCAAAGATGTGGGCCGCGCGATGGACATCCCGTACGCCGACGTCGACCGCATCGCCAAGATGGTCCCGACGCAGCTCAATATCACGCTGGAGCAGGCCATTGAAGACTCGCCACAGTTGCGCGAGGCGATCGAGAAAGACGGCCAGATTCGCGAGTTATTCGAGACCGCCAGGAAGCTGGAGGGGCTAGTCCGTAACTCCGGCGTTCACGCCGCCGGAGTCGTGATCTCGCCGCGGCCGCTCACGGACCTGGTCCCGCTGCACCGCACCAAGAACGACGAAATCGTGACTGCCTTTGACATGGTCGCCATCGAAAAGATGGGCCTGCTGAAGATGGACTTCCTCGGCCTCACCACGCTCACGATTCTCACCGACGCGCTGAAGCTGATCGAGCAGACGCGCGGAACGCCCATCACGCTGGAACAGATTCCGCTCGAAGACAACGAAACCTACGTCAAGGTCTTCCACAAGGGACTCACTTCCGGCGTCTTCCAGTTTGAATCGCACGGCATGCGCGATGTTCTGCGCAAGTACCAGCCGAATTCGATTGAAGACCTCACCGCTCTCAACGCTCTGTACCGCCCCGGCCCGATTCAGGGCGGCATGATCGACGACTTCGTCGATCGCAAGCACGGCCGCAAGAAGGTTGAATACGAACTGCCCGAACTGAAAGAAATTCTGCAGGAGACGCTGGGCGTGATCGTGTATCAGGAGCAGGTGATGCAGATCGCGAACCGCCTTGCCGGATACTCCCTGGGTGAAGCCGACTTGCTGCGCCGCGCCATGGGCAAGAAGAAGGCCGAAGAGATGGCGCAGCAGCGCGAGCGCTTTGTCGAGGGCGCCGCGCAGCGCAAGTTCCCTGCGAAGAAAATCGAAAAGATTTTCGACCTCATGGCGCAGTTCGCTGGATACGGCTTCAACAAGTCGCACTCCGCCGCCTACGCACTGCTCGCGTATCACACGGCCTACCTGAAGACGCATTACCCCGTCGAGTTCATGGCGGCGCTGCTGACCTCGGTGACCGGATCGACCGACGACGTCGTCAAGTACATCAACGAATGTCGCGAGATGGGCATCGCGGTTGAAGCACCTGACATCAATGTCTCCGACGCGAACTTCACTCCTCACGGAGAGTCGATCCGCTTTGGGCTGGCCGCCGTGAAAAACGTTGGCGGCAATGCCATCGAATCGATCGTCGCCGCACGAAAGAAGCTCGGCCGCTTCAAATCCATATTCGAATTTTGTGAGAACGTCGACCTACGCCTTCTCAACAAGCGCGTACTCGAATCGCTGATTAAGAGCGGCGCTATGGATTCCCTTGGACGCCGTGCGCAACTGATGGCCGTCCTCGATAAGGCGATGGAGCAGGCCCAGAAAGCGCAGCGCGACGCCGAATCGGGCCAGCATGGCCTGTTTGGCGTCTTCCAGCAGGAAGAGGCCGCTGCCTCGAACGACATACTGCCCAACATCCCAGACTGGGATGAGCACACGCGGCTGTCGGCCGAGAAAGAGATCCTCGGCTTCTTCATTACCGGGCATCCGCTGGAACGGTACAAGGACAAACTGCAGGACCTGCAGGCGCTCAGCGTCGAGGAACTCGCCGCGATGACGAAGTCCACCGGTAAAGACGAGACGATTGTTACCGCCGGCATCATTAGCAATGTGCGCGTGCTCAAATCCAAGAAGGGCGATTTCTACGCGCAGGCCAACCTCGAAGATATGTCGGGATCGATCGACATGATCGTCTTCCCCGAGGCCTACAAGCGTATTGGCGACAAGGTAAAGCTCGAGGTTCCGGTGCTGGTGAAGGCGGGGATTCGCATCGAAGAGGGCGCCAATCCCAAGATCACCGCGGCCGAAATCCAGCCGCTCGAAGAAGCGAAAGTTCCCCTGCCCCGAGCGATTCGAGTGCGCATCCCTCTTGAAACCTCGGGCGAGGCCACGATCGACGACCTGCACACGTTGTTCCGCGAGCGCAAAGGTGAGGCGAAAGTGTTATTCGACGTGGAACGCCAGGGCGATTTCATGGTCGTCATGGAGGCGGAAGGCTATAATGTCGTTCCAGACCGTAATTTCATCGCCCGGGTCGAACAGCTGTGCGGGCGCGGCAGTGTTCGCATTATCAGCTGATTGCGCATGGCAGCCACCGAAAAAGCACAACAGGAACTGGAGCAAATCGAGCGGCAGGTCGCCGAGATGGAAGGCGGCGAAAGTGACGACGCCACCCGACGCCAGATCCTCAAACTGCAGGACCGCATCGACACCCTTCGTAAAGAGATGAACGCGCCGCCCACAGCCTGGCAGAAGACCGAACTGGCACGGCATCCGCAGCGCCCCCAGTCTCTCGATTACATCGAGCGCGTCTTCACCGATTTCAGCGAAATTCACGGCGATCGCGGGTTCGGTGACGACGCCGCCATCGTCACCGGCATGGCCCGCTTCCACGGCGACGAAGTGCTGATCGTCGCCACGCAAAAGGGACGCGACATGAAGCAGCGCGTCTTCCGGAACTTCGGCACGCCGCATCCGGAGGGCTACCGCAAGGCGATTCGTGTCATGCAGATCGCGGAAAAGTTCCGCCGCCCGATCTTTACCCTGGTCGATACTGATGGCGCCTATCCCGGCATTAACGCGGAAGAGCGCGGTCAGGCGGAAGCCATCGCTTACAACCTGCGCGAGATGGCGCGGCTCGAAGTGCCCATCATCGCCACCGTGATTGGCGTCGGGGGCAGCGGAGGCGCTTTGGCCATCGCCGTCGCAGACCGGGTGCTGATGATGGAAAACTCTATCTATTCCGTGATCTCGCCGGAAGGCTGCGCCGCCATCATGTGGCGCGACTCGTCCAAGAAGGAACTGGCCGCCGAGGCCATGCGCATCACCGCAACCGACCTCAGCGAACTGGGATGCATCGACGACATCGTTCCTGAGCCCGAAGGCGGAGCCCATCGCGACCATGAGGCCGCCGCCAACCTGTTGGACGCCAGTCTGCAGAAACACTACGCCGAATTGAAGAAGACGCCCACGGCGGAATTGCTCGTGTCACGATATAATAAATTCCGCACCATCGCCCAGTTCTACAAGACTGAATCGTGAGTGGGTGGACTTCTCCCCTCGTTCCAAAACAGGTTCCTCCCGGCCACAGACGGGCGATTGGCCGCGACTCGACGGCCAAGGCCGCCGTATAATGAAATGTTTGTCCTCTGCAATCGATCAAGCATGGGCGACAGGGTTTCTGCCCGCTGACTGAAAAGGAAGGTGTTGGGATGGCCACTACGGATGTCGTGCCCCGGGAATCGTCCGGCGGCATGGGCAAGCAACGAATCGTCAACGACATGAGCATTCAGGTCGCGACGGTAAACGGCTCGGGTTCGCAAAGTTCAAATACAGTTTTGCTGCGCAGCATTTTTCAGATGGGCGTACCGGTGTCCGGCAAAAACATGTTTCCATCGAACATTGCGGGGCTGCCCACCTGGTACACCATCCGCGCCAACAAGAACGGATACATCGGCCGCAAGAAAGAAATCGACTTTCTCGTCGCGATGAATCCGGAGACCGCGACCGAAGACACGATGTCGCTGGCGCCCGGCGCTTCGGTGCTCTACGACGAGCCTCTGGCGCTGCACAAGTTGCGCAACGATCTGATCTTTTACTCCGTTCCCTACGACAAGATCGTCGCGCAAGTCTGTCCCGAGGCCAAACTGCGCAAGCTCGTCAAGAACATGGTGTACGTCGGCGTGGTCGCCAACCTGCTCACCATCGACATGGCTGAGGTAGAGAAAGCCATCCGCAAGCAATTCGCCAAGAAGGTGAAGGCCGCGAATCTCAACCTGGGCGCGGCGCAAGCGGGCTTCGAATACGCAAAGGCGAATCTCGAAAAGCGCGGCGTGTTCTATATCGAGCGCATGGATAAGACCGCGGGCAAGATCATCATCGACGGCAACTCCGCGGCTGCGCTCGGCTGCATGTTCGCTGGTTGCACGGTGGTCACATGGTACCCGATCACGCCCTCGTCGTCGCTGGTCGAGACCATGATCGAGTACATGAAGGAATACCGCATCGGTCCCGACGGCAAAGCGACGTTCGCGATTGTTCAGGCGGAAGACGAACTGGCCGCCATCGGCATGGTCCTTGGCGCGGGCTGGGCGGGAGCTCGCAGTATGACGGCCACCGCCGGACCCGGGATCTCGCTCATGGCGGAGTTCGCTGGACTCGCCTATTACGTCGAAGTTCCCGGCGTGATCTGGGACATCCAGCGCGTCGGGCCGTCAACCGGGCTACCCACGCGCACTTCGCAGGGCGACATTCTCTCGACCGCGGTGCTCTCGCATGGTGACACCAAGCACATCATGCTGATTCCCTGCTCCGTCGAAGAGTGTTTCACCATGGCGACCGACGCGTTCAACCTGGCGGAGCAATTCCAGACTCTGGTGTTCGTGATGTCCGACCTCGACCTCGGCATGAACAACTGGATGTCGGATCCGTTCCAGTATCCAGCGGCGCCGATCAAGCGTGGCAAGGTATTGAGCAAAGAAGATCTCGACCGCCTCGGCGGATTCGCGCGCTATAAAGACGTCGATGGCGACGGCATTGGATATCGCACTCTTCCCGGCACGTCGCATCCCGCGGCTGCCTATTTCTCCCGCGGCAGCGGCCACAACGAAAAGGCACAGTACTCCGAGCGCGCCGACGACTTCGAGAACAATATGGAGCGCCTGAACCGCAAGTTCGAGACCGCGCGCTCCTTTGTTCCGCGGCCTGAAATTACCAGGGGCAACAACGCCAAAATCGGGATCATCGGATACGGCACATCGCATTGGGGCATCACCGAGAGCCGCGACCAACTCCTCGCGGAATACAAGATTGAGACTGATTACCTGCGGTTGCGCGCATATCCTTTCACGCGCGAAGTACACGAGTTCATCGAGCAGCACGAGCACATCTATGTCGTCGAACAGAACCGCGACGCGCAGATGCTGAGCCTGCTGAAGCTCGATGTGAAGCCCGAACTCACGACCCGGCTCCGCAGCATCGCACACATCACCGGACTGCCACTCGACGCGCGGTCCATCACCGACGAATTGACCAGCATGGAGGGTAAGTAAATGGGTTCCAGTACTGTTGAGCCGGGCGCAGCCGCCCCGGGGCCAAAGACCAACCGCATCGGCCTCACCGTCATCGACTACAAAGGGGGCAAGACTACTCTTTGCGCCGGCTGCGGTCACAACGCGATCTCGGAGCGCATTATCGAAGCGATGTACGAGATGGGCGTCGAACCCGAGTACGTGATCAAGCCCAGCGGCATCGGCTGCTCGTCGAAGACGCCCGCGTATTTTCTGACCCGCTCGCACAGCTTCAACGCGGTCCACGGACGCATGCCATCGGTGGCCACCGGTGCCCTGCTTGCCAACCGCAAGCTGATCTGCATCGGCGTCAGTGGCGACGGCGACACCGCCTCGATCGGTATCGGCCAGTTTATGCATCTCATGCGGCGTAACCTGCCGATCATCTACATCATCGAAGACAACGGAGTCTACGGCCTCACCAAGGGCCAGTTCTCGGCGACCGCCGACCTCGGCTCGAAACTGAAGACCGGCGTGGTCAACGATCTTCCGCCGATCGACACTTGCGCGCTCGCGATTCAACTCGGCGCAACCCTTGTGGGACGCTCGTTCTCAGGCGACAAGCGGCAGCTCAGCGCCATGCTCAAGGCCGCCATCGCGCACAAAGGCACCGTCATGCTCGACGTGGTTTCGCCCTGCGTGACCTTCAACGATCATGAGGGATCGACCAAGTCCTACAAGTATGTGAAGGAGCACGAGGAGACGCTGCAGGAAGTCAGCTTCGTTCCTCACTTCGAGGAGATCGACGTCGAATACGATCCTGGATCCACCATCCAGGTCACAATGCACGATGGCTCGCGCCTGAACTTGCGCAAGCTCGAAGAGGATTACGATCCCACTGACAAGATTCGCGCGATCACGCGTCTCACCGAAGCCCACGACAAGGGTGAAGTGTTGACGGGCGTTTTCTATGTGAATCCCGAGGCGCCTAACTTCATCGACATGCTGAACGTGGTCGACCAGCCGCTGGCCACGCTGCCGGATTCCATGACGCGTCCGGGGCCGGAAGTGTTGGAAGCGGCCATGGAAGAATTGCGCTAGCAAGACTCGTTGCCAAAAAGAGAAAGGGCCTCGGTTCGAGGCCCTTGATTTCTGCCCGGTCTGCGAGCTACGCGCTCTTCAACTGCGGCTCCCCGGTGTGCTCCGGGTTCTCTCCGGGTTCCGGGAAATCCGTATCCGCATCCTTCAGCATGGGATCCTGATCCCGGTGCCCGAGTTGTTGCTGCATCCCGATGTTCCCTGCAACGTCGTGATTCTCAGTTTCTATCGCGCCCTTCGTTGAGTCCTGATCGACTGCGTTATTGATCATGATTCCACCTCTTGCAATGACTTAGGGTAACCACGCTATGTACAGGGGTAGCGCTAGCCTTGACACCACTTTACCACTGGAGTTTCGCTCCGGGAATAGATATAAAGACCGTGATCCACCGCCACAAATGGACATCGAGAGCTCTCCCGAAGCAACAGTTCCTTCCGTCCAAGGGAAGATACAGTCACTCTTCCTGGTTTTGTCGATAGCTATGATTACCGGGGCTCTGCGCGTGGCGGAAGAAGCGGCGAAGTGGATTACCCTGTGGCACATCTATGGATGGACCAAGGTGGAGCACGATCACTTGCGCGTTGTCGGCATTCGACCGCTCGTAGTCTCCAACGGAGACGTATCGCGCGAAATGAGTGATTACTGTTTTTCTGTGGGCCTTGTGATATGGCTTCTATCGGTGCTGGGCTTGATGTATGTAGTGAACCAGAAACTGTTGCCACCGCAGTTCCGGTTGATCCTGCGTGAGAAAGCAGCAACCAGCCTAGGCTTAAGACTCGTCGTCAGGCTCTGCGCTTTATCAGTGGCCATCCTCGTGGGCGGATTTCTGCCCCTCACCGAAGCCCTCATCTTATCGTTGGTCACGGCCGCTGGGGCTCTAACCTGGCTGCGAAAAATCCAACACGACGATCGCAGGTTTGGGTAAACTGGAGCGTGATTGGATGATGGATATGAGAAACTTCTTTTCAACTCTGCTGATGTGCGTTGTGGTTAGCACCTTCTCCTGGGCGAATCCAACCCAGGCTTCACTCAATCCCGTAAGGCACCGGGACCATCATCGCCACGTTCGCCATCATGCACACCGGGCCGCGAAGCATCATGCCCGGCACCGGCACTACCGATCAGTCTAGCGAGTCGGCTATCGGCCGGTGGTGCTAACTCCGGCTTTGCGCAGCCGGTCCCTCGCCTGCAGAGCTTCCGGAGAATGCGGGTAGCGCTGGATCAGATGACGCAACTCGTTCACGCCATCATCTTGTTTTCCGAGTTCGAGCAGCGCGAAGCCTTTCTTCAACTGCGCTGACGCAGCCTTGTTGCCGCTGGGGAAATTCTGCAGCACCTGGTCATAGCTCTGCACCGCCTGCTGGTAATTCCCCTGCCGGAACTGGAGTTCACCGAGATAGTAGTAGGAGTTCCCGGCAAGATCGGTGTTGGGATAGTACTTGATGTAATCTGAGAATTCCTGCAGCGCCAGATCGTTCTTGCCTCCGTTGTAGTCGCGCACTCCGTTGTTGTAGAGCACGTCGGGAGGAGGCGCCTGGGCTTGCGCCTGTTGGGTTGCCTGTTGCGTGGCCTGCTGCGCGGCAAGACTCTGCTGCGCCGCCTGCATGTCTTCCAATTGCTTGGTGACTTTGGCCAGGCGCACCTTGATCTCGTCCATGGTGTCGTTCAGCGACTGAATCTGGCCCGACACCTGGTCGATCTTCGACCCTCCATCGGATTGCTGCTTTTGCAAGGTCGCTTGCAGTGTAGTCAGCGCCGCCGCCACCTTGTTCACCGCGTCGGTATCCTTCTCGACCAGGTTCTTCATGACGCCCATGCGCTCGTCGAAGCTGCGCTGCATGGCCGTCATCTGCTCCTGCAGTTGCTGCACCTGGGTCTGCAACTGCACCATCTCCTTGTTGACGCCGAAGGCAGGAGAAACTCCCAGCCAAAGGATCGAAACCAAAGCGACTGAGACTGAAACACGATGTGTTTTCATAAACGATTCCCTGAAGATGTCGATTTAGATGCTTTGATTGTCCCACATGGCTGGGAGGAATCCACAGTGAAAGGGGCAATGGGAACCGGAAGATTCAACGGGACGAGGCAACCCTGCGGTCAGGTGATTCACACTGGCGCGAGCCACAGCCGTGGTCACAGCCAGAAAGAAGTGGGGGACGCCAGAGGCGCCCCCTTGGGTCTCTTACTTCTGATACACGAGATGGCCGCGGCGGTTCTGCTGCCAGCAAGCTTCGTTGCTTTCGTTGCAGAACGGTTTTTCCTTGCCGTAGCTGATGGTCTTGATGCGGTTGGCGCTCACGCCCAGCGTGGTCAGAGCGTTCTTCACCGAACTGGCGCGCTGGTCGCCCAGGGCCAGGTTGTATTCCGTGGAGCCGCGCTCGTCGCAGTGTCCCTCGATGGTGATGTTTACGTTCGGATGCTGTCCGAGGAACTGCGCATCGGCCTGCACCGAAGCCTGCTGATCGCCGCGGATGTCGGACTTATCGTAGTCGAAGTAGACGTCCTTCACATTCTGGGCAAACAAGTCCTCATCCGAAACTGTCGGAGTCGGAGTCGGTGGCGGAGGTGGAGGCTGCGTGACGGTGAGTCGCGCCGTGGCTTCCTGCGTTCCACCCGAGCCTTTGGCGGTCAGGTGATACGTCGTGGAATCCGCGGGAGACACGCTCTGCGAGCCGTTGGGCTGCACCGCGCCAATGCCATCGATCGACACGTCGGTGGCATTGCTGGTCTGCCAAGTCAGCGAGGCGGACTGCCCAGCCTGAATGGAATTTGGACTTACCGAAATCGAAGCCGTTGGAGCCGGTGGTGCCGGCGGGGGTGGTGGCGGCGTCGGAGCGACTTTCTTTTTGCATGCACCCACCATCAGGAGAGCGCTAAGACTAAGTATCAGCAGGAACCACTTCACATTCAATTGCTTCACGTATTCCTCCTACGACCCCGGAGGTCTTCCCCGAGGCCAGACGAAGTTTATGTACTATTTCCAACTCCAATTGGGCTGTGTATTACGCCCGGTAAAAGTCAGTTGCTGAACTTTTGTGCCGTCAGCCAGCATGCTCCAGATCTGGAGACTGCCGGAGCGGTTTGATTGAAATACTATATGCCGCCCGTCGGGAGACCACGACGGAAAATCGTTCTTTCCGCCATCATGCGTGAGTTGCACCCACTGTTTGCTGGCGATATCCATCAAATATAAATCCAGCGCTCCGGGATCGCCGGGGCCGTACTTCCGCACCCACGCGAACGAGAGAAACTGCCCGTTCGGCGCCCAGTTCGGCGACACGGCATATCCCTGGTCGGTCATGCGCTGCTGGTTTGTTCCGTCAGCTTCCATGGTGTAAATCTGCGGCAATCCTGTGCGTCCGCTGACGAACGAAATCTGCGCATTCGTCTTGCGGTTCCATGCTGGAGAGACGTCCGGTCCCTTGTCGGTCGTCATGCGGCGCAGACTGCCTCCCGAAACATCGGAAACATAGATCGCCGGATCGCCCGCGCGCGACGAGGAGAATGCAAACTTGGTGCCGTCGGCCGACCAGGCGGGCGACAGATTCGTTGCTCCCATGTGCGGAAAACTCACCAGCCGGTTCAGTTCGAGTGAGTACATCATAATCTCCCAGCCGGTTTTCGTCAGTGCGCTGAAGGCAAGACGTGAACCGTCAGGAGAAATATGTGGAGACAACGCGATCGAACCCAGATGTGTGATCTGGTGCTGGTTCGAGCCGTCGTAATCCATGGCCCAGATCTCTTTGTGCCCGGTGCGGTCGCTCACGAAGTAGATCTGGGTTTCTGCAATGCCCTGGATCCCGCCACCCAGCCGGAAGATGATTTCGTCGGCGAACTTGTGCGCCATCACCCGCGCCGCCGCGTCGCTCGCCGTATCGGCGTACTGCTTACCGAGGACTTGCGGCGTCTGTATGTTCTTTACGTCGTAGAGCCAGCCTTGCACCGTCAGCTGGCCGCTGGCGACGCCCAGATTTCCAAAGGCCAGCATCGCGGCGTTGGGAGGAGGCGAGTTCCACGCCAGGAAGTTCACCTCCGGCGGTTGTCCCGGCGCCTGCAGCGGATAGAAGCTCTTCGAAACCAGTTCCACAACGCCAGACACGTCAAGGTCATTCCACAAGGTGTCGTTAAAGGTTTTGAGCAGCGCGGTGTTCTGAGGATCGGCGGTCGCCGGCTTGAAATCCGCCACCGCCAGCCGGACTTTTTCCACCCCAAGGGCCGTGCCGGTCTTCACCCAATCCTGGGCCAGCGCCGTGGACGAAAGTATCCAGCACGCACACAGGAGCGCCACTGCACCCAGAATGCTGCCTGGCGATCTGCGGGGAACCGGTCTTGCGGGCTCGTTCATTCGTGCGCGGAAGAAATACACCCTACTTATGTATATCGTATCCCGATATGATTTGCTTTGCAAGAAGTTGTCTTTCGCCCTCAGGATTGTCATTCATCAATTGCCCTACTGCGCTCTTTCCCTATTGTGCTCTCTTTTCCCGCCTTACGCCCCTGCGTACCCGGTTGATAACCGACGACAAGTACATGCCACTTCATTTCTTGTAGTCGAACCAGTACTCCACGGAAATTTTGCTTCCTGAATACTCAGGGGGCAACGGACCAAAGGTATCAATCCTCTGCAAGGCGCGGGTCGCCGAAATATCCAGCGACGGTACGCCGCTCGACTGCTCCACCTGGACATTCGTCGGATGGCCATCACGCGCGACATCAAACGTGATGTAAACGCGCTGCGCCGAGGTAATCCTCGAATCGACTTCGTACTTCATCCAGTTATCGGAAACTTTTTGCTGGATCACGTGCACGTACCAGGCATACTTGGTGCCGAAATCTCCGCCGCCTCCGGTGATGCCGAATCCTCCCTTGGCACCGTTGGCGCTGAATGTCCCGTACGGCCCGCTCACTGGACCTCCTTCGCCGAATGCCACTTGATTGTCTTCGGGCTCGGGAGCAGGCTGGGCATTCGCCTTGGACTCGGTGATCTGCTTTTTCCTGGGCTTGATCTTTGCGTTCTTGCCCTGAATTGCGATCGCGTCGGGTTCCTTCTCCTGGATCTTGGGCTGCGATTGGGTGAGTCCCTTCGATTGGTTGGCCAGCACGTTCTGGGTTTGCGAAGGAGTCGCGGCCAACGGCACGGTGCTCACCAATGTTGCGCCAATGGCATCGCCACCGCCCCCGGCACCCCACGTATCGCCGCTGCCTCGCGTCACGAAGGTCGTGTAGATGAGCAGCCCCACCGTGATTCCGACGTGCAGCCCCGCCGACCACGCCAGTGCGCGGCCCCAGCGGTCATGCTCGAAATAAATTTCAGTGCTTGCCGCCATTGGTATCCATGGGCTGGGTCACGATGCTCACGTTGGGGAACCCTGCCTGTTTCACCGCGTCCATCACGGTCGCGAATGCGCCGAACGGAACATTCTCGTCGGCGCGCACAAAAATTGACTGGTGCCGCGGATCGCGAATCCTCTGCCGCAACTTGCTTCCAATCTCATTAATGTTGATGGCATCATTGCCGAGAAAGATGCGCTGATCTTTGTTGATCGTGATCACCAGCCGCTCTTCCGTGATTTCCTTCACGGTCTTCGTTTTCGGCACGGCGACGTCGATGCCCGACTGCAGCACGGGCGCCGTCACCATAAATATGATGAGCAACACCAGCACAACGTCTACCAGCGGAGTGATATTGATATCGGCGAGGGCGGACTGCGTGCGTCCGTTGGAGGTGGTAAACGCCATCAGCGCCTCACATCGGCCGCAGCCGCGGCACTCTGCGGCTGGCTGTGCTCGACCGCGTTAAGGAACTCCAGATTGAAATCGTCGCAGCGCGCCGCGAATTCGCGGATGGACGCACCGATCAGGTTATAAGCAATCACAGCAGGAATGGCAGCGGCCAATCCGGCGGCGGTCGTAATCAGCGCTTCAGAAATTCCGGGAGCTACCGCCCGCAACGTCGCGGCCCCGGCGGTTCCCAGTCCGTGGAAGGCGTCGATGATGCCCCACACCGTGCCGAAGAGCCCGACGAACGGGGTTACGGCCGCGGTAATGGCCAACCACGGCACGTTACGCTCGAGCCGCGTGACTTCCTCGGAGGCACCAATCTGCATTCCACGCTGAATGGCTACCAGACTCCTCAGCCCACCCGCGACCGAAACTTGCCGTTTGTATTCCTCGTAGCCGCCTTCAAACACTCCCACCAGCGGGCTGGGCTTGAATTGATCGGCCACCGCGGCGATATCCTGCAGGCGCTGGGCCTTGCGGAAGGCGCGCACAAAGCGCCCGCTCTGCATGCGCGCACGCCGCAGCAGGCTCCACTTCGTCAGAATGATCGACCACGAGATCAGGCTGAAAGCCAGCAGGAACAGCAGGACCAGCTTGGCGACCGCGCCACTGTTGGAGATCATGTCGACGATTTCGCCGCCGACGAACACTACCAGCACGGGGAAAAATTGCATGGGATTTCGGAGAATGCCTCTGTTGATTATAGATGAATCACGACTTTGAATTTCCCCATACGTACCCGATCCGGCAACGATATTTCGGCCACAAACTCAACCCGAGAGCGCTGTTTTCACTGGGTGGAAGGGTTCAGCGGCGTTCTCGGATCGGAGTTGGTGAAGGTGAAATGCACGTCCGCGTAATCTGGATAAGACGCGCCTTCTTGTGCGAAGTGCCGGTTCTTGACCTGAATGGTCACATAGAACCCATCGACCTTAATGACTCGCTTCGCATCGATCGGCACGGGGCTCGAATGGCTGGTATCCAGCAGCCACAGGTTCTTTATCGGATCGTCTGACGGTTCGCGCTCGCACATCAGAACGTTGCCATAACGGGGATGGCGCAAGTCCCTGAGCAGCACGCTCCAGGAAACGATGTTACCGGCCTCGTCCAGACGCGTTTCGATGCCCAGTTCGTAACGATCATTCCCGCGAGAGTCCGTAACGTGCTCAACGTAGCCCGCGGAGCGCGCGCTCACTCCCACCGAGAATCCGTCCTCCTCGATGGGCACTCTGCCCTGGCGAAAGCTCTCTGCGTACAGGACCGGAGGTGCGGCCTGGGCAAACACCGGCACCGAGAGTGCCGCAAGAAGCAAAATCTGGGGAATGGCGCGACGCATCATAGCTTCACCGGCCCTCGATTCTGGAGATCAGCGTGAGCGTCTGCAATCTTGGCCAGATCATTACACAGAGCCCGAGCGGCCCGCCTGGTGTCTCCCGCCAGCCGGGCTACCTGCAGCCATATCCACGGTCGCAGCGCCGCGAACAGAGCGAATCGCGCCTCGGCAAAGCTGCCGTCTGGACTCACAAATCGATCCATCGGCGGTAGTTCGAAATCGGCCCGGTCAGAGATCACTTTGATGGCGGCCAACTGGATTCCGTGAGCCTCGGCGGCGCTGGCCACCGCAGCAGCTTCCATATCCACGGCGTGCGCGCCATAGGATTCGCGCAGTTTCAATTTCTGTTCGAGGCCGGTCACGGCCGCGAAACTGATCAGGACTCCCTGCCCGCCGCTCAACGTGATGCTGCTGCCGTCACTCGCGTTCACGATTCGCGAAGGCCGGACAATATCGCCCACCTTCAACGCAGCGTCGAGTCCACCGGCAAACCCCACCGAATAAATAATCTGCGGATGAAAGAGGCTGATCACGGCCTCCGCCGCTCTTCTCGCAGCCTGTGATCCAATCCCGCCGCAGAGCACGACGACATCGTCCTTCTCGAAAAATCGGAAGCGCCGCCCCTCGTGCTCCTTCTCGCTGACGTGCCATCCCTTCACCAGCGGGCGCACTTCCCTCTCCAGAGCGGCGACGATGGCGACTCTAGACATATCCGTTGGCCCGAAACCACTCCACCGCCCGCCGCAACGCGCCATCGACCGGCACGATCTTCCATCCCAACTCGCGCTCGGCTTTGGCGGAACTGGCAAACATCTTCTTCTTGCCCATGCGCACGGTGTCGATCGTCGCGCGCGGCTCGCGCCGCAGGATCATTCCGGTGACCGCCTCATCCACCACGCCCGCGGCAAACGCAAACATGTACGGCAATTTGATAGTGGGCGAGGGCAGCCCTGTTATCTGGCCCAGCTTGTCGAGGATTTGCTTGAGTGTAAGATCTTCCCCGCCCAAAATGTAGCGCTCGCCCGATCTTCCTTTTTCCAAAGCGGCAACGTGCCCCCGCGCGCATTCCCTCACATCGACCAGGTTCAGACCAGTCTCCACGTAGGCGGGAAATTTTCGCTTGAGAAAATCCAGGACGATCCGTCCGGTGGGAGTCGGCTTCACGTCCTGCTCCCCGATCGGCGTCGTCGGATTCACCGTCACCACCTGCATCCCGCCGCTGCGTCCTGCTTCGAGCGCGACTTGCTCTGCCATGAACTTCGACCGCTTGTAGTGCCCGATCATGTCGGCGAGCGAGACGGGAGAATCTTCATCCGCCGGATGCCCATCGCTGGTGAACCCAACGGTCGCGACGCTGGACGTATACACGACGCGCTTCACGCCATTCTTTCGCGCGGCTTCCAGAATCGCCCGCGTGCCGTCGACATTGGAGCGATACATTTCCCCGGGATCCCGTACCCAGAGCCGGTAGTCGGCGGCGACGTGAAACACGGTGTCGCAACCCGACATGGCTTTTTGGAGGGAAGCAGCGTCGCGCAGATCGCCGGTAGCGGTTTCAGCGTTGAGCCCTTGAAGGTTCTTCAGATTGCTGGTGGCGCGGACCAGCAGCCGCAACTCCGCACCCTGTTCGGCCAGGACGCGTGCGACGTGGGAACCGAGGAATCCGGTGGCGCCGGTTACGAAAGCTAGCATGACTCAGCAATTAGCACTTAGCACTTGGCATTTAGCCAGAAAAAACCAAAGGATGTTTCCCGAGACCGGCATGAAAGCGCGAATGACTAAATGCTAAGTACCAAATGCTAATTGCTGTTCTTCTCCATCACTTTCGCATACGTCGTCAGCGCCAGCAGCGGGAAGTACTCCCGGTAGAGGTGATACATCAGATAGAACACACGTGGAAATCCGGTGCCGGTGCACAAGGTTTCATCCCACGATCCATCTTTCTTCTGCGTCCGCATCAGATACGCAATGCCGCGAGCCACCGAGTCGCTGCGCGTGTCGCCGGCAGCCAGCAGCCCCAGAATCGCCCACGCGGTCTGTGACGGAGTGCTGTCGCCCTGGCCACGGACGGTTGGGTCATCGTAGGATGCCACGCTTTCGCCCCAGCCGCCGTCGGAGTTCTGCACCATACGCAGCCACTCCGCGCCCTGCTGGACGCAAGGCTCGTGCAGGTCCATACCGATCGCTTCCAGCCCGCGCAACACGAGCGCGGTTCCGTAGATGTAGTTCACGCCCCAGCGCCCGAACCAGCTGCCGTCCGGCTCCTGCTCATCGCGGACAAACTGGATCGCCCGCTTCACCGCCGGATGATTCTTGTTGTATCCGTACGTTGCCAGCATCTCCAGAATGCGCCCCGTGATGTCGACCGTCGGCGGATCGAGCATGGCGTTGTGATCGGCGAATGGGATGTACTGAAAAATCATCTGATCATTGTCTTTGTCGAACGAGGCCCATCCGCCGTTCTTGCACTGCATGGAAAAGATCCAATCGATCGCACGCTGCACGGACTCGCGCTGGTAGCGGCCGTTGGGATGTTCCACGCGGCTCAGGGCCAGGCAAACCATCGCACTGTCATCGACATCGGGGTAGAACTCGTTGTTGAACTCGAAGTACCACCCGCCCGGCTGCCCCTTCTTGTTTTTGACCTTCCAGTCGCCGACGCTCCGCACCTGCTTCTGCAGGATCCAGTCCGCGCACTTCACCATCCGCGGATCATTGGCCGGAACCCCTGCCTCGCCCAGCGCAAACAGCGCATACGCCGTGTCCCAAACCGGCGAAACGCAGGGCTGCATACGGAAGGTATCTTGCTCTTCGATTCCGAGCTTCTCGAATTCGTCCATCGCCCGAATGACCTGCGGATCGTCGAGCGAATATCCCAGGCAGCGCAACGCGATGATGGAGTTCATCATCGAGGGATAAATGGCTCCCAGGCCATCGCTCATTTCAAAGCGCTCCAGCATCCACTTCTCAGCGCTCTTCAACGCGATCGAACGCAGCGGGCGGACATGCACGCGCTCAAACCAATGGGTCACTCGATCGACAACCAGGAAAAAATTGCGCCAGGAAAGCAGCTTCTTCGCCCAATGCAGATGCATGCGCGATTTGTCCATGCTGCCGACAAAGAGCTCTTCGACGCCCATCTCGCGCGGAATTTTCTTGAACGGCTTCTTGGCATAGCAGATCGACAGCGGCACCAGGATGGCGCGCGACCAAGAAGAAATTTCGTAGATGTTGAACCAGAACCAGTTGGGAAACAGAACGATCTCGGGCGGAATGGCCGGAACCGCGTCGTAGTCGTACTGCCCGAAGAAGCAAAGATAGATCTTGGTGAAGGTATTGACTTCGGTGACGCCGCCCATTTCCAGAATCCGGTTGCGGGCGCGCTCCAGCGCAGGATGGTCCGCCGGGTATCCGGCTAACTTCAATCCGAAGTACGCCTTCACCGAGGCGCTGATGTTCGACGGGCCGCCGCTGTAGATGCTCCACCCGCCGTCTTCGTTCTGATGGCGCAGGATCCAGTTGGCCGCTTTCTGAAAACGCTCCGGATTGCCGGTCCCCAGGAGCGTGTGCAGCAGAATGTAGTCCGACTCGAGAGTGGTATCAGCCTCAAGTTCCCCGCACCAGTACCCTTCTTCATGCTGCTGCGAGAAGAGGTACTTCCGCGCCGCCGCAAGCGCCGCGCCCACGCGGCTGCCCAGTTCCTCGATCTTGCCGAACCGAAGCTGGGGGTTCGAACCGATGGATTCAGCGGCTAAATTGGCGTCGGGGGAGTTGTTATCCATTCATTGACTCCACTTCTTCACCACGGAGACACCGAGGCACGGAGTTATAGACCTCGATTGCAGCTCCGATGACACGTTCAGTCAATTCTTCATGAAGAAGCTTGCTCCGTGTCTCCGTGTCTCCGTGGTAGATCATGACCCTTAGTTCGCCGGGGCGGCCGCAATCGCTTCCACGATCTCTGGTGGCAATCCGAAGCGGACGTTCTCTGGCATCACTTCCAATTCCTGTACATTGCCAAATCCCTTTTCCCGCAGGAACGTGATCGTCTCCTCGACCAGATGTTCCGGGGCAGAAGCGCCAGCGGTGAGGGCAATCGTCTTCACGCCCTTCAACCATTCGGGCTCAATGTCGTTGCAGCTATCGATCAGATGCGCGTTCGTGCCCAGATTTCGCGCCACCTCGACCAGGCGGTTCGAATTCGAGCTGTTCTCCGAGCCCACTACCAGCAGCAGGTCGGCCTCCGACGCCACCTGCTTCACGGCGACCTGCCGGTTCTCGGTGGCATAGCAGATATCCTGCGCCGCCGGTCCCTTGATATTGGGGAACTTCTGCTTCAGCGCGGCGATAATATCTTTGGTTTCATCCAGGCTGAGCGTAGTCTGCGTCAGATACGCTACCCGATTCGGGTCCGGCACGCTCAACGACGCCACCTGCTCCGGCGAACCCACCACCTGCGTGACCAGCGGGGCCTCGCCCAGCGTTCCAATGACTTCATCGTGATCCTTGTGGCCGATCAGGATGAGCGAATAGCCTTCCTTGGCAAACTTCACCGCCTCGACGTGGACCTTCGTCACCAGCGGGCAAGTCGCATCAATCACTCGCAGTCCGCGCCGCTGGCTGTGCTCCCGCACGTCCGGAGAAACTCCGTGAGCGCTGTAGATGATGCGCTCGCCGTTGGGCACCTCGTCTTCACTGTCGACGAAGATCGCGCCTTTGCCGCGCAGTTCCTCCACCACAAAGCTGTTGTGGACGATTTCCTTGCGCACGTAGATCGGCGGCCCAAACGCCTCCAGCGCAATCCGTACGACATCAATCGCCCGCACCACCCCCGCGCAGAACCCCCGCGGCTTGAGCAGCAGTAGAGTCTTTCCTTCAGTATTCGTTATAGTTCCAGCCACGATTGAGTATGCTCCCCATCCGTCAGTTGCCCTCTATGAGATGCAACTCCGCCCACGAAATCCGTACCCTTAGGGTACACGATCCCCATTGTGGCGATACTGAATAAGCTACCGGAAAGTACCGGGATGGTCAACGTAAGGGCAATAAATTACTTGACACACATGTGCATTTAGTGCATAATCTTCCTATGCCTAACGGACCAAAGACGTTGCAAGCCGCAATTGCTTACTTTTCGGACCCGGAAAAGTGCTTCCAATACGCCGTGAAACTGCGCTGGCCGGAGGGCGGAATTACCTGTCCGCGCTGTGGCGAAGTGAAGCATTCTTTCATCAAAACACGACGGATTTGGTTCTGCTACGTTTGCAAAAAGCAGTTCACGGTTAAGGTCAAGACGATCATGGAAGACTCCGCCCTTGGCCTTGATAAGTGGATGACGGCGGTTTGGATGCTGGTCGCTTGCAAGAACGGTATTTCGTCCCACGAACTGGCGCGGTCGCTTGGCATCACCCAGAAGTCGGCATGGTTCATGCTGCACCGTATCCGGGAAGCGATGGCGGGCGACAAGTCGTACAAGTTCGGCGGCAGCGACGGTTCCCCGATTGAAAGCGATGAGACGTTCATTGGGCCGATGCCACAGAAGATGCACCGTAGCCGCAGACTCAAGATGCGGGCAGGCCGAGGCCAAGGCAAGCGGTTTGGTTATGTGAGCAAGACGGCTGTGTTTGGCATTCTGGATCGCGGATTGCGGCAAGTTCGCGCCAACGTTGTACCGAACGTGAAGCGCGAGACCTTGCAGAATGCGATTCTGGACAATGTAGAGCACGGCAGCACGGTCTATACAGATGCGGGAGTTGGATTCGACAATCTTCACAAGAACTTCGTTCATGAAGTCGTGAATCATGCCGAGACCTACGTGCGCGGACAGGTTCACACGAATGGCATCGAAAACTTTTGGGCGCTGCTCAAGAGAACACTGCGCGGCACCTACGTTGCTGTCGAGCCATTCCATCTAGATCGCTACCTTGGCGAACAAGTATTCCGTTTCAACAATCGCGCTACTAAAGATAACCCACTGAATGACGCGGATCGCTTCACATTGGCAATGTCCCAAGTTGCGGGTCATCGCCTCACCTACAGCGAACTCACAGGCAAAGATCAATCGCCGCGCTACGAAACGACAAGGACGGGGACGCAGGAGCCGTTCTAGTCCTTGTCGGCCTTCTTGGATTTGCGCACGCTAGAAGCCTTCTTCTGAACTTTCTTCCGTTCTGTGGGCTTGGGCGCGCGAAACAATGCCGTCATCGTGCGCTCAAACTCTTCTCGCACTTGGGGGCCTTCCTTGTATTCAGGCTTCATCGTCCAAACCTCTTGACTCTGCATGATATGCCAACCGCATGCATTGGGAGATTAGCAGCGACAATAGTGGCTACTAATCGGAATTCAGTCACAGACGAATCACTCACTTTTATATCAAATAGGTAGAGGTAGCCTATCAGCGACCTCTTGTATGGCAAGATTTCTACGGCATTAGCACCTGGCAACTCGGCATAGGGGTGGTCGATTCCACGCTCTCCGTTGGCGTAGAGCGAAATGGCATTTGCATTTACGACTGAATGTGGGTCCACTGAAAGGCTAACGATCGGATGAGGAATACTGGTAATGCTAATATCTTCCACGATGAACAATAGTCGAGCCTCATTCTTGTCGGAAAGTGGTATCTCTGTGAGGGTGCGCTTTAGATATTCTTCGTCGTGACAAGGTAAACCGATACATCGGAAATCAGGCATCGTCTTGCCCGTCATGTCATGATCCATTGGAATATTTGAAACGTTGATGTCCGAAGTTACTGCGAGCCCTACAGCAATTTCGGCATCTTGGATAATTTGGGGGGGTTGGGGTTGCGTAGATGCGGGAGCCTTCTGACGCGCAGCTTCTAGTTCTTTCTGGGCGGCAGCTATCGCTGTCCATTCAGCCTTGCTTGTATGGAACACACGTGGCGCGGTGGGTGGAGAAGGAGAAGGTGGTAGTGACGGCAACGGGATGCGCATTGCTATCCTCGAATCAATCAAATTCAGCATTGGAGACCAAGACCTGTCGCCCTTGTTTGCGATTGTGACCAATGTTGCCAATACGAAACCTACTCCAATAGCAGTTACACCTAACGCCTTGGCGAAGGGACGATCTCGATCCGGCTTCCAATGAACTAACTTAGAAAGTGCGCCTAGGGCCGCCGCCGCAAGAAAACATAAACCGATGGCATATTCGTTTACCGTGACCATGCCTAACCATCCAATCGAACAAACGGCTTCCCATGACCACGTTGCGCTCCAATGCCATACTGTAATGACAGTCCATCGGATTGCCCGCCATGACCAGAAAATGATCGGCCTAAACAGAGGCCAGTCCTGCAAGGTAAAGTTGAGAACGGCAAGCACGATATATATCCACAGCGCCGTTCGTTCAGACATTGGGCACGCCTCTGCTGCGCTCGGAGCGTACTCCAAGCCGTTGATTTTGCAACGTTAGCAGAGTTATACATGTGCGTCTAGTATATTCTTGCCAACGTAAGCCACAGAAATGGCGGGGATTAGCAGTGAATGGGGAATTCCAGCATTTCAACGGGGGGGCCTACCGAGAGCCGGGGTAAATGATCCGCTCGTATGTCCGCCGGTAGCTCAGTTGAACGGTCGTGGGACTTAGCTGTCGCGGCGATTCTCACCGGCGTCCCAAAGCTTGTGGGCAAACACGCGAATGTGCCGGGACTCCAACTCACCCACCGTCCTCGCGTAGATCTCGTCCGGCGTACCCGTGGCGGCCACCTGCACCAGCAGCCCGAGTTTCCTGTAGAACTCAATCAGCGGGGCCGTGCTTCTCTCGTAGGCCTCCAGCCGAACTTTGATCGATTCCGGCCGGTCATCTTCCCGCTGAAACAGTTTGCCGTCGCAGCGGTCGCACCGGCCCTCCACCTTGGGAGGCCGCTCGCAGACGTGATACACGGCCTTGCACTTCTCACAGGTCCTGCGACCGGCAAGACGGGCCACGATCTCTTCTGCCGGAAGCTCATAGTTCACCACCGCAGTCAGCCAGATTTCCTCACGGTCCATCAACTGCTTGAGTGACTCGGCTTGACCAACCGTGCGCGGAAAGCCATCGAGGATGAACCCTCCCGGACAATGCAGGCAGGCGCTGCGCTCGCGCACCATCTCCCACACCGTCGAATCGGGCACAAGTTCGCCGCGGCGCATGAATCCCAGCGCGTCCTTCATGATGGGACTCAGCTCGCAATCTTCGCTCTTTCCGGCCGCTCGGAACACGTCCCCGGTGGAAAGATGGCAGGCATGCAGATGCCGGTTCAACAGTTCCGCCTGGGTGCCCTTGCCCACCCCGGGCGCTCCCAGCAGAACCAGCCCCCAAGGTAGGTCTGAACCCTTAGGAACAGCTTCGCACGGAGTGGACGGTCCCTGAATCCAGGCGGTGCGGTCTTTGTTCAGTGTAGTCATGGGGTAACTCTAGGAGCCTGCCCTCCACCACGCTGTGACGAGAATCACAGGCCACGGGGTCTTCGAGCACATTTCCGGCCCCGCATGGCCCGGTCGTGCCCCCACTTACCCTCCCAGTGCCATTGTCAGAACATGCAGGTTGTTGCACTCTATGGGCGACTTCTCGCAGACTCCCAGGTCAGCGAACAACATGCTGGAATTAAGCCCAAGACGGACCGTCACCCCCCCGGTACCGACAGCCAAGGGGAACCAGCAATCCAGACTGCTGGTGGCACTGGTCCTTCTGTTAGGGGCTCTGGCCGCCGTCCTGATCAAAGATCGCCAGTTCTGGTTCGGCTCTGAGCAGACCATCATCGACGCAGGAGAGGTAGCTCAGCCCGCGGCAGCGTCCCAGACTGCCAGTCGCGCCCCGGCGGTGCCCGCAACGTCACCCGCAGTGCACGCCGCCAAAAAGCAAGTTGCCGCCGCGAAAACTCTGGCCCCGTCTAAACCCGTCGAAACGCCGGCCATCACCACCAATCGCACCCTGTTGCCGCCACTCGATGTTGAAGTCGTCGCAGGAGACACGCACCACAAGCTGCGTCCCGGAAGCAACGCCACGAAGCTTGAAATTGCCAGGGCAGGATCGGCACCTGCGAAGCAGGCAGCCCCGGCCACGAACGCAGCCGAGCGCGAGCGCATCGCCGACGCCGCGCCGGTCTACCCGCAACTCGCACAGCACATGAACGTGCAAGGCTCGGTGATCCTTCAGGCTCTCATCGGAGCCGATGGAACCATTCAGAACCTCCGCGTGATGAGCGGTCCAGCTATTCTGACCACCGCCGCTCAGCAGGCCGTCCGCGAATGGCGCTTCAAGCCGGTCCTGCAGAATGGCCAGGCGGTTGAAACCCGGGCCACGATCACGGTAAACTTCACGATCAAAGTAGCCGACAGCTCCGCGCAGACCACCTTGGCCGAGACCCGCGCCAGCGATACCCTGATCATCACCCGCTAAGCCCCTTACTGACTCGGCTCACAAAAAAGGATAACCTCGCGCCGCGCCTGATTTCCATTTCAGGCGACCACGCGAGGCTCGAGTGCTTGAGATGTTATCGGAGTAGGAGCGATCCCGCCCAACGTCAGGCGTTGGCTTTGATCATCTGCTCGGCATGCTTGCGCGAAGTTTCCGTCAGCTTCGCCCCACTGAGCATGCGAGCGACCTCTTCGGTGCGTTCTTGCCCGGTCACCGCGTGGATGCTGGTGCGCGTGCGCCCGCCGGATTCCTTCTTTTCGATCACGTAGTGATGATCGCCGAAGGTTGCGATCTGCGGCAGATGCGTCACGCACAATACCTGATTGGCACGAGCCAGCGCCTTCAGCTTCTTTCCGACGGCCTCTGCCGCGCGCCCGCCAATTCCTGTGTCAATTTCGTCAAACACCAAAGTCTTCTGGGTTTTGACTTCCTGGGTGCCCCATTTCTCACGCGCTTTTTGCCCGAGAATTGGGGATTTTCCGACCTCCACGCTGGCCTTCAAAGCCAGCATCACCCGCGACAACTCTCCACCGGAGGCAATGTGCTCCAGTTGCCGCATCGGCTCCCCCGGATTGGTCGAGATCATGTACACGACCTGGTCAATCCCCGAGGCGGTCCAGTCGCATTCTTCCTCGGACTGCGTCTTATCAATGCGGAACGAAGACTTCATGGCCAGATCGTTGATCTCCGCCTCGACTAACTTCTCCAGCTTTCGGGCCGCGTCGGTCCGCCGTTTCGACAACGCCCGCGCCGCCCGCAGATACTCGTCCGCAGCCTTGGTCAGATCCGCCCGCAGTTGACGCAGAATCTCATCCTTGTTCTCGACCTCCGCCAGCTTCTGCGACACATCCGCTCCAAACTGGATCACCCCATCGAGCGTCGGTCCATATTTACGCTTCAGACGATCCATCAGCGCCAGCCGATCCTCCACCTGGGCTAAATGCTCGGGCGAAGCGTGAATACCGCCCGCGTAGTCACGTACCGTCGCCCCAACATCCTCGACGCTGATGCGCGCCGACTCCAGCGCCGCCAACGCCTCCTGAAACTTGGGCTCGTAGCGCGCCAGTTCCTCGACTTGCTTCTGGGCCGCGCGCAGCGTCGACGCCGTCGACCCGTTTCCTTCGTACAACAGATCGAACGCGTTCATGGCCGCGTTGTAGATTTTCTCGGAATTGGCGAGCACGCGCTTCTCGGCTTCCAGCCGCTCATCTTCGCCGCTCTGCAGTTTGCCCTCTTCGATCTCGCGCTTCTGAAAGATCCACAGATCGACCAGCCGCAGCCGGTCTTGTTCTCCGCGCTCCAGTTCGTCGATGCGGGTGCGAATCCCCTTCCAGGCCGCGAATGCCGCGGCCACCGGCTCAAGATCACTGCCCGCAAACGTGTCGAGCAACTCCAGCCGCGCCGGTCCGTCAAATGACAAAATCGATTCGTTCTGCGCGTGAATGATCGCCAGATGCGGCGCAAGCAACTTCAGGACCGTCACGGTCGCCGGCTGGTTGTTCACGAAAACGCGGCCCTTACCTCCCGAGGCAATCTCCCGCCGCAGGATAAGCGATCCGTCGTCCGATTCGTCCAGGCCATTCACGTCGAGAATGTTGGCCAGGGCCTTCCCGGCCGCGCCATCGGACTCAAAGACCGCCGCAATCACCGCCCGCTCGGCCCCCGCGCGGATCAGGTCGGTCGAAGCCTTGTCCCCCAACAGCAGGGCCAGCGCGTCCACCAGGATCGACTTCCCCGCCCCGGTCTCGCCCGTCAGCAGGTTCAATCCCGACCCAAACTCCACCACCAGGTTGTCGATGACCGCGTAATTCTCCAGACGAAGTTCAATCAGCACAAGCCGTCCCGGAAAGCGAAAGTTGAGCGCAGCATAGCATGAAAACGCGACCGGAGCGGCGGTGACTCGCCGGCTGTCGCGAGGGCATCTTGCCCTCGCATGGGTGTGCCAAGATGAAGATGGGGATGTCAGGTCGCCGCCGGGACGCTGGCGGGACACTGTCGCTGCCAGTACCCGACCTCTACCCCCTTTTGAACCAAACTCCTTGCTATCATCATCTAAGATTCTTCCCATGGTTATTGCCGGGCAGTACACGGTCGATACCGACCCGCACTCCATCCCAGCAACGATGCAGGCTGCGGTCTACCGCGGTGTCAACGACGTCCGCCTGGAAACCGTCCCCGTACCCGCGATTGGCCCGGGCGAGATGCTGGTCCGCGTCCACTCCTGCGGGGTCTGCGGAACCGACCTCAAAAAGATTTCCACTGGATCGCACTCCGCCCCGCGCATCTTCGGGCATGAAACTTCCGGAGTCGTAGCGGCGGTCGGCGAGGGCGTCCGCCAGTACCGGCCCGGCGACCGCGTCATGGTCTTTCACCACATTCCCTGCCGCGAATGCTTTTACTGCCAGAACAAGACTTTCGCCCAGTGCGCGACCTACAAGAAAGTTGGCTGCACCGCCGGATTCGAGCCTTCCGGCGGGGGTTTCGCCGAATACGTCCGTGTGATGGACTGGATCGTGGAGCACGGCACCGTCCGTATCCCCGACGGGACATCCTATGAACAGGCCTGTTTCGTGGAGCCTGTGAACACGTGCCTCAAAGGCATTAACACCCTCGGCCTGCGTCGGGGCGAGACCGTGCTTACCATCGGACAGGGCCCCATCGGCATCATATTGAGCGTATTGGCCCGCCGGGCAGGGGCCACCTTAATTACTTCCGATTTGTACTCCGAGAGGCTTAGAATAGGGTTAAGTTTCGGCTTAGACCTTACAATTGATGCATCGCGGACAAACGTAGTGGAGCGTGTCCGCGAATTGACCCAGGGGCGTGGCGCCGACGCAGTCATAGTTGCGGTAGGCGGCAATTCCCTGATTCGTCCCGCGATGGATGCGGCCCGTCCGGGTGGCCGTATCTTGCTATTTGCGCAAACACAGCACGGGGAGGCCGTCATCGATCCTGCCGCTATCTGCGTGGACGAAAAGACTCTGGTGGGGTCCTACAGTGCATCGGTTGACCTGCAAGAGGAGTCCGTGCGTTTTGTTATGGATCGTGAGATGGATCTGGAACGGCTGATCAGCCACCGCTTTCCGCTCTCCCAGAGCCCCGAGGCCCTGGATCTGGCTGCCCATCCCCAGCCCTCATCGATGAAGATTTTCATTCAGCCCGGTAGTTCTTGGGAAGGAAATCAGCAGTGAACGGAAAAATGACCGCTGCCGTCCTGTACGGCAAAGAAGACCTGAAGATTGAAAAAGTGCCCATCCCGCGTGTCGGGGATGGCGAGGTTCTCGTAAAAGTCCAGGTCGCCCTGACCTGCGGCACCGACCTCAAGGTGTACCAGCGCGGCTATCACGCCCGCATGATCGTGCCCCCCGCCCTGTTCGGCCACGAACTGGCCGGCGTGATCGAGGAGGTTGGCGCCAACGTCAACGGCTTCAAGAAGGGCATGCGCGTGGTGGCGCTGAACTCCGCGCCCTGCCAGATGTGTTTCTACTGCTCCAAGCACCAGGAAAATCTGTGCGAAGACCTGCTCTTCAACAACGGGGCCTACGCGGAATACATCCGCGTTCCGCGCCGCATCGTTGAAGCCAACATGCTGGTCATCCCCGCCAACGTGACATTTGAAGACGCGGCCATGACCGAACCTCTGGCCTGCGTCCTGCGCGGCCTGCACGAAACCGGGGTCGAGATTGGCGACACCGTCACCATTCTCGGCGGAGGCCCCATCGGCCTGATGTTCGTTCAGGTTGCACGGGCCATTGGCTGCAACGTGATTTCCGTAGTCAAACGCGACGGCCAGGTCGAGGCCGCCCGGCAGATGGGCGCGCACGAAATCATTCAGACCACCAAGACGGAGAACGTCGTTGAAGCCGTGCGCGCACTCTCTCCCCAAAAGCGCGGCTGCGATGTGGTCATTGAAGCGGTCGGCAAGCCCGAAGCCTGGGAATGGGCCGTCGACATGGTCCGCAAAGGCGGCACGGTGAATTTCTTCGGCGGCTGCGCCAGTGGGACCAAGGTGCAACTCGAGACCAATCGCCTGCACTATTCCGAAATCACCCTGAAAGCGACGTTCCACCACACGCCGGAAACCGTGCGGCGCGCTTTCGGATTGATCGCCGCCAAGAAGATTCGGCCCACGGACTACATCACCGGCGAGGCGCCCCTGTCGCGCCTGCAGCAAGTTCTGCGTCATATGCTGAACCGCGGTGGTGACATCAAGACGGCGATCATCCCCGGGCACTAGGCAAATTGCTGATTGTTGATTTTTGACGGCTGATGGAAAACCGAAACGTCAGCGTCCAGAGATTCTCAATCAACAATCAGAAATCAGCAATCGACAATGTCTTTGGAACCGTGACCCAACTCGCTGCCCAAAACTCGGCTACGCTCGGCTGGTCCCGGCTTCCGGCCGCCTATGCCATCCCTGTGTCCGCTCCAACGCTCGGCGAAGCGCGCGAATATTGCGCCCGCCTGGCCCGCAGCCACTACGAGAATTTCTCGGTCGCCAGCTGGTTCCTGCCGCGCCGCCTGCGGCAACATTTCTTCAACGTCTACGCTTACTGCCGTATCTCCGACGATCTCGGTGACGAAGTCGGCGACACGGCCGCCTCCCTCGAACTCCTCGACCAGTGGCAGCGTGAACTCGATGCCTGCTACGACGGCACTCCGAAGCATCCGGTATTCGTGGCCCTGGCGGAAACCGTGCGCCAATTCGACATTCCCCGGCACGAATTCTCTGACCTGCTCACCGCATTCCGCCAGGACCAGACCATCACGCGCTTCGAAACGTTTGACGACGTGCTCGCGTACTGTCACTACTCGGCAAATCCCGTCGGACATCTGGTGCTCTATCTCTGCGGGTACCGCGACGCCGAGCGCCAGCAGCTTTCCGACTTCACCTGCACCGCGCTGCAACTCGCCAACTTCTGGCAGGACGTGAGCGTCGATTACGCAAAAGATCGCGTCTATCTCCCGCTCGAAGACCTGCGCCACTTCGGCGTGACCGAAAAAGAAATCGCCCAGAAGCAGAACACTCCGGCCTTCTGCGCCATGATGAAATTCGAAGTCGAGCGCGCCCGCGACTGGTTCCACCAAGGGATGCCACTGGTCGCGAAAGTCGATCGCGAACTGGCGGTCGATCTCGATCTGTTCAGCCGCGGCGGCCTTGAGATTCTCAACGCCATCGAAAAGCAGAACTACGCTGTCCTCGGCAATCGCCCGTCGATTTCCAAGTCTCGCAAGGTGGCCCTCATCGCGCACGCCGCCATGGCCAAAGTCTTCGGACGCACCTCCGGAGGACAGCGATGAGCGTCGGCACGCAGCAGGTTCCCATCCCCTGGACCCCCGCGCCGCCGCAACTCGTTATGGCGTATTCGGTCTGCAAAGGCATTACGCGGGTGGCGGCGAAAAATTTCTACTATGCATTCCTCGTCTTGCCGCGCCGCAAGCGTGAAGCTCTGTGCGCCGTCTACGCCTTCATGCGCCGCTGCGACGACATCGCCGATGACCCCAAACTCAGCCCGGGCGACCGCCGCCAGCAGCTCGACACCTGGCTCGATGCACTGCATCGCGCCCAGCAGGGACATCCCACCGACGACGCCATTCTGCTGGCCCTGACCGACGCTCAGCGCCGCTTCACCATCCCGGCCGGATTGCTTGACGAACTCGCCCACGGCACTGCCATGGATGTGGAAGAATCCGAATCGTTCGCAGAAACCGGATCGGTCATCCACTACAAGACGTTCGAAGACCTTCGCCTGTACTGCTATCGCGTTGCCTCCGTGGTGGGGCTGGTCTGCATTCACGTGTTCGGCTATCGCGATCCGGCAGCCGAAGCCTTGGCCGAACAGTGCGGCATCGCTTTCCAACTCACCAACATCATTCGCGACGTGAAGGAAGATGCCGGCCTGGGCCGCGTGTACCTGCCCGAGGAAGACCTGGCGAAGTGCGGCCTTGCCCTGTCGGACGTGCTCACACAGCCAGACCCGGCGCGCCTTCGTCCGGTGCTTGAACTCGAAGCGCAGCGCGCCCGCGAGCTCTACATCTCAGGCGACGAACTGATCTCCTACGTTTCCGAAGACAGCCAGCCCGCGTTGTGGGTGCTGATCAACATTTACCGCAGCCTGCTCGTGAAAATCGCGGAAAAGCAGTACGACGTGTTCACCACGCGAGTCGCACTGAGCCGTTGGGAAAAGCTGCGCATCCTCGGGAAAGGCTTCATCAAGCGCCTGACATGAGATTCTGATCAAGCATGTCATCCTGAGCGGAGTTGATACTTAGCGAAAGCGAAGTATCAACGGAGTCGAAGGATCCCTATCTTTGGTACTGCGATAATGAACCCATGAAGGAGTTCTCACGATGAAGTGCGCCCCGCTATCGAAATTCCCCGCCGCTCCTGAGGTGGCGTTGAACTTCGAGGGATCCTTCGACTGGGTTGCGGTTCGCTTTGCGAATCGCAACTTCGCTCAGGATGACAGAATTCTTGGCAGTGAAGTACCTGTGGCAGGGACCTGTTAGCAACCCGGAATGCCCACTCCCTCTCAACCTACAGTCGCGGTCGCCGGAGGCGGCCTTGCCGGACTCGCCGCCGCTTGCGCCCTGTCCGACGTGGGTTTCCGCGTCACGCTCTTCGAGAAACGTCCGTTCCTCGGAGGCCGCGCCTCGTCCTACGAACATCCCGGCACGGGAGAAGTCGTCGACAACTGCCAGCACGTGCTGTTTCGGGTGTGTACGAATCTGGTGGAGTTCTACGAGCGCATCGGCGTCGCCAATCAGATCCGCTGGTTCGATCAGATGAATTTCATCGAGCCCGGAGGTCGCGTCTCGGTGATGAAGTCGTCATTTCTGCCCGCGCCGCTGCACACCGCCCCCTCGTTTCTACACTTTCCGTTTCTGAGCGCAACTGACAAACTCGCCATCACCCGAGCCTTAGTCCCGTTGACGCTCACCGCGCAGCGCGACAACGGACAATCGTTCCAGCAATGGCTCGACCGCCACGGCCAGACGAAAGTTGCGGTGGCGCGCTTCTGGCATCCGATCCTGATCAGCGCGCTCAGCGAGGACCTCGACCGCATTTCTGTGTCCGCCGCCGCCCAGGTTGTGCGCGAGTCAATGAAGACTCCCGCCGCGCGCCACATGGGCGTGCCCGCGCTCCCGCTCACCGACCTCTACAACGCGGCCGGAGATTATGTTCGCGCCCGCAACGGAGTGCTTCACTTCCGCTGCCCGGTCGAAAGCTTCTCATCGCAGGTCTCGCAGGTGCGCGTACGTGCGCGCGCCAAAGAAGGGTCCAGCCCGGAAGAGGCCTTTGACTACCTTGTGGTCGCGCTCCCGTTCGACGCTCTCGACTCCGTCCTTCCCTCCTCGAACGAAAGCGCGCCGATCCGCGAGAAGATTTCCCACTTCGAAAATTCTCCCATTACCGGCATCCACCTGTGGTTCGACCGCCAGATTTCCGAACTCGACCACGCCGTGCTGCTCGACCGCACGATTCAGTGGATGTTCCACAAATCGCGCCTGCAGCCCATGCGGACGCAGCCAAGAGAACGACGGGAAGGGCACGACCTGGGTCGTGCCGGTGAGCCGCCCGATCAGGATGGGGCTTTAGCCCCTGAGGGTGGCAGTTATATCGAACTGGTGGTCAGTTCGTCGAAGGCTCTGATCGAGAAATCCCGCAGTGAAATTGTCGACCTGGCGCTCAGCGAAGTCCGCGAATTCTTTCCTGCCGCACGCGAAGCGAACCTGGTCAAATCAACTGTGATTAAGGAAGTGAACGCCACCTATTCGCCGCGACCGGGAATCGACGCCTATCGCCCGTCCCCGATCACGCCATGGCCTCGCGTCTTTCTGGCCGGGGACTGGACCGCCACGGGCTGGCCCGCCACCATGGAAGGCGCCGTGCGCAGCGGATACCTCGCCGCCGAGGCCATCCTGCACGCCGCGGGACTGAAAAATGAGCGCTTCATCTCGCCCGACATGCCCGCCAGCGGCTTGATGCGCCTGTTTCGCTAAGACCAAGCCTCTAGTAACTAAACTCCGCTGCTGCCCTGCCGATACAAATGGCATGGACGGGCGCTATATCGAGCCTCGGGCAGTGATGTGGGCAGTGGCGGAAGTCTGTTGGCAGGACTCCGCCGGCACGAACTATCGCGCCCCCGCAACCATCGAGGATACGTCGCGGTCTGGGGCATGTCTCAGGGTCCAGCAGCCATTCATGGTCGGATCCAGGGTTACGGTCAAGTGGCATCGCGAGCAATTCTCAGCCGTCACCAAGAACTGCCGGAAGGAGGGCCGTGAGTTTCTGCTGGGAGTCAGCCGGGAGACCACACCGGTGAAATCCCCTCCTGTGCCGGCCCCCGAGGAGCAAATTCAAGCCGCGTTGCCACCCCCGCCGGAGGAAGTCAAGCCCGCACCGGTTCGCCAAGGAGCCGGCTCGGCGAATCGCGGCGGCCGCTCGCAATTTCAAGCGGCTGAATCCCGACAAGGTCGGGGCGACGCTGAACGTATCTCGAGCGCGCGCGCCAACCTCGTACCAGAAAGAAGCGTTACGTCGTACCGTCCGGAAAGAGGAGTGTCACTGCGCACACCGCGCACGACTTCACATTCTGAACAGCAATCCCGAATTCCAAGCCCTGGCCCGTCCCCTCGTGCCGAAAGGAAAGTCATGCAACCCAAAACGTTCTTTCCGCATTTCTGGCGCCGACCCAACGACGGAGACGCGCCCGCGACACCTATATCCACGGAGGCTCCCATGAACAAGCCCACTACACCACCCAATACGCCGAGCGGTCCGCGCGGCGAGCTGCTCACTTACGAAGATATTTACCGCGCCGCCGGAATCATGAGTCCGGGCGCGGGATACGGCATCCACAAGGTCGGCGAAATGATGAATAGCGAACGCATTCGCGATCTGTCCAGTGACGTGAAGCGCGCATCCGTGCTGATGGCGCTCGATGCCGCCAACATTTCGGCCGATGAACTGCTCACCGACGCGACTCGCCGCCAGAATGCCCTCAGCGCTTACGAAGCCGGGCAGCGCAAACAGCTGGAAGATTTCGAAGCGGTGAAAGTAAAGGAAAACGTCCGCGTCGAAGAAGAGCTGGAGAAGATCCGCGTCCACTACGCCGAGCGCATCCAGAAGAACCTCGACCAGGTGGCGCGTGAAAAAGAGGCCCTGCGCAACTGGCAGATGGCGATGCAGCACGAGAGCCAGCGAATCTCGGAAGTGATTGAGCTTTGTGGAAAGCAGCCGGCTCCCCAGCCCGCGAACGCGGTGGCCGCGGCCGCCGGAGCGGGCGATAAGTCGAAGCCAGCCTCGACCGATGCAGCGCGCAGTACGGTCGCGCGGCCGGGCGGGCTTGTCGGAAATTAGATCTGCTTCATTTTGAGCCCAGCCGCAGGAACTCATTGCGCAAGCGCTCATGCTGCTGGGTCCTGCGAAGGTAATGCATTTCGTCGCGACCAGATTGCGCTCGAATGATTGCGACCAGTTGCCGCTTCTCCGCACCGGTCCAGCCGGCCAGCCCCGGAATCAGCGCGAGAACCAGAGACCAGTTGGCGAATGAATGTCGCTCGCTCGGCGTCCAACGGCTCGGATTGACCGCAACAGCCCGTGCCACCTCTCTCATGGATGCCTCGCGAATCCTGACCGCATCCCCTCCGAACTCGCGTGCCATCCTCTGATTCACACGGAGCGCCAGGTTCCGGGTGGAAAATGTGTCCCACGGACCGCGCTTGATCTCAGCGGGCAAAGCAGGCAAAAGAGCCTCGCGTTCCGGAAGCGAAGCAGGTTCCACCGTGAAAGCATGGTCGACCGTGGAAGAGCGGCCCTTTAAGGGCCGCGTTAGCGTTCCTTCGGAAAAACGGGGCTTTAGCCCCGGCACCTCGTAGAACACATGCGCTTCCGCGAGCCGGGCCAGAGTCCTTCGCGGAGTACGGTACTTCGCATCGGCCGCAATTTTCCGCTCTTCATTTCTGGCCAGCTGTTCCAACTCAGGCTTGCCCGACCGGAAACCCAGCTTGCGGTAGAACCAGAACGCTCCCGAATCCAACGCCTCGTCGTTGTTCTGCCCGATCTGATACGGATACACCGAAATTGTTTTTGCGCCCGTCCACGCGCACAGACAGCGTAGCGCCTGCGCGTAGATCCACGCCGTCTCGCCCTGGCGATAGGTGTAAAACGTGTTGAACCCGACCTCAATCCATTCGCAGAGGCCAATGGCTTCGACGTAGTTGATGGGTACGCCATTTTTCAGTGTGAACCCGGCAACATAGGCACGCACTGGCAGCCGGCGGCTCGGCGGCAGGTTCCAGAAATAGAAAACCACTCCGCGTCCCGCCTCTGCCCGCACCACGGACGTGGGATCGCCCAGCGTAGTGCCGTAGAGTTCCCGGTAGCGGACGACCATTACCTCACGGATCGTCTGCATCACGGCTTCCCCTTCACGGCGGGAGAGCCGGACAAATTTCGGAGCAGGCCGCTCGAACTCACGCGCAAGCGAAACGTCTCTGCGCGTAATCAGCGGGCCGTCATGAACGAAGAACTTTCCCGGACGCCGCCAGTTGCGCGTGCGCGATAGCTTCAGATTCTTGAGATGCCACCGCAGCGGCAGCCGCATCGAGTCATAAAGCTCGGCCTTGAGGCGCAGATCTGAGGTGTCCCATTCTTCGAAGCGCCGAATCAGCCATGCGAAGTCCTTCTCGCGTCCTCTCGCGGCATCGAGCCAGCGCCGCCAAGGGATGTTGGCCTCGACATCGGAATCTTCTTCCAGCAGTGGCACGAATCGCGGCCACGTCGAGCCCATGGCGCGCTCCTCGTCGTAGTCGTCCCACGCAATCTCGACGTTGCCGGGGATACGACGCACCAGCCAGCGCGCCACCTCAAAGTTCAGCGTGTCCTGCATGGTCGTACCCGCGATGCCCGACGTATCGAAGTCATCAAAGACCGACATGTCGCCGCCCAGTTGGCGGATTCTGCCGATCCGCTCGTGGAACCGATGGAGCAGCTTTTCGACCTGCGGCACAACGGAGGCAGATGCGGGGAACGCGCGCAGAAACAGCAGCGCTTCATGGAACCGGATCAGAGATTTCGGATCGTCGAATTCCTGGCGGGACAACTGCCGCAGCAGACCGTTGACCCTGCTGGCAGCCCCTCGTCCGAAGGAGTTTCTGGCGGCTTCGAGGTCGTTGAGCAGCGCGTCGAGCGATGAACCCATCGTTGTCCCGCGTCAGTGTAACGCATTCGCGGAAGAAATCCGCGCAGCCGCGCTTACTGCCCCGCAGCCGCTGATGCCGCCTGTTTCACTCTCCGGCTCACCACCAGCAAATGGGTCCAGGGCTCATCGTCCAGACAGCTGATCTGCACGACAGGATGCCCGCTGGTCGAGTCATGAATAAATTGACCATCGCCGATGTACATACCGGTGTGCGTGATGTCTTTGGCGGACGAGCCAAAAAACAACAGGTCGCCCGGCTGCAAATCTTTGCGGTCCACCGCCATCAGTCCGCTCCAGGCAGCCTGCTGGTCGGCGTCGCGCGGCATGTTGATTCCCCGCGCCCGCACCAGCATCTGGGTGAAGCCCGAGCAGTCGAATCCAAAGCTCGACCGCCCTCCCCACAGGTACGGCAGTCCCAGAAAGCGCCTCGCCAGTTCGATCGATTCCGCAATCGTCAGAGGCTTCGGGTTGGCTACGACGTCGCTCTCCTGGATCCATGCCAACGTCATGCCGGCAAGCCGCACGTGCACCCAGCCTTCGGTCTTCTGCTTCCTGGCTTTCGCCTTCGCATCCGCGGGTTCCGGCGCAACTTCCAGCTTGGTTTCGAAAGCCACCGTAATCACCGGCTTATGTTTGGTGACGTCAGGCTCCGCATAGATGTTGGCGAACAGGCTCACCACCTGCACCGTCGGCCCAGCCGTCGCGTAACCATCCCCGCTCAGCACGATCCGAAGGTAGCGGCTGGGGGTCCATCCTTTGTAGCGATCCGAAGTCTGAATCCTCGACCACTCGCCCCGAGAAACTAGCAACGTTACGTTATTGCCATACAATGCCTGGGACACTACCTCAGACTTTTCCGTTGGCTTCGAATACATATTGGCAACGGGTACGACCACAACCTGCATGCCGTTTTTCGCGGAAGCTGCGGAAATGGCCAGCAAGACCACGAGCGCCACTCGGACGAACCCAGCGCGCTCACTCCTGCGCAACCTCCGTCGAAGCGTCAACATAGGCAAGATAGTATCAACCGCACGGGCTGCTGACATGCAGATATTCTCCGCCCGCCGCACCCTTCCTCACGCCTTCAGCTTGTAGCCCATGCCCGGCACCGTCAGGATCATTTCCGGGTGTTTGGGATCCTTTTCGAGCTTCTGCCGCAGACTGGCGATGTGCACATCGACCGTGCGCGTGAATGTCCCGTCTTCGTAGCCCCACACTTCTTGCAGCAGTTCGCTGCGCGACAGCGTCGCTCCCGGATGCTCCATGAAGTGCCGCAGCAGTTGGAATTCTCGCGCGGAGAGGGGAATCTCCCTGCCATCGCGCGTCACTTCCGTGCCTCGAACATCCATGCGGAGCGGCCCCAACTGCAGGACCGGCGGTATGGTGCGTCCGGGGACGCGCCGCAACAGCGCCTCCACCCGGGCCATGAGTTCCAGCGTGTCAAACGGCTTGGTGACATAGTCGTCGGCGCCGAGTTTCAGGCCCAGAACTTTATCCACAGTCTGGTCGAGCGCGGTAAGCAGCAGGATCGGCGTGGCCAGCCCGGCAACGCGGATATCGCGGCAAACGTCGAGCCCGCTGCGATGCGGAAGCATGATGTCCAGAATGATGAGATCGAAGGGCAAGCCCGTGGCTTTGTTCAGTCCCTCGTCGCCGTCGGCGGCGAAGTCCACGACGTAGCCTTCGCTGCGCAGGCGGTCGCTCAACGTCATCCGGAGCCCTTCCTCGTCTTCGACCAGCAAAATGCTCTCGTTCATTTCCTGCTCGCGGTCTTTCCCACAGATCCCTCGGACTCGTTGATCTCTTCCACGACGGGCAAGTGCAGTGTAAACGTGCTTCCGATTCCAACTTCGCTGGTCACCGAGATTCTCCCACCCATGGCTTCCGCCAGACTCTTGGCGATGGGCAATCCCAACCCGGTTCCGTGGATTTGCCCTGCCACCGCCGCCGGGCTGCGATAAAAAGGTTCAAAGATCTGGTGCAACTCGTTGCGGTCAATTCCCTTCCCGTGGTCCTGCACGCTAATGCGGACCTCGCGATGATCTTTGGTTCCTCCCTCGCTGGCGCGAATCGCGATCCAGCGCCCCTGGTCGGCATACTTCAAGGCGTTGGTGATCAGGTTCTGCAAGCACTGGGACAGGGCCGCAGGGTCGCCTAAGACCCGCGGCAGGTGCGGATCGATGTGCTGCTCCAGCGCAAAGCCTGCCTTGCGGATCAGTTCTGTCGTACCTGTAACCGCCGACTCGACGACATCGGAAACGGCCACCGGATGCAGCGTATACCGCCCTTTGCCATCCTGAGTCGAAACAAACAAGATGACCTGGTTGACCAGGCCGTTGATCTGGCGCGACTGGTTGCGGATCACGGTTCCGTATTTTGCCAGCTGCTCTTTCCCGCTCACCACGCCATCGGCAATATTGTCCACGGCCGAGCAGAGTACCGCCAGTGGCGTCCGCAACTCGTGCGAGACCGATGCCGCGAAGTCCATTTGCATCCGCGCCATCTGCAGCATGCTCGCCATCTTGTCTCTCTGCAGAACCCACACGAACACGCTGGCGATCAGCACCGTTACGATCAGCACGCTCAACAGGCGCGTGACAGAACGGTTCGCCAACTCTGCCACGTTCGCCAAACGCAACGACGCCTGTTCGTCATAGAGCCGCTGGGTTTCTTCCAAATCCCGCCGCATCCGGTCAAAGAACGGAACCCCATCCGCCAGATCGCGCGTCACCGCTTCCTTGATGCTGCCTTCGAGGATGGAAGCCAGCACTTCATCGCGGACCGCAAGATAAGCCTTCCAATCCCTTTCCAGTCGGTGTCCCAGCTCGACCTCTTGCGGCAGGTGTGCCTGTTGCAGGTACTCGGCGATTCCTGCCGTTACTCGAGCGTCCGCTTCACGCGACTGATCGGCGTATACGACTTGAAGATTACTGTCATTGGTGGTCAAAGCGTACAGCGTGCTGCGGCGAGTCTCCTGCGCGTCATACTGCAGGCTTCCAATGCGGCGCAGTCCGAGCACGGACGAGGCATACATCCTCTGCACTTCGCTGTTGGCGGAGTGGACATCCCGGATGACGAAGCGCACCACCCCCGCCTCCAGCGCGACCAGCAACAGCAGCAACAGTACAGAACTGTAGCGCGAGAAGAACGCCGGAGATCTCCCCACGCGCGGAGCAAAGGTTGCTGCTCCTCCATGCGCCGGCTGTAGCGTGCGTTCGCTCATGCTACCTTTCGAGGCGGTCTGCGACCCGCAGCGGATAGTCCGCGTCGGCGGGAAGATGCCCGTCGATGCGAATGACCTTCACCGAGTCATCCACATCCTCGGGGCGCAAATAACCCACCGCTCCGGGCACGTTGAAGACGAACTTGCGGACTCCCAGCGGGGTCGCGAGCGTCTTGGGAGAGACCAGTACCTCGCCGGTGAGCAGGCCTTGCAGAAAGCGTCGTCGGAAATCCGATTCGCTCATGCGGCAGACCTCGCGGACCACCGTGTCCCGCTCGGGCTGTCCCGGCTCCATCATGACCAGTGTGATGCGGCGCCCGTTGCCCCAATGGCTGCGCTCCCCAAGAAAGACCGCGCGTAACTCCGCCATGGTAAGGTCCTCCACGGGATTGGCCCGGTTCACGATGATCGCCAGGCTTTCCCGAGGGCGCGCCGCTTCCACGCGCGACTGCGGCGCACGCTGCAGGAGCGCGGTCGCCCCCAGGGCCAGCACAATCATCGCGGAGTAGCGGGTCATCGATTTTATTCTCAGAACGTGAACCCCACCTGCGCCGCCAATCCCTGGATGGCATGCTGGTTCCGCAAGGAGGTGTAATCGTACTGCAGCTTGAGGGCTACCGATTCGCTGGCATCATAACGCAAGCCCAACGACGGGCCTGCGCGCAGCCCCATGTCGGGAAAAACCGGCTCATTCGGCCCGGCGTTGATGTACTGGTAGCGGAAGTAAGGCCGGTACGAACCGAAACGTTCGGAAATCTGGCTATACCATCCCGGCGTCGCGAAGGTGTGCCCGCCCTCGGGTGTGTGCCGCACCACCAGAGCTTCGTTCAGCCATTCGAAGTTGGTCGTGGTATAGACCGCGTGTGCGGCGAAAATAGTCTCGATCACGTTCGGTTGCCCCGCGGGGACCAACTCATCCCGATAGGTCGAGAATCCGAATTGCAGTCCGGGCACCTTGGTGGGTCGCGCAAATACCGCCACGTTGACAGCCTTGTGGTTGGTGTCTGCGACGATGTTCTGCACCGGTTCTTCGGTCAATGGCGACCGCGATTCCCGGCCGTTTCCCACTTCCGCTACGTAATGCAATCCCAGCGAACCCGAAGGGATACGTCCGGACGCCTCGATTCCCACGTTGTGGATGGGCAAAATGCCGCCTCGATCTTCAAACTCAAACAACAGCGGGCGCCCCGTTGTCGTCTGCAGCCAGGTGCTGTGGTGGTAGGCCGTGTTGTAGTACCCGATCGCCGTGTGATATCGCCCGACCGCCAGGTTGAAGTAATCGTTTTGGGAGTACTGCAGGAGATAGCGTTCCACGTCGACGCTGAATGTATTGGCCACTCCGCGGGTGACTCCGTAAATGTTGTCGGGGCCGGCCTCAAAAACAATTTCGCTCAGAAACTTAAACCTGTCGGAAATGTCGGAGGTCACAAACAGATTGAGCTGGCCCAGAGTGAACGCCGAGTTGTCTCCCGGTTGGCCGGCCGGATGATAGTTATCGCCGTGCAGCGTGACGTCCCCAAACCCGCGCACCCGCAACAGAGTCTTACTCACATCCATGCGCTCGGATTCGGCGTGTTCAGCCGGCTCCTCGTGTTCCTGCGAGGCTTGCATCGCGGGAGGTTCGGCGGCCGAGGTCGCAGGCGAAGTGACCGGAGAGGACGGTTGCCGCGCCTCAGCGACCCTGGCGGGCGGTGCGGGCGGCCGCTGTGCCGCCTCCAGCTGCCGGACTCTGGCCTCCAGTTGGTCGATGCGCTGCAGCAGCTCCTGCAGAGTAGCCTGGTCCGCGTTCGCGGTCTGGACCGACTGCGCCCGCATCCGGCCTGGGCTCATCAGCAGCCCGAGCATCGCCACCCATAAAAGATTCCTGCCGGCTCTGCCGGGCACAGGCCCGTGCTCGGCATGAATAGACGAACGACTGGAGAACCTCATCACAGCCTCCTTAAGCCAACCTGGCCCAGCAATCCACACGGCGGCGGTAGCGCGAATGTCGCAAAACGCGACGGCGCCATGCCGCCCTCGACAATGATGCTCGATCGTTTTCCGGTCGTACCTGGGACCGCCCGCGACTTTGACCGGCAACAGACAGATCCGTCTGCATCAGGGGAGAAGAAAATAGTAGCTAAACCTACCTTATTTTGCGGGGCCTTTCAACTCAGAAGAGCAATTGGTAGTGGGTCAATACGCACCAGTTCGGTGAAAGGATTAAAATGCACGAATTGCCAGCGATGTGGAGGTGCTTATGTCGCGGACCGACTGTCTGCGTCTCTTGCTCGCCGGGTTGCTCTTCGCCCTGCCCGCCTATTGCCAGCTTGGAGCCCCGCTGGGCCGTTGCGGACCGCAGCCGCATGACCTGAATTGGCCGCAAAATCAGCTGCCCGCCGAACCAGGCTCAGTGGAGTCTCACAAGAAACCGCCGGTGGACATGGTCAAGCTCCAGCACGACGCTCAGGAACTCGCCGACCTTTCCGCCTCCATCCCCGCCGATGTAAATCTTGCGAATCGCGGATTGCTCTCAAAGGACGTCATCGACAAGCTGAAGCGGGTGGAAAAGCTTTCCAGGCAACTGCGCAACCAGCTAACCCGATAGCCGCCGGGAGAAGATCTTCCTGTTTGCTGCGGGTTGGTACGAGGGAAACAAAATGAATTGGCGCAAGGAGCGGCTGGTTGGCGGAATATCGTTGGTCAGGGCGATCAAGGGCATCTTTGCAGCTGGTGTGCTGATTGGCCAGGTATCGATTGCCCAGTCGACCGTCGTCGTGAGCGACATTCGATTTGAAGGCGAGTTGGGTGTTCCCGTCACTGAGTTGCAGGAATACGCCCAATTCCTCAAAGGACATCCGCTGGGCAAACCCGATGTCCTCGCACAGAGCACGCATGCAATCGATGGAGCTTTGCGGCACCGTGGATTCTGGAAAGCGCAGGTGACACCCAGCCTACCTGCCGCACTGGACGCCGACGCCGCGCGCAAAGGTGCCGTCCTCCAGGTAACGATCCACTCGGGCCTGCAATATCGAGTCAAGAACTTGACCTTCACGGGACTGGCATCCGAGTTCCCTTCCGCCGAATTAACGGAAGCTTTTCACCTGCACCCGGGCGATATCGCCGACGGCAACGAAGTTGGCGTCGGGATTTCGAACCTGATGGCCATGTTCAAGAAGAAAGGACAGGATTACGTCGTCATCCCTCAAATGACTTTCGATGACGCGGATCACACCGTTTCCTTCGCGTTCGACATTCGGAAATGAGCCTTGGGTCCGGGCCGGACTTCTCATGACGGCGGCAGCAACAGATATTGAACTCCAAGAGTTCAGCGAGGAATCTGGAGGTCAGAATCTCTCAATCGCGGCACTTTGCGGTTCGCGGGCACGCTCAATGCAAGGCAGCGGAGAGAGGCAGCTTCTAACCGTCTTTTCCTTGCTGGCCAATGCTTTCATCCGTTGAAGAAACCCACCAACGGCTACAATAGCTTCACTGCGCTGACTCAAGAACAGTCCTTACCTTACGAGCCAAGGTAGAAGGGGTAAACGGCTTTTCCAGAAAACTCACGCTGGCGCTCGGCATGTCGGGAGGCCCAATGGAATTTGCGGTATACCCAGACATGTAGAGAACCTTGATCCGCGGGTTGCGTTCCACCAGGCGCTTGGCCAGTTCGTGACCATTCATGCCGGGCATGATCACGTCGGTCAGAAGCAGGTGGATCGTCGCGGCGTGCTTTTCCGCAATGCTGGTCGCGCTCTGTGCGCCATCGGCAACGAGAACCGCATATCCAAGCCCTTCCAGAACTGCCTTCACCAGTTCCCGCACTTCGTCATCGTCCTCCACCACGAGGATCGTCTGATGGTTTGGCGCGGAGGATTTGACTGGCGTTTCCGCAGGAACGGATTCCACTTCTTTTTCTTTTGTGCATTGTGGGAAATAGATCTTAAAGCTCGTTCCGTGGCCCAATTCGCTGTAGATCCAGATATTGCCGCCACTCTGCTTTACGATCCCGTAGACAATCGAGAGACCCAGACCGGTTCCACGCCCCATCTCCTTGGTGGTGAAGAATGGCTCGAAAATACGAGCCTGCGTCTCAGGACTCATCCCCGTCCCGGTGTCGCTGACAGCCAGCATCACGTAGGATCCCGGGGTCACGCCGACGTGCTTTTCCGCGTAACTCCGGTCCAAGTCGACATTCACGGTCTCGATCGTCAGTTTTCCGCCATTGGGCATCGCGTCGCGCGCGTTCAGTGCAAGGTTCACAATGACTTGTTCAATCTGGCCGAAATCGACTTTCACCAGTGCCAAGTCCCCGCTCAGCTTGGTCACGAGTTCAATGTTTTCACCAATCAGGCGGTGCAGCATCTGGCCAATGTTCGCGACCAGGGTGTTGAGGTTGACTACCTTTGGCTGCAGCACCTGCTTACGACTGAAGGCCAGCAGTTGACGGGTGAGGGACGCGGCACGGTCAGAAGCCACTTCGATTTGTCCCAGATGCTTTTGCGCCTCACCATCCTGCAAGCGATCCTTTAACAGCCGGCCGTAGCCCTGGATCACTGTGAGCAGATTGTTAAAGTCATGGGCGACTCCACCCGCCAGCTGCCCCACCGCTTCCATCTTCTGCGACTGGCGCAGGCGCTCGTCGAGCAGATGGCGATCCGTGATATCGACGATGGTGCCCTCGATGACATCCGAGCCACCAACATCTTTAACCAATGTGACATTCTGGATCGCCCACGCCAACCCTCCATCCTTGCGGCGGTAGCAGATCTCATAGTCGCGGAGCTGTCCCTTTTCTTTTAGCTCGGCGATACGGGCCTCCCGCTCTGGCTTGCCGCCGGGATAGAGGACAGAAGTGGGCAGGGTATACAGCTCTTCGCGCGTATATCCGAACATCTGGGCGAAGGTTTCGTTGCATTCGACAAGGCGCCCCTCGGGAAGGCTGACAAACACGCCTGCCTTGCTTCCCTCGAATAGCGACCGGTACCGGCCCTCCGAATGTCGCAGAGCGTCCGCCATGCGCTCCAGTTCATGGAAGTCGTTTTCCAATTTCCGATTCAGCCGGGCAAGCCTCAGCCGGACGAGATAGGCCGCGACAGTGGCAATGGCGGTGGTGAAACAGATAGTGGCAACATGCGAATTCCAGATGCTGATCTTAGGGAAGAGAGATTGCTTGGTGAGTTCAAAGCCGAGCATCAGAGCAGCAATACCAGCGGCGGAGACTAACAGTGACCACGCCAAGTCCTGCCGATCAGCGCCCTGCCGCATGCCTCCACATCGTAGCAGAAAACCCAACCATTTCCCGCTAGCGCCAGACAGAGGTGGCGGACGACACGCATGAATACTAGCCAGATCTTGGCTGCCCCCCAGGGATTCGAACCCCGATATGCTGATCCAGAGTCAGCTGTCCTGCCGTTGAACGAGGGGGCAGTGTTGGATTGGACGGAGCCCGACATTGCGGCTCCTTTTTGATTCTATGGTCCCCACTGAATACGGTCAACAGCGAGCGCTGTGTGGCAGTGATGCTTGGGACTCCACGCAGCCGGCGTCCCGAACACGGCGCCTTTCGACTTTGACCTTCACGCTGCCAACCGCTCAATCGGCGGTAGAATTCTGAAGAGACCTGGACACAAGGAAAAACTCATGAGCATCGCCACCGAAGTTTCCCCGACCCCTGCCGACTACGCCGAACTGGCCCGCCGCCCGCTCGAAGCCGACCAGTGCGCGCTCGTCGTTATCGACATCCAGGAGCGCCTGCTCCCACCGATCTTTCAAAAGGAAGACTTGCTGCGCAACGCACAATTGCTGATTCGCACGGCCAAGATTCTGAAGATTCCCGTGATGGTCAGCACGCAATACGCAAAAGGACTCGGTCGGACCGTCCCGGAGGTTCTTTCCCTGCTGCCCGAGATCGAAGCCATCGACAAGACTCCGTTTTCCTGCTTCGGCAGCGACGCTTTCTGCTCCGTGCTCAAGCGCCTGCCCGGACAGCGCAACACGCTGCTGCTCTGCGGCATGGAGAGCCACATCTGCGTGACCCAGACCGCGCTCGGCGCACTTCGGGACGGATACCTCGTCCACGTCGCCTCCGACGCCGTCAGCTCGCGCACGGAACGGAACTGGAAGATCGGCCTCGACCGCATGCGCGCCGCCGGCGCGATCATCTCATCCACCGAAATGATGATCTACGAACTCATGCGCGCGTCGTCATCAGCGGCGTTCAAGGAATTGCTGCCGCACTTGAAGGGATAGAAGTGCAAGGTTGCAAGGTTTCAAGGTTGCAAGGTTTCAAGGTTAAACAATCTCGTCTTTGAAACCTTGAAACTCTGGAAACTTTGAAACCTGAATCGTTACGCTTCCGCCGGCTCCGCATCTTTCTTCTTCACCCGCACCACTGTGATCTTGGCGAACCCTTCCTGGAATGACGGCGCTTTCAGCTTGGCCGCCATGCGCCGCATGATGTCGTCTGGGACCACTCGGTCGCGCCGGCTATGGCGCTCGAGGCAGACATCCAGCGGGACGTCGAAGAACACCGCGTGCACTTCATAGTTGTAGTCTTTCGCCAACTTGATCCAGTGCTGTCGCTCCTGTGGAGTCAGGTTGGTCGCGTCCACATAATTCATAGGACGTTTGGCGATCAGCCGCGCCTTGAGCATGGATCGCAGGTTGGAAAATACCAGGTCCTGAAAGCGCTGTTCCCGGACGTCATCGAACAAAAGCGCCCGCACCATATCGCTCGACAGCGGCACGACATTGTGGCGCTTGAACCATGAACTCTTGCCCGAGCCGGGCAGCCCGATCGCCAGCACGACAATTCCCTTGGGCGTCCGCGGAGCGGCAGCCGGAACTTGAACCGACGGCGCGTGGGGAGCGGCAGCAACTTCAGGTTCGTTAGGTTCGTTCGCAGCAGCCTCGGGTTCCGCAGCTTCAGGCGCCGCTTCTTCGGCCCCTTCCGGGGCCAGTTCAGGAATGATGCCCTTCGCAATGGCCGGTGTAAATGCCTGGGCTACGGCCTGCTCCCGGCCTCGACCTCCGCGTCCGCGTCCGCCCCGGCGGCGGCGTCCTCGTGTCCGCTGGGCCGAAGCGCCGGATGTTCTCGATGTAGTCATCTGCTCGCCGGATTCCTCCGGCGACGACTCTTCGCGCGCCGCCGGCGCTTCCTCCGGCTGCCTTGACATCCTGGCTTCAGGTTCTGGTGTGGATTCGGGCGAAGAGTCCGCAGGCTCGACTGCATCGAAATATGCCGGCTGCAAGGGCGGGGGCGCCGGCTGGCTTTCCTGCTCACCCGTCTTTTTCTTGCGGCGCTGTAAGCGCTCGCGCATCCATTTACGCATGTTCAGGCTTGTAACACAGATGCCGCAGTGGGAGCAATCGCCGCAACCGATTGCGAACCATCCACGACAGGAGAATACTGGAATCTTGCTGCCAACTTTCGTCTCTAGTTTTCTAAAATGAGGACTTATGCCCAGCCAGATTCCTCCCGCCATCCACGATCAGAAATACATCTCCCTCACAACCTTCCGCAAAACTGGAGTAGGCGTCGCCACGCCCGTGTGGTTCGGGGAGGAAGGCGACAAGCTCTACGTGATGACCCGCAGCGACATGGGAAAGACGAAACGCATCCGCAACAATCCCACGGTGCAGGTAGCACCTTGCACCATGAGCGGAAAAGTTACGGGCGAGCAGTTCCCCGCGACAGCGCGCATCCTGCCGCCCGAAGAGCACCAGCTCGCTCGCGCTGCTATCAACCGCAAATACTGGATGGCGAGGATTCCGCTCGTATGGGCCAGGACGGATACATACATCGAGATCACCTTCGGGTGAGACAGAATTTCAAACTGCAAGATGGTCACGGACGAGACGCCCTGGGCTGAGATTTGCTCAAGGGCGGCTATTACAATATTTCAATGTCCACGCGAACGTCCACGCAGACATGGGATCCTTCCCGCTACGCCGCCAACGCGGCATTTGTCCCCGCGCTCGGCCAGCCCGTGCTCGAATTGCTGCAACCCCGGCCAGGGGAGCGCATTCTCGATCTCGGTTGCGGCGATGGCGTGCTGACCAAAAAACTGGCCGAAACCGGGGCAGAAGTGGTGGGCGTAGACAGTTCCGGAGACATGGTTGCCGCCGCCCGCCAGCGCGGACTCGACGCCCGGGTGATGGACGCAACCAGCTTGACCTTCGACCAGGAGTTTGACGCTGTGTTCTCGAACGCAGCGTTGCACTGGATCAAGGATGATCCCGATGCCGCCATCGCCTCCGCCTACCGCGCTCTGCGGCGTCCCGGACGATTTGTAGGCGAGATGGGTGGCCACGGATGCGTTGCCGCAATCCATCTGGCGCTGATCGTCGGACTGGAAAGACGCGGGATCAAGAATGCTGCCAGCCTGTGCCCCTGGTACTTCCCAACTATCGATGATTACTCGGCACGGCTGGAGCGCGCGGGATTCATTGCAGAAAGTGTTCAACTCATCCCTCGTCCCACTCCGCTGCCGGCAGGGATGCGCGGCTGGCTGGAAACCTTCGCCAATCCATTTTGCGCAGCATTACTGAAAGATCAACGGGGAGATTATCTGGATGAAGCTACGGAGATGTTAAGACCCGTACTCTGCGACGAGCGCGGCCGCTGGACGGCCGACTACATGCGTCTGCGGTTTATAGCCCGCAAGCGATGAGGAACAAGCTTCAACGTTTCAAAGTTTCAGAGTTTCAAGGTTGGCGCGGAGGCCTTTGTCTTTGAAACCTTGCGACCTTAAAACTCTGCAACCTGATTCGTGTCACCATTCGCCCGTCGTCAAGTAGGCGTGAATCGACTTCGCCGCGCGCCGCCCGGCACCCATGGCGAGAATTACGGTCGCGCTGCCGGTTACAATGTCGCCGCCGGCGAAGACTCCCTTGCGCGTGGTGCGCTGCGTCTCTTCGCTGGCCTGGATGTATCCCCACTTGCTCGTACCCAGACCGGGCGTGGTGCTTGGCACGATGGGGTTCGCGCTGGTGCCGATCGCAATCACCGCGACCGACAACGGCAGGTCGAACTCCGACCCTTCCTTCGGCATGGGCCGCCTGCGGCCAGAGGCGTCAGGTTCGCCGAGTTCCATTCGAACGCAGCGGGCAGCGCTCAGACCGCCCTTGCCGTCGGAGAGGAACTCCACCGGCGCGGTGAGCATCTGAAAATTGATCCCCTCCTGCCGCGCGTGGTGCACTTCCTCGGCGCGCGCCGGCATCTCGGCGTCACTGCGCCGGTAGAGCACGTAGGCGTTCCCCGCCCCCAGCCGCAGCGCCGAGCGAATCGCATCCAGCGCCGTGTTGCCGCCGCCAATGACGGCCACGTTCTTTCCCTTCAAATCGATCATCGGCTCGTCGTAGTCGGGAAACTTGTAAGCTTTCATCAAATTGATGCGCGTCAGAAATTCGTTGGCCGAGTAGACCCCATTCAAATGCTCGCCGGGAATGTTCATAAACTGCGGCAACCCGGCGCCGGTGCCGATGAACACCGCGTCGTAGCCTTCCTCTTCCAGCAGTTCGTCGATGGTGATGGTGCGTCCGACCACCACGTTGGTCTCGAACTCCACGCCCATCTGCCGCATATAGTCGATCTGCTCGCGCACAATCTGCTTGGGCAACCGGAATTCAGGAATGCCATACACCAACACTCCGCCGATCTCGTGCAGCGCCTCAAACACGCGTACCTTATGGCCCTTCTGGATAAGGTCTCCTGCGACGGTGAGACCCGAAGGACCGCTGCCGACGATGGCGACTTTCTTCCCCGTGGGCTCGGCATTCGGGACGACGTGCGTCCCCATGCGCTGCTCGTAGTCGGCGACGAAGCGCTCCAGATAGCCGATCCCCAGCGGCTTCACCTTCTTCGACAGCAGGCACTTCCCTTCGCATTGATCTTCCTGCGGGCAGACACGCCCGGTAATCGCGGGCAGCACGTTGGCTTCGCGGATCTTCGCCGCCGCCCCCAGAAAGTCCCCAATCACGATTCGCTGGACGAACTCCTTCACATCAATGCCCACCGGACAATTGTCGGTACAGGTCGGCTTGGCGCACTCCAGGCAGCGCAGCGCCTCCTGCTGCGCGAGTTCGGCGCTGTAGCCGAGATTCACTTCTTCAAAGTTATGGGCTCGTTCGCACGCCGGCTGCTCGGGCATCAGCTGCCGAGGAACTTTGATGCGCTCTTTCGGCGACAACGGATTCTTCGACTTGCTCGCGGTCGGGCTCATCGTCGTTCTCCTTGTGTTGAAGAGAAGGCTGTTGAAGAGGAAACGGCATGGCAGGCGTTGTCCGATTCCCGGCTGCGTTTGAATTCCTCCATCGACCGCTGCTCGGCCGTGCGGTACATCCCGTTGCGCTGCACCAGCACTTCGAAGTTCACCTTGTGCCCATCGAATTCGGGGCCATCGACGCAGGCGAATTCGCTCTTGCCGTCGATCATCACGCGGCAACCGCCGCACATCCCGGTCCCGTCGATCATGATCGGATTCAGGCTGACCACGGTGTGAATGTTCTCTTTGCGCGTTACCTCCGCAACCGCTTTCATCATGACGATCGGCCCGATCGCGACCACCAGGTCGATCCGTGTGCCGTTGTCAATCAACTGCCGCAGCTTGTCAGTGACGAATCCTTTGTCGGCGTAGCTGCCGTCGTCGGTCGTGATCATCACCGCGTCGCTGACCTCGCGCATTTCCTTTTCCAGGATCACCAGCTCCTTGTTGCGCGCCCCGACGATCGAAATCACGCGGTTGCCCGCCTTTTTGAGCGCCGCCGCCGTGGGATACGCCATCGCCGTCCCCACCCCGCCGCCCACCACGACCGCCGTGCCGTAGTTCCGGATGTCCGACGGCTTACCCAGCGGCCCCACCACGTCGAGAATCGAGTCGCCCGTGTTCAGCGCGTTGAGCAGGTTGGTAGTCTTCCCCGCCGCCTGTACCACGATGTTAATGGTGCCCTTCTCGGGGTCTGAGTTCTCGATGGTGACGGGAATCCGTTCGCCCTCTTCGTAGATTCGCAGGATGACGAACTGCCCCGGCTTCTGTTTGCGCGCGATCCGGGGCGCTTCAATCACAAAGCGCTTGATCCCCGGCGCAAGAAATTGTGCGTGGATGATTTTGAACACTGACTCTCCGTAAGACGGATGAATGCCGACTCTAAGATTGTGTTCGGAATCACACAGGAGAGGCTGTGATTGCAGTCACAGGAGGGTGTGCGGAAACTTAGGTAGTGTTGTCATCCTGAGGACCGCGGTTTTGGCGGGCCGAAGGACCTATGCACTCTGCCGGGGACTACAGAGGTCCTTCACTTCGTTCAGGATGACAAGCGCCAAATGAGCGCGGCAAGCTATTTCCCTTCCGGCTTGCAGATCACTCCCTGGCTCGTCCGGCTGTTCATCACCACCCGCAACGGCTGTTCGAACTGGAGGTGCCGGACGCATCCCTGCTCTTCGACTGCCGGCTGATCCGCCAGCCACTGCCAGTCGAGCGATCCTTCGCCGGCATCGGGATTCACCGTGAAGTATCCGACCTGAAACGCCGTCAGATTCTGAAAGAAGTGGCTGCCTTGCGACGGAGTGACGCGGAAGTCGCGGAAGCCCGCCTCGACGATGGCGCGCGCGCCGGAGATTTCGTCCCACTCGACCGGAATGCCCAACCACGGATCGTTTGATCCCCAGCGGCCCACGCCGATGAGCAGGTACGGAAGATTCTCGGCGTTCAGCGTGGCATTGAAATGGGCGACCGCCTTGGCGACCTCCTGGCTGCGGCTGCGCTCGAAGCGCTGCGAATCGACCACCACAACGTCGTGCACGTTTTCGATTCGTCCGTTGCCCAGGACTCGGCTGCTCTGGCAGATCACCTGTGAGGGATCAACCTCGCCGATCGCGAGGTCCTGATTGTCGCGCGCTAGCGTGAGCGGACGGATCTGCAGGAAGCCAAAGTCCGCCGGCTCTTCTCCGCGCGGCAGGGTCACCGCAAACTCGACTTCCACGGGATTGCCCAACGCGTCTTCTCCGGCCCGCACCAGCACATCGAGAATCGAGGCCAGCGGAAACAATCCGTGCTTGAGCATCGGCGCAAACGTCACCACGCGCGGGCCCGGGCGGCTGAGGCCGTCATAGACTGCATGGTTGTCGGCTGAGTACGTCGAAGCCACGGCATGCAGAGTACCGTCAGCTTCAGCAGCATCGAGCCCGAACCGCACTTCGCGCAGGTGACCGGGACCGCCTTCGCTCGGCTCGCCATCAAGTTCGAGCGCGCAGAATTCCGTCTGCGTGTTCGCGAGAATGTCTTCCACCGAAGAAAACTGCAGCAGGTTGCGCGGATAGCGCGGGCAAAAATTGATGCAGCGGCCGCCGTCGACCACTGTGCGGCCCAGTCCGAGCGCGACCGCGGCAATGCCGTCCGAATATGTCATGGGCTCGACCGGATAAAAATTGTGCGATCGCACGACGCCTGAAAAGTCCGGATAGAAGCGCGGTCCGTGCGTTGTCCCCACGACCTGCTGCAGAATGACCGCCATTTTTTCTTCTTCCAGGCGATACGGTGTGGCCCGCACATAAGCCTTGGCATGCTGACTGAAGGTCGACGCGTATACACGCTTGATCGCCTCGGAGAGCTGGCCGAGCCGCAACTGCAGGGTGGTCTGCTGATTTCCCAGCATGAAGGTTTCGTAGACGCCGGTGAAGGGCTGGTATTGCGAGTCTTCGAGCAGGCTGGAGGAGCGCACGGCCAGCGGATAGCGGATTTCTTCGAGAAACGCCTTCAGATTTTCCTGCAGCGGAACCGGCAGCGGCGAATCGAGAAAGCGCTGCTGGATTTCCGTGTCATCGTCACAGTGCAAGGCGAAGTCGCTGAGATTGTTCTCGGCCAGGAACTGGTCGAACATGTCCGTGGCCAGCACGACCACCGGAGGCACGGAGATGCGCACTCCCGGATAGCGGCGCCCGATGCGGTGCGTTCGAAGAAGATGTCGCACAAAAGCCAGGCCCCGCGCCTTGCCGCCCAGCGAGCCCGACCCGATTCTCAGAAAGCTCGACTGCGAGGGCTTGTAGGTGTCAGCCTTAAAGTCGCCGATCAGGACTTCATTCTGCTCGCGGCGGTAGCTGTTGATCGAAGCGATCAGATCGCGCCTCAGATGTTCTGGCCCATCGAAGTCCGAAACCTTTCGCGGACGCAGCTTGGCCGCCAGCGCAAATTCCGTGCGCGCCATCAGCCAGTGCGAGAAGTGATTGCGCTGCGCATGGTACATCAGGCTGTCGGCGGGCAGGGTCTGCAGCGTTTCTTCCAATTCGTTCAGGTCCTTGGCGCGTCCGACTTCCCGCTGATCGGGCATGCGGAAGACGAAGTCGCCGAATCCAAACGAGTCGGTCAAAATGCGCCGCAGATCTTTCAGCAGCGTGGGCGAGCGCTTGCGCAGAAACGAATAGCCTTCGGCGTGCGCCCGCGGACGGAACTCGGTGCGGCTCGTCTGCAGGACTACCGGAACATCCGGCGTCAGACTCTTCACCATGCGCGCCAGTTCGAATCCCGCTTCCGGGCTGAGCTTGCCCTCCCAGGGGAACTCCACGTCAGAGACGATGCCGAAGATGTAGTCGCGGTATTGCTGCACCAACTCGGACGCCTCTTCGAAACTCGAGCTAAGCAGAATCTTGGGCCGCGCCTGCATGCGCACCAGCTTGTGCGCCACGTTGATGCCTTCCTGAATCACGCGTCGCGACTGTTTGATCAGCTCGGTATAGATCACCGGCAGAAACGACGAGTAGTAGCGAATGTTGTCTTCGACCACCAGCAGCACGGGCACGCCCATGGCCCGGGTGTCGTGCAGCACGTTGCGCTTGTCTTCGACATATTTCACGATCGCAATCAAGATGCGCGCCGTCCCCTGCCAGAGGAAGACGCGGTCAATGTCGGTGACGGGATTGCGCGCGACAAAATTCTTGATCTCGCGATAGTCGTACCCGAGCACGACCACGGGAATGTCGAGCCCGGCGCGGCGCACGGCCCGTGCAAGATCGGCGGCGTTGGTGTCTCCAACGGTGAGATTGGTCACAATCAGATTGAATTGCGGATTCGCCCTCGCCAGATCGAGCGCCTCGGCGCAACTCGATACATGCGTGATCCCGGGAATCTGTCTCAGATTCAGTTCGAGCGATTCGTCGATCAGCAGTTCGTTGAGCCGTCCGTCTTCGCGCAGGATGAACGAGTCGTAGAGGCTCGAAACCAGCAGAATGCTCTGCACGCGGAACGGCATCAGGTTCTCGAAGCCTTCGAAGCGCTCTTCGGCGTCAAGAATAGGCTCGGCGATGGGACGGACGATCATGGGGAGAAATTGTAGAAGCTAATCATACTCGTGTGGGGACAGCCGCCACCGGCTGTCCGGTCGAGCGTAGCTCGACTGTCATGGACGATTGACATTACGCTCGGCTCAGACCAAACATCAAAATCCCCACCTTTGCCGCAAAGAACGCGGCAAAGATGGGGCACCCGATTCATCGTTACTCCAACAACTTCATCGTTACTGCAAACATCTGCCGGGCTTCGCCCGGGGGCGGATGAGGCGTCCGCCCCTATACGAACAATTACACCAAGCCCTGATCCAGCATCGCGTTGGCTACCTTGAGGAAGCCGCCGATGTTGGCACCGTTCACCAGGTTGCCGGGCGTGCCGTATTTCTCGGCCGTTTCGAAGCAGTTCTGATGGATGGCGATCATGATCTTGTGCAGACGGTCGTCCACTTCCTGGCGGGTCCAGCTCAGCCGTGCGCTGTTCTGGGACATCTCCAGGCCAGACGTGGCCACGCCGCCGGCATTGGCGGCCTTGGCCGGTCCGTACAGAATCTTCGCATCGAGGAACATCTTGGTCGCTTCGAGCGTGGACGGCATGTTCGCGCCCTCGGCCACCAGCCGGATGCCATTCTTGATCAGGTTCGCCGCGTCTTTCGTGGTGATTTCGTTTTGCGTCGCGCTCGGGAAGGCGCAGTCGGCCTTCACGTTCCACAGCGGGTTGTGCTCCAGCTTGATGTCGGTGGGCATGAAGATCGCTTTCTTGAACTTGTCGGCGTAGTCGCGGATGCGTCCACGCTTCACGTTCTTCAGCTCCATGACATACGCCAGCTTCTCGCGGTCAATGCCATCCGGATCGTAGATCACGCCATTCGAATCGGACACCGTGACCGGCTTGGCACCGAAATCGAGCAGCTTTTCGACCGTGTACTGCGAAACGTTGCCGCTGCCTGAAACCAGGCACAGCTTGCCTTCGAGCGAGTCTTTCTTCGTCTTCAGCATTTCGTTGGCGAAATAGACGCAGCCGTATCCAGTGGCTTCCGGACGAATCAGCGAACCGCCCCAGCCCAGGCCCTTGCCGGTCAGGACGCCCGTGAATTCGTTACGCAGCCGCTTGTATTGTCCGAACAGGAAGCCGATCTCGCGGCCGCCCACGCCAATGTCGCCGGCCGGGACGTCGGTGTCGGGGCCGATGTGGCGCTGCAGTTCGGTCATGAAGCTCTGGCAGAAGCGCATCACTTCGTTGTCACTCTTGCCCTTGGGATCGAAATCCGATCCGCCCTTGCCGCCGCCCATGGGCAGCGTGGTGAGCGAATTCTTGAAGACCTGTTCGAACGCCAGGAATTTCAGGATGCCGAGATTCACGCTGGGATGGAAGCGCAGTCCGCCCTTGTAGGGGCCGATGGCGCTGTTCATCTCGATGCGGAATCCACGGTTGACCTGAATGTTGCCCTGGTCGTCGAACCACGGCACGCGGAACATGATGACGCGCTCGGGCTCGACAATTCTTTCAAGCAGACGCGCCGACTGATACTCGGGATGCTTCGCGAGGACCAACCTGAGAGAGTCGAACACTTCTGCTACAGCCTGATGGAACTCAGGCTCGGCGGGGTTCTTCGCTTTCACACTGATCATCACGGATTCAATGTAATCCCCGGGGACTTTGACTCCCGGGTGGGTCATCACAGACATAGGTCCTACCTCCGTAGGTACAACGTTAAGAAGATAATGCCGCTGTCTATTGTCGGCTTCCAGAGGAATCGGGCAGTGACAATTCTCACGGCCGGGCGTGATTCAGGTCACTTGGGTTTATGTGGATTGGAATGAGTGAGATACGTGGAATTCCGAATCGGGCAGGTAGTACTTTCGACGGCACCCCCGGGCGTTCTGTCTTAGGGTTGGAACCGGCCGGCAAGAGATGTTGCCATCATTGATGGCAATGCTATCATTGATTGCATGGCGAGTATTACGATCAGGAACCTGGAAGCGGACACCAAACGCAAGCTCAAGATCCGCGCGGCCACGAATGGACGCTCCATGGAGCAGGAAGCGCGCGAAATCCTGAAGAGCGCGCTGGCCCAGACCGCGAAGAAGAAATCCAATCTTGCCGAGCGCATTCGCGAAATCTTTGGCCCGCTTGGAGGAGTGGACTTGGAACGTCTTCCGCGCGAGTCCGTACGCGATCCAGACTGGTGGAGAAAGAGTGAACATGCTGTTTAAGAGACTTCCTTACCACGGAGGCACAGAGGCACGGAGAAGATGACTGCTGAGTCAGAAGATTTGCCGGCCATTCTCCGTGGCTCCCTGTCTCCGTGGTGAAAACGTACTTTCCCGATGATCATTCTCGATACCAATGTCGTTTCTGAATTGATGCGGCCAGCGCCGGAGCGGAGAGTTCTGCACTGGTTTACTAGCCAGTCCGCGGAAGACGTGCACATCACCGCCATCACGATGGCAGAAATCCTTTACGCCATCGAACTCATCTCCTCGGGCAGGCGTCGCGACGTAGTTCGGGCGGGCGCCGACAAAATGTTTGGGGACGTGTTTGCGGATCGCATTCTCACGTTTGAGGACAGAGCCGCGCGCGCTTTCTCGCAGATTGCGTCCTCGCGCCGCCGGCAAGCGAAACCGATGTCGGGAGTCGACGCGCAGATCGCGGCGATCGCGCGCGTCCACGGAGCCACGCTAGCCACGCGCAACCCGTATGTTTTCGAAGGATGCGGGGTGAAATTGGTCAACCCGTGGGAGGGGTAGAGTCTCCAATCCCCACACGGATGTCATTCTGAGGACGGCGCAAAGCCGTCCGAAGAACCTCACGATGTTATCCCGATTCGTTGAAGTCTCGGGACCTGCAGCATGGTGTCAGCACTTGAGGCGCGCCCGTCCGCAGCACTGGATCCGTCCGCCAACGTACGGTCCCTCGCCCCGGCTTCGCCGCCGCTCAGGATGACAACGCTTGAGGTGCTAACAGATTCTTGGCAACTGTTCTCCGCTGAGCATGTCGACGACGCGGTTGCCGCCGATGCGGCTCTGCAGGACTACCGTGCGGCCGGGACTTTCTTCGACCGTGCCGACGCGGACCGAGGCTTGCGAGACCTCAACCTTCTTTAGAACGCTGAGCGCGGCATCCGCTTGCGTCGCCGGGACGAATACCGCGAAGCGGCCTTCATTTGCCACGTACAGAGGGTCGAGCCCGAGAATCTCACAGGCGCTCTGCACTATTTCTTCGACCGGAATCAGCGTTTCTTCCAGCTTGACGCAAATATTGCGGTCGGATGCAATCTCGTTCAACGTCGTTGCCAGGCCGCCGCGTGTCAGGTCGCGGAGGCAGTGGATTTCGATTCCGGCATTCAGCAAGGCTTCGACGGCTGGCCAAAGGTTGGCGCAATCGCTCAGGATCGGCGACTCGAATTCGAGGCCCTCACGGACGGAGAGAATCGCGATGCCGTGGCGACCCAAGTCTCCGCTGACGATGACAACATCTCCCGGTTGCACCGCTGCTGGACCGATGGTCGGCACCTCAGCGGCTAAAGCCCGCGTCTCTGTTGGCTCCTGACGGCGCGGCTGAAGCCGCGCCCTTTCAAAACCATTTGCCCGATCGGTTCTGGATTCAATCACGCCAATTCCCGATGTGTTGATGAAGATGCCGTCGCCCTTGCCTTTGTCGACGACCTTCGTATCACCGGTCACCAGCCTCACGTTCGCCTTCGCGGCGGCTTCTTTCATCGAGCTAACGACGGTCCGCAGCGTTTCCATCTCCAAGCCTTCTTCGAGAATGAATCCTGCGCTCAGGTAAAGCGGGCGGGCGCCGCACATGGCGAGATCGTTGACCGTGCCGTTGACCGCGAGATCGCCGATGTTGCCGCCGGGAAAAATCAGCGGGCGCACGACGAAAGAATCGGTGGTGAAAGCCAAACGCGCACCGTTCACGGAGACGACCGCGCCGTCGTGGCGCTGCTCGAGCGCAGCGTTCGAGAATGCGGGCAGAAAGATCTTTTCGATGAGCTGATGGGTCAGGCGCCCGCCACCGCCGTGCGCCAGCACGATGCGATCGTCAGCGACTCGCGGTACCGGACAGTTCAGGTTGAACGAGATGGCTTTGGCGTCTGCCATAGTGATAGTAGGCCGCGCACGCGCCCTCCGACGATACCATGGGAGCGCCCAGCGGATTTTCCGGCGTACACTTCACCGCAAAGGCCGGGCACTCGTGAGGCTTCTTGATGCCTTGCAGGATCAGTCCGCTGATGCATTCCGGCGATTCGCGGGCCGGCTCTCCCGAGAACGGGAAGCGGAGGTTGGCATCGTGTTTCTGAAAACGTCCGCGCAACTGGAAGCCGCTGGCGGGAATCTCGCCGAGACCGCGCCACTGCCGCGGGGTGATCTCAAATACTTCGGCAATGCGTTCCTGCGCCGGACGGTTGCCTTCCCGCCGGACCGCGCGGCTGTACTGGTTTTCGACCTCATGCCGTCCTTCTTCGAGTTGGCTCACCGTCATGAAAATTCCGTCGAGAATATCGAGCGGCTCGAACCCGGTGACGACGATCGGGACTTTGTACTTCGCGGAGATCGGAAAATATTCCTCGAAGCCCATGATGGTGCAGACGTGGCCGGCGGCGAGAAATCCCTGCACCACGCAATTGTCGGACGAGAGCAGCGCCTCCATCGCCGGAGGCACCAGCACATGCGAAACGAGCAGCGAGAAGTTGTCGATGCCGTCGTGATCGGCTTGCCAAGCGGCCATCGCGTTAGCAGGCGCGGTGGTTTCGAATCCGACGGCAAAAAATACGACCTGCTTGTCGGGATTCGCCCGTGCCAGCTTCAGCGCGTCGAGCGGCGAATAGACGATGCGGACATCGGCGCCTTCGGCCTTGGCATCGAACAGGCTTTTCGTTGAGCCCGGCACGCGCAGCATGTCGCCGAACGAGCAGAAAATGGCTTCGGAACGCTTCGCGATGGCGACGGCTTTGTCGATCAACTCAATGGGCGTGACGCAGACCGGGCAGCCGGGGCCGTGCACCAGCGTGATTTCTTTCGGCAGCAGGTCTTCGAGGCCGCTCTTGACGATGGTGTGCGTCTGGCCGCCGCAGATTTCCATGATCGTCCAGGGGCGCGTGACTTTCCGCCGGATCGCTCCCGCTAATTGCTCGGCGGCTTTCTGGTCGCGATATTCACTGAGGAATTTCACCGAGTTCCTCCTTCACCGCGCCCATTTCTTCCAAAATCTTGAAGACGCGCTGGGCCTCGTCTTCGTCGATGACGCTGATGGCGAATCCTACGTGGACCAGAACGTACTTCCCGATTTCAGCTTCGGGCGTGTACGCCAGGTTGATGTCTTTGCGGATGCCACCGAAGTCGACCTTACCAATGCGGAAGGCGATGTCGCCGGTATCGATGATGTCGACCACGCGGCCTGGAACGGCAAGACACATAACGCGTCCCTCAGGGGCTAAAGCCCTTTTCATTTCCGGCGCTGAACGCGGCCCTCAAGGGCCGCTCTTCCACAGTGACCGCTGGCGCTGGTGACCGCTGGCCCTGGTGTCACATCAGTGGCATGGCGGCGCTACTTTCCTGTCATCACCACTTGACCCAGAGCAATTCCACCATCGTTCGGCGGAACTTTCTGGTGCGTGTACACGGCAAACCCGCGCGATTCGAGAACTGCGGCCGCACGTTCGGTCAGATAGCGATTCTGAAACACTCCGCCACTCAGCACAATCTGTTTCAGCGCTACTTGCGTGGCGACTTCGACGATCCAGTTCACCAGCGCATTGTGGAAGCGCGCCGCGATCACGGGAATGGAAACTCCAGCCAACTGGTCCGCCACCACAGCCTGAATCAGCGGAGCCCAGTTGCCACTGGATAAAGGATACGCCTCTTCGCAGCGCATGCCGCCAATTTCGTTTTCCAGGAGCATCGCCGCCTGCCCTTCGAAGCGGTTCTCGCGGGCGATGCCGCTGATGCAGGCGACGGCGTCAAACAGGCGGCCCACACTCGTTGTCGGAACCACATTGATTCCGCGCTCGAGCATAGACCGAACTTTGGCATCGTCCAATCGGGGTTTCCCCGTCGGCGGGACGGCAATGTCGGGATTCATCGACTCGGCGCCGAAGACCTCGAAAATCAAACTTGCTGCCGAACGCCAGCCTTGGCGAACTGCGGCGTCTCCGCCGGGCAGACCGAAGGGGCGCAGGTGCGCGATGCGGTCGTAGTGATGATTCTCGACGCGGAAGAATTCGCCGCCCCAGATCGCACCGTCGAGGCCGTAACCAGTCCCGTCCCACGATACGCCGAGGTAGGGGCCTTCCACATGGTTCTCGGCGGCGCAGGCGGCGACGTGGGCCTGGTGATGTTGCACGCGAATCACGGGGAGTCCTGACTTCTCTGCCCAATGCGTCGATGCATAATCCGGGTGCAGATCGCAGACGACTGCTTCCGGCTTGAAACTGTAGAGGCGGCAAAGATCGTCGATGGCGCGCTCGAAGGCGTGGCGGGCTTCGAGCGTCTCGAGGTCGCCGATGTGCTGGCTGAGGAAGACGTCCTGTCCGACGCCGATGGCGACGGTGTTCTTCAGGTGTCCGCCGACCGCAAGCACCGGCGGGACGTCATCAGCAACGCGGATTCCCAGCGGGGCGTAGCCGCGTGCCCGGCGCAGGATTCCGGCGCGTCCGCGCGTGAGGCGTACAACGGAATCGTCGCAGGCGCGCACGATAGGACGGTTGTGCATCAGGAAGTGATCGGCGATGTCCTTCAGGCGGATGGCCGCTTCGTCGTTGGCGATGGCGATGGGCTCGTCGCTGCGATTGCCGCTGGTGGCGATCAGCGGATAAGGACAATGCTGCATCAGCAGGTGATGCAGCGGCGAGTACGGCAGCATCACGCCAAGATAGGGAGAGCAGTGAGCGACGTTCCAGGCGATATCGGTACAGGGCTTGGGCTGCAGCAGGACGATGGGCGCGGCCTGCGATTCCAGCAACTCAACCTCGGCGGGAGTAATCTCGCAGTACTCACGCGCCGCTTCGAGTGACGGCATCATCAACGCGAATGGCTTTTCCTCGCGATGCTTGCGCTGGCGCAGGCGCGCGACGGCCGCCGGCTGGCGCGCGTCGGCGAGAAGCTGGAATCCCCCGATGCCTTTGAGGGCGACAATCTTTCCTCGCAGCAGAGCGGCCGCAGTGTCGGCAATACTGCCATCGAGCTTCGGTCCGCAGACCGGGCAGGCGTTGGGCTGGGCATGGAAGCGCCGATTAGCGGGATTGTCGTATTCCTCGCAACATGCCGGGCACAACACGAAGTCGCGCATCGTCGTGTTGGGCCGGTCATACGGAATATCGACCACGATGGTGTAGCGCGGCCCGCAATCGGTGCAATTGGTGAAGGGATATTGGAAGCGACGGTTGCTCGGATCGAAGAGTTCGGCGCGGCAGTCCGCGCAGGTGGCAAGGTCGGGCAACACGTTCACCGACTTTGCCGCATCGCTGTCGCTGTGGTGGATCTCGAAGCGGGTCGAGCCCTGCGGTGGAATCCACGCCGATTCCCGCACGGTTACGACGGAGGCTTTGGGCGGTTCGCTTTCGATCCGCTGCTCGAAGCGGCGCAGTTCGTCGGGCGCACCTTCAACTTCGACCACCAGACCCGAGGAAGAGTTCAGCACCCATCCGCTGAGCGCCATTTCCGTCGCCAGGCGGTAGACGAAGGGACGAAAGCCGACGCCCTGGACGGCTCCGCGCAGGGTAATGCGGAGGCGCCGCGCCGAGGGTTTTTCCACGAGTGTCATAGAAGGGAGGACGAACCCGCATCTTCGAGCCCACCTATTCTAAGTCTAGGCCCAGTGAATGATGCGGCTATGCATCCAAATCTGCACCGTAACCCACAGCGTTGTCAGTATTAGCAGAAGACGATAGGGGCCACGGCCAAGGAAGAAACAAACAATCGCAATCGCAGAGAGCAGTCTAGTGACGAACAGGAATCGCTCGAGAATGAGCAGAACTGCCAAGGGAGGAGTAATTCCATAGAGCCCACAGACTCGCCAGCTCCAAAACTCAAGATAGGCGGCCGCACTCAACGAAGCTGCTAGGAGCGCCGCAAGATACAGCGTCTTTTGTCGCTCCTGAACCTCATGCCCGGCGTAGAACCGACTCCTCCGCATCCAAGCAAGTGCAAGGACAGGGATGGGTAACAGCAGGATCAAACCCGTCAGCCACACCTTGAGGTCATAAAGCATGTCAGTTCAAGTAGACAACAAACAACACCGATTTGCTCCCTTGCGATGGACATCCACTCGCGAAGACCCGGCCAAGCCTCAGCGTATTGCGGTAGACATCAAGTGTTGAACTAACGCTTCAACCCGCGCGACCAGCGCCGGCAACGCGGCAGCAACCGGGAGAGAAAGTGAGTCTCCATGATCAAAGTTTTCGCCAGTCACGGTCGCCAAGAAGGCCTGCAGTTTGGCACCGTACAGTTTCGCCGCCAGGACGACGACAGTTTGGGGAGACAGGACATGCGAGAAACGAGCCGGATCGTTGGGATCGGCGGCAGGAAGTTCTTCGATTCGAATCTCGCCGGGCAGGCTCTGTTCTGCGGATGCGGCATCCACGAAAATGACGCGCTGGAATCGGCTCACAGTGTCGGCCAACTCCGGCGTCAGTTGATGCAGGCGGAGGATCTGGACGTCGGGTGGATGGAAGTCTTTTTCGAGAATTTCCGCGGCGCGCCACGCGACGCCGTCGTCGCAGCGCATCGGGTTGCCGTAGGCGACGATGAGGATTTGCGGCATGTTCGGAAGAACCAACCTGTCACGATGTCATTCTCTGTGACGATGTCATTCTGAGGAGGGCGACAGCCCTCCGAGGAACCTTACGAAGTCATCCGCGCCGCTGCTGTATGCGGGAACGCAACGCTGCATGAGGCGCGAGCATTCCCGTCCGCTGCATCGCGCGCTCGGCAGACGTAGGGTCCCTCGCGCCGGCTTCGCCGCCGCTCAGGATGACATCCCCTTAGGGATCCGGACACCATTATCAACGTGCGACTTCGTCCACCACTTCGCCCTCGGGGCTCACCAGTTGTATGCGCAACGGCATGTGCCCGAACGCGTGGGTCGAGCAACTCAGGCACGGATCATAGCAGCGGATCACGGCTTCGACGCGATTCAGCATGCCTGGGGTCAGGCGTTTGCCATGCACGAAGTGTTTCGCGACCTGCAGCACGCTGCGGTTCATGGCCAGGTTGTTGTGTCCGGTGGCGATGATGAGGTTCACCCAGCGAATCAGTCCCTGCTCATCGATCTTGTAGTGATGGAAGAGCGTGCCGCGCGGAGCCTCGCACGCACCCACGCCTTCGAGCGCATTCGGCCGGGCGACGGCGCGCACGTGCTTCGAAAGAATCTCGGGATCGTTGAGCAATCGTTCGAGGCGCTCGATGCAATACAGAATCTCGATCAAGCGCGCGTGGTGGTAGTGGAACGAACTCAGCACGGCGGTACGCTGCAGTTCGTGGAACTCGGCCAGTTCCTGATCGGCGCGCGGCGTGCCGCAGCGGTCGGCGACGTTGAGTCGCGCCAAAGGTCCAACGCGGTAAACGCCGTCGGGAAATCCCTTGGGCTTGTAGTAGGTGGATTTCAGGTAGCTCCACGGCTCGACTTTTTCCCCAATGTAGTCGGCGTAATTCGTGGGATCGAGATCGTCGGCCACGACGTGTCCCGAGGCGTCGACGATGCGCAGCTTGCCGTCGTAAAAAGTCAGGCCGTTGTCCTTCTTCACGATGCCCATAAACATCGTGGGAAAATTGCCGAAGGTGGAAATCTCTTCGCGGAAGCGCTCCATGGTGCCCTTGAACCATTCGAGAGTGCGCTCGGCGATGGCGAGCGCATCGGGCAGCGACCACAGGATGGCGTCGCGGTTGGCTTCGGTGAGGGGCTCGCTCACGCCGCCGGGGACGATCCACGCCGGGTGAATGCGCTTGCCTCCCAGCCGCTCGATGATCTTCTGGCCAAACTGGCGCAGGCGGATGCCGTCGAGCGCGAGTTCACGATTCGCCTCGGCCACTCCGAAGATGTTGCTCTTTGCCGGATCGGCGTCCATGCCAAACAGCAAATCCGGTGATGACAGATGGAACAAGCTCAAAGCGTGCGATTGCGTCACCTGGGCGAGTCCGAAGATGCGGCGTAGTTTGTCGGCCGTGGGAGGAATCCTGACGGCCAGGAGCGAGTCGCAGGCCTTGGCCGAGGCAATCAGGTGGCTGACCGGGCAGATGCCGCAAATGCGCGCCATCAGCGACGGCATCTCATAGAACGGACGTCCCTCGCACAACTTCTCGAAGCCGCGGAACTGGGTAACGTGGAAGCGGGCATCCTCGACGCGCCCGTCTTCATTCAGATGGAGCGTGATCTTGGAATGGCCTTCGATGCGCGTCACCGGATCGATGACGATGGTGCTCGCCTGCTTCACGGTGCTGAGCTCCTGGCTGCTAGCTTAGCCTCTAGCTTTGATAGGGCGCGGCTTTCAGCCGCGCCGATCGACGTTCGAATACGCGCTGAGGGGCACTACCTCAGCGGCTAAAGCCGAGTTCTTTCTGCCCCCTTGCGGCACGCCTGAAGGCATGCCCTTTCAAAACCCGAATGGTCCACTTCACCTACGACCCAAAGCGGGTTTGCTGGTTCAGATCCGGCTTGTGGCCTTCGAGCAACTCGGTCACGACGTAATAGATCGTGTCGGCCGAAGGCGGACATCCGGGGACGAACACATCCACGTTGACGAACTCGTGCACCGGCCGCGAGTTGGGCAACAGTGCGGGCACCACCTGGTTTGGAATACCGGGATCGAAGGTCACGTTCTCGCGGTAAGCCCGGTCGTAGACCGCCTTGGTGCCAAACGGATTGCGCATCCCCGGAACGTTGGAGGTGACCGCGCAGTCGCCGAGCGAAACCAGGATCCTGGTGCGCGCGCGCACGATCTTGATTTTGCGCAGGTCTTCTTCGCTGCTGACGGCGCCTTCGACCAGGGTTACATCGACATCCTCGGGAAATTCCTTCACATCGACCAGCGGGCTGTAGACCACGTCGGCTGCGGCAGCGACCTCGAGCAGCCGCTCGTCCATGTCGAGGAACGACATGTGGCAGCCGGAGCAGCCGTCGAGCCATACGGTGGCGATTCGTTTCTTACTCATTCAGTCCAACTATCCCCGGGGCTGAAGCCCCTGTTCTCTCTTTATGGAGCTCTTCGGCGCGGCTGAAGCCGGCACCCTTTCAAAACCGCTCATTCGTTCTCCTTCCGCATCAGGGTCAGGTACGGCAGGAACTGGCGACGCTTGAGCATTTCGGCCACGGAGCGTCCTTTTTCAAACAGGGCTCCGGTGGGACATACGTGCACGCACTTGCCGCAGGCGGTGCAGGTTTCCGACGATCCCCAGGGTTCGTTCAGATCGGTAATGACCTTGGCATCGATGCCGCGGCCCATGACATCCCAGGTATGCGCACCTTCGATCTCGTCGCACACGCGCACGCAGCGCGTACACAGGATGCAGCGATTGTGGTCGATGACGAAGCGGTCGTGCGAGGCGTCGACTTCTTCCTTGGGAAACCGGTAGGGAAAGTGAACATGCGTGATCCCCAGGCGCTGGGCCAGCATCTGCATCTCGCAGTGGCCGTTGGAAACACACACCGAGCAGACGTGGTTGCGCTCGGTGAAGAGCAGCTCAAGAATCATCCGGCGATAGTTCTGCAGCCGTTCAGAATCGGTGGTCACTTCCATGCCTTCGTCGACCGCCGTTACGCAAGCGGGAAGAAGCTTGTTCTGGCCCTTGATCTCGACCAGGCACAGGCGGCAGGCGCCGACGTCGGAGAGGCCGTCCATTTCGCAGAGCCGCGGAATGAAGATGCCATTCTGGCGGGCCACGTCGAGGATAGTTTCGTCCTGGCGTCCGCTCAAATCGCGGCCGTCGATCTTCAGCGTCTTAACGGAACTGGCCGGTCTCATACCGTTTCTCCCACGGGCTGCCCGCACACCCCGGCGGGACACTTATGTTCCTGAATATGGGCGCGGTACTCTCCGGCGAACGAGCGCAGCGTGCTCACCACGGGATTCGGCGCGGACTGCCCGAGTCCGCAGAGGCTGGTGTGTTTGAGCAGATCGCAGAGTTCTTCGAGCATGTGCAGGTCCTGCTCGGTTGCCGTCATGTTGGCGATCGCAGTGAGGATGCGGTGCATCTGGTAGGTGCCGACGCGGCACGGAATGCACTTGCCGCAGGACTCGGTCATGCAGAAGTCCATGAAGTACTTGGCCACGTCGACCATGCATGAGCCTTCGTCCATGACAATCATTCCGCCCGAGCCCATGATCGAGCCGGCCTTGGCCAGCGACTCGTAGTCGACGGGCATATCGAGGCAGTCAGCGGGCAGGCAGCCGCCGGAGGGGCCTCCGGTCTGCGCCGCCTTGAACTTCCGCCCTCCAGGAATGCCGCCACCGATTTCAAAAACCATCTCGCGCAGCGACACCCCCATGGGAACTTCGACAAGGCCCGTATTCTGGACGCAGCCGGCGAGCGCGAAGACTTTCGTCCCCCGGCTCTTTTCGGTGCCGATCTTTGCGTACCACTCGCCCCCATTGCGGATGATGGGCGCGATGTTGGCGAAGGTCTCGACGTTGTTGATGAGAGTGGGGGCACCGAACAGGCCTTCCATCGCGGGATAGGGGGGCCGCGGGCGGGGAGTACCGCGCTTGCCTTCGACCGAGGCGATCAGGGCGGTTTCTTCGCCGCAGACAAAGGCTCCGGCGCCGAGGCGCAGGTCAATGCGAAAGCTGAAACGTGTGCCGCAGATGTTAGAGCCCAGCAACCCGACCCGCTCGGCCTGCCGAATTGCGTTGCGCAGACGCTTGATCGCCAGGGGATATTCGGCGCGCACGTAGATGTACGCTTCCGAGGCGCCGACCGCGTATCCGCCGATCAGCATGCCCTCAAGCACGCGATGCGGATCGCTTTCGAGCACGCTGCGGTCCATGAACGCGCCGGGGTCGCCTTCGTCGGCGTTGCAGATGACGTACTTCTGCGCCCCGACTGATTTGGAAACCGTGCTCCACTTCAGGCCGGTGGGATATCCGGCACCGCCGCGCCCGCGCAGGCCGCTCTTGGTGACCTCGTCGATCACTTCGCGAGAGGTCATCTCAGTGAGCGCTTTGATCAGGGCAGTGTAGCCGTTGGCGGCGATGTAGTCTTCGATCCGGTCAGGATCGATGATGCCGGAGTTTTCCAGCACGATCTTCTTCTGGCGCTGAAAAAACGGAACATCCGTCGGGCAGACCAGCCGCGACACCGGCGAACCTTCAAGGCTGTCAATGATGGCAGCACCGTCGGCAGCTTCTACCTTCCGGTACAACACTCCGTTGCTGGTCGAGACCAGTGGGCCCTCCGAGCACAGTCCCATGCAGCCCACGCCCTTGACCTGGCAATGATCTTGGGTGCCGCGCTGGACGACTTGCTGGTCGAGTGCGTCCTTCACCGACTGGCTCTGACAGGAAAGGCATCCGGCAGCGACGCACACATTCACCCGCTGGGTGATATGGCTCTGCTGCTCGCGTTCGGTTTCGGCAATCTGATCGAGTTCTTCAGGAGTCATGGCGCGTCCATTTCTTCAGGTGCTCTCGGATCGCGGGCGCTCCCACTTTGCCGGCAACCTCCTGGTCGTAGACCACGGCCGGCGCCAGGCCGCACGATCCCAGACAGCGAGCCGTGAGCAGCGAGACCTTCTTGTCGGCAGTGGTTTCTCCGGGGACAATGCCAAGGTCGCGTTGCACTGCGTCGAGTAACTGCGGCGCTCCCTTGATGTAGCACGCCGTGCCCATGCAGATAACACAGGTGTGTTCGCCCGCCGGTTTCAGGGTGAAGAAATGGTAGAACGTCGCGACGCCGTAGGCCCGGCTCAGAGGTACGCGCAACGACATGGCGACGTAGCGCAGGGCCTGCACGTCGAGATATCCGAACGCCTCTTGAACCGTATGCAGCGTTTCAATCAGTCCGCGCGCCTGCTGGCCCTGGCGCCGGATGGTGGCGTCGACCAGCTTCCAGCGCTTGTCCTGATTGGGCGGAATTGGTTTTGCAACGTATGAGGGCATATCCGTTCTTGGCCGCTGATGACTTCAGCATGTGGTTGTGAGTGTGATGAATGCGTTTGGGAATAACTACGGATTATAGCCCTGAGGAGAAGTTTTCCCTGTGATGCTCGTCACAATGTTACCTATCCAGTTTCATTTTGGGTCAGCGCGTTCACGGGAAAACTGCGGCGGGGGTTTCCTGGCTTTATGTGGGGACAGCCGCCTTCGGCTGTCCCCACATGTATCTCCAGGATCACTATTGCCGAATGGTCAGCACCGGGCAGTGCGCCTGCGCGATCACCTGCGGGGCGGCCGACCATGGCAGGTGCGTTGTCCCTGCTTCTCTGGAGGAACGGGCGCCCAGAACGATCATGTCCGCTTCACGCTCGGCAGCGATCTTCAGAATGCGCTCGGGCGCGGGTCCGAATTCGAGCACGACTTCCGGCAGATAGGGCAGCGCCGTATCTTTCGGGATCAGCGCCTGCAACCTCTTCGTGCCTTCTTCGATCGGTGCGGTCTGGCTTCCGAGACGGGTGTAGTCCTCGATCACGTGCATCACGGTGAGGCGCGCGCGAAATTCTTCAGCCAGCAAGACCGCTTCCCGCGCAACCCGCGCGGCCGTGGAGGCAAAATTGGTGGCGAATACGATCTGCCGCAGTTCGAGCTCCACCGGAGCCAGATCACTCTTGTGATTCTGGAAGGCCGGCAGCTTCGCACGCCCGGAAACCTTCGGGCCCACCGTCAGCACGGGACACGAGGAGTGGCGCAAAATATCTTCCGCCACCGAACCGAGCAGCAGCCTGCCCAGCCCGGTGCGGCCATGCGTGCCGACCACAATCAGATCCACTTCGTTCTCTTCGATGATCCCGGCGAGGTTCTTCCAAACCTGCCCATGCCGGATGTAGTTGCGGTGGGGCATCCCCTCAAATCCCGCCGAGAGCTGGTCGAGTTTCTCCCGGGCTTCGTCTTGAGCGTCTTCGTAAATCGTTCCCATGCTGACGTAGTCGACGCCGCCGGTCATCATCAGCAGGCTGGCATCGGAGATCACATGTACGGTGTGCAGGGTACTTCCGAAGCGCCGGCAAATGGCCGTGGCGTAGGGGAGGGCCGCCTCCGAAGTCGCCGAGAAATCCGTGGCGAAGAGAACATTTTTCACGGAAAGCGGGGAGACCTTCGGCGACAACTCATGATCCGAGATCGCGCCTTTGACGCCTTGCGTGCTGGCTTCGATGATTGCCATGAGACACCTCCGGCAGCTGTATCAAGGATCACCCCGCGGCCTCCGCAGGGGTATGCCGTCTGTCACCAGTTTTTGTGATTCGAATCACAGAAGAGCCATTGCAGGAAAAGGACTTACGCGAACGAAGTGCAGAGCATATCCTTAGTGTTCCTTGGTCGCAGATTCCTCAGTTCAGGCCCGCTCAAGACAGGAGGCGCAATGAAGAAGTGGGGACTGGTTGTGACTCTGCTCTACGCAGTGATCGTGCTGGGGCTGCTGGCCCCGGTCTTTCTGCTCTTAGCCGCGAATCCAACTCCGGACCTGGCCAAGTTCAAAGAGCTTTATCAGCAATGGGGACTCTGGATCATCGCAGGCGTCTTCATCCTGATCCAGTTCACCTTACTTTCCCTCAGTGTCGATACCAGTCAGAAACGCATGCGTTCGCGCACGCCCATCGTCATCTCCGCCGTAACCACCGGGTTCCTGCTGATGATCGTGACGGCCGTGGTCGCGTTTGCTTCCACCGTGGTGGTCACGGGCGAGGCAGGCTTTCCAGACTTGGGCGGCCGGGGGCTGATCTTCGCCATCATCGGCGGACTCTGGATCGTGTGGGGAGTCCTGTTCTACCTTCTCTATCGCAACGCGACCGATCCGGTAACGCACGCGCTTTCGTGGCTGTTCCGGGGCAGCGTTCTGGAACTGCTGGTCGCGGTTCCGTCCCACGTAATCGTGCGCCGCCGCCACGACTGCTGCGCCCCGGGGGTGACCGCGTTCGGCATCACCAGCGGAATTGCCATCATGTTGCTGTCATTTGGACCGAGCGTGCTGCTGCTGTTCAAGAAACGGATGGAAAAGTATTCAGTCAGAGGGACGGAGAATAAGTAAGGAGGGGTCAGGGGTCAGGGTGTAGCCAGTTGAACAGACGCGTCAGCGAGTGTATGGAGACTTAACGACAGTTATCCGGTCGGCGCGGAAGGTTCACCAATCAACCGGCACTTGACCTGTATGGTTTTGCCCGCAAAGGATTGAATTCTCTGGCTGATCGGATCGGCGCAGTCGAGCAAATTGTTCTGGTAGGCTTTTCGTGCGGAGACGACGTTGATGGTTACGAAGTAATCCTTGTCCGCGAGCCGATTCCAATCGCTCAAGAGCACGGTGTCGTTGTCGAACCTCGCGATAACGTTTCCGTCTACCAGTTTCTCATCACTGCCCAAGTAGACATCCCTAAAAGGCGGGTTGGACCTGCCCTGACCTGGCACCGCATCTCCGTCGAAGTACGCGATGACTTTGACGGTCTCCCCAATCCCGTGAAGCCGCCTCTGCGCTTGGTCGGACAACTCAACTGCAATTGCGAAGCGAGGCACTTCGACCGTCTTGCCCATAAGTTTCGCCACCCTGCGAGAGCATGAGACCGTGAACAGAAGGCCCAACAAAGCCAGCGATACTCGCACGCGTCGCACAGAACTCTCCTACGGGTTCGTGAGTAAACGACTGCAATACTGTGCTTGTTTGGTGTTTCGGTCAAGATAGCCGAGAAGAGCTATAACGCCCATTGACAGGGCGACCAGAGTCAATGAGCTATGTGGAGGCCATAGCGCTCAGTACTCGCAGAGGATCAAAGGCCCCTCGCTTTCGCACGAATGGCGACCAAGATCGGGCTCCGGCGATGGGTTTCCTGACCCCTGACCCCTAGCCCCTGAATTATTGCGCAAACCCGTCGGCCTGCGTCACCGCTCCGATGGCCAAGGTGTGGTCGATGTAGACCCGTCCCGCATCGAGCGCTTTGCGGTCGAGTTCGAGCAGCGCCGGATTCTTCACCTTCGCTTCCAGCACCTTCATCGCCGTCGCCGACGACAGACACTCGGTCTCTTCGAGCAAAGCTCCCATGAGGACGACGTTGGCGACTTTTGCGGAGCCTAGCTTGTCAGCGATTTCCGATGCCGGGATGCAGACAACCTGAGCATTGGGAATCGAGAGATCTTCGGGCAGGTGATCGCGTCCGTAGATGATGGTGCCGCCGGGCGCGACCTGTGCGGCAAACTTGCGTAGCGAAATTTCGTTCAGTGCGATCAGCACATCCGGACGCGTCAGCACCGGCGATCCGATGCGGTCTTTCGACAGGCAGACGTGGCAGTGCGCGCTGCCGGAGCGCATCTCGGGGCCGTACGATGGTAGCCAGCTCACTTCCAATCCTTCGCGCATTCCCATCTCAGCCAGCAACTGGCCGAGCAGCAGCACGCCCTGCCCGCCGAATCCCGCGATCTTAATGCCGAGATGCTGGAAATGATGGGTGCGCCCGGGGACCACACCCTCGCGCGCAATTTTGCGCTCGCCCTCGACAATTTCCTGCACTGTCTTGTGGGGCGGAGCATTGGTCTCCGCAATGTCGACTTTGCGGTCGCGGAAAACATTGAGCGGGAAACTCGGAATCATCTTCTCGGCAATCCACTTCCGCGCTTCGACTGGATCCTTCCCCCAGATGGTGGGACACGGAGAGAGAATCTCGACGAAGGTGAAGCCCGCGCCGTCGCGCTGCAACTCGAGCGCTTTGCGGACCGCGCGCCGCGCCTTCATGATGTTCTTGTTGTCGGAGAGAGCGACGCGCTCGATGTAGACCGGGGCCTCAAGCGACGAAAGCATCTCGGCCATGTGAAGCGGGAAGCCTTCGTTGACCGGGCGGCGTCCCCAGGGCGACGTGGTGCTGCGCTGCCCGACCAGCGTCGTCGGCGCCATCTGCCCGCCGGTCATCCCATAGATCGCATTGTTCACAAAGAAGACTGAGATCTTTTCGCCGCGGTTGGCGGCGTGCACGATTTCTGCGGTGCCAATGGCGGCCAGGTCGCCGTCGCCCTGATAGGCGATCACAATCTTGTCAGGGCAGGCACGCTTCAAACCCGTGGCGGCGGCCGGAGCGCGGCCGTGCGCGACCTGCACGTTGCCGACGTCAAAATAGTAATACGCGAACACCGAGCAGCCGACGGGGCTCACCAGGATGGTCTTGTCCTGCAGTCCCAGATCTTCCAAAGCCTCGGCGATTAGTTTGTGGGCGACGCCATGGCCGCAGCCGGGACAGTAGTGCGTCTGGTGCTTGAGGTCGGACTTGCGTTCATACTCGGGATAGAACGTCTCCGCTTTCTGATGCACGACCTCGTATTGATCGATAACCGTCTTGGGTTGTTCCAGGATTACGTGGTCTGCCATGTTGCCCCTCTTCTCGGCTCTCGGCTTCCGGCTTTCGGCTTTCGGCTTCCGAAAGCCGAACGCCCGCTCTTACACCACCGCCGCCACCTGCTCTTCGATCTTTGCCAACAACTCTTCCACGCCGGGCACGTTGCCTCCGACGCGGCCGTAGAACTCCACCGGGCGCTTGCCTTCCAGAGCGAGCCGGACGTCTTCGACCATCTGCCCGTTGCTCAGTTCCACGACCAGCAGTTTCTCGACGTGCAGCGCAATCTTGGCCAGCTCTTTCTTCGGAAACGGCCACAACGTGATCGGACGGAACAATCCGACCTTGATTCCCTGCTTGCGTGCCTCGTCCACTGCCGAGCGCAGCACGCGTGACACGATGCCGTAGCCCACCACCAGCAGTTCGGCATCGTCGGTGCGGTATTCCTCCCAACGAACCTCTTTCTCCTGCGCGCGGATGTACTTCGCTTCCATCTTCCGCTGGTGCTCTTCCAGATCGTCGGACTCAAGAAAAATCGAGCTGACCATGTTGTGGCGGGTTCCGGCAGTTCCCTGCACCGCCCACGGCTTCGGGGGCGCGACGATTTCGCGGTATTCGAGATCGAGCGGCTCCATCATTTGGCCCACGAATCCATCGGTCAGCACGATCGCCGGGTTGCGATAGGTATCTGCCAGTTCGAAGGCGAGGATGGTCAGGTCCGCCATCTCCTGCACGGAAGCGGGCGCGACCACGAGGTTGCGGTAGTTGCCGTGGCCTCCGCCCTTAACCATGGCGAAATAGTCGCTCTGCTCGGGAGCGATGTTGCCGAGGCCCGGCCCGCCGCGCATCACGTCGACAATCACGCAGGGCAGTTCCGCCCCGGCAAGATACGAGATGCCTTCCTGCATCAGGCTGAGGCCCGGCCCTGAGGATGCCGTCATGACGCGCACTCCCGCCGAGGCCGCGCCATACACCATGTTGATGGATGCCGTCTCGCTTTCGGCTTGGACGAAAGTGCCGCCGACTTCGGGAAGATAGAGCGCTGCGGCTTCCGCCACTTCACTGGCCGGAGTGATGGGATAGCCGTAGTAGGCGCGGCATCCGGCAAGCACCGCACCTTTAATGACCGCGACGTTTCCTTTACAGAGCTGTCGCATGATCGCCTCCTGCCTGCGCCTGGGTCACAACTTCTTTGGGAGGCCGAGCCAGCCGGTAGACCACGATGGCACCCGGCTCCGGACAGCAGTAGAAGCAGATGCCACACCCGGTGCAGTCGTGGCCCGTATACCGCGCTGGATGCACGCCGTAGTGACTCAGTTCAGGAGCAAGTTCCAGGCACTTTGGCGGGCACGACTCCACGCACAGCCCGCATCCCTTACACTCCTCGACATCGATAGCAACTCTGCCGCGCGCTGGGCCCGCCATGCTCCTCACCTCGTTTCTTCAATCTGACATCGCGGTCTGCTTCGCCAGTGGATACTGCAGCCACTTCGTCTTCTCACAGTATTCCCAGAGATCTGCCCGGAAGTCGGGATGTGCGATCTCGATCAACGCCTTGGCCCGCTGGCGAATCGACTTTCCGTGCAGGTACGCCACTCCGTATTCGGTCACGATGTAGCGAATCAGCCCGCGTGACGTGACCACTCCCGCCCCAGGATCGAGCACCGGCACGATCCGTGAAATCTTTCCCGACTTGGCGGTCGATGAGATCGCGATGATGGGCTTGCCACCCTTCGATCGCGACGCGCCGCGCAGAAAATCCACCTGGCCGCCGATCCCGCTGTAGAACTGGTTGCCGATCGAATCGGAGCAGACCTGCCCGGTCAGATCGACTTGCAGCGCCGAGTTGATCGCGACCATCTTGTCGTTGCGCGCAATCAATCCCGGATCGTTGGTGTAAGCGGTTGGATGGAACTCGAAGATGGGATTGTTATCCATGAACTCGAACAGGCGCTTGGTGCCCAGCGCGAATCCCAGGATGATCTTGCGCGGCTTGAAGTTCTTGCGCGCGCCCGTCAGCACCCCGGCCTCGATCAGCGGGATCACGCCGTCGGAGACCAGTTCGCTGTGCACCCCGAGATCCTTGCGGTCCATCAGCATGGGCAGGACGGCATCCGGAATGCCGCCGATACCGGTCTGCAGTACAGCTCCGTCTTCGATCAAATTCGCGACATTGCGGGCGATGGCAACCTGCAGGTCGGTCACGACGGGCTTCTGGATCGCGCACAGGGGCCGCGAAGACTCGACGAAGGCGTCGATGTCGTCGACGTGAATGAAGCTGTCGCCGTAGGTGCGCGGCATGTTGTCGTTGATCTGCGCCACGACGTGTTTGGCGACTCTCGCGGCGGTAAGCGTCGTGTCCACGCCTACGCCGAAGCTGCAAAAGCCGTGCGAATCCGGTGGCGAGACTTCGATGAGGGCCACGTCGATCGGCATCTGGCCGCTTTCGAACAGGCTTTCGATTTCGCTCAGATAAATGGGCGTGTAGTCGGCGCGACCATCGTTGATGGCCGCGCGCACGTTGGCGCCGATGAACATGGCATTGTGCCGGAAGTGGCCCGCCATTTCGGGAGCCACATAGGGCGCGCAGCCCATCGTCATCATGTGAACGATTTCTACGTCGGAAAGGTCGGGAGCGCGGTGCATCAGCGCCTCGACCAGGGTCTCAGGCTCGGCACATCCCGGCTGAATGTAGACGCGCATTCCCGACTTCACGCAGGCCAGCGCTTCGTTCGCCGTCCTCAGCCGCTTCTTGTATTCCATCTCCCATGACATCGACATCCTGTTTAGCTCCCCTGGCTAAGCCCTCAACGCTCCCGCTTCTTGCGGAGCGCGGGCGACTTCTTCTTCGTACCCCACAGCCGCATAATAAATCGCGCGGTCAAAGAACATCTCCAGCATCTGCAGCAGTTCCAGTTCTCCCATGATCTCAATCGCCCGGTCCATCACGGCTTCGCTCTTGAGGAACTCCCAGAGATTTTCCTTGGTGAGAACAATGGCCTGAATGACCTCGCTCAACGGCACCTGCTGATGGGCGCGGCGCGCGCCGATTTCGCGGTAGCGATGCTCGATGTCGAGTTCGTTCTTGCCGAGCAACCACTCGCCCAGATGACGGTAGATTTCGTAGACCCGTTCCTTGAGTTCGTGAGCGGGAATACTTTTGAAGTGAGGAACCTGGGTGCTCGTCTGGGCTCTCTCTTCCAGCCCCAAAGCGAGCGCATCGGCGTGAGATTCGATCAGGCGAACCAGTCTGTAAGAGAACATCATACGCACCCCCTCGCGGCCCCGAACCCCGGCGTCACACCCCGAGTTTGGCGACCGCCTCAGAATCGCTCCAACCCTCGACCGGCATCTTCACGGTCTCAACCGTGGGTTCCATGGTCTGGGGAACCGTAATCGCGCGCGAGATCATACAAATCGATTTGGCGCGGCGCAAGAGCGCGAGACCCGCCTCGCGCAACTCTTCAGAATGCACCGTCAATCGGGGACGGACCAGGATCTCGGTGAAGCCGCATCCCGCAGTCCGATTGCGGCGGACACAGCCTTCGATCTCGACTTCGAGGTCGGTAAATTCGAACTTGGCGGCGCGAGCGACATCGTGGAATGTGGTGGTGAAGCACCCCGCGAGTGAGCAGAGCAACAGTTGCTCAGGAGTCCAGCGGCCCTGCAGGCCGCCGAGTTCGGCCGCCTCGGAAAAGTGAATCGTGTTTGGAGAGGACTCGCACTTCGCCAGTCCAGTGCGGCCCGAGGTCCACCAGGCCGAAACGCGATAGGTATATTCAGCAGGCATCTTTTAGACTCCTGGCGCTCCCAGAAGCGCCCTTCCCCCACTCAAGACGACAGTGCGAAGATCACGGTGATGGTGGTCTCCACCTCTACCGGTTGCCCGTTCAGCAGGTATGGCTTGTAGCGCCATTGTTTGACCGCATCGATGGCGGCTGGAACCAGCATCGGGTGTCCGCTGACCAGTTGCAGGTTTGTGATCTGGCCGTTGACGTCGATCACCGCGCTTAGAATCACATCTCCTTGCACGCGAGCAGCACGCGCCAGCGTGGGATACGAAGGCTCTTGCTTGTGAATCAGCAACCCTTTGGTGACGCCCTGCGAGATACGTATGCGCTGGGGCACGACCGGAATGAACTTGGGGACGGGAGCGTTCGCGGACGAGATAATGGACCCGATCACGCCGCCCATCTGCCCGCCAGGGATTCCTCCCGGCACTCCACCAACGACGCCTCCGGTCGCCAACATCGGCGGCGGAGCTTCTTCTTCCTTAATCATCTGGACTTTCTGTGGAATCTTTGTGGGCGTCCGCAGCTGTCCCGTATTGAGCATGTCGGTCTGGATCTGCTTGACCACCTTCTGCACTTGCGCGGCTGCCGGCGGCGGGGGAGGAGGCGGTGGCGGCGGCGCCACCAGGAACGTCAGCAGTTGAGCCTTGGGTAGGCTCTCGGTGAAGACCAGCGGCATGATCAGCATCAGCCCGATGGCCAGGCAGTTAAAGACAAAGGACGTAGTTGTAGCGAAGGCATGGCGCTTGCGCTGTTGCCCAAACTCCAGCACGCTATCCGCGAACATCGGTTTTGGGGAAACAGGGGGCCCCCACACCAATTCAGTCCGGGGCAGCACCGTCGCCTCCGGACGGCTCGCCCGTTTGACTTCCTTTACCTCAGGTTCGTGAATCTCAATTGTGGCCATCGGAACCTCCTACCCTCACCCTCCCAAACCAACCAGACCTCGCTAAGCGGTTCACATTCCAAGGACATCTTCGTCCAAGGCATGGTTCGGGCAAATGGCACGCGTCACGGCGCTTCGTGATCGAAATCACGGTTTTCGACATTTCGCCCAAAACGGAAGTAACTACGGCAGATACGTCGGACGCCGTGGCCCGCTTCGAGGCGCAGGTCCACGGCTCGACGGAGTAACTCGGTGTATACTGGCGTCCCTTTTCTGCCATGCCAGACTCCTGGCTCGAAGTAGACGCATTTCTTCCATAAGGGGGTCGAAATTCGCCATGCAGCCCTTCAAACTGTTCCTATCGCCGCAGGTCAGTGTGCCGGATGACGTCCTGCAGGATGCTGGAACAAGGCTCAAGCGTTATTTCGACCAGATCTGTCTGAGCCAGAATCCACGCAAGTACTCGGTGGCCATCTTCAAGATTTCTCCCCATGCCGGCGAGGTCGGGGACCACGACCTGCTGGCATACATTACCCAAGGCAGTCTTGGCGTCACGTTGCTGGATAAGGTTTACGATCCTGAGAAAAAGGGCCCGCGACCGTCAGGACACGACGGCGGACTCACCGTTGGCATGCCCGACGGCCAGGTATTGTCGGAGGTCTATTGGACCGGCGGTGTGATGGAGTTGAAAACGTCGATTGCGGATGACCGTGCCAAAGTTCTGGCGAACCTTATCTTTCACGAATGGGCGCACAACAAACACAACTCGGATTCCGTGGCTCTAAATAACGGAGGCGTCAATTACTATGTCCACAACTCTTGCGGGGGAGGAATGTTGCAGACAGGTCTTACTCTGCGTGGGTATGCGAAGTTCGACCACCCCTCCAGCGGAAACATTACCGCGATGGCGCGAGTGCTCGATGCGCAGAACAAGCAATCCGTCGCCGGGTTGTATAGCGACGAACTTGGTTTCTGAGCGTACATCTTGACATTGCGGCAACGTTCATAGTGCAGGATCTTTTTATGCCCACCGCCATCCAATGCCGCGATTTGCGCAAGACCTACGACGGGAAAGTCGAGGCCGTGCGCGGCCTGAATCTGGAAATCCAGGTCGGCGAATGCTTCGGACTTTTGGGTCCGAACGGCGCGGGGAAGACGACGACGATCGAGATCCTCGAAGGCCTGCTGCAGCCAACCTCCGGGCAAGTTTCGATCCTGGGACATTCCTGGAGCGAGAACGAGCGCGAAATGCGGGAGTGGCTGGGGATTTCTCTGCAGGAGACACGGCTGTCGGAAAAGCTCACTGTCCGCGAGACGATTGAACTGTTCGCGAGTTTCTACCGCGAGCCGCGTCCGTCCCAAGAAGTGATGGAGCAACTGCAACTTACGGAGAAAGCCGATTCCTGGGTGGGCAAGCTTTCCGGCGGTCAGCGGCAGCGGCTGGCGGTAGCGACGGCGCTGGTGTGCAATCCGAAGATCCTGTTTCTCGATGAGCCGACGACGGGGCTCGATCCGCAGAGCCGGCGGCAGTTGTGGGACATTATTCGCGCCTTCCAGCACAACGGCGGCACGGTCCTGCTCACCACCCACTACATGGACGAGGCCGAGCGGCTGTGCGACCGGCTGGCGATCGTGGATCATGGGCAGGTCATCGCCGAAGGCTCGCCCGCGAATTTGATTCAGCGGCTCGGCGGCCATCACGTAGTTGAGTTTTCTGTGAGCGGTACAGACGGAGCGGCACTACCGGCGTGGCGCGCCCTGCCCAGCGTCGAGTCGGTGCGCGAGGATGAGGGCCTGATTGCTCTGAACGTGAAGCAGCCGCATCTGACGATTCCCGCTCTGCTGGAGACGATCGACCGGCAGGGTGGCGAGTTGCAGCATCTGACGACGCGCCAGGCGAGTCTCGAAGATGTGTTCGTACGGCTGACAGGGCGGCACTTACGGGAGGAGTGAACATGAAACCAGCCATCCAACTTGCGGCTTTAACCTTGACTCTCACCATGGGGATGGCATGGGCACAATCCACAACGCCGCCCGCCGACTCCTTCCCTCCGTTTGAGCAGTGGAAGGCTGCTGTTCTTGCGGCTGACGCCGCGGCGCTCAAGTCGCTGTACAGTACCGATCCCGCCGCCCAGATCCGTATTAAGAGTGTGATGCAAAACGCCGACGCCGATACCGGCTTCTGGCTGGGACTGAAGCCGAAGAGCATGCATGTGGAGTTCGTGCGGTTGATTGTGCGCCCCAATCTCGCCAGCGTGATATTCCGGGCCGAAGTCACCCCAGGGGCCGGAGACGAGAAGAAGATCAGTCTTACCGATGACCAGATCTGGCAAAAACAGGGCGATCAATGGCGGCTCGTCGCGGCGGAAAGAACCGATGCTCCGCAACTACCGCAACCGGCGGACATGAAGAAAGACCTGTATCCCGCGGATGCCGATGCCCACGCTGAGGTCAGGGAAGCCGAAGCGAAGGCTGCCAAGGAACACAAACGTCTATTGCTGGTTTTTGGAGCGAACTGGTGCTTCGACTGCCATGTGCTGGATCTGGCGTTTCATCGCCCGGACCTGGCGGCATTGGTGGACGCGAATTATGAGATCGTACACGTCGACATCGGCTCCGACGGACATAAGAATGGAGACGTCGCCAAAGAATTCGGGATTCCACTGGATAAAGGCGTTCCCGCGATTGCTGTCGCCGAGAGCAACGGAACCGTTGTATTCAGTTCGAAGAACGGCGAGGTCGAAGATGCTCGCGGGCTCACCACACAAACTTTGGCTGACTTTCTGAACAAGTGGAAGCCGGAGGCACGGTGATCTCTTTATGAGCGTTGCACAGGAAACACCCGTGAAAGCCGACACCAGCCTGAAGCCGGTACCTCCGCCAAAGAACGGGCGCTGGTCCGGCTACACGCACCTGCTGATGGCGCGGATGCTCGAACTCAAGCGCGAGCCGGAAGTGGTGTTCTGGGTTTTCATCTTCCCGCTGCTGCTGGCTCTCGGCCTGGGCATTGCCTTCCGGAACAAGCCGGGGAACGCCGCATCGGTTGCCATCGTGCAAGCACCAGGATCTCCGGTGCTACAAGCTGCTCTCGCGAACGCGCCGCAGCACGATCAATTCAAAATCCAGGTGCTGAACGAGGACGACGCTCGCCAGGGATTCCGGCTGGGCAAGTTCGATCTGGTGATTGAGCCCGGCGCGGACCGCACGATCCAGTATCGCTACGATCCAGCGCGCCCGGAGAGCGTGCTGGCCAAGGCTGAGGTTAACGACACACTACAGGCTGCAGCCGGGCGCAGAGACTCCGTGCCCATCAACCCGCTCCCTTCCTCGGAACCGGGCTCGCGCTACATCGACTTCCTGATTCCCGGCCTGCTCGGCATGAACCTGATGAACTCGGGGATGTGGGGCATCGGCTTCGCGCTGGTCGACATGCGACAGCGCAAGCTGCTGAAGCGGTTCGTGGGCACGCCCATGCGCCGCGGAGATTTCCTGCTGGCGTTGGCCTCCAGCCGGCTGATCCTGATGATCATTGAAGTCGGATTGCTTCTGGTGTTCGGCGTGCTCTTCTTCCACATGCGCGTGCTGGGATCGATCGGCTCCATCGCTCTGATCGCCGGGCTGGGGTCGCTGACCTTCGGGGGCGTCGGCCTGCTCACGGCGAGCCGGGCCCAGAAGATTGAAAGCGTCAGCGGCCTCATCAACCTGGTCATGATGCCGATGTGGATCTTCTCAGGAGTCTTCTTTTCGTACGAGCGCTTCCCTGCCGTGATTCAGCCCCTGATCAAGGCCTTGCCATTGACTGCGCTGAATGACGCCCTGCGAGCCAGCATTCTGGAAGGCACGCCTCTCACTCATCAGTGGACTCGCCTGCTGATCATGATTCTCTGGGGCGGGATTTCTTTCGCGCTGGCTCTGAAGTGGTTCCGCTGGACTTAGCAGGAAGAATTGTTGATTGATGATTTTTGATTGTTGATTGAAAGACCGGTTGCTGAGGCGTTGGGGCTTTTCAATCAGCAATCAGAAATCATCAATCATCAATCCTGTGTGGAACGGGCTGACTTTCCTGCCGCATCAACCGGGCCGTGTGGACCTCGCTCGCGCATCCTGGGAGGACTTACAAGCGAGGCCGTCTACGGTGCTTGCGAATAACTACAGTTACGCCTTGGCTAGCTTGGCTTGCTTCCGCACTTTCGCCCAGCGTAGCCTCTGTGCCGCCGCGATCCGCTCACGGGCGTCTCTGCTCAGGATTCGTTTTGCCTTCCTGAACTTGTTCCCGTTTGCGCGACCGAGGGCATCTAACGCCCTCCCTACTCTCTCCATCTCGGTTTGAAGACGAGAGTACTCACTCTGTAGGGAGGTGACGACCTTGTTCAGATTGGTCATTTAATACCCCCTTATAAGTCAAGGCTAACATGGGTTGAGTAAGAAGTTGTAAAAATTAGAATCGACGCTGGATGATTTTTGCGAGTGGCTGCTAATGCCGAGGTTCCACCTGCAGAAACAGCAGTCCCTGCACCTTGCCCGGATCCTCTGACTCACGGTCAAACACCACGTCCCGACGCGAGTCCGAGAAGCGGGTGTCCCACAGCAGGAACCGGCGGATGATCACCGCGGTCTCTCCAGTGGATCTGTCTGCGTACCATACGAAGACTACGCCATAGACGATATAGAGACGGGATTTCCACAGCATCAGTGCAGCATGCTGGTTTGCGATCATGCTGACGACGTGGCCCGCACTTACCGCCTCCGGAGTCAAAAACTCCGTGGCCACGTTGATGGGACGCCCGTCGCTCAACAGGTGCCTTCCTCTGAGCTTATCGGCAACGTCTTTCAGCGACTTGGGATCAGCGGCCTGGGCGCTGTCTTCGAGGGCCGAGTCCCGGCCACAGCAGATTTCCTGGTCGTGAAATACCGTATCGAGCGAGGCGATCAAAACGTCGGATGGGTCGTGAGAGCGCGCCACCAGCGCGGTTAGATCGTGAACCTGGATCTCCTGATCCTGATAGAACATCTGTGCCTGAGCGAAGCTGGAAGCGGCAAGGGACGATGCGACCACGGCTAAGATGAGAACGACAGCATGGCGAGAACGGTTGGTCATGACTGGACCTCCGGCTCCGCATCTATTGTAGATTGCTCGCCGGGCATTCCCTACAGGCTTTGCGAAACTTTACATCAGCTGAAAACTACTCTAGATCGTTGGTAAGAATCGTGGCGCTTGCCGCGCCTTGGTGGCCTGCTCAAACGAATAAGCCAGCTTAATGAGAGTAGGTTCGCTCCAGGCACGGCCGTAAAAGGAGATACCCACCGGCAAGCCGACAATGAGACCCGCGGTCACATTGATATTAGGATAACCCGCGACCGCCGCCGCCGAGGAACTGGCGCCTCCAAAGTGATCGCCGTCGATCAGATCGGTGAGCCACGCCGGACCGCCCGTGGGAGCGACAATCGCGTCAAGATGGTGCTTATCCATGAGCGCGTCGATGCCCTCCACGCGCGCTAACTGGCGATTTTTTTCAACAGCATCGAGATACTCCTTCTCGGTAAGTGGTCCCTTGGTCTGCGCTTTGACGAACAAGTCCTGCCCGAAGTACGGCATCTCCTTCTGATGGTTGCGTTCGTTGAACTCGATGATGTCTTTCAGCGTGCGCACCGGCGCGCTGGGCCCGAGACGAGCCAGATAGGCGTTGAGATCGGCCTTCAACTCGTACGTGAAGACCACGGCCTCGCTGTCGTCGAACTTTCCGTGAGTATCGATGTCGGCCGGGTCGACCAGCGTGGCTCCCTGTTTCTTCATGACGTCGAGCGCCTGCTCGATGAGAGCGTCGACCCCTTCGTGGAACCCGAAAGTCTTGCGAGCCACGCCAATCCGTGCGCCTTTGAGGCCGTTGGGATCGCAGTATTGTGCGTAGCCGGTTTGCGCCTTCCCGGAGCTGGCGGCGGTGGCCGGATCGTCGGGATCGACGCCCGTCATTGCGCCCAGAAGAATCGCGGCATCGCGCAGCGTGCGGCACATGGGTCCGGCGCCATCCTGCGTGTGAGAGATAGGGATGATGCCCGCGCGGCTCACCAGGCCGACCGTGGGCTTGATCCCGGCAAGCCCGTTGGCCGATGACGGGCACACGATCGAGCCATCGGTTTCCGTGCCGATGCCTACGGCGGCAAGATTGGCAGAAATGCCGGCGCCCGTGCCGGAACTTGATCCGCACGGGTTGCGGTCGAGCGCGTAGGGACTCTTCGTCAATCCACCCCGGCCGCTCCAACCGCTGGTGGAGTGGCTGGAACGGCCGTTGGCCCACTCGCTCGGGTTAGTCTTGCCAAGAATCACGGCGCCGGCGGCGCGCAGCTTCTGGGCGACCATCGAATCTTTCGGCGGCTTTGAGCCGACCAGCGCCAGCGACCCGGCGGTCGTCATCATGCGGTCGGCGGTGTCGATGTTGTCTTTGATCAGGACCGGGATTCCATGCATCGGCCCGCGCGGTCCTTTGGCTTTACGCTCCTGATCGAGCGCGTCGGCGATCGCCACGGCGTCGGGATTCATCTCGATCACCGCGTTGACGGCGGGGCCAGACTTATCGATTTCAGCGATGCGCGCCGAATACTTCTCGACCAGCGACCTTGCCGTAAACTTGCCGGACTTCATCCCGTCCTGCAATTCGAGGATTGTGATTTCATCGAGCTCGAAGGGTTTCACCTCGGGTGTGGTCGGCTTCGTCGGCGTGATCTCGCGGGCCGCGCCGAGAGCGGGATACAGCGCGGCGACGGCGGTGGTCGTAGCGGCACTCTGCAGGAATCTGCGACGTGAAGGGTTGGTTGAGCGCATGGGTGTCCTTTGGTCCAGAGAGAGTTTGGCTATTTAAACACGAATGGCCGGCTGGGTTCACGAAGTAGCGCCGGCGTCCCGCGGGCTGTCCCGAGGGCATCTTGCCCGTGCGCGGTTGTGAGCCCCAGGCGGCGGTGGTAATCTAATGGTCGTTCGCCGGCGAGCGGGAGTAGTTCAGCGGTAGAACGCCAGCTTCCCAAGCTGGATGTCGCCGGTTCGATCCCGGTCTCCCGCTCCATACTTTCAGTGTTCCTGATTTCCTCTGAGGGCCGAGTTCACTTCTCCTGATAAGAATGTGGCCTCTTTTCCCGTAGCAGAGTCAAACCCGCCTGCGTTAAACGCACGACCGAACGTCCATTGGCGGAAGGTGTCTCCACCAGTCCGCATTCCTCGGCATCCTCCCATATAGAAAGGCGTGGGCACGATGTTCGCCACGCGTCCATCGTTTCCTGGTAGGTCCGCTCTTTGCGTCCGAGCCACTCCAGTAGATCTAGGATGAGACTGTCGACAGTGTCGGTCATACGAAATACCAGGCGCGCATCTCGAAACCCTCAATTGCCGTCGCTTTCCCGCAGGTGCGCCGGAAGCAGCAGCTCCTCGATATCGGGGCCACATCGATAGAGCCACATGGCCATCAGCGAATAGCCGACAATCCGTGTAATCCGGAATCCGACCTCGATCAGGTAATGGTGTCGCAAATACAGGTTCGCAGTGGATGTCACCGAGCCTTGATCGGCGTAGCGCAGGAAAGAATACAGATCAGTTGGCAGGTGGGACACTTCGTTCAGGGCCCACACGGTGAGAAGCACAGCCAGCAGGCGGCTTCCGAGCACGACAGCATCTCTTCTCGACATGGCTTCATCCTTTGCATCGGCCGTGGAACTCATCGTCACGGGGTATTCTAGTGCGTTGAATGCTGCCTGGGCTTTGATTCGGCGTCGTGTGTATTGATCTCTCGGAGTCCCTCGGACGACTGTCACCTCTTGCCTGCAGCCCCGCCTTCAAGGCAAAATACCGCATCCCCAGTTCGCCTTGAGGCATCTTCTTTCCATGCGCATCCCGCAGCGCGGCTTTACTTGACGGCGTTCCCTCTAAGACGCCCGTGTGTCGTTGAAAACCAGCACTTAACACTTGGCACTTAGCACTCGTGCCCTGCGAATACAAAAGGAAGCCGCCTATGCTGCGCAAGCTTTGTCTATTGCTCTCTCTGTTCGCTTCGACCTTCTCTGTCTTTGCACAAGAGTCCCGGCACTTCACCTTTCACTATGCATTCACGGTGAAGAACGTTCCGTCCGGCAGAAAGGTTCGTGTCTGGATTCCCGCCGCCCAGACCGATGCGTATCAGGAAGTGAAGATCGTTTCCACCAAGGGTAATCTGCCGCTCAAGAAAGAGCGCGAGTCGAAATACGACAACGAAGTCTATTTCGCCGAGACGAACAACGCGCCAGCAGCGGAATTGCACTTCGACATCGAATACGACATCACGCGTCGTGAGCGTGTCGCGCTGAATCCCGCGCCGCGCCTGGCGACCGCAGCACTCACAACCAAAGAGCGCCAGGAGGATCTGCAAGCAGACGCGCTCGTTCCCGTCACCGGCCTTCCCGCCGAACTCGCCGCCAAAGTCACGCAGGGCAAGACGCAGCCGCTCGACAAGGCGCACGCCATCTACGACTACGTTTTCACGACGATGAAATACGACAAGACCGGCACCGGTTGGGGGCACGGCGACGTTCTCTATGCCTGCGACGCCAAGAAGGGCAACTGCACCGACTTTCATTCCCTGTTCATTGCGATGGCGCGGTCGCAAGGCATTCCGGCGCGCTTCGAGATCGGATTTCCGCTGCCGCCCGACCAACATTCCTCCGAAATTGCCGGCTATCACTGCTGGTCCGATTTCTACATCGAGGGCAAGGGATGGATTCCTGTCGACATCTCGGAAGCGTGGAAGCATCCAGAGAAGCGCGAGTACTTTTTCGGATCGCACGACGCGAACCGCGTGCAATTCAGCATGGGCCGGGACTTGAAACTCAGTCCCGCGCAGGATGGCAAACCGCTCAACTACTTTGTCTATCCCTATGTCGAAGTGGACGGGCAGGAGTATCCCAACGTTTCGTTGGCGTTCTCGTTCGCGGACGCAACGCCCGCTGTTGCGATGAAGTAAGAGTCTTGCGTCAGTGATGGGCCGCGCTTCCTCCTCTGTTTGTGACTTAGCCGGCATGTTACATGTGAAGGCCTCTCTCACTTCCAAGTTGAGCTGTGCAAGTTCCTGCACATCTTGACAGCGGATAGCAGTCGCCATATATTGCGTGCACCTCCCCGCAGTCGATCGCTTCGCTTCGTCGGTGATCGAATTCTTGTTTCCTCTTGTTCGGGCCCATCTGATCCACAACAACCGTCGCATCGCGACTTACGGAGCATCTACATGCGAAGCAATCTAGTTTCTTTTCGGCTGGCAACCTTGTCAGCCACTCTTGTTGTTATTTTGCTGGCGTCTGCGGCGCCTAGTGTGGCTCAATCTGAAAAGGTGATCTTCAGTCCTTCCAGCAGCGCCACACAGCCCGACGAAGGGCTGTCGATGGATCTGTCGGGGAATCTCTATACCACTTCCACGACGCAAGTTTGGCAACTGATCTTCAAGAACAGTCACTGGACGCAGAAGATCGTCTATGACTTCGCAAGTTCCTCCGACGTGGTGCCCAAAGGGGGCGTCATTGGGGATGAACGGGGCAATCTCTACGGAGTCACCGAGTTTGGTGGAGATACTCTGGGTGGATCCGTCTTCGAACTGATGCCGCAAGCGAACGGGACTTGGACGGAGGTCGACCTGCACTCCTTCGGTACGGGCGCGGATGGCTCGGTTCCGGTTGGCGGTCTGGCCCGCGACGCGAATGGCAATCTCTTCGGTACCACGGAATACGGAGGGACGTACGGCGCAGGCACTGTATTTGAAGTCAGTCCGCAATCGGATGGCACCTGGGTCGAGACAGTGCTGCATAGTTTCGGAAACGGCACCGATGGCGCGAACCCAGTCTCGGCACTGGTGATCGATTCGGCGGGCAATCTATTCGGTGAGACGTCGTTCGGTGGAACCAACTATTGCGCTTACTTTCAGCAGAACTGCGGAACCGTCTTTGAGTTGGTGCCCCAGTCGGACGGAAGCTGGACCGAGAAGATACTCGTGAACTTTAGCGGTGCAAACAGCGGAGAGTTCGGCACATCCCCTTTGATCTTCGACCGCCACGGGAACCTCTACGGCGAGGCCAGCCTGGGCAGCACATACGGTTATGGCCTGGCGTTTGAATTGATGCCGCAGTCCGATGGAAGCTGGAAGGAGAAGGTCCTGCACATCTTTGGCTCCGGAAACGACGGTGCTGAGCCCCGTGGAGGCATGGTCATCGATACTGCAGGTAATCTCTACGGCGTAACCCTGCAGGGTGGCGGCAACAACTGTCAGCCGGTGGTGGCGACGTGCGGCACAGTATTCGAACTCACACCCACCGCGAGTGGCCCGTGGCGCGAGAAAGTGCTGCATGCATTCAGCAACTCAAGCGATGGCCAGGCGCCGTTCGGCATCGTGCTTACCCCCGGCGCCACCATCTACGGGACGACATGGTTCGGCGGCGCATCGGGGTTCGGTGCCGTATTCCAAGTCAAGCACTAAGTCTGTCGGATTGTTCGCAGTCAAGAGGCCGGGCCTCGATGGGTCCGGCCTTACGCGCGCTCGGAACTCGCAGTGGGTGTTTGAGCCTTAGCCGCCTGCGACGATCTCTCCCGGCCCGGTGTCGTGGGGAGGCGCCGGCATGTCGGGCGGCTGTGCGGGCGGCCTCGGATTGACGCTGTCGGCGGGCTTCGGGACGTCTTGCGAATCTTCGCCGGGACGACGCAGGCTGGGAGCGTTCGCGGGACGGTCTTGCTCTTCTTTCCTGGCCTCGGTGTCTTTGTCGGATTTATCGAGGATGACTTCTCTTTCGGTGCGCACGATTTTCTCGCCGCCGATTTTCATGGTCTCGACCCGCACCACTTCTTCGCCCACGATGCGGACGAAGTCGACATCCTGCGGCGGGGTGCCATAGATCCACTCTTCGTAGTCGATGTCTCCGTCCTTCTCGCGTACCTTTTTCGGAGGCTTGCCCATGGCGTGCAGCACCATCTCGGTGTTCATTCCCACCAGCACGTGATGCGCCTGGATGGCCGCCTTCACCTTCGGAGGGACGGTGTCGAGATAGGCCTGCTCTTTGTTTCTTGCGTTGAAGTCGAGCACCGGAAAAAGTAAGGCGCGCAACTGGCCCGCGCTCATCTCGGGAACGTACTTGTCGAAGTAGACGTCGAGGTAACTGCCGTGCGGATTGTCGGTTGAGTCATTGCCCGACAAAGGTACGGGGGTACCGTTGGCGCCTGCGATTTCGATGTGCTGGTACCACTTCTTGCGCTTGATGGCGCCGCCGTTGAGATCGAAATGAATATGGTCGTTGTTGATGCGGACGAAGGAAATATGCGCCGGATCGCCGGGCCGGATGGACGGTCCCCAGAGAGCGAGCATCTGCTGCAGGTCCTGGCCGCTGGGGGTGGTCACGCCACCTTTTAACGTCAGGCCTTTCGATCCCATGGGAAACAGCGCCCGCGAGTAGACCAACTGCGTCTCGAAATCCCGAATGATTTCCAGGCGGGTCTGCTTCGACATGTGCGGAGCGCCAGCGGGTATCACGGGCGGCGTGGGCTCGGCAGGTTGCGCGGCCTGGCTGCCAGCCGCAGGCGTAGCCGGCTGATCAGGAGCTGGGGCCGGATTGCCGTTCTGCCCATGGGCCCGGGGCGAGGTGAGAACCAGAGAGAGTATCAGAAACGCGGCGACGGGAAGACGTTCCATAAAGCACCCCAGGTCGACTTGGACTCATTATAGCGCGGGGGAGATGGCGGCACAGGGCGTTCAGGAACTTCGCCCGCGCTGCCTGAGGCAAGCTGGGGAGGCCCTACTGAGAGGTTGACAACTCAGTAGTGTTAAGCCACACTTGGCGCCAATCGCGCGCTTTCCGCTGATTTCCCGGCGGACTCGTCTCTGGCCAAATTCTGTCCAAGGGCGATTCGGGCCATGGGAACTGCTCCGCTTCCAGCCTCCTCGGGATCTTTTACAATCAACCGCAAACCTCCGCTGCCCACGCCAGACTACGGGCGAGAAATGGCGACTGGCCCCTCGGATGACCTCGCTCTGCTGGGAGTTCTTCGTCAGGGGCTCGCGGCCGGAACTCAATCCGCAGACTCCATCCTTCATGCTGTGGCCGACGCCGCGCGGGTTCTCACCTCGGCCGACGGAACTGCCTTGGCCTTACAGACAGGCGGGACGATTGTCTGCCGGGCGCGCAGCGGCAGCGTCGCGCCCGAGTTGGGCGCTCCTCTGAACACCGAATCGGGGATCTCCGGAGAGTCCCTGCGTACGGCAACCATCCAGATTTGCCACGATGCCCGGACGGATGACCGGGTGGATCGTGACGTGTGCTGCGGCCTGGGCATTCGCTCGATCGTGGTGATTCCGTTACACGGTCCAAGAGGCTCCGGCGCAGGAATTCTTGAGGCTTTCGCGGCGCGGCCCAACGCCTTTGACGGCGAAGCCCTGCACGCCTTGCGAGCATTGGCCGAGATCGCGGAGGCAGCGTACCAGCGCGAGTCACGCGGCTACGCTCCCGCACCCGCGCCGGCTGCTCCGGTTCCGTCTGTCCGAGCGACCGGCAAATCGGCAATCAGTGCCTCGATGCTGTTCGCAGATCCCGCTGTTACTGCCGAGACGCCGCTCACGTACGAGGTCGCCGAGCCTTCCAGGCGCCGCCTATGGTTCGTCGGAGGAATCGTCGCCGCCGTGCTATCGACTTTTGCCGTGGCCTGGTGGAGCTGGCATGTGCCCGCCGAAGAAATCGCTGCCGCCAGCGCTGCGCCCCCCCGGACCGGGAGCGGCTCTACAGATTCTTCGCCCCGGGCACCTGCTGGAGCGCTCTCTCTCAAACCTGCGCCGGGAGTCATCGACCGGCGCTCGGATCGGTCGCGTACGGGAACCGCGCTGCAAAATGCGGCCGAGCTTGATCCGGAAGACGGCCTGCTTGCCCGTTCCGCTGTCGTGATTTCCCCACCCGCCGCCAGCTCTGCCAGGAACACCGCGCCTGCACCGGCGGAGGTCGAAGCTCCTCCAGTCGTGAGCCCAACCGTCTCCACGATTCCAGAGGAACTGACTCGAATTATCTCTGTGCCGGCAACCTTGCCTGCGTCCGGGCCACGCCTCTCGGAGGGAGTCGTTGGACCGACCCTGGTTCACAAGGTCGACCCCAATTATCCGCTTCAGGCAAGAACCCAGAGGCTCAACGGGAAGGTCACGCTGGATGCGACGATCGGCGCGGATGGATTGGTTCAGGAAGTTAAAGTCGTCAGCGGATCACCGCTTCTGGCAGCAGCCGCTACGGCGGCCTTAAGGCAGTGGCGTTATCGTCCCGCGCTGCTCAATGGCAGCCCGGTCGCGGTGCAGAAAGAGATCACGTTTGTGTTCACCCTGCCGTGAGTTAGCACCACGCCAAAGCTCAAGGCTGGTTCTGCACTGCACTTTCGCAGCGGGCTTTCACGACGTGAAGGATTCTGCGTTGCAGGTCAGCCATAACCGCGTCGGTCCAGAGGTGGGCATACCAGTTCAGGTCGGTTGAAACCCGATGCAGGCTGCGCAAATGCAGGCGGATCTCGCCATTCGGCAGTTGCTCGAGTTCGTAATCACCGTGGAGCACATCGAAGTACTCTCCGCCCACGGTCACGTGCTCGTCCAGCGTGGTTTTGGGGATCTTGTCCGTCTGCGCACGGATCGAAAAACCGAGGTGATGTTCCGGTTCCCAGGTATCGACCGTCTCGATGAAGAGCACGCCTCCCTCGAACGTCGCGTTGCGAACGCCGCCGACACCTTCCCTGGACAGCGTCGCTTCCACGGGATTCGGAAACCCAATGGCATGACTCCAGGAAGGTTGGAGTTCCGATGTGCGAATCGCCGGGACGCGCTCGATGTTTTTCCACACCGTAGCGGGCGATGCCTTGATGTCGATGACGCTCTCCACGCTGCGCAAGTCGCGCTGCGCGAGAAACTGACGCTCGATCGGGCTGATCAATAGCGGCAGGCACGCCACGCAGGCCAATGTGCCATTCTTGACTGCCCGCGAACGCACCATGCGCGCGATGAGCCCGGCGGCGACTCCTCCCAAAGTCGCAGCTCCGAAAGCGATTGGAGCGAACATCGCGATGCAGATCAGGCCCTCCCACACGAAAAGCCCGGCGCCCGCAAGGCCGCCTGCCACAGGAAGCCAGGGGTACAGAAACCATGTCCAGATCGGCTGGACGCGCCGCCGTTCGACAATGAAGACCGTGATGAAACCCATCGCGAACGGCGTGAAGAGTATGAAGCCAACCGTCATGATCCCAATCCAGCCGGGATCAGGAAACAGAAGAAAGAGGGATCGGAAGACAGCGCCGTAGATTACACCAACGCACGCGCCCCATCCGACGCGCAGCCAGTTCGATCCATCTCCCAAGTCATACATGCGGCCACTGTACCGGAAAGCAGGACACGACGGGAATTTAATAGATTTCAGCCGCGTTGAAAGAGTTGATGCGGAAGACGAACGAACCCTAGGAAAGATTCAGGGCTTTCTTGATGGTGCCCCGCTCCTTCTGAATCTTCTCCTGCAGAAGGGTGATGGCATAGATTAACTGCTCGGGTCGCGGTGGACATCCCGGAACATAGACGTCGACGGGAATAACCTGGTTCACACTCTGCACCAGCGCATAGTTCTGAAACACACCGCCCGAGGTGGCGCACGCGCCCATCGACATCACCCACTTCGGTTCGGGCATCTGCTCCCAGAGTTGCCGGATGACCGGAGCCATCTTGTTCGAGACGCGGCCGGCGATGATCATCAGGTCGCTTTGCCGCGGCGAGGGACGGAACACTTCGGCGCCGAAGCGCGCAATATCAAATCGCGATGCGCCCATCGACATCATCTCGATGGCGCAGCAGGCCAAGCCGAAGGTCATCGGCCAGATCGAGCTCTTGCGCATCCAGTTCACGGCCGAATCGAGCGTGGTCAGGACGACTCCCTCGGGCGTGGGATTGCCGAAGGTCAGGTCTTTGACGACCTTCTTGCCGTCTTCGACGTCGACGTAGGGTCCGAAGTTCAGTTCGCGGGACATATAGAACATTTTAAACCACAGGGGACATAGAGGGACACGGGGGTCTGCGACTCTGTGTTCCTCTGTGACCTCTGTGGTTGAGGGTGGCTAGGGATTGATCACGACCTTGCCGAACATCTGGCTCTTCTCCAGATACTCGTGCGCCGCGCGGATCTCGCTCAGCGGAAAAGTACGGTCGACCACCGGCTTCAGGCGTCCGGCGAAAACATGTCCGAGGACCTCGTGCAGTTCGGCCATGGTCCCCATGTACGAGCCCAGCAGGCGCAGCTGCCGGGCAAAGAGATGTCGCAGATCGATTCCTACGCTGGGGCCCGTGGTCGCGCCGCAGGTCACGAGTGTTCCGGCGGTCTTCAGCGACCTCAAGCTCTCGTCCCATGTAGCCGCGCCGACGTGTTCGACGACGATGTCGACCCCCTCTTTATTCGTGATCCGGCGGACTTCTTCAGAAATCTTCTGCCTGTAATGGTTGATGCCGTGGTCCGCGCCGAGAGCGCGTGCCTTCTCGAGCTTGGTCTCATCGCCGGCTGTGGTGATCACGCGGCAGTGAAACAACCTGGCAATCTGGATCGCAGCGATTCCTACGCCGGAGCTTGCGCCGAGTACCAGCACCGTCTGCCCGGGACGCACTGCCGCCAACCCGACCAGCATGTGCCAGGCCGTGACGAATACCAGCGGCACGCTGGCCGCCTGATGGAAGTCGAGCGAGTCGGGAAACGGAATCACATTCGCAGCCGGCGCCGCAAACAGCTCGCAGTTTCCGCCATCGACGGCATTGCCAAGCACGGTGAACTCGCGGCATTGATTCTGCAATCCGGCGACGCATTTCACGCAGTGTCCGCAGAAATGCATAGGCGCAACCAGCACGCGCTGGCCGGGCTTGAATCCCGTGACGTACTCACCGGCTTCGACCACCTCGCCGGCAATATCGCTGCCGAGGATGTGCGGCAGCTTCACGCCCGGCAATCCCTTGCGCACCCAGACATCGAGATGGTTCAGAGAGCACGCCTTCACGCGCACCAGCACCTGATCGTTGCGCCGCTGGGGATCGGGGACGTCTTCGTAGGTCAGAACTTCGGGCCCGCCGAATTGGTGGATGCGAACGGCTTTCATGGGAAGAACTCCTGTTGCGATTGCGTCTTCAAGCTAACACATCCGAATCTGGTGGCAGAGGCTCAACCCCATAACCCGCTGAGCCCCAGAGAGAGTCTGAAGTCGCACCTCGCAGCCGGTTCACTCCGCGATCTCCGCGGGGTTTCTTTGCGCTCTCGGCGGTTTAGGACTTTTGCTTCCCGTTTGCCGGACACTTCGCGCCACCCTCTAAGATGGTTTGATGGACCTTTTGCCCGTCGAGAACGTTGACTCCCTCCTATTAACCGACTGATAATCAGCAGAGCCATTTCAGTCCATGGACATTTACGAACAGATCGTCGAGTTGCGCCGCCAGGGACGCCGCGGGGCCGTCGCTACTATCGTCAACGTTCGCGGGTCGATCCCTTCCTTCCAGACCGCCAAGATGCTGGTGCGCGATGATGGTTCGATCGTGGGCACGATTGGTGGCGGATGCGTTGAGGCCGACGTCTGGCAGGCGGCGCGCGAGGTGATGGAATCGGAGAAGCCGCGAACCTTAAAGTTTGACTTGAACCAGGATCCCAAGTACGACACCGGCCTGGTGTGCGGCGGAACTCTGGAGATTTTCGTGGAACCGGTGCTACCTCCAGCATTACTTTATGTTTTCGGTGCAGGCCACGTGGCATTTAATGTTTGCCGGTCAGCCGCGAGCGCTGGATTCGACGTCATCGTCACCGACGACCGCTCCTCCTACGCCACCAAGGAACGCTTCCCCGCCGCGCGCGAGGTGCACGCGCTGGAGTTCGATGAGGCCATGCGGACGCTTGATCCGAACGAATCGTCGTACATCGTGATCGTGACGCGCGGACATCGCGATGACATGCGCATTCTGCGCTGGGCCGTGCAGACGCCCGCACGTTACGTGGGCATGATCGGTTCGAAGCGGAAAGTCATCGAGATATCGAAGGCGCTGCAGGCCGAGGGCCTGCCCGCGCATCTTTTCGACCGGGTTCACGCGCCGATTGGGCTCGACATTGGCGCGGTCACGCCAGAGGAGATCGGTATTGCCATCACCGCGGAGTTGATTGCCATTCGCCGCCACGCGACGGCGTCTCTACCGCACCTGAGTTGGTTCAAGTCTGCGCGGGAAATCGAGTCCAAGGTGGGAGAGACGATTGATGAGGGGAAAGATCAATAACGAGGACGATTGTTGATTGTTGACTGTTGATTGTTGATTGTTGATTAAGAACCCAAGGCGTCGGCAGTCCTGCTCTTCAATCAGCAATCAGAAATCAGCAATTCCTCCCCATCACTGACTTTCTCTCCGCTTTCTGCTATCGTCCGCAGCATGTCCCGCTCGGTGAGCTTCGCTGGAGTGATTCTGGCCGCAGGCGAATCGACGCGCATGGGCACGGACAAGGCTCTGCTTCCCTGGCCGCCAGCGGGTGGAATGCAGCCGTCGAAAGAGACCTTCCTCTCCGCCGCGATCCGCTCGTTGGAGCTGTCCACCGATTTCGTCGTCGTCGTCGCCGGACAGAATGAGCCCGCTCTGGCGCCGGTTGCTTACGCGAAGGGCGCGTCGATCCTCGTGAATCCCGACCCCACGCAGGGCCAGTTCAGTTCCCTGCAGGTTGGCCTGCGGGAGGTGCTGAATCGCGGGCGCGACGCGGCGATCGTCACCCTGGTCGACCGTCCCCCGGCGATGGCGGCGACTGTGCAAGTTCTGCGCGAGGCCTTCGAGGCTGCGCCGCAGAACATCTGGGCGGTCGTGCCGGAATTCTCCGGGAAGCACGGGCATCCGTACGTGGCGGGGCGGGAAATGATCGAGAAATTTCTGCAGGCGCCTGCGACCGCGAACGCCCGTGAGATTGAGCACAGCCTCAAGGACCACATTCACTACCTTCCCGTGAATGACCCCGCCGTCTCATTGAATATCAATACTCCTGAGGATTATGCGGGTCTGGTGCCGAAGTCGTAACAACATTTCAGATTTCAGATTGAAGATCGAGGATCTCGTCGCGCGTCGTCAACCTGCAATCTGAAATCTTCCTCTCGCCTCATTGCGCAATTCCGCATTCGCACGATATTGTCGAACTGCATGGATATTGCAAGCAACGAAGCCGCTTCCACCAGCACACAGTTTATTGAATCCGTTTTGCGGCTCGCGCCGCGGGTCGCCGCCTTCGACTGCGACGGCACACTCTGGTCGGGCGATGCCGGGGAAACATTTTTCGATTGGGAGATCAAGCGCGGCGTCGTGTCCGCCGAAGTCGCCCGGGTCATGCGCGCCCGCTATGCCGAATACAAGGCCGGCAAGGTGAGCGAAGACGACATGTGCGGCGAGATGGTGACCATGCATAAGGGGCTCTCCGAGGCCGCCATGATGGAGGCCGCTACGGAGTTCATGACGACGTCGTTCCCCGGACGGGTATTCCCGGAGATGAAGCAGTTGGTGCATCAACTGCACGAGACAGACTGCGAAATCTGGGCTGTCTCGTCGTCGAATGAATGGGTGATCCGCGCCGGGATGAAGCAATTCGGCATTGCTGACAATCGCATCCTCGCAGCCAAGGTGGAACTCGAGAACGGAATTGTGACCGACCGGCTGGTGCGCGTCCCGTCCGGGCCGGGCAAGCCGCAAGCCTTACGAGAACTCGTGCAGAAGGATATCGATGCCGCGTTCGGCAATTCCCGCTGGGACGCGGAACTGCTCGCCTATGCCACGCATGGCTTCGCGGTCAATCCGAATGCTGACCTGGAGGCCACAGCCCGTCAACGTGGATGGACTGTCTACTTCCCCGGGCAATGAGTGTAATGGGATTTGCGCCAGTTTGCACTCGGGTAATCTGAACTTCGATACAATGATCGCAAGCCAATGATTTCTGACCACATCGGGTGCGAACTGGCTCTGGTGGCAGTTGTAGTTCTCTGCGTTCTGGTGATCTTTTTCTCTCCCTCTATCCAGGGTCCGTATTCAGTAGTGCACGGACCGGCCACGGCCTTTCAGGCGGCCCGCGCATCGGCTCGCTTGCTGATCGCCATTGTGCAGGGCGCATCTACATCGCAAGCCAATGGTCTGATTTCGCCATTCGTCGTTTTATCCTGGAGATCGCCTTCGGGGGCAAACTTTCATCCGGTTACCTTACCGGAGTGCTACGCCATCCTCAATTGCTGATTCCCCTCAGCCTGTCGTTCTAGAACCCTCTCAATCTCTACCACTGTCGCCGAAAGTGTTCCGTTCAGCATTTCTTTCGAAGCTCAGCGGAGGTTGTCTTGCAGGTCTTTGCCCCAAGAGGTAGAACTTCTCAAGAGATGAGTGAAAACAGCCAAACAAGCAGCCGGATTCGCTGGAGAACTTGGCTGTTAGATCGCGTCGCCAAACTGCAGCACCGAGAGGATCAAGTCATTCTGGTTTTAGCGCTGGTGATCGGCGCATTGACTGGTGTGGCTGTCGTTGCCTTCATCCTGCTGACGGAACGAGTCGGAATGCGGCTGTACCCGGTAGGTGGCGCTCCGTGGCGGCGTCTGCTGTTCCCGGTGGTGGGCTCGCTCGGCGTCGGTTACCTGCTCTATCAGTATTTTCCCAATGCACGTGGCAGCGGTGTGCCACAGACCAAGGCCGCTCTGTATGCACGCGAAGGACATATTCTCCTGCGCACCGTGCTAGGCAAGTTTTTCTGCACTTCGGCAACGCTTGCGAGTGGAATCCCGCTGGGGCGCGAAGGGCCTTCCGTTCAAGTTGGCGCGGGCATGGCTTCGGTGCTTGGACGCCTCCTTGGACTGCGCATCGAGCAAATAAAGAAACTGCTTCCGGTGGGAGCGGCCGCGGCTATTGCAGCCGCGTTTAATACGCCTCTGGCAGCGGTGCTGTTTGCGCTCGAAGAGATCGTGGGCGATCTCAACGCACCCGTGATGGGCGCAGTGGTGCTGGCTTCGGCGACTGCGTGGATGGTCTTGCGGGTCTTGCTTGGCAATAATCCCCTCTTCAAGGTTCCGCAATATCAACTGGTCCATCCGATGGAATTTGCGATCTATGGGGTGCTCGGCGTGGCCGGCGGTGTGGTTTCGGTAGCCTTCACAAAGCTCTTGCTGGGTATGCGGGCGCGTTTCCTGCGGTTTCCGCAGAACACAGTCTGGTTCCAGCCTGTAGCGGGTGGGTTGCTGGTCGGGCTGATGGGATGGTTTGTGCCGCAGGTGGTGGGCGTAGGTTATGGATTTGTCGGCGACGCGTTAAACGGAAAGATGGCCTTCCAGTTGATGGTGCTGCTGGTGGTTCTGAAACTTTTTGCCGTTACCACCAGTTATGCTTCGGGCAACGCCGGGGGTATCTTCGGCCCATCGTTGTTTATCGGCGCCATGTTAGGAGGGAGCGTGGGGACCCTGGCGCACCATTTCTTACCCGCATACACTGCGACGCCGGGCGCCTACGCGCTGGTCGGGATGGGCGCAGTCTTTGCCGGTATCGTGCGCGCTCCCATGACCTCCGTAGTAATGATTTTCGAGATGACGCAAGACTATGCGGTGATCGTCCCGCTGATGATTGCTAATCTGGTGAGCCTGTTCATTGCTTCACGATTGCAGCGGGAACCGATCTACGAGGCCCTGGCGGTGCAGGACGGCATACACCTGCCAACCGCGCAGACGCGCCGACGACATGGTCGACGTCAGATCGTGAAAATCATGCAAACCGCCAGCCAGTTGCTGCCCGCCGAGATCACGGTTCGGGAGGCCCTGGAACGGGTTCGGTCGAGTGAGTTTCGAACGTGGCTGGTAGAGGATCGAAGAGGTGTAATTGGTGTGATCAATCACGCACGACTGGAGCGCGAGTCGGCAGAAAGCTCGGATAAGAAGCTGATTGAGTTGATGGATGCGTTGGCTTTTCCGCACGTCCACCCGGACCAGGAACTGGATTTGGCTCTGGAACGCATGGGAGAAAACCAGATTGAAATCCTGCCCGTGGTGAACCGTGCGGACATACACAAGTTGGAAGGCATCGTGACGCTACGGGATGTGCTGGATGCATACGGTGTAAACCGCGGGTGATGGGTTTTAACCTCCACTTATGTTTCGTGTGAGGCCAATCATCAGAACCGCGTTTAGAATCTCCTACGAAGAAATTCAAAAAGGCCATAGCCGATGAGCGCGGCGATCATCGCAATTTCGAAATTGGCAACGGTGAAAACGTCTTCGATGGCCCACACTACACCCCTCTTCTGCCCAATGCCTGAGCGCTCAAACTCTCCCATCAGGAGGTTGGAATAGAACAGGAAAATGATAAACCCTACCTCGATCACTGCTCTCCAGACGTTCTTCTTCATAGTAGATCCAGACTCTGAGGCGGAGCCGAGATTGTAACCGATTGTTGACGAGACCAGGCGTCTGAACTCAAAGCCCCGAGTCTTCGAGACGGGGGAGGTGACCGCACACAAACTGTCTCCAGTTACAATCGAATCGATGTACTCCGCGCAACTCCTCGATCACTTCCAGAATCCGCGCAATGCCGGAGACCTTCCGGGCGCCGACGCCGCGGTCGAGGTCGAGAATCCGGTCTGCGGCGACATTCTTCGCCTGAGCCTGAAAATCAATGCCGGACGGATTTCCGATATACGGTTCAAAGCCAAGGGATGCGTGCCGTCCATGGCATGTGCCTCGGCGCTCACCGAATTGGCAACTGGCAAGACCACGAAGGAAGCTCTCGCCATTCAACCGGCGAACCTGATCGCGTCCGTCGGCGGAGTGCCGCCCGCATCCGCACATGCGGCGCAACTGGCTGTGGATGCACTTGCTGCCGCACTCTCCAAAGTCAACAGATAGGTTTCGGTCGGCGTTCTCGGCGGCCTTTCTCAGCGATCTCTGCGGTTAAGAAAAGGGCATAACCGCTGAGGACGCGGAGAAACCCCGCGGAGGGCGCTGAGAACTTCCGAGACCGCGGCCATCGTTCCCGCGTCGCTCCGGTGATCCGTTTAAGATGGACTCATGTCTTCGGATCACACGCCGCGCCGGATCGCATGCCTGCAGCCGAGCGCCACCGTAATTCTCGAGGCCGTTGGTGAACTCGACCGGGTGGTAGCGTGCACGCGATATTGTGCCGACGTTGTGCCCGCGGTGGCGGACGGCTCGCGCGCAATTCTGGCCGACTCATGGACAGCCGACACCGCACAGATCGTGGACGCAGGGCCCGATCTCGTCCTCGCTGCCGTTCCGTATCAGGAGAAGGCGATCGCAGAAATCCTGAAAGCGGGCGCTCGCTTTCTGGGATTGGCTCCAAGAACCCTGGCGGACATTTACACCGACATCGCGACGATCGCCGGCGCCGTCGGAGCGGGTAAGCGGGGGGAAGAGGTCATTCACAGCATGCAGCGGCGCATCGACGAGGTCCGCGCGCGCGTCGCCGGGCAGTCCCGTCCCAGAGTTTTCTGCGAGGAATGGGGCAAGCCGGTCATCGCTTCCCAGCGTTGGGTTGCGGAACTGGTCGATGCAGCGGGAGGCGAATTCGTGGGGGTACCTGGTGGGCAGTGCTCCATCGACGAGATCCGCCGCCTCGACCCGGAGGTCATCATAGCCGCCTGGTGCGGCGCCGGAGACCGCGTCCCGCTCGAAAAGATGATTGCAGATCGCGGCTGGGAGACGACTTCCGCTGCTCGATCGGGCCGCGTGTTTTGTGTCCGCGACGAGTTCCTCAACACGCCCGCACCTACACTGCTGCAGGGCTTGGATGCACTGGCGTTCGCCATTTACCCGGAACTTTTTCCATGCACGAAAGGAATCCGGCAGATTACGGGGGTTCCCACTCGCACTGCCGAGAACTCCGTCCGGTGAGTTAAGATTTGATTCATGGCAGTGGCCACCCGAATCGAAGAAGTGCGCTCCGAACTCACCGCATTGGCGGAGTCCGCCCCGACCGCGGGGGATCTCATGCGGTCAATGGTGAAACTGCTGCACGACCGCATGCTGAAATACAACTGGGTCGGCTTCTATTTGCTCGAGCCCGGCGCGCAGCCGCCCATGCTGGTGCTGGGCGCGTTTGAGGGCGCGATGACGCCGCACACCCGCATCCCGCTCAATCAGGGTATTTGCGGAGCCGCAGCCTCGAGCGGACAGACCGTCGTAGTCGACGATGTTGCCAAGGATCCTCGCTACCTCGCATGCTCGCTGGAGACCAAATCTGAAATCGTCGTGCCGGTATTCGCTCATGGAAAAGTGGTCGGCGAACTCGACATCGACAGCCACTTCCCTGCCGCCTTCACTCCCGAACATCAGGATTTCGTGCAGCACTGCGCCATGCTCGTGGGAAAGAAGCTGGAAAGCTCCACTTCATGAGAGTCGAAAAAGGCAAGGTGCGCGCCCCGGAGATCGGGCGCGTGTGGCTCAACTCGACTCCCCTCAGCTTTCGCCAGTTGCGCGGGCGCGTGGTGCTCGTCGACTTCTGGGACTACACCTGCGTCAACTGCATCCGCACACTGCCCTACGTGCAGGCGTGGCATCAACGCTACCGTGATAAGGGATTGACGGTGATCGGCGTGCACACGCCGGAATTCACCTTCGCGCAGTATGAGTCCAACGTGAAACGCGGCATCCGCGAATTCGGGCTCACCTACCCCATCGTGATCGACAGCAATCGCGAAATCTGGAAGGCATTCGCGAACCGATACTGGCCGACCAAGTACCTGCTCGATAAAGACGGATACCTGCGCTACGGCCACTTCGGCGAAGGCGGGTATGGCGAGTGCGAACAAGTCATACAGGAACTGCTGCGGGAGGTTGATCCGGCGATCGACCTGCCGCCGCTGATGGAGCCGGTGCGCGAAGAAGACCACATGGGTGCAGTCTGCTATCGCGCGACTGGCGAACTTTATCTCGGGAATCGCCGAGGTCGGATCGGCAACGATGGCGGATTCAAGGAGGATCAGATCGCCGACTACGAGTTCGCCGGACCGATCGCGGAAAACTTCTTCTACGCCACTGGGCGGTGGGCATCGACCGCGGAATACTTCGAGGCTGTGGAAAATGGTCCTCACTCTTTGCGGTTGAAATATGAGGCTGCCGCCGTAAACTTGGTCATGGCCTCCCCGCACGCGGCATCCGCCGATGTCGTAATCCTGCAAGATGGCAAGCCGTTGACCCCGAAGCAGGCGACCCGCGACACACGCTTTCGTTCGGGCGCAAGTGGCGACGAAAGTTATGCCGTCGTGGATTCTGCCCGGATGTATTTCCTGGTGGACAACCACGAATTCGGCGCGCACGAACTGGAACTGCGCTGCTCGGCCGGCGTCGCCGCATTTGCGTTCACCTTCACCAGTTGCGTCGATCCGGTGGCCAGCGCGCTGCAGGCGGCGAGCCCTGCGGAGCCATGAAGCGCGTGGTCGCGGCCCTCATCGTGACCGATGGCAAGGTGCTCGTGTGCCAGCGCACGCGGCATCAGACCATGCCCCTGAAGTGGGAATTCCCCGGCGGAAAGATCGAAGAGGGTGAACAGCCGCGCGACGCGCTGCGCCGGGAACTCGACGAAGAGCTAGGCATCGTGGCCACCATCGGCGACGAACTGGCCCGCATTCAGCACGAATATCCGAACGGCGGCATGGTGGAACTGCGCTTCTACGTCGTCCGGCAGTATCGGGGAGAACTGGAAAACCGCATCTTCAAAGACATTCAGTGGGCTCAGCCGAAGGACCTTCCAAAATTTGATTTTCTCGAGGCCGACCTCACGCTGGTCAACGATCTCGCCGCCGGAAAACTCCTCTAACGTTGCAAGAATTTGCACACTGCGCCATCGAACTCAGAACTTCTTTTCGAGCGTAGCTTTCTGCGGTATAAAGAGAATCCGTTCGGTTTCAGAGATACCCCTGGAGGTTCTTGTGCGAACTCATTTTCTGGTGTGCCTGCTGCTGGCGACCGCGGCCGGCCCTTTCGTCTGCGCGGCGACCATCAACGTGCCCGCGAACCAGCCGACAATTCAGGATGCCATCAACGCGGCCAACCCCGGGGACCTGGTATTGGTGGCGCCAGGCACCTATACCGAGAACATCAATTTCCTGGGCAAGGCCATCACGGTAAAGAGCTCCGGGGGAGCCAAGGTTACCATCATCGACGGCGGCAAAATCGCGCCGGTGGTGACGTTCAATACCAATGAAGGATCGAAGTCGGTGTTGAATGGATTCACAGTGCAGAACGGAACGTCGACCTTCAACTCTTCGTACGACGGCGGAGGCATTTACATCTCTGGCGCATCCCCCATCGTTCGCAACAACATCATTCAGAACAACGTTGCCTGCTCGGAGGGTGGCGGGATTGCGGTGGAGTTCAGTTCCGCGCAGATCCGGAACAACACCATCAAGAATAATTCCCAGTCCGGCTGCAGCGGTGGTCCCGGGGGTGGCGGGATTGCGGTGGGCGGCGCCGGCTCGGCGGTGATCATCGGCAACAAGATTCAAAACAACAGTTGGGGCAGCAATGGGGGTGGAATCACGTTGTGGGCTGCGGGGACGCCGACGATTGAGAACAACGTGATCAGCGGCAACTCGTCCAACGGCGGCCAGGGCGGGGGCATTTACATCGTCAATGACTCGAACGCCTTGATTGTCCAGAATCTCTTTTATGCCAACACCGGCTCGCAAGGCGGTGCGATCTATTTGTCGATGCCATCGGGGAGTACAGGGCCGGTCCTGGTCAACAATACGATTGTTGGCGGGACAGGAGCGACGACTCAAGGCGCGGCCGTATGGGCCGGCGGATTCGACAATCAGGTTCTGTTCTACAACAACCTGCTGGTTGGGTTGACCGGCGAGAACGCCGTTTTCTGCGATTCGACCTACAGCACGTTGCCCCCGGTATTCACCAATAACGACGCCTACAGCCCGAGTGGTACCGGCCTAATGGGAACGTGCGCCAGCGAAGAAGGAACAACAGGCAATATCTCAGCCGATCCCTTGTTCGTGAACGCCACGAAGAACAACTATCAACTGCAGTCGGGCTCTCCGGTGATCAACGTGGGTGACAACTCTGCCCCGGATATTCTGCAGAAGGATCTCTTAGGCAAGCCCAGAATCGTGGGCGGCATCATCGACATGGGGGCGTACGAGTTTCAGTGATCGGGTGATTGGGCGTTCTCTTGCTGACGCGAATATCTGGCCTGCGCCAGGAAACGCCGGCTTATCCCTTGAGCGAGGCCAATGCCCACACCACGGATAGTGCGATGACCAGAACGGTCGTTGTCCATGCCACCACGTTGAACGTTCGGGTGTTCACGTACTCTCCCATCAATTCTTTCTTGTTGATGAGGAGAAGCATGAACACCAGCACAAAGGGGAGTACGACGCCGTTTAACACCTGAGACCATACGGCGATTCTGATCAGCCGCTCTTGCGGAATTAAAATCTCAAGCACCCCGCCTGCCACGATCAGGAGCGTATACAGCCAATAGAATGCGGGCGCCTCATTGAACTTGAGCCCCACGCCGGATTCGAACCCGAGGCCTTCGCAAACCGTGTAGGCGGTAGAGAGCGGGAGAATCGAGGCCGCGAACAGAGACGCGTTAAATAGTCCGACAGCAAACAGGATGTACGTGTAGTCCCCCGCCAGGGGACGAAGTGCTTGAGCCGCATCCGCCGCGGTTTTGATATCGCGGTACCCATGGACATAGAGCGTGGCGGCGCAGGCGACGATAATGAACCAGGCCACAATGTCGGTAAAAACGCATCCGGTGACCACATCCAGACGCGACGCCTTGTAGCCCCTCTTGGTCACGCCCTTTTCCACAATCGAGGATTGCAGGTAGAACTGCATCCACGGTGCGATGGTCGTGCCTACCAGTCCGATGACCATAAAAAGGTATGCCTGGTCGCGGAAGGCTTTAGGAGCGGGCGGTTTGAAGGTTGCCAGGGTCGCATCTTTCCACAAGGGATGAGCGAATACCCCCGCGAAAATGTAGGTCACGTAGAAGAACGAAGCGGCGAGGAAGACTTTCTCCACGCTCTTGTACTGCCCTTTGACGACGATCAGCCAGACAATTACTGCGCACACGGGCACGGTGACGAATCTCGACAAACCAAACAGGCCCAGGCTGCTGGCGATGCCGATGAACTCCGTGACCACGTTGCCAAAGTTGATGATCAGAATACCGATCATCATGAAGAAGGTGATCCGAAGCCCGAATTCTTCGCGGATCAGGTCGCTCAACCCCTTGCCGGTAACGGCGCCCATGCGGGCGCTCATTTCCTGCACCACGATCAGGGCGAGCGTGATCGGGATCATGGTCCACAAGAGAAGATGTCCGAATTGCGCCCCGGCTTGAGAGTAGGTAAAGATGCCGCCGGCGTCGTTATCGACGTTGGCGGTAATAAAGCCCGGCCCCACCACAGCGAAGAACAACAGGATGCGGGTTTTCGAGCGTCTGAGGAACTTCATGCGCACTTTTCGCTGACATAGAGATGGAGCAAATTAGGCTACAAACGACGTGACAGGATAAACGCATTCGGCGAGTCTGGCCAAACGAAAAGTGCCGTGACGCCTTAAATTGGTAATACCTCTCTCGACCTCGATGAGCTGCACCGTTCCCGCTCACGCTTGTATTGACAGCTCGTGCTCACAAGCGGAAAATCTGACCTGCTTCTCCGAAGGGTCCGGTTTTTTACCCTCCTCCCACACCCCGAGAGGCTTCTATCGCTGAGGATAGCGCAGTGAGATCATGGCGCGGGCTCGTCTGTCTGATTTCGTTGCTGTCGACATTTCCGATAATCGCCTGCGGCGGAGGCCCCCGCAGTTCGCCCCCACCGCCACCTGCACCCGACTTCTCTGTATCAGTCGTATCTCCGTTTTCGTCGACATCGGCGAGCTTAGTGCAGGGCAGCACAAGTGTTCCGTTGACCGTGGCTATCGTCGGATTGAATGGATTCACTGGATCTGTCTCAGTATCGATATCGGGTTTACCGGCAGGGACGTCTACCAGCCCGGCGTCACCGATCACAGTCGCTGCAAATTCATCCCAGACGTTCACTGTGGCATCTGCCTCCAGTACCCCTACTGGGAATTCACTACTGACATTACACGCGAACAGCGGGTCGCTTGCGCATGACGCGACCATCACCCTTAGCATCAATCCCCCAGCACAGACCTCGCAGGCCGGTACTGTCCTTTACCTGCAGACTTACTCGTCTGGTCATACGGCCCGCATCGGTCTGGAAACGGCTTGGGGAGGTTCGATTGTCGAGGTCAGCCTGGACGGCACAAACTTCGTAAATGCTCATGACACCGGGCGCGAAGTGCAGCCGGCTCTTTACGACGGTGCCGCGCACTACGACGGCTGCGCGGGCTGCACCGGTGTGTTCGGATGGGATCCTGTGCTGGGCGGCGACCACTACGATCATGGTAGTCCGGTGTTAACCCAGCAGGTTGACAGCAGTTCGCTTTACCTGAAGGCTCAACCCCTTCAGTGGTACCCGGACGACAAGGGAGGCGGTCCGAATACGCCCGTGTTGTCGGACACGTATTTCGAGCAAACAGTCTCTGTCGTTCCCGGCGCGCCACTCGCGTTCGATGTGCACTTCAAGTTGACCCACTCCGGTACCGACCTGCACTACAACGCCTGGCAGGAATTTCCGGCTGTCTATGTGAACTCGGCTTACGCAACCCTTGCCTACTACGGGGGAGGATCACCTTGGACCAAGGATGCTATTAGCAAGATCTCGGTGCCGACGCAGCCTGGAACCTCCATCCTTTATCTACCAGAGCAATGGGCCGCGAACATCGATAGCAACAATATGGGACTGTCGGTGTTCGTCCCTTCTCAGTACCCATACGAAATTGCCATCTCGTTCCCAGGTAGCGGCGGCAGTGGATCGACAGGCGATGCGACGTACTATCAACACCCGGTCAGTGTCGCGACCCTAGGCCCTGGCGCGGTCATTGAGGGTGACGCTTACGTCATCCCCGGAGATTATGTCAGCGCACGCGGCGTGGTTTACGGCTTGCATGAACTCCTGCCGGCCTCAGACATTTTCCCTCCCTTGGGAAATGTTGACGCACCTGCGGCGAATGCAACCATTTCCGGCACCAACGTCCAGATTTCGGGTTGGGCCATCGATGAGAATGCGGTATCCGGCGTCAGCGTTTTTGTCGACGATGTGCTTAAAGGCAACGCCGTCTATGGTTCGAGTCGTCCCGATGTTGTGGCCGCGTATCCCCATGCCACAGCACAGTGCGGCTGGATGTTTTCGCTCGATTCGACTCAGCTCGCAAACGGCGCGCACACAATTACGGTCCATGCCACCGACACCTCGAACAATGAGGCTATCTTTGCGCCCATTCCCGTGACCGTCAGCAATTGAGTCACCTGATTTTGCGGGACGATCTCGACACCTATCTCGCACGGATGCCCACGGCGGGGCGCTTTTATGAGATGGCTTCCAGAACGATCAGCCTAGAGTTTCGCGCGCAGCATGCTGATCACGTCGTCGGAGGTAATCACTCCGGTCAGCGTATTGTGGTCGTCGACCACCGGTAGAGTCTGCAAATTGTACTTGTCGAACAGCTCCGCCACTTCCATTTCCGTCGCCCCCTGATGGGCCAGAACCAGCGGCTCCTGGGTGAGCGACAACATGGGCGCAGACAACGGCGCCAATACGATCTTGGCCAAGGGAACGGCTCCCACCAAGGTACCGTGGGAGTCGACGAGGTAGATCGTGCTGACCGCCTCCACTCCGCCTTCAAACTCGCGCATGGAATCGATGGCATTCTGGACGGTGGCTGAGACCGGCAGAGCGAGGAACTCGGTGGTCATGCGGCCGGCAGCGGTCTCTTCCTTGTGCTCGAGCAGTTCAACGACATCCTGTTGCGCCTCGGGCTCCATCTGGGTAAGGATCTGCTCGGTGCGCTCTTCGGGAAGATCGCCGAGCAAGTCGGCAGCCGCGTCAGGATTCATCTCCTCGACGATGTCGGCGGCGCGCCCCGAATCGAGCGACTCAACGATGGCCTTCTGCACCTTGGGCTCGACTTCTTCCAGGGCCCCTGCGGCAGTTTCCTCATCCAGCGTCTGAAAGACGGCCTGGCGCTCGTCGGGAGCCAGGTCTTCGACGATGTCGGCGATGTCGGCTGGGTGCAGGCGGGCCAGACCTTCGTGGGAAATCTTGAGTTTGACGCGCCGGGCCGGATCGGTCTCGATCAAGTCGACAAAATTCCACGGAATGCTGCGGGGAGGGATTCGGTCCAACAGAATGTGCAGGGCAGTTCGCGGCGCAACCCCACGCAGCAGTCGCCGGATGGCACCACGGGCTCCCACATCGACCGAGTGAACGCGCAGCACCGGACGAGCGTCTTTCTCCTTCTGCGCGTTGAATTCCAGATCGACATCATTGACCCGCACGACTTTTCGCCCGTTGACGTCGATAACCTGCTGATCCAGCAGGTCGCGCTCGAGCAGAAATAGACCTTCGGTTCCGTTCGCGGCGGGCCATTCTCCGGCCTCGGTGCTGGTGCGGATGCCGCCGTTAATGGCCGCCACCGCGGCAAAGGGCAGAATGCGATTGCCCGACTTGGTCTTGATGATGAGCGACGAGATGCGCGACCGGTCCTCTTGCGGGGCCAGCGCCACCTCACGCACGCGTCCTGCCGCGCCCGACGGGTCATAGACCGTGGCGCCCAGCAGTTCGCTCAGGGCAAGCGTTGTCATCGCGTAGAGAATAACCGAGTCGCGCAGCGTTCGGAACGAAAATCTGACCGCGGAGTTCTGGCCGACAATATTGCAGGTTCACCCGTTACTCGGGTGGGGGAGCCTCGACGTTTGGAGCGTTGCTGTGGCGTTGGGGTGGGCGTTTTGGCGGTGGCCAAATTCCGAGGATCAAGATGGGGCTCAAGTGTGGCAGAATTGACCGCTAGCGACAGCCGGGGAGCGGTTCATTTCTGTCGTGCCCCGCGGCTCGTCGTTGGGACTCTGCCCGGGTTCCCGTCCCAAGGCCCTTTAAGGCGGTCCAGACGTAGAGCCGCCTGCGCATGGCAAAAAGCAAATCGACATTTCTTTTCCTCGGTCTGGCGGCCTTGCTGATCGGCGCTTTTGTTGCCTACGTGTGGACCGGCGAAAACGCATCTGAGCCCTCACAGCGCCAGACCCTCACGAACAGCTTTGTCGATCAAGTGCCTGTGCGGAACGCGCGGGCGCTGGTGGCCCTGGCGAGCACTGCAGAGGAGCAACAGTTGGCCCTGCAGGCTATCCCGATCGCAGATGATGAGGTTGACCTGGCATTTACTGGAGCACTGCGCGCCGCGGAGGACCATCCCCCTATGCTGGGGGCGGAAGCGAAAGAATTACTGGCCCGGAAAGTCGAAGCTGAAGCCAGTATCAAATCTGACCAGGAACAGGTCCAGCGACTTGAAGCCACTGCGAAGAACACCGGGAAAGACAACCAGAGTGAGATTCTTGGCCGGTTGGACCTGGCCAAAGCGCAATTGGAACTTGACCAGGATGCATTCGACGACGCTACTGAAGATTTGGCTCGGGCGGGCGGAGATCCTGTAACTCTGATTCAAGAACAGCTTAAGCAGCATGAGTCGGTTGAGCACGGAGGCAGTAACTCCCCGGCGCCTCAAATCAAGCCATCGTCGTTTCACGTGAGCGGGACAACCCTGGAGTCTCACCTTAAAGATTGGTTGGAACTGCGCACGAAGCAAAAAAGGCTGACCGAAGCGCGCCAGCAGGTTCTAAGTGCGGCTGTGACGATTGTTCTGAGAATGGAATCGCTGAGGCGGGCGTCTGCTGCCGCGTCCTTACGCTCTTCAGACGGCACCAAGCACCCAGAAAATCTCGCCGAGACTCAAGAGGCCGCCAAAGTTCTTCGGGATCGGTTGAGCGTTCAGAAAACTCTCGCCGGCTTCGAAAAGCGGCGTATCGATCTGCAGCAACTCAGCGACCTGTATGGAAAATGGATTTGGATTGTTGATGGGCAAGTCCGGATTGTGTGGCACGAGGTGCTGGGCTCGGTGTTGTTGATCCTGTTGATTGTGCTCGGTGTCGTCACCGCGCTGCGGGTTCTCGACAGAATCTATGGAGAGAAGGAAACACAGGACCGGCGACTGCTGAGCACCCGGGTGGCCTATAAATCCGCAACTCAAGCGATCGGGATCGTACTCGTACTGCTGGCGGTATTTGGCATCCCGAATCAAGTGGCGACCGTCCTGGCGCTGCTGGGCGCCGGGCTAACGGTTGCACTCCAGGACTTCGTCCTCGGGTTCGTCGGATGGTTCACCCTAATGGGCCGGAACGGCATCCGAGTGGGGGACTGGGTGGAAATCAACGGTATCGGTGGGGAGGTGATCGAGATCGGTCTGCTGCGAACGGTAATGTTGGAGACCGGGAGCTGGGATGACGCCGGGTATCCGACGGGCCGCAAAGTCGCATTCATCAATCGATTTGCCATTGAGGGACATTTCTTCAATTTCACAACCAGCGGGCATTGGGTGTGGGATGAGATTGACGTTGCGATTCCAGCGGGCGAAAATCCGGATCGATTGACGGAGGCGATACGAACCATCGTGGATCACGAAACCGCCGCGTTCTCGGCGTCGGCGCAGAAGGAGTGGGACCGGGCAACCCACAATGTCGCGGCGCGACCGTTCTCGGCTGCTCCTACGATCGACGTGCGTCCGACTTCGAGCGGGATGAACCTGGTGGTGCGCTACATTACGCAAGCCGGCGACCGGCGCGAACTGCGCAGCCGGCTGTATCGGGCCATTGTGGCTTTGCTGTACGACAAAGGCGGCCCGCGATTGAGCGATGCGGCTAGCCCAACCGCAGAAAACGCACCGGCCCAAACCTGAGGTCCGGAGTCCAACCGCTCGGCGAAGCCGATATAATGTAGTGTGCGGCGCATCTTCGATATCTTCGGCCAGACCCTGCGCACTTTGTGGGCCCACAAGCTGCGGTCCTTCCTGACGATGTTCGGCATTGCCTGGGGCGTCTTCTCGCTGCTGCTGCTGGTCGGCCTGGGAGAAGGATTCCGCTCGGGCAACCGCAAGCAGTTCGATTCTCTGGGCGAAAACGTGCTGTTCATCTGGTCGGGCCGCGCCCCGGCGCTGCAGGGCAGCTTCACTTCCCTTCGCCAGTACTATCTGACGTACCACGACTACGAAGACGTCTTGCGCGATTGCCCTAGCGTGGGCGGCGCAGCTCCCGTCATCTCCCGCGGAGATATCCGGGCAGTCAGCGATTTCTTCCAGGCCGGAGGTTCCATCAACGGAGTTAAACCCGACTTCAACCGGATACGCTACGTGCCGATGAACCAGGGGCGCTGGGTCAACGACATGGACGAGCAGCAGGACCGCCGTGTGATCGTGCTGGGGGACGAGACCCGGCGAACGTTGTTCTCGGGCCGCCCTTCGATCGGCAGCACGATTCTTCTCAATGGCATCGAGTTCGAAGTGATCGGCACCCTGCAGCGCATCGGCCACGGGGATAACAACACTCAGAATCTGAAGAACTACGTTCCCTTTAGCACGATGCGCCAGTATTTTCCGCCGCTGAATGCGGGGTCCCCCAACGTGATCTCGCAGATCAATTACCAGCCGAAATCGCGGGCCCTGCACGAAACGGCCAAGCAGGAAGTTCACAAGGTGATCGCCCGCAACCACGGCTTTGATCCGAAGAACCCGGACTCTTTCGACGAATGGGACACGGTGAAGACGGTCGACCAAATCGGAAAGATCTTCGATGCGATGAACGTGTTCCTGGGCAGCGTGGGACTGGTGACGCTGGCTCTGGGAGCCATTGGGATCATCAACATCATGCTGGTCGCCGTGGCGGACCGCACACGGGAGATTGGCTTGCGCAAGGCAGTGGGAGCCACCCGGGGCAGCATCATGTTTCAGTTCTTTGTGGAGGGCGCCTTCCTCACTCTGATGAGCGGCGGATCTGGGATCGCGGTCGCGGCCGCTGCTATGTCAATGCTCTCCCGGGTCAGCCTGGGCGACGGATTTGATCCGCCAAAGCTGGTGGCTTCGACGGCCGCTTTGGCGGTGATTTCCCTCGGTGTCGCGGGAGTGGCGGCAGGACTCTATCCAGCACGACGCGCCGCCCTGCTCGAACCCGTGGAGGCCCTGCGCAAGGAATAACCATGCATTCCGATCTCCTAAAACAGGCATACTCCGCGATGCGCCATGACCTGCGGCGCACGCTGCTCACCATGGCTGGAATGGCGTGGGGCATCGCCACGGTAGTGTTGCTTCTGTCGTATGGCAACGGCTTCGGCAAAGCTATCGAGACGATCTTCGAAAGTTTCGGAGCGACCGCCGTCGGGGTCTTCCCCGGCCGTACCTCGCAGCAGGCAGGCGGCAACAAGGCGGGCGTGCAGGTGCGCTTCACCAACGACGACATCGAACTGCTGCGCAACAATCTTCCGCTCAGCAAACACGTGGTGCGGATGGCGCAAAAGGATTCGACGGTTCAGAACAACAATCGAGCCTTTACGTTTCCGGTGATGGGCCTCGATCCGTCGATTCAGGACATTTGGAATCTCGACATCTCCGAGGGACGATTCCTCAACGACGCGGACAACATGCAGCATGGGCTCTACGCGGTAATCGCGTCCGAGGCGAGGGAAAAACTTTTCTCGGGCATGCCGGCCGTGGGGGAATCGATCCGCATCAATGGAGTGACATTTGAAGTCATCGGCGTCGGCGCGCCCCGCATGCAGGAGGGCGATAACGACAACAATCGCGTCGTCTACATCCCCTACAATTCCATGGATGTCCTCAAAGACAACCACTATCTCGACGGAATCTGGCTCGACTCCCTGGGTCTCGATCACGACAGGATGGATCAAACGATTCGTGACACCCTGGCCACGGCCCACAACTTCAAGCCCGACGACCATCGCGCCGTCTTCGTCTTCGACGCGCAGAAACAACTCTCTCAGTTTGGCATCATCACGATCGCGCTGAAGGTTCTGCTGGCGTTCATCGGCACGGTGACGCTGGGCATTGGCGGTGTCGGCCTGATGAATATCATGCTGGTCTCGGTTACGCAGCGCACTCGCGAAATCGGCGTGGAGAAGGCTTTGGGCGCGCGGCGGCAGCACATTCTCTTTCAGTTTCTTGCCGAGGCGATGGTCATTACCGCGGTGGGCGGGGTTCTGGGAATCCTTCTGTCCTACGCGGTTTCTATCTTCGCGGGCCGGATCACGTTCTACAGCGCACTGGCGAAGAACGCCGAGGCTGCCGACATTCGGCTCATCGTGTCTCCCATGATTCTCGTCGTGGCGACGACTATTCTTGCGGTCGTCGGCGTGGTGAGCGGGATGGTCCCGGCCATGCGCGCCGCCAATCTCGACCCCATCGAAGCCTTGCGCTACGAATAGACATCTTTCACCCACAGGGGACACCGAGGGATCACAGGGAAAACCTCTGTGTTACCCTGTGTCCCCTGTGGTGAAGATCTTCCGGCGCATACGTCATGTCTGACGATATCCTCTCGCGGCAACCGCCTGCAGCAGACCTCCGGCTCCCCTACGGGCCAGACCCAAATCAATTCATCGATTTTCGACTGCCCTCCGCCAAAGGCAAGCCACTGCCGCTCGTCATCAACATCCACGGCGGCTACTGGCGCGCCAAGTACGACCTGGGGCACGCGGGACATCTGTGCGCGGCTCTCACGTCTAAGGGATTAGCCACGGCCAATCTCGAATACCGCCGCGTCGGCAACGATGGCGGCGCCTGGCCCGGTACGTTCGAGGACATTCGCTCGGCCTACCAGTTTCTGATCCAGAATGCGCAAAAACACAATCTCGACGCGCGCAGAGTTGTGGTGCTGGGACACTCCGCCGGAGGACAACTCGCGCTCTGCCTCGCCGCCCACGAGCCGGGAGTTACGCGCGTTATTTCGCTCGCCGGAGTGGTCGACCTGCAACGAGCCTACCAACTCCACCTCAGCAACGACGCGGTAGTCGAATTTCTTCGGGGCACGCCCGGCGAGGTTCCCGATCACTATCGCGAAGCCGATCCCATGCAGCTTTCTATTCCTCAGGCTCGTCAATGGCTGATTCACGGCTTGGAGGACGACGTGGTTCCACCGGCCTTCAGTCGGGGCTACGTTGCCGCCAAACAAAAGCCGTCGGGCAAGAACGGCAAGAACAAAGAAGACGCGCATCTGCTTGAGATTCCCCAGGCGGACCACTTCGCGATGATCGATCCGCAAAGCGCTGCCTGGAGACAGATTGAGGCGGCGGTTCTTCAGCTCATCGGATAATGTCCCCTGTTTCCTCCCGCTATTGCCGCTGTTCCCCGTCCCGCGTACAATTTCACCAACTCTGTGCGGGTCTCTCGCGATGCGCGGGCGTCGCGAATATGCGAAACATCCTCCACAATCGGATGCCATCGACAACAACCGAAAAAGGGACATCCCTGTTCAGCGACGAAACCCCCTACCGCCTGCTGTTCGAACACGGCATGGATGGAATGATGTTGACTACGCCGGATGGCGCGATTCTCGACGCCAACCCCGCCGCCTGTCGAATGTTCGAACGCAGCCGGGAAGAGATCGTCGCTGCCGGCAGGGACGGGCTGATGGATTCCTCCGACCCTCGCATGGCCGCATTGCTCGAGGAGAGACAGCAGACGGGAAAAACCTACGGCGAACTGAGTGCGCGCCGCAAGGATGGCACCCTCTTCCCCGTCGAGATGTCATCGGTTGTCTTCCAGGGTCCCGAGGGCAAATCCCGAACTTGCCTGATTATTCGCGACATCAGTCAGCGCAAGACCGCCGAGGCGGAGCGGGAGTGGCTGATTCGCGAACTCCAGGAAGCCGCAGCGAAGGTGAAGAATCTCAGCGGGCTTTTGCCCATCTGTGCGTCCTGCAAAAAGATCCGTGATGAGGCGGGCAAGTGGCACCACCTCGAGGTCTACATTCGCGATCACACTGAGGCCGACTTCAGTCACGGAATTTGCCCCGATTGCCGGCGCCGGCTATATCCTGAATACAGCTAAGATTTGCGCCGTTGACACTCCCAACTGCGCCTCATAGCATTCTCCGTTCACCAAGTGAGACCAAAAATGCTGAATCGCGTGAAGTTGCCCCGGCTTGCTCTGATCCTTGCCGCCCTCGCGCTGCTGGCTGCGTCGACACCCATACCGCAGGCAGATCCGAATCGATATATCGGCGATATCAAGACTCTGGCATCGCCCGACATGGAGGGCCGCGGCGCCGGCACCAAAGGCCTGACCCGCGCCGAGCATCTGATCGAGAAGCGCTACAAGGAGCTTCATCTCGATCCGGCGGGAGTGAACGGATATGCGCAGCCGTTCAATGTCGTCACCGGCGCGCGCTTGAAGTCGGACAACCGCTTGATAGAGCAATCGCCCGACTCTGGATACGAACTGAAGATCAATCAGGATTTCGTACCGTATAGCTTTTCGTCCTCGGGTGAGGCTACCGCACCTATCGTGTTTGTGGGATACGGAGTTACTGCGGATGAGTTTCATTACGACGACTACGCTGGGATTGACGTGAAGGACAAGATCGTCGTCGCTTTTCGCTACGAGCCATCTGGGTTCGCTGAAAAGAGCGGGAATCACGGACTCACCCAGCACTCCCAACTGATCACGAAGGCGATTAACGCGCGCAATCACGGCGCGAAGGCTTTGATTATTGTCAACGGGAAGCTGGGTGACGGAGAAGAAGACCTACTGACCCGCTTCGGCAGCGTGAGTGGCCCAGAAGATGTGGGAATTGTGATGGTACAGGTGAAGAATGCGATTGCTGACAGGTGGTTTCAAAAAAAGTCATTGAAAGACCTTCAGGAGGAAATCAATTCCACCAACAAGCCTGCATCGTTAGCATCGCCTGACATTCTTCAGATCTCACTCAAGATCGACATCGAAACCACTCGGGCCACCGTCAACAATGTTCTCGCCTGGTTGCCCGGACAGTCGGACGAATACATCATCATCGGAGCGCATTACGATCATCTCGGACGCGGCAACTTCGATTCGCTCGCGCCTTCGCAGATTGGGCGAATCCATCCCGGCGCCGACGACAACGCCAGCGGCACCGCGGGAGTTCTGGAACTGGCACGACTGCTCGCTCCCCAGCGCGGACAATTGAAGCGCAGCATCCTGTTCATGGATTTTGCCGGGGAAGAACTCGGTCTGCTTGGCTCGGCGGCCTGGGTTAAGAATCCGACCAAGCCTCTCGCGAAAGCCGTGGCCATGCTCAACATGGACATGATCGGCCGCATCAAAGACGACAAGGTTTACATCGGCGGCGTGGGCACGGGATCAAGCTTCAAGGCAGTGCTCGAGCAAGCCCAGAAGGACGCGCCGTTCAAGATTGAATACTCGGCCGGAGGCTACTCGTCGAGCGACCACACTTCGTTTGTGACCAAGAAGATTCCGGTCCTGTTCTTCTTCTCCGGACTCCACTCCGACTACCACAAGCCGTCCGACACCTGGGACAAGATCAACTCTGCCTCCGCGGCGAAACTCCTGGACATGGTCGAGAGCGTCGCCCTGCAACTGGCGAACGCGGATCAGCCGCCGGCGTTCCAAGTGGTCGCCGAAGACAAGCCCGCCGCCGGTGGTGGAGGCGGCGGATATGGCCCCTACTTCGGCTCGATCCCGGACTTCGGACAGGTGGAAACCGGCGTGAAGTTTTCCGATGTGAAGCCGAATTCTCCCGCGGCCAAAGCGGGATTGAAGGCGGGAGACACCCTGATTCAATTTGGCGACAAGCCCATCAAGAATCTCTACGACTTCACCGACGCCCTGCGGCGCAGCAAGGTGGGAGACGTGGTCGAGGTGAAAGTGCTGCGCGACGGCCAGCCCGTCACGGCGAGCGTGAAACTCGAACAGCGGAAATAGCTTCTAGCTTTGTCATCCTGAGCGGCGTTCTTTGCCGCGAAGGACCTATGCAGTACTGCTGGCGGCGAGAGATTGCATAGATTCTTCGCGGCCAAGAGCTGCCGCGCAGGATGACAAGGTCCGCGTAAATCCGCGGTAAAGAAGTTCGCGACCGCAGCCAATCCCTTATAATCGTCGGTCATCCAGAGAGGAATCCCTTGCCCTTCGACGACCTCCGCCAGTGGATCGCCGCACTCGACCGCGCCGGCGAACTGAAGCGCATCCAGACCGAAGCCGACCCCATCCTCGAAATTGCCGAGATCACCGACCGCGTGTCGAAGAGCCGCGACGCACAAGGAAAAGCCGGCGGCCCCGCTCTTCTTTTCCAGAACGTAAAAGGCCATCCCGGCTCTCAGTTGCTGATCAACCAGTTCGGCTCCGACCGGCGCATGAGGATGTCCGTCGGCGTCGATTCCTACGACGAAATCACGGCGCGCATCCGCATGTTCATGGACATCAAATCGCCGCAGGGATTTCTCGATAAGCTAAAGATGCTGCCCCTGCTCACCGAGGCCGGAAAATTCTTCCCGCGCACCGTGCCCACCGGACCCTGCAAGGAAGTCATCCAGCGCGACAATTTCTCACTCCTCGACTTCCCCATCCTGCAATGCTGGCCCAAAGACGGAGGCCGCTTCATCACGCTGCCCTGCGTCACCACACGCGATCCCAAGTCGGGCAAGCGCAATCTCGGCATGTACCGCATGCAGGTCTACGACGGGCGCACCACCGGCATGCACTGGCAGCGCCAGAAAAACGCCGCCGAACACGCCCGCGAACGCATGCGCGCCGCAGTCTCGACCCAAGTAGCGACAGCCGCCTCGGCTGTCCAGCCAGGGCAAAGCCCGGCTGCCCCCGGCACAGACGCCTCCCGGGCCGCCGTCGACATCATGGCACGCACTTCGGGCGGCAGCGTCCTGGCCGAAGGCGATCGCCCCTCCGGCAAAATGGAAGTCGCCGTTGCCATCGGCACCGACCCAGTCGTGACGTTCTCCTCCATCGTCCCCGCACCCCCCGAGATCGAGGAATACCTGGTCGCCGGCTTTCTTCGCGGAGCCCCCGTCGATCTGGTCAAATGCGAGACCGTCGATCTCGAAGTTCCGGCATCCAGCGAAATTGTTCTCGAAGGACACATCCACCTCGATGAACTCCGCAGCGAAGGTCCTTTCGGCGATCACACCGGCTTCTACTCCCTCGAAGACCTCTACCCTGTCTTCCACGTCACGTGCATCACGCACCGCAAAGATCCCATCTACGCGGCCACGATCGTCGGCAAGCCTCCACAGGAAGACGCGTATATGGGCAAAGCCGTCGAACGCATCTTCCTGCCCATGATGAAGCTCACCATCCCCGAACTGGTTGACATCAACATGCCGGTGGAAGGTGTGTTCCACAACCTGATGATTGTGTCGATTAAGAAGTCGTATCCCGGTCAGGCGCGCAAGGTGATGAACGCCATCTGGTCGCTGGGCCAGGCGATGTTTACCAAGTGCATCGTCGTGGTCGACGAAGACGTCGACGTGCAGAATCTGGCCGACGTGACGCTCAAGGTGTTCAACCACATCGATCCCGAGCGCGACATTCAGTTCACGCTGGGCCCAGTGGACTCCCTCGACCACGCCAGCCGCCTGCCCGATTTCGGATCGAAGATGGGTATCGACGCCACGCGGAAGTGGGCGAGCGAAGGCTTCACCCGCCCCTGGCCCGACGAGATTGTGATGGATGCAAGAACTAAGGCACTGGTCGACGGCAAGTGGAAGGCGCTGGCGAAAGAACTGGGCCTGGAGTAGCGCGGCCTAGTTCTCAGTCTTGATCTTCGCCAGCGTTTTCACCACATCCAGGTCGCCAGGCTCTTTGACTTCAATCCTCACCCCAGTTCCTTCTGCATACCGTTTCGCCTCGGCAATCATTTTGAGGACACGGGGTGGAAGCTCGCTCTGACGGGCCGCCGCCACCGCCCGATCTCCCAGAACGAATGCCGCAACGAAGAACTTGTCGCGCGGCCCCAGGTAAACGATGTTGCGCTTCTTCTGTTGCAGGCGGAAGGACCATCCGTATTTCGTCCCCGACGAATGCCAGTCGGCGCCGTCAAGATTCAGCTCTTCTTTCAACTTGGCGACCAACTGTTTCCACAGAGAATGGCTCTGCCGTAACGCGGACTGCAGAGCTTTTTCTGTTGGAGGATCGACCTGACCTGCAAACGCATTCTCCGAGGCGGTTCCGCCCTTCGCCTCCTTCTTGCCTGCAGGTCTTAACGCCATAGACCCAACGCTTTCAGCCCCCATCCCGCGGCGATGCCGAACGCCGCCATGAAGGCAATTCCGACTGCCCGATCAGTAATTGAACCCTTGCTCCAAGCCTGGAGCACTGCCACGGCTCAAACAAAGAACAGTACGATTGCGCCAACTGCCAGAATCTTCAGCAACATAGTCACTCCGATGTCCCGCGTGCATAAACGGGGACGGAACCATAGTGCCTCTGGAGTGATCAGTGCGCAGTGACGCGAATCACGCAGAGATCAAGTTTCGCACCAGCATCTTCTTTCCCGTGAACGCTCATTGCTGTGCGTTCTTCGATTCCGCGCGCAGCCGCTCATATCCCGCGCATTGCAGCACGGGCAGGCGAGGATACTTTGGAAAGCTGGGGTCCGTCGCCGAACGTTGGCACAAATAGAAAGTCGAGCCGCGATCCGACGCCATCTCGCGCACGAAGCGGCAATCCGCACAAAGACCGATGTGGCCCGGTGAAACTCTTCTCGTCTTCTCGCTCACAGCAACAGGATAATCGTCATCATCGCCCGACGGAACCCACACCGCCGAGGATCTGCAATCGCGTCGAGGCCAAGTGGAACTTCTTCTGCGAACCTGAAGAAAAATTCATCGAATTTCAACGACGTTTTCCACCAGCTAGTCTTGAATCCGCGGGATTCATTCTGCTATAAGGCCTTGCATATAAGGGGCGTTGCAAAGAGGAGGGTTCTGCCGTGCGACTTTCTCACTACGCCTACGTGTGTGCACTGAAGTCGTTCTACGCTGCTTGCCTTTCTTTGTTTCTTCTCGCTTTCTGCAGCGAGTACTCTCTAGCCCAGCAGACGCTCGGCTCCATGAATGGTACCGTCACGGACAGCAGCGGCGCCGTGGTGCAAGGAGCAGCGGTCAAAGCCCGCGCGGTCGCCACCAACCTGACTGTGACTGCTCAGACGAAGAACGACGGTTCCTTCGCCTTCGCGGATCTGCCTATCGGCACCTACGAGGTCACTTTCGCGAAAGAAGGATTCGAGACCTCTGTGTACCCGCACATCATCGTGCAGGGCAGCCTGACGAGCACTGTGAATGCCAAGCTCAAGCCCGGCGCCGTTACGACCTCGGTCACGGTGAGCGACACACCGCTCCTGAACCAGACCGACACCACCAACGGCTATACCATGGGGTCGCAGCAGATTGAAGAAGTCCCTCTGGGCACGGGGAGTTTCACCCAGCTCGCGATTCTGGCTCCCGGGGTGAGCGCTGATTTCCTCTCTGGCTCCGGATCGAACGAAGGGCTCGGCAACCAGGGAATCGTGGCCAATGGTCAGCGCGACACCAGCAACTTATTCACGTTCAACGGCGTAAACGCCAACAACTTATTCAACGGAAATTCCACCAGCAACATCTCCGACAGCCGCTTCACGCTGAATACGGGTGAAATCTTTGGTGTTGGCGGCCAGGTGCAGACCAACAGCTCCGTGTTCGATGCAATTGGGCAGGCCCTGCCGACGCCGCCCATCGAAACAATTCAGGAAGTTCACGTCAGCACTTCGATGTATTCCGCTTCCATGGGACAGGCCAGCGGAGCTCACGTAGAAACGACCACGAAGTCCGGAGCAAACAGTCTCCATGGCCAACTCTACGAGTATTTTCAGAACAACGCCTTCGATGCCGCCCCGACCTTCCTGGCTCAGAATCCGTTCTTCTCCGGTGCACCCCCGCTTCACCGCAACGTCTTTGGCGCCACGCTCGGTGGTCCCATCAAGAAGGACAAAATGTTCTTCTTCGGCTCCTACCAAGGCCAGCGCATCAGCGATGCCCTCAGCGGCGCTTTCAACGGAGTTCCCACCCTTCCCGGCCTGACGGATTCCAACCGCACCGATCAGAACGCGCTGGTGAATCTGGTGAACACCGACGATCAATGCACGACTGTCGGCCCATCGTGCATCACCACCGGGCAACTCGATTCCTCCGCTCTGGCTCTTCTGCAAGCTAAGACACCGGCAGGCCAGTACATCATCCCTTCCGAAAACGCTGTGAACCCTGAGAACGGTTCTCAGGCATTCAACGCGTTCATCAAAGGCCCACCCAGCCAGTTCAACGCGACACAGGTCAACGGGAATATCGATTACAACTTCAGCGAGAAGGAACGCTTTGCCGCCAAGTACTACTACCAAAGCGACCCGACGAGTATTCCCTTTGCGGTCAGCCAAGTCGCGGGTTTTCCTCAAACCTTGCATGCGGGCAGCCAACTGCTTTCTCTGGATAACACCAGTGTCTTAACCTCCAACGCGACCTGGGAAAACCGCTACGGATTCATTCGGGAAGTTGCAAACGCTACCACGGCGCAGCCCCTCACTCCTTCCTCTGTCGGGATGAGTCTGTTCGGGAGCACACTCTTCCCTGGCATCACCATCGCCAATGCGGACGCGGGAGCCGCAGTCAGCGGCGGCGGGGTTGTCGATCCCTTCCGCGGCAACCAGATGAGCATCGGTCCCTCGACAAACTTCGCCAACGCCGGCATCTTTCAAAACCAGCATGAGTTCTCCTCCGATTACCACTGGGTTCACGGCCGCCACTCAATAGCTTTTGGCGGCCTCTTCGACTATGCCCAACTGAACGTTGAGAACCGCGAAAACCAGGTGGCTCTGCTCAGCTTCAACAACTTCGCGGACTTCATCACCGGGTCGTTTGGATCGGATCACAGCGGTGGCCAGTTTCTGAACGGCGAAACCAATCGCCATTTCCGCTCGCGCTCGGCGGGCCTTTACGTTCAAGACGACATCAAGCTTCGGTCGAATCTCACCCTCAACGTTGGAATTCGCTGGGATTGGGATGGGCCTCTCTATGAGAAGAACGGGCTCCTGACGAACTTCTACCCTTCGGACTACAAGTTCACAGGCACTTGCAACGATCCTAACGCGGCTGCCGACTGCGATACTTTCGCGAACCTGGCCAATGGCCAGCCCGGAATTGGTCTGGTGGTCGCCGGAAACAACAAGGCGTTCGGCTTTAAGGGTGTCAGCAACTCGACTTTGACCGGACGCCAATGGATGTTTGCGCCGCGCTTCGGATTCGCCTGGAGCCCATCTCGCTTTAAGAACCTTGTGGTTCGTGGCGGGTTTGGAATTTTCGCCGATCGCGGCGAATACTTCACCGAGCTTTCTGCCAGCGCCGGACTTGGCATCAGCGGCCCCTTTAGCGTGACCACACAGCAACCCTTCACCGTTCCCGTCAACGCGAACACCTGCTCGGGCTGTCTCGGCGCTCCGTTCGGCACGGGCACCCTCACTCCTCCGCCAAACAATCTCACCGCGCTGGCAGGCCTGGTTTACAACCAGTCGCAACTGAGCGGTTGCACGGAACCGGTCACGCCTACCTGCACTCCCACGGGCTTCGCCAATTCCGACTTCCTGTTCGGAGGCTACGATCCCAAGAACAAGCTGCCTTATTCCGAGAACTGGAGCCTGGATCTGCAGTGGCAGCCGAAGAACAATCTCGTCCTAACCATGGCTTACATCGGAAATCACGGTGTACATCAGCCCATCCCTATCCCGTTCAACGAGCCCGGCGTTGCCACGCCAACGAACCCGATCAACGGGCAGATTTACAGCTACGGCTTCCAGGGCGCGGATTTTTCATCACCGGGCTGTGGCTTCTTTGATCCCAATCCTCCGTGCCCGCTCCTGACCGAACAGGTGCAAACCACGATCGGAGCGTTTTCCTTCTCCGACGGAAACACGGCTCTGCGCACGCCCTACACCGGGTTCAATCCCAACGCGGACTTCTGGAGAGCAGAGGGCATCTCCACCTACAACGCCCTCCAGGTGCAAGCGAATAAGCGGATGTCCCGCGGCTTGATGGTGAATGCTTCCTACACTTATTCGCACTCGCTCGATGAAGGCAGCGGACTGGGGGCGGGGCTGTTCTTCAATGGAAACGATCCGCTCAAACCGAGGACCGCTTACGCCTCCTCGGATTTCGACCGCACTCATGTATTAACCGTCAGCTATGTGTATCAGCTGCCGACCATGAAGAATCCATCGAAGTTCCTCAGATCGGTGGCGAATGGCTGGGCTGTGCAGGGTGTCACCGTGGCGCAAAGCGGGCAACCGTTCAGCGTGATCGACTTTTCGGGAACCGCCGCCAGCATCTTCTTCAGCGCCGACGATTTCATCACCAATCCAATTCTTCCGCTTGCTTCAGGAGTCACGCCGAAGCAGGCCACCCAGGGCGGAACGGACAAGTCCTTCACCTCGGGCCCTCTCGCCGGAATCAGGGTTCCGTACATCAATCCCAACTCCTTCTCCATCCCCTACCTTGCTCCGGGTCAAAGTGGCGTTCCCCCTTGTGGGCCGACCCTAGGCGGAGGCACGGCTTGCGACACAAGCGAAACCGGGTATGGAAGCAATGGCCGCAACCTCTTTCGTGCGCCATTCCAGACACGCTTTGATTTTTCGATTTTGAAGAATTTCAACCTGACCGAGCGCGTGGCAATGAAACTGGAAGCGGATGCTTTCAACCTCTTTAACCATCCCAGCTTCGACGCCCCAAACGGCAATTTCGCGCTGAACGGGTGCTTCAATCCGTATCCTTGTTTCCCAACTGATATGACGCAGATACTGGCACCGGGCTCGCCGAATTCGGCGAACTACGGCGTGATCCGGCAGACGGTGGGCAGCAACCGCTTCCTGCAATTGTCGATGCACCTGACGTTTTGAAGCTGGGGCGGGATAAGGAAAGCGATCTGGAGGACGGACTAACAACTCGGAATTTTCTACGAGGGCTGATCAGCGTAATGCTGGTCGCCCTTGTTCTTTCCCAGAGCGAACCGGCTTTCGCGTGGGGCAACGAGGGACACACCTACATCAATCGTGTCGCCGCGGAAAAGATCCCCGCTACGATGCCTCTATTTCTGCGCCGCGCCGTCGTTGAGATCGCGTATCTCGGACCTGAGCCTGACCGCTGGCGCAGTCCTTCAGAATTCGCGCTCAAGAACGCGCAGGAGGCCGATCACTTCATCGACCTGGAGCGCGTCGCGTGGCTCGATCCTCTTCCTCAGGGCCGCTACGAGTTTTACCACAAGCTTTACGAGAAGCGCGCGGCGACCTCTGGCACCGACCATCCCGATGACTACCTTCCCGAGCGCGTCGGCCTGCAGCCCTACATCACCATGGAGGTCTACGGACGCCTGAAGGCCGCGTTTCGCGAATACCGGCAGCGGCTGGCGGCGCATCAGCCGACGCAGGCGGTGCAGCAGGCGATCATCTTTTACGCCGGATGGCTCGGCCACTACGTTGCCGACGCTTCGCAACCGCTGCACACTACCATCCAATACAACGGCTGGGTCGGCCCCAATCCCAACGGATACACGACCGAGCACCGCATCCACGGCCAGTTCGAGACGACCTATGTCGCCGCGAACATCACGGCCAGGGATTTTGCCGGATTGGTGAAAGCTCCTGAGCACCTCGACAATCCCTTCGCGCGTTACGTTGCCTACCTGCGCAACTCGAACACGCTCGTCGAGAACGTCTACTCCCTCGAAAAAGCCGGGGGCTTTAACGGCAAAGGCTCGAAAGAGGCCTTCGAATTCACCACCCACCGCCTGGCGGCCGGATCGCAGATGCTGCTCGATCTCTGGTACACGGCGTGGCTGGAAAGCGCGGAGTCTGCGCCGGCAGGGACCGCCAAGAAATAGCCGAGAATTGTTGATTGTTGAGTGAAATGCCCCCTTGCCGCCTGTTCTGCGGTTTTTCAATCATCAATCAACAATCAGCAAGCATCAATTCCACGGTTTCGTCTGTCTTCGGTATACTAAGGAAACATGCCGGTCCTGAAAAACATCGCCGCCATCGCCAAGGGCATGAGCATCACCTTCATGGAGATGTTCCAGCCCACGACGGTCGAGAACTATCCCGACGGCAAAGGTCCGCTGCGCGGAGCCCGTTTTGAAGCCCGCTTTCGCGGCGCGCACGTGCTGCAGCGCGATGAGAATGGCCTGGAGAAGTGTGTCGCCTGCTTTTTGTGTGCGGCGGCGTGTCCCTCGAACTGTATTTATATCGAGGCCGCCGAGAATACTGCGGAGAACCGAGTCAGCGGCGCCGAGCGCTACGCCAAGGTCTATAACATCGACTACAACCGCTGCATTTTTTGCGGATATTGTGTCGAAGCCTGTCCGACCGACGCGATCACGCACGGCCACGGATTCGAACTCGCGACTTTCAACGCTTCCAATCTCGTTTATCGCAAGGAGCAAATGCTGGCCCCCCGGCCAGCACACATGGGAGCCAATGTCGTTTTCAACCAGGCCGACGTGAATGGTGGGGCGCCGGCGGAAATGGTGCCGGGGAGCTAAACTTCCAGACGATTGTCGCAATCGATCTCACGCCGGTCCATTCGCGACCGGCGTTCGTGCATGTGAAGCACACTTCATTGCCACGGATTCACGCGGATGAACGCGGATTTGACTTTGACCAACGGGAACTGAAAGTTATGGCAGTTTGTAAGCACATGTCATCCTGAGGACCGCGCCTTTTGCGGTCCGAAGGACCTATGCAACATGGCAGCGTCGGCGCTGCCAGCAACTACATAGGTCCTTCGGCGCAAAGACCGCGGCTCAGGATGACAACGAATGACGCGCTCTGCCACAGCTGAAGTTCTAGAAATAGAAACTGAAATGACGAATTTTCTACAGACCGTGAAAGACCGCGTCGTCGTCTACGACGGCGCGATGGGGACCAACATCCAGACGCGTAATCCGACTCTGGATGACTACTGGGGCAGAGAGAATTGCAGCGAAGTACTGGTGCTCAGTCGTCCCGACATCATTCGAGACATTCACGCGGATTTCTTCCGCGTGGGCTGCGACATCGTGGAGACGAACACCTTCGGCGGTTCCCGGATTGTTCTGGGAGAGTTCGAACTAGCCGACCGCGTTCACGAAATCAACCTAAAGGCGGCGCAACTCGCGCGCGAAGTCGCACAGCAGTTTTCCACGAAGGACCGGCCCCGGTTCGTGGCTGGGTCGCTCGGGCCGACCACGAAACTGCCTTCGCTCGGCCACATCGGCTTCGACGCAATGGTGGCGGCATACGAAGAGCAAGCCGCCGCCCTGATCGAAGGCGGCGTCGACCTGCTGCTGGTGGAGACCGCGCAAGACCTGCTGCAGGCCAAGATCGGTGTGATCGGTGTGTTGGAAGCCATGCGCAAGTCGGGCAAGCGGCTTCCCGTCACCGTGCAGGTCACTCTTCAGGAATCCGGCACGATGCTGCTTGGCACAGAAATCGGCGCTGCCCTCACCGCGCTCGAACCGTTCGACGTAGATGCCATCGGCCTGAATTGTGCCACCGGGCCGAAGGAAATGAACGACGCAGTCCGCTACCTCGCACTGAATTCGACGAAGGAAGTATCGGTGCTCCCCAACGCGGGACTGCCGCAGAACGTCGGCGGCCATGCCGTGTACAAGCTGACTCCGCAGGAACTGGCGGATTATCACAAGCACTTCGTCGTGGACTACGGCGTCCGTATCGTTGGCGGCTGCTGCGGCACCACTCCCGGGCACCTGAAAGCCGTAGTGGACGCGGTTTCCGGCGTGGAGCCCGCCAAGCGCGAAGTGAAGCGCGTCGGCTCCGCGTCGAGCGCCTACAGCAGCGTTCCTCTCGATCTCGAGCCCAAGCCGCTCATCGTCGCCGAGGAAATGAATACGACCACGCGTGTCGAACATTTCCGCAAGCTGGTGCAGGGCAAGAAATACGACGAAATCCTCGCGCTCGCCAAGAAGTTGGTCAACGAAGGCTCGCACATGCTCGACCTGTGCTGCGCCATTGTCGGCGAAGACGAAAAGGGATACATCACTTCGATTCTTGAAAGGATCGCGACGCGGGTTCCCGCGCCGATCCTGGTTGATTCGACGGAAGCGGACGTTGTCGAGGAAGCGCTGAAGCGCATTCCCGGTCGCGCCATCATCAACTCCATCAATCTCGAAGATGGCGAGAAGCGCACGTCCAAAGTTCTGCCCATGGCAAAACGCTACGGCGCCGCGGTGATCGCATTAACGATCGACGAAGACGGCATGGCGCTCACTGCCGACAAGAAAGTCGCGATCGCACATCGCATCCATGACCTTGCGACGCAGAAATACGGCCTCGACTCGACCGACCTCATCTTCGACGCGCTGACGCTACCCATCTCCACAGGGCAGGAAGAATACCGCAGCGCGGGAATCGAAACGCTAAAAGCGGTCGAGCGCATCAAGAAGGAATTGCCTCAGGTCAAGACCATCCTGGGCGTCAGCAATATTTCATTCGGCCTCGACGCCTATCCGCGGCGCGTGCTGAACTCCGTCTTCATGCACGAAGCCGTCGACCATGGCCTCGACATGGCCATCGTTAACTACACGAAGATTTACCCGCTCTACAAAATTCCGCATGAGGAAGTGGAACTCGCGCGCAAGCTGATCTTCCGCGACAACTCGGCCGGTGATCCGCTGCAGGTTTATATGGGTCACTTCGCCGGAATGAAGGGCAAGCCGGCGGCCTCGACGACAGCGCACGTCGACACGCTCTCGGTCGAAGACAAGCTGAAGTTTGCCATCATCAACGGCGAGAAATCGGTCGGCGAAGGCGAGCACAAGAAGTCGATCGAGGTTCTGCTGGAAGATGCCCTCGCCGATTATTCGCCCCTCGAACTCATCAACACTGTCCTGCTCGATGGCATGAAGACCGTCGGCGACCTGTTTGGCGCGCGCAAGATGCAGCTGCCCTCCGTGCTCGATTCCGCCGGAGTCATGAAGCAGGCGGTCGCCTACCTCGAGCCGAAGATGGAAAAGAAGTCCGGCTCGCAGAAAGGCACGATCGTGCTCGCCACCGTCAAGGGGGACGTGCACGATATCGGAAAGAATCTCGTCGACATCATCCTGTCGAACAACGGGTTCAAAGTCGTCAATCTCGGGATCAAGCAGCCCGGCGACTCGATCATCCGCGCCGCGCAGGAGCATCAGGCCGACGCGATCGGCCTCAGCGGCCTGCTCGTAAAGTCGACGCTCGAAATGAAATATGTGATCCAGGACCTCGAGCGCCAGAAGTTGGAGTTCCCCGTGATCTGCGGCGGCGCAGCGCTCACCCGCAAGTATGTGGAAGACGACCTCCGCCGTGAATACAGGAATGGGGTTTTCTACGCCGATGATGCCTTCGCTGGCCTGCATATCATGGAGGATCTCTCCACCGAAGACGGCGCCCGCGAGACGCGACTACACGAGGGCCGCACCGTGAAGGAATATGCCAAGGCCTCGGCCGTCGACGAAGAGACCGGCCCGGTTTTCGCCGAGCGCAGCCCGGTCGTCACCGATGCTCCAAATATTCCATCACCGCCGTTCTGGGGCGTGCGGGTGAAGAAGGATTACGACCTGCGCGAGCTTTTCAACTACATTAACGAAACCGCGCTGTTCAAGAACCAGTGGCAGTTAAAGACCGCCTCGCAATCGGATTACGTGCGGCTGGTGGACGAGAAGTTCCGTCCCATTCTGCGCAAGCTCGAAGATGAGGTCTTCGAGTCGGGCCTGTTCGCGCCTGCGGTTGTGTATGGATACTTCCCCGCTCAGAGCGATGGGAATGATGTCGTCGTGTATCATCCTCCGACTCCCCAGGAAGGGCGTCCCTGCGGGACAGGCTGGGATAAGGGACTTCCTGAGTTTCTGCGCTTCACTTTCCCTCGCCAGAGGGAAGGTCGCCGCCTGTCGATCGCTGACTTCTTCTCGCCAAAGTCATCCGGCAAAATGGACGTAATCGGCCTGTCGCTCGTCACCATCGGGCCCGCCGCCAGCCTCGAGACCCAGCGCCTGTTCGAAGGCGGCGAGTATACGAAATATCTCTACCTGCACGGCCTCAGCGTTGAAACCGCCGAAGCCCTCGCCGAACTGCATCACAAGAAAATGCGCGAAGAGTTAGGCATCGCCGCCGACGACGCTCCGGAGGTTCGCGACCTCTTCCACCAGAAATATCGCGGGTCGCGCTATTCCTTTGGCTATCCCGCGTGCCCGAACTTGGAAGATCAGACAAAGCTGTTCGCCTTGCTCAAACCCGAAGAGAACGTAGGGGTGAGACTCACGTCAGGATTCTTACTGGAGCCCGAGCAGAGCACGTCGGCGATTGTGGTGCACCACCCCGGCGCGAAGTACTTCGTGGTGTAACAAGACGATGTCATCCTGAGCAGCGGTGAAACCGCTGCGCAGGACCCTATGTCGGCGTGAACCCCCGATGCGGTGGACGGGCACGTCACCACTGCATGCTGCACGAGCGCTGCCTGCGGTGGTGCGGTCCCTCACCGCGGCTTCGCCACGGTTCAGGATGACGTCGGAGAGAGGGTCAACTAGAAGGTCGTCTGCAATCGCAAAGAGTAACTTCTCGGCGGCGCGATCGCATTGCCGGAAAATAATCCACCAAAATCCAGAACGTTGAGCCGGTTGTTCAGATTCTCGACGTCGGCCTGCAATCGCGTTGAGATCCGGTCGCTCTTGAAGACCTCGGCGCCCGCAGAGACGTTCACCGCGAGAGTCGGCCTTACTCTTCCACGAACGAAGTTGAGCCGGTCGATCACGGCGGGGCCATACTGATCCAGCGCCTGCTGATAACTTCCGGCAAACTGGAACGGCAATCCGCTGCCGTATTCTGCCCCAATCGCGAGCCAGATGCGGGATGCCGCTTGATAGCGCACCCGCGTCCGCAACGTGTTTCGCTGGTCCTGCGAGTCGGGAAAGTGCCCCGGCAACGCAACGTTTGACGTCGCACTATCGCCGAGGAGCAGTCCGCCGGTCACGGGCAACCAGGCATTGCCGACCGTATAGGAATAACTCGCATATCCGGAGAATCGCCTCCACTTGGGCAGTTCGATTTTGCTCTCCGCGCCGTAGATAATCGATTTCCTGAAAGCTATTGGAAACGTAACCGCCGTGCTGAGTAACTGATCGTCATCCGCATAGTTATCCGCGTAACGCCGGAAGTAGTTGGCGTCAATCCGGAATTGTCCGAGGAAACTCCTGGTCGCTCCCACTTCGAAGTAATTCCCATGCGAAGGCTCGACCGGCAGCCGCAGCACGCTGGGATTGAGCGAAGTGACCTGCGACGAACTTGATAGCAAGATGTTCTCCGCCGACGGCGTCTGAAACACGCGGTCATAAGATGCGTGCACCACCAGTCCCGCGGACGGGAAGAAACGTGCAGCCGATAGCCTGGGGCTGAAGGCGTTCTGATTGACCAGCAGTTGGTAGTGGTCCCAGCGAAGGCCCAGGGTGAAGACCCAATTCCCAGCGCGGATCAAGTCCTGCACGTAGGCGGCCTGATCCAGTTCGGGCCGCTGCCCCTCCGATGGCACCGTCCCCGGAAACGAAAACGTCAGTTGCGTGCCCGGATCGAAGCGGCCTGGGTCGGTAATCACATCGCTGAAGTTCTCCTCGAGGAATGTGTTATCCGCCTCGATGCCAGCCTTGAACTCGTGCCGCCCGTGGTGCACCGAGATCGAGCCATGGAAGTATCCTTCGCGGAAGTGGTTGTGCTGGAAGGCGATGACCGGCGTCGACTGCAGATTCGACGTCAGGTCGTTCGAACCGTCGCGCACCATGCCGCGTAGCGCGCCCAGGGTGCCGGCTGAGAACACATGCTGGTAAGAAACGATTCCCATGGTTTCGAAGTTGTCGGCGTCTTGCTTCTGCCCGGCAGCCTGCTGCACTTGTTCGTTGGGGATTTGAAAGCGCGAGAGCGCGTGCCTGACCGACAGCACGATCTGGTCTCTGGCGCTCACTTCGCGTTCGTAGCGCAGTGAGAAATCTCCGGTCGTGCCGCGGTTGGTATAGTTCTCAGGCACCACCGGGTTCAGGTAGTGGCTGGTCACGCTGCCAGCGGCGGTACCGCCGAGCGCGCTTTTGTTCCAGGCATATTGGGCTTGGGCAAAAGCACCTCCGGTATCGAAGCTGCCGCCGGACAAACCTAACTGCCCGTGTAGACCCGCTTTGGTTTCGCGGACCGTATTGACCTCGATGACGCCGCCCATCTTCCGCCCGAACTCCGCGGGAATCCCGGCCGTATAGACGCTGACCGAATCGACGTCGTCGGCCTCGATCTCCGGGCCCACGCCGGGCGAGCGCTTGTCGGTCAACGGAATTCCATCGACCACGAACTGCGTCTGGTACTCCGAACCGCGCGGATGCAGGACAGCATTCCCTTCGTAGAGCCATCCCGGCTGCGAATTGACGAGATCCTGCAGAGAGCGGCCGGGTAATGAGGTTGTGCGATTCGAGATCGCCTCCGACCCAATCTGGTAGACCGAACTGGCGCGGTGCGGGTCGATCAGCGTGTCCGTCGCCTGCACCGTCACCGACGTGCTCACGGCGGCGATCGCAAGCTTGATGGAGTACTCGCGCGGAACGGCGGATCGCACCTCAATGGGCACGGACACAACTGCAAAGCCGGCCTGCCGGATCTGCACCCGGTACAAGCCAAACGGAAGCCGTCTGGCAATCAGCAGGCCGGAATCGTCGGTGGAAAACGTGTCGTCGAATTCGTTCGACTCGCTGACCAGTTCGACGGCGGTTTTGACTCCCAGGCCGTTGGGGTCGGTGACCTTCAGATGGAGTTCCCCCATATTGCTTTGCGCCATAAGGGGGAGAGCAAGTAGAAGGACTCCGAGATTCGCCAGCAGTCGCACAGTGTTTCGAGGGGGGATTTTTCATCATACCAGCGGCTTCATGCGGCAAGGTGGTCACGAACGGTCGCGGGAATGACTCGCCCGCGAATGCTGGCCAGCGGCGGAGCGCGGCCATGTCTTTTTACAAAAATCAGACATTGCATTGACAAATCAGCCCTGTGATTGGAGCAGACTGCGAGCAGATCCTTGTAGCCGGACGGTGTAGCCGGACGGTTCGACCGCAAAAAGGATCGCGAGCTTCAAGCCTTCCGTCACCGGGGAGGCATGGGGGAAAACTGGCGCTCGTACCGCAGGGGGTACGAGCGCCGTTTTGCGTTTCAGCTTGCAGCCGGTAAACTCGCCGGGCTGCATGGGGGCGCCTTGCCCCCGCTTGCCGATAACACCCGAAGCCAAAGGCGTTAACCTTTCGAATCCGACTCACTGTTACAATTTCTAATCATCGTTCAGGACAACAGGTTCCCAGCGCTTCGCTCAGCGTCGCGTTCGGAATCACTAAGTGATGATTTTGTGCCTGAGCCATATGCGCCATGAAATGCCCTTTTTGCGGATTTGCGAATGACAAGGTGGTGGACTCGCGCGAGAGCAAGGAAGCCGATTCCATCCGGCGGCGCCGCGAGTGCCTGAAGTGCGGCAAGCGCTTCACCACCTACGAGCGCATCGACGAGATCCCCTACATGGTGGTCAAGAAAGATGGCCGCCGCGAGAAGTTCGACCGCCAGAAAGTGCTCAACGGCCTGTTGCGCGCCTGCGAGAAGCGCCCTGTCCCGATCAGCAAACTGGAGCAGATCGTCAACGACGCCGAGTCGTTCGTCATCGAGTCGCCAGAGCGCGAGCGCAAAACCAGCGAGTTGGGCGAGTTGATCATGAACCGCCTTCGGAAGCACGACAAGGTGGCCTATGTACGGTTTGCCTCCGTTTACCTGGACTTCAAGGACGTGAAAGAGTTCATGAACGAACTGAAGGATCTGGTCAAAGTCAAGGGCGCCTGACGACGTACGGTGATCGCTTTCACTCAACCGACCATCGTTCCCTGCCACCCAATCGGCACCAGGTGAGCGGCAATCGCTTTGGTAGAATCTCCGGGGCCTATCTTCTTCGAAGGAGCGAGCATGCGCCGTAGAGAGTCGTCCCAGATGGCCGCTAAAGTGCGAATCCACCGCATTCGCGCCACCGGCTTGTGCGTCCTCGTTTTCTTCCTGGGCTCCGTGGTGCGGCCGGCACGGGCTGGCGCGCAGACAAGTTTCGGCCCAGTCAACGTCGGCAGCAGCACATCCGGGCCTGCAACCATTACCATCCCGAATGGCGGAACGCTGGCGAGTATTGCGGTCGTAACTCAGGGAGCCACCAACCTCGATTACAGCCAGGCCAGCGGCGGAACGTGCGCCGTAGGCACGGGTTACTTGGCCGGCGCCACCTGCACGGTAAACGTGACGTTCACGCCGAAATTTGCCGGCGGGCGCAGCGGCGCAGTCGTCCTGGCGGACGGGAGCAACAATGTCATTGGGACGGGCTATCTTCAAGGAACCGGCGTGGGTTCGCAACTTGCGTTCAACCTGGGCAACCTCGCGCCCTTCAAACCCATTCCGGCGACGCTGCTCGGCTTGCCCACGGCGCTTGCCATGGATGACAGCGGCGACATCTACGTCGCCGACAGCGGGACCAGCGGTTCGAGTCAGTCGGGGCGGGTGTTAAAGGAAACTCCCTCGGCAGGCGGTTACGTCCAGAGCGTGGTGGCGAGTGGCTTCTATTACCCGCTCGGCATTGGCATCGACGGCGCCGGAAACGTTTATGTCGCCGACGCCGGGACCAATCAGGTGAACTTCAGCAACATCGTCTACAAAGAAACGCTTTTCAACGGCCAGTACCAGCAGTCTCCGATCTACATCGCGACCCAAGCCCTCGCGGTCGATGGTATCGGCAACGTCTACGTGTTCGCCCTGCAGAACACAACCGGGGCCGGTCTCTATGCCGCCCTCCTGCAACCCGACGGCACTTACATTGACACCACTGAGTTGCCCGCTCCCGACCTCAGCAACTTCCTGCTGAACTACACCTGCGGCATCGGTCCTCCTCCCGGCGGACTGAATATCGAGATGAGCGTGGGCGTGGACGGCAGCGGTCATCTCTATTTCGTATCCGGCATCGACTGCATCAACCAATTTAATCAGACCAAAGATTTTGTAGGCGCTTTCGAGTATTCGTCGGGCATCACACAGCCACCGACGATTGTGAGCACGGGAGCGATTCAGTCCAACATCGGGCAGATTCCACTACTGACGGTCGACGAACGCGCGAATCTCTTCCTCTTCAATGCGGCCGGCACAAACCCTTACATCTCTGAATCGAACTCGGCTGGCTACGTGTTGCCAGTACCGTCGCTGGGCACGGTTTACCCGTTTGCCCTCGCCACCGATGCGGCCGGAGACGTCGTCATTGTCGGCGACGTCCAGGGCGTTAGAAGCCTCTATCAGATCGAGTATGCCAATCCTCCGGCTTTGAGTTTTCAGCCAACGTCCGTTGGAGTGGCGAGCCCGGATAGTCCCCAAGAGATGACGGTTGTACAGATCAGCAGCCAACCGGTGACGATCTCGTCGATTAGTTATCCGGCAGATTTCCCGGAGGATCTTTCGTTCGCGAACGGATACTCTGCCACGTGCGCCAGCGGCACGACGCTATCAGGAGTAAACAATTTCTGTCTGGTACCGATCGACTTCATTCCGGCGCAGTCGCTGGGCAATCAGGGTTCTCTTCAGTTGAGCGAAGACGTGACGCTCACCACGACTGCCCTGGGATCTCCCGCCTTGATTCCGGTGATTGGCACAGAGATTCTGCCTTATGCGGCCACACCGCAGGCTTCGATTCCGGGCGGTACTTACACTTCGGTGCAGACGGTAACGTTGTCGGATTCGACAGCGGGGGCGGCAATCTATTTCACCATCGATGGCACCGCGCCCACCACGAGCTCGACACCATACACCGGAGCGATCACGGTGTCGCAGACAGAGACGATCGAGGCGATTGCCGCGCTCGCCGGACATACGCAAAGCCCAGTTTTTTCGGCCACGTACACGATTAACCTGCCGCCAACCTTCACCCTGGGGCTCTCGGTGCCTTCGCTCAGCATCAGCGCGGGACAGAGCGGGAACCTCACCGCATCGGTGACGCCCCAAAACGGATTCAATTCCACAGTGTCGTTCAGCTGCTCGGGCCTGCCTGCCGGGGCATCGTGCAGTTTCTCCCCGACCACAGTGACACCCTCAGGCGGCGTGGCCTCGACAACGCTGACGGTTTCTGCCTCAGCGGCCGCTCGCACCAGCCGCCTCAACCTTTGGCCGGTCTTCTTTCCGGTCTTCCCCGCCGCGATGCTGCTGGTTGGACTGGGTTGCCGGAGCGGGCGGAAGCGTTCCTGCACAATATTGGCTTTAGCCCTGCTCGCCGTGGTCCTGATGCCAGCCTGTGGCGGCGGTTCGTCTCCGGGGCTCCATAGCGCCACATCGACAGTTACGGTTTCGGCCAGCGGCGGCAGCTTGCAGCAAACGACCACGTTCACCCTTACTGTGCAATAGCGCGAACCGGGATCGTTGAAACGAACTTCCGATTGGAAGGATAATCAAGGCTCCGACATGAGTCATAAAGTAACTCTCATCCCCGGCGACGGCATCGGCCCTGAAGTCACCAAGGCCGTGGTCCGCATCCTGGATGCCACGGGCATAAAGTTTGAATGGGAAACTTTCGCCGTGGGCGCAGAGGCCTACGAAAAATCCGGGGAGTACATTCCCAAGGATCTGATCGAATCGCTGGAGCGCACCCGCGTTGGCCTGAAGGGTCCCGTGACGACGCCAGTCGGCGGCGGATTTCCCAGTATCAACGTGGCGCTGCGCAGGAAGTTCGAGCTCTACGCCAACTTCCGGCCGATCCGCAATCTCCCGCACATCCCCACGCGCTATCCCGATGTCGATCTCATCATCGTGCGCGAGAACACCGAAGGACTTTATTCCGGACTCGAACACGAAGTCGTTCCCGGAGTCGTCGAGAGCCTCAAGGTCATCACCGAGAAAGCGTCGACGCGCATTGCCAAGTTTGCCTTCGAGTATGCCCGCAAGAACCAGCGCAAAAAGATTCACGCCATTCACAAGGCGAACATCATGAAGCTCTCCGACGGCCTCTTCCTGCGCTGCTCCCGCGCGGTCGCGAAGGACTATCCCGAGATCACATACGCCGAACACATCGTCGACAACACCTGCATGCAGCTCGTCATGAATCCCTATCAGTACGACATGCTGGTGATGGAAAATCTCTACGGCGACATTCTGTCCGATCTCTGCGCCGCATTTGTTGGGGGTTTGGGATTTGTGCCCAGCGCCAACCTGGGCGACGAATGTGCGGTCTTCGAGGCCGTGCATGGATCGGCTCCGGACATCGCCGGAAAAAATCTGGCCAATCCAACGGCCTTGCTGCGCTCGGCCCTGCTCATGGTGCGGCATCTGGGCGAGCACACGGCCTCAACCCAGATTCGGAATGCTCTCGAGCGCGTCTACCGTCATCCTGAAAAACTGACGCGGGACATCGGCGGGAAGGCGGGCACCTCGGAATTTGCCGACGCCGTGATTGCGGAGATGCAGTCGTCTAGCTAAGCCCGCATCCCGACCGCTGGGCAGTGTCCTTTCGTGCAGTGATTCCGCGCGCGTTCAATCCTATGATTTCAAATGAAGGAGATCTTCATGAAATCATGGCTTGGGGTATTGTCAGGTTTGGCCTGCATGCTGTTGCTGGCGGGTTCGGCGATGGCGCAGGGTGGTGAACTAGTAGGAGCAGAGTGGGGAGTTCCGGGGCGCAAGGTCGACGTAACGTCTCGCGTCCGAACTTTCATTCACGACGGCGTGCTGCAGATTGAGGTCACCCGCTTCAATCTGGGGATTGATCCGGCCCCGCACGAGAACAAAGTCCTGGTCATCCGGCTGCGCGAGTGGGATGGGGATATCAAAGCCTACAGCTATCCGGAGCGCTCGGTTGCACGCCTGCAACTGGATCCCCCGGACGGGCACGCGCGCCGTGAGGAGCATGAGCGCGAGGAACGTCACGAACAGGGCTACGACCGTCGCGATAATGGCTACGAACATCGCGAGCGCGGCTTGCAGATTCTGCGCGCCTACTACGGAGCCGATGGGCAGTTCATGAATGTAACCGAGGCCGTACGGAGCCAGATTAATGATGGCCGCCTTTTCTTTCACGTGGACAACTACAGCATGGGTGGCGATCCGCTGCCGGGCGTTCACAAGCGTTTGCGCATCCTGTACACGATTGGTGGGGAGCGCCGGAATGTGGTGATCGACGAAAAGACTGATCTGCAGTTGCCGTAGGAGCTGATTCCGCTTCCGTTCCATGTTCGCATCGCGATGTCATCGGTAGGGTTCGCAGTGTCATCCCGAGGAGGGCGCAAGCCCTCCGAGGGACCACACGAGCCGCCTGAATGCCGCAGTGCGGACGCCGAGATCCGATACGCGCCATGCACCGTGGGCACTCCCATCCGCACCGCCCCGTTCCCTGAATCTCACTCCTTAACAGGCGTCGACTGTGTTCTGATTAGACTGATGCCAATCTCTTGAACGAGGGAGGATGTATGACAAAGTGGCTGGTATCCACATCTATCGGACTTGCGTGCACTCTGCTGCTCGGCGGCTCAGCCCTGGCACAGGGTGGCACCTTGGTGGCCGCCGAGTTCGGCGTCCCGGGACATCGCGTGGATGTAACTCCGCAGGTTCGCTCGATGATTCGCGACGGCATCCTGCAATTTCAGGCAACCCGCCAGGTTCTGGGCATTGATCCCGCACCCGGACAGATCAAGGATCTGCTCATCCGCATTCGCCACTGGGATGGCAATAACGAGGAGTTCGCTTTCCCGGAAAAAAGCATGGTCAGCCTGGAACTCGATCCCGACGCCGGCTACGACTGGCGTGAGCGCGGCTTCCACGTCATGCGCGCCTACTACGGCGGCGAAGGTCATTTCGTCAACGTCACCGAACGCCTGCGCCACATGATCGACGATGGCCGAATCCACACCCGCGTCGACAACGAGCACCTCGGTCTGGACCCCGATCCCCACGTACACAAAGTGATCCGCATCCTGTACTGGTATCAGGGAGAGAGGCGCAACATCGTCGTGCCGGAACACAGCGTGCTAGACCTGCCGTAGAGTTGAAAGGTGGCGCCGGCGATTCGCCGGCTGTCGCGGGGGCGTCTCGCTGCGGCATGCTGGCATCGCTACCGCCTCTTAAGTGCTTCCAGTTCCTCCAAAGTCCGCGGCCAGTCGGAGCCCAGCAGACGCGAAAGGCTGCGATCCGCTAGAACCTTGCCGCCCGTCTGGCAACGGGCACAGTAGTTCGTTTCTTTGTCGGCGTAACGAATCCGCAGAACTTTATCTCCGCAGCGCGGGCACGGCAGCCCATAACGCCCATGCACTGCCATGTCTTTGCGAAACGCGGTGACTTTCTCGGTAAACGCGTGCTCGGCCTCCGAGTGAAGGCGATCGATCCACAACTGCAGCGTCTGCCTGGTTGCGTCGAACAGCCTCTGCCACTCCGCCGGCCCAAGCTTGTTCGTGAGCGTGACCGGCGAGAGTTGCGCTGCATGCAGAATCTCGTCGGAATACGCGTTCCCAATGCCACTCAGCAGCCTGGGATCGGTCAAAGCCCGCTTCAGCGTGTGATTCTCTGCCGTCAGCACCGCGCGAAATGCGTCGAGATCCGCCTCTAAGACGTCGATCCCTCCTGCATCGAGCGCCGCGAGATTCGACTCCCCGCTGATCACATGCAGCGAAGCTCGGCGCTTACTGCCCGCTTCGGTCAGCACGAGAGCCCCATGAGGAAACTCGAAAGCCGCCAGATTCTGACGCCCTCCCAGCTTGGCATCGCGCTTCTTCCAATGCAGCCGTCCGGCAATCATCAGATGCAGCACGAGCCAGAGATCACCCTCCATGCCGATGGCAATGCGCTTGCCGACGCGGCGCAGCTTCTCCACCACCCGTCCCTCGGCGCTCGTGAGCGGAGGCGCGACCGTCCGCAGCAGGAAAGGGTTTCCCAGCCGCACCCGCTCCAACCGCTGGCCCATGATTCTTGATTCGAGCGCGTATATGTAGGCCGAGATGTCAGGTAATTCGGGCATGGATATCAAGCTTGCACGGCCCAACTGCAGTTGTGCAATCCCCGCGCTGGCATGGGATGGAATTTTCGCAACTCCACCATTGACTCGCACACTCGGTTCGGAGTAAAGTGCCCCGTTCTGGGGATTCTGGGGAAATGACGCGCACAACACGGCGTGTGGGGATAGTTCTCTTTCAGCTCGGCGGACCCGACACGCTGGAAGCGATCGAACCTTTCCTTTATAACCTCTTCTGCGACCCGGACATCATCGACTTCCCATTCGCTCGCATCGGACGTAAGCCGCTGGCCAAGCTGATCTCGAGCACACGCGCGCGCAAGGTGCAGCACCACTACGCTACGATTGGCGGAGGATCTCCGATCCGGCGCCATACAGAGCAGCAGGCGCGTGCCCTCGAGACCGAACTGCGAAGTCAGGGCATCGACGCGCACTGCTTCGTCGCCATGCGCTACTGGCATCCCTTTACGCGCGAGGCCGTCGCCGAGTTGCAGGCCGCAGATTGCGACGAACTGGTGCTGCTCCCCATGTATCCGCAGTATTCTTCCACGACCACCGGATCAAGCCTGAACGAATGGCGGCGTCAATTCCACGACGATTTGCCTGAGCATACGGTGGAGACGTTCTATCGCCATCCGGCGTATCTTGATTCCGTCGCGGAAAGGGTCAACGAGGCGCTCGCGCGCTTTTCCGATGCCAGTCGCCCCGAGATCGTTTTCAGCGCGCACAGCATTCCCATGTCGGTTATCGAGAAGGGCGACCCGTACCAGCAGCAGATCGAAGAGACGGTTCGGCTTCTGACCGCGCGCGGCGGATGGAGCAATCCCCACCGGCTGTGCTATCAGAGCAAGGTCGGGGCCAGCCGCTGGCTACAGCCTTCCCTGCACCACACTCTTCGCCAGCTCGCCACCGAGCAGGTTCGCGAAGTCTGCATCGTGCCCATCGCCTTTGTCTCCGATCACGTGGAAACTCTGGGCGAAATCAATCACGAAGCGCGGCACATGGCCGAGCGCCTCGGCTTCACGCAATTTGAAATGAGCGCGGGGCTCAACGATTCTCCGAAGTTTATTCAGGCCCTGGGACAGATCGTGCAGGAAGCTCTGGAGCAGGCTGTACCGTTGCCGATTCCGATTCGCAATGGGAGGAAGTTGGCGGAGCCGCAGTACGCGGCCGCCGCCGGATTAGATTAGGGCCAAGTCAGACAGATTAAGAGGAGGGGAGATATGGCGGAGTTGGAGACCGGCAAGGTCAATCCGAATCCGGAAGCGGCCAAGACGCCGGCCAAGCCCACAGTCGACGCCACCAAATACGTTGGCACGCCCGCGGTCGGGACCTCGAAAGCAGCAGCATCCGGTGGTGTCGCCGGAACCGCGCCCTCCACCGAGATCGACCGTCACCGCCGCCGCTTTGTCTGGGTCATGGTCACTGGATTTCTGACCGCGTGGTTCCTGGCTTTCTTCCGTTTCTTCTTACCCCGCACATTGTTCGAACCGAACTCCGTCTTCAAGATCGGATATCCCTCAGAATTCGCGCTCGGCGTCGACACCAAGTTTCAACAAAAATATCGCATCTGGGTCGACCGCACTCCCGACCGTCTTTTCGTGATCTATGCTCGCTGCACGCATCTGGGATGCACGCCTGACTGGAAGCCGAGCGAAAACAAATTCAAGTGCCCCTGCCACGGCAGCGGCTACGACAGTGAAGGCATCAACTTCGAAGGACCCGCGCCGCGTCCCATGGACCGTGCGCACATCGAACTCGCGCCCGACGGCCAGATTCTGGTCGACACCTCCAAGCTCTACTCCTGGCCCAAAGGCCAGCCCACAAAATTCAACGATCCCGGAGCATTCTTGACCGGAGTGTAGTAAAGATGTGTGGCGCGGGCGCTTCCGCCCGCGACTGCCGAAGCGAAAAACGAAATCTCAGGACTCACATGGCGAACGAAACAAATCCGAACGGCGGCAACGGTGCAAGCAACGCCAGCGGCAGCAGCGGGAAGAATGGCGGCAAAGCCGGCCTGGTCGGGCAGGTCACGACCGCGGTCAAAGAGGACATTCAGGCCCTCAAAACTGACATCCCCACTAAGGTCAAGGAACAGGTCGAGGGCCTGAAGGATCCGACCAAGACGCAGGTCTACACCTCGATCTTCCGTCACAAGCACGATGACACGCCGCGCAATCGCGCGCTGGGCGTGCTCTCCAACGTGTTCCTGCATCTGCACCCGGCGAAGATCAATCGCGACGCCGTGCGCTACAGCTACACCTGGGGCATGGGCGGGATCACGTTTTACCTGTTCATCATCCTCACCTACACCGGCGTGCTGCTGATGTTCTATTACCACCCCAGCAAGGTGCAGGCGTTCCGTGACGTGCTCTATCTCGAGCACGACGTCCCCTTCGGAAAAATTCTGCGCAACATGCACCGCTGGGCCGCTCACCTGATGGTGATCGGCGTCTGGCTACACATGTTCCGCGTTTTCCTGACGGGCTCCTACAAGAAGCCGCGCGAATTCAACTGGAACATTGGCGTGTTGCTATTGGTATTCACGCTGCTGCTTTCGTTCACGGGATACCTGTTGCCTGACGATCAGCTCGGATTCTGGGCCGTTACGGTCGGCACGAACATGGCCCGCGCCACTCCGTTGCTGGGCCACGAAGGCCCGTTCGGGTCGATGCTGGGCATGACTCCGTACAATGACGTACGCTTCGGCCTCTTGGGCGGATCGATCGTCGACGCCAACGCCCTGCTGCGTTCTTACATCTGGCACTGCATCGGCATCCCGATCGTGGCGAGCGTGCTGATGATCGTCCACTTCTGGCGCGTAAGAAAAGACGGCGGCATCTCCGGACCCGCACCAGTCATGCTGACCGAAGAAGCCGACAAGCCGCGCAGAGGTCCGAAGGCCGCAGGCGAATGATTTTGGTTGTGTGGGGACGGACGCATTCGTCCTTCCGTCGAGCACAGCTCGACAGGTTTTTTTTGATGACGGCATAGAAGAAGTCGAGTTTTGCTCGACCGGACGGCCCCTTCGCCTTCGCTCAGGGCAAGCTAGGGTGGCTGTCCCACATGGTTCGTGGAGAATTTATGGACTGGCGACAACTCTGGGAAATTTGTTCCGCGCCCGACAACGTCCCCATCGTGGGCCTGATTCCGCTGCTCGCTTTTTACATCTACCTCGCGTGGAAGCAGGCGCACGCCAACGACCAGCTGATCGAGCAGCTCGAGGCCGATCCCGCGATGGCCAAGACGCACCATCGCAAAACCTGGCCGTTCAAACCCGGATGGGCCAAGGAAGTCCACGTCTGGCCATTCCTGCTGCGCATCGAATTCCTCGCCGCCATCATCGTCACCATCATCCTGATGATCTGGTCGATCACCCTCAACGCGCCACTGGAAGAGCCCGCGAATCCCAACCTGACGATGAATCCTGCCAAGGCTCCGTGGTATTTTCTCGGACTGCAGGAGATGCTCGTCTATTTCGATCCGTGGATCGCCGGCGTGGTCATGCCCACGATGATCATCATCGGCCTGATGGTGATTCCTTATATCGATACCAACCCGCTCGGCAGCGGCTACTACACCTGGAAGCAGCGCAAGTTTTCGATCGGCACGTTTCTCTTCGGCTTCATCATTCTGTGGGTCGCGATGATCATCATCGGTACGTTCATCCGCGGCCCTGGCTGGCAATGGTTCTGGCCCGGCCAGACCTGGGACCACAACCGCCTCATCTACGAGGTGAACCGCGACTTACCCGACATTGTCAACATCACGTCGAACCTGGGCAAAGCCATCTTCGGAGCAATTATCGTGGGTGGATTCTATGTGGCCGGCGGCGGCGCAGTGTACTCGCTGTTCCGCAGAAAAATGCCGAAAGACTTCCAGCGTATGAGCCTGCTGCAGTTTTCGCTGATGGCGTTTCTCTGGCTGACCATGATCGCGTTGCCCCTGAAGATGGCTCTGCGCCTGCTGTGGCACATCAAGTACGTGTGGATTACACCGTGGTTCAACATATGAAGGCATTGCAGAAGTCGGATTTCAGATTGCAGATTTGTCCGGCGCACGGATGCGGGGTCAATCTGAAATCTGCAATCTCAAATCTCAAATTGCTTTTCTTGAACGATCAGGGGGAACGACTCAGTGCCCGATAAACCCATCCCCGAGCAGGATCCAATCACGAGCAAGTCGTACGCCGCGTACTACGTGATCGCGACGATCATCCTCATTCTCACGCTTTTCTGGGCCTTGTGGGACGAGGCCTGGGGACAGCGCCCGTGGAAGGCCTTCCAGGAAACGTGGAAAGACCGTTACTCCGCGTTCCTGAACACGGCGCGCTCCAAGTCGCAAGCCTCCGAGAAGGATGTCGAAAAAGATCCCAAGTACGCGGAGCTGTCTGCTGCGGTAAAGAAAGCGACGCAAGACTCCGCCGCCGCGGCGAAGGCAGCCCGTGAAAAGCTTGACGATGCCAGCGCCCGTCTGCTGGCCGTGCAGAGTGTCTTCACTGACCGCCGTGCCTACGTCAACGCCCTCACCTACGAACTCGAAACCAGCGAGAGCGCGTCGTCCAAAGCCAGCAAGCAAAAGGATATCGACAAATACAAGGCCGAGAAAGCGACCGTCGAATTTCCCGACGGCAGCAAGAAACAGTTCACCTTCGAGGAACTCGAAAAGACCTACAACGAAATCCGCGACGAGCGCACCAGGATCAGCCTCGAACTCGGCGATGCCCTGAAGCCGGTCACGGCAGCCAGAGCCAAGTTGGATGACTACGTCACCGACCACATGGTCGACCTGACTCCCGCGCAGATCGACGGCCTCAAGAAGAAGACCGCCGACTGGGATCCCACCATCGTCCAGATCAACGTCGCGGAAGCGAACATCGTGGACCGCTGCGAATCCTGCCACATGGGCGCGCGCGAACCGCTGAAGATCACGCCCGCGGCTATGACCCTGAAGGGCGCCAAGAAGCCAGACGAATACGCGAACGCCTTCGTCAGTCATCCCGAACCTGAGTTGCTGAAGATCCACGACCCCGACAAGTTCGGATGCTCCCCCTGCCACCAAGGCAACGGCCGCGCCACCACCAGCGTCGAGAAGGCGCACGGCAACTACGAGCACTGGCTGTGGCCGCTGTTCCCTAAAGAAAATGCTCAAGCCGGATGCCAGACTTGTCACTCCGCCGACATGATGCTGGTCAGCGGCGACGTGCAATTCCAGACCATCAACGGCGGCAAGGAACTCTTTCGCCGGCGCGGCTGCAACGGCTGCCATCGCTATGAGGGCTACGACCGCGAGCCCGAAGACCTGAATTCGATCGGGCAGCAGATCAAGCAGATCGAAACCGAAAAGAAGGACAACATCAAGCAAACCGCCTTCCTGATGAAACAGGCTGACGCGGCCGAATCGAACGAAGAAGCCAACCGGCTCAACGGCCAGGCGGTCGATCTGCGCGTCGCCAACAGCAAGCTCGACGGCCGCCTGCAACAGCTCGACTTCCAGTCGCACAGCCTGATGCAGGACGCGAAGAAGATTGGTCCGAATCTCAAAGACGTCCGCCTCAAGCTGAACAAGAACTGGATTCCCGTCTGGCTGAAGAAGCCTACGGATTTCCGCCCCACAACGAAGATGCCGAACTTCCGCCTGACCGATCATCAGATTCAGGCGATCTCGGCGTACATCTGGCAGTCCGGCTTCACCGATCCGCTGCCCAAGCACAAGCCCGGAAACGCCGCGCACGGCAAGGAACTTTTCGAATCCCGCGGATGCCTCGCCTGCCACTCCATCGGAGAAGGCGACCAGATGATGGGCGGAACCTTCGCCGCCAATCTTTCCCGTGTCGGTGAAAAAGCAAACTACGACTACCTCGTGCGCTGGATTCACAACGCCCGCGAGCGCACGCGTCCCTATTGCCCGTACGAGAAAAAAGACATCGGCCCCGAGGACTACGCCAGGAAGAATCTTCCCTACCAGTGGGATCTCGGCCACAGCAAGTGCCCCAACGATGGCCACGAACTGCAAGTGCAGAACATGACGGTGATGCCAAGCCTGCGTCTCGCTCCCGAAGACGCGGAAGACATCGCCACCTATCTGATGTCGCAGAAGAAGCAGGAACCGTCTTCCTACGCGAACGCTGCGTTCATGGACGATCCCTCTCTAAGAGAGGAAGGCAAGAAGTGGGTGCGGTTCTACGGCTGCGGCGGATGCCACGAAGTTTCTGGCATGGAAGACGAAGGCCGCATCGGTACTGAACTGACGTTTGAAGGCAGCAAGCCGATCGAACGTCTCGACTTCGCACTCTCCACCGAACCGGCGCAGCGCGGCGGCAAGGACTCCGAGCCGATCAAAGACAAGGAAGACCTCGCACGTCTGCCCGATGGTCCGGCAACCCAACCCTGGTACGGCCACAAAGGATTCTTCGAACACAAACTGGCGGAGCCCAACGTCTACGATCAGGGCAAAGTGAAGGGCGAGACCGAAGCCCTCCGCATGCCCAACGTGCACCTCACCAAGGAAGAAGTGCTCGACCTCACCACGTTCCTGATGGGCAGCCAGGAGACTTCCCTGCCCGGCACCTATCAATACAAGCCCGGTGATGCGCGCCACGATATTCAGGAAGGCTGGTGGGTGATCGTGAAATACAACTGCACCGCCTGCCACCAGATTATTCCCGGCCAGCGCACCGTCTTGATGCGGCTGCCGCAATATCAGGACGCGCAAGAACAACTGCCGCCCAAGCTCCTGACCGAAGGCGCTCGCGTCGATCCCGAGTGGCTGCGCAAGTTCCTCTCGAATCCATCGCTGAGCACCACCGACACCAACCGCAACGGCGTGCGGCCGTATTTGAAAGTGCGCATGCCCACGTTCTCGTTCTCCGACAACGAACTTCGCAAGCTTGTCCGCTTCTTCGAGGCGCTGTCGCAGCAACCGCTGCCATACATTCCGGAGCAGGTTCCTGTCCTCACCGCGAAGGAAACCGACATGGCGCGAAGCCTCTTCTCCAGTACCGCGGCCCCGTGCCTGAAGTGCCACGCCACGGGCGATCCCTCGCACGACAAGATCGCCACGGCTCCAAACTTCCTGCTGGCGAAAGAACGCCTCAAGCCGGACTGGGTCGAGCGCTGGATCACCGATCCGCAGGCCGTAAGCCCCGGCACCTCGATGCCCTCAGGCTTGTTCAAGCAGCAGGACAACCAGTGGGTCTTCGCCGGACCGACGCCGCCGACGTTCAACGGCTTCGCCGGAGATCACCGCAAACTTTTAACCGACTACATTTTCCAGCTCACAGCGGAAGAGCAGCGGCGCGTAGCGGCATCGATGCCTCGGGCCAAAGCAGCGGTCGAGCGACCGACCATGCGTAAACAGGCTGTTGTGGAATCGCATCCTACGGTCAGTGGAGGTTCGCGGTAGAATTCCTACGGCAGTAACAGAGATTCCTCGAGTCGCCGTTGATTCGCTCCGGTTCGCTCGGAATGACAAACGATTTTTAACTTCTAAAACAGAAAGGCGACATCATGAATAAGAAAACCAGTTGGACAATCATCTCAATCAGCATCGCGCTCTGCGCATTGCTCGTGCTGGCGGCATGCAGCAAGAAAGAGGAAGCACCGGCCCCCGCCGCTGAAACTCCGGCCGCCGCTCCCGCGGCAACTCCGATCGATCCCGCAACCGTGGCCAGCGTCAGTGGCACCGTGAAATTTGACGGCGCGGCTCCCAAGGCCGCCAAGATCGACATGAGCCAGGACCCGGGCTGCAAAGGCGCCAACGAAGCCGAGAACGTAGTCGTAGCCGGCGGCGATCTCGCCAACGTCTTCGTTTACGTGAAAGAGGGACTCGGCAACCGCACCTTCGACGTTCCCAAAGATCCCGTCGTGCTCGATCAGAAGGGATGCCAGTACCATCCTCATGTGATCGGGGTGATGGCCGGACAGACCGTGCAGATCAAGAACGACGATCCCACCACCCACAATATCCATCCCACTCCGAAAGACAACCGCGAGTGGAACGAATCGCAGCCGCCCTCTTCGCCCGCGCTCGAGAAAACTTTCGCCCGCGAAGAGATCATGCTGCCCGTCAAGTGCAACCAGCACCCGTGGATGAAGATGTACGTCAACGTCGTGAAGAGCCCGTTCTACGCCGTGACCGGAAAAGACGGCAAGTACGAAATCAAGGGCCTGCCGCCGGGTGACTATACGCTGGCCTTCGTGCACGAAAAGCTGGGAGAGCAGGACCAGAAAATCACCGTTGCTGCAAAAGAGGCGAAGACGGCCGATCAGTCCTTCAAGCCCGCAGCCGAATAACATTTGTGGGTGCCCCATTTCTCGCGCGTTCTTTGCGCGAGAAGTGGGGGATTTCCTTCGCGCTGAGTCTGCTAAAATACCGCGTTGTCCGGAGCGCGCCCGCGTCTGGTATCGGGCGTGCCCGGCGCACCGCACCGGGATAGGCAGTCTTTGTGCCTTCCCGGCTCAAGGGGCCCTACTCTGAAATCCATCGCCGTAACTTACAATCGCGGGCATCACACATTCGCCGTCTGCATCGCGTGCGCCACCCTCGTCGTCATCACCGCAGGCGCTCTCGTAACCAGCAACGATGCCGGGCTCTCGGTGCCGGACTGGCCAACTTCTTTCGGTTATCTGATCAAGGTTCCCCACTTTGTAGGCGGAGTTCGTTACGAGTGGACCCACCGGATGGTGGCCGGTTCTCTTGTAACGCTCACGCTCACCATCGCTCTCTGGACTCTGATCGTCGAGCGCCGGCGCTGGCTGCGCTGGCTGGCCGTAGGGGCTTTCTTCACGGTCATCGCTCAGGCGGTTCTCGGCGGATTAACCGTGCTTTTATTTCAGCCTCCTGCCGTATCCACAGCCCACGCCACAGTGGCGCAAACCTTCTTTTGCATTGCCGTTGCGATTGCCGTATTCACCGGACGGCGATGGGTCGAGGAGCAACCCCGGGTTGAATTCGATCAAAGGCGTCCTAGCCTTTTCACGCTCACCTTGCTTTCCATCTTCGTGTTGTACGTGCAACTCATCCTGGGCGGAATGTTCCGCCACCATGGTCTCAGCTGGTGGCCGCACGTATTACACGCCGTCGTAGTTTCCTTCGTGCTCGCCTGGACCGCCGTGCGAGCGCTCACCGTTTATTCTCACATCGAGGCCGTACGCCGCCCGGCGATCCTGATGCTCTCGCTCGTGATCGCCCAGCTGTGTCTCGGCTTCACCGCGTTCCTGACTCGCGTCTCCTGGGGACGCGACTCCGTCCAGCCTGAACTGCCCATGATCATCTCTACGGTTACGCACGTCGCCGTGGGGGCGTTGTTGTTGGCGACCACGGTAATCCTGGCAATCCAAGTTTGGCGCCATTGCCCCGTTGCGTTCGAAGAACGCGTACCCCAAGCCCAGCGCGATCCCTCCGCCGCGTGAGGCAATTGTTGATTTCTGATTGCTGATTGTTGATTGAAATCCCAAAGCGCGCGCTGCGGAGCCTTTCAATCAGCAATCAAAAATCAAGAATCAACAATGCCTTTCTCGATGAATCCCCTTCCCGACTCCCTAACTGCCCACCGAATGTCGTAAACTGTCTACAGTTCTCCGGGGACTCGATTTGGTCACGAAAGTCGCTTCGCTAGCCGATACCATAGCGGTGGACGCCTCCTCCGCCGCACCCGTCATTGCCGTACAAAACCTGGTCCATCGCTACGAAAACCGCACTGCGCTCAACGGCGTGTCCTTCGATGTGCGTCCTGCGGAACTGTTTGGCCTGCTCGGCCCCAACGGTAGCGGCAAAACCACGCTCTTCCGCATTCTCTCGACGCTCATGATCCCGACCTCTGGCCGCGCGCTCGTTATGGGCTGCGACGCTGCGCAAGAACCCGCCAGTATCCGCCGCCAGATCGGCGTCGTCTTCCAGGCGCAAAGCGTCGACCCCAAGCTTACGGCCTACGAGAACCTGTGGCATCAGGGCCACCTCTACGGGCTGAAAGGGGCCGCGTTGAAAACGCGCGTGGCAGAAATCCTGGCCCGCGTCGGCCTCGCCGATCGCGCCACAGAGCGCGTCGAGACTTTCTCCGGCGGAATGCAGCGCCGCATCGAACTGGCCAAAGGCCTCCTGCATCATCCCGGAGTCCTGCTCCTCGACGAACCTACCACCGGACTCGACCCCGGCGCCCGCCGCGACCTCTGGCAGTACCTGCAGATCCTGCGCGATGAAGAACACGTCTCGGTGCTGGTCACGACCCATCTCATGGAAGAAGCCGAGCGCTGCGACCGTCTCGCCATCATGAACGAAGGAAATCTCGTCGCACTCGGCACGCCGGCGGAACTGAAGAACGAGATCGGCGGCGACGTCATCCTGCTCGACGCTGCCCACGATGCCGACGCACTCGCACAACACATTCGCACTCGTTTCCACGTGGACACAACTGTCCTCGGCACCCAGGTGCGCATCGAGCGCGAAGGCGGTCATCGCTTCGTCCCCGACGTGGTCGAGGCTTTCCCCGGCGAGATTCAGGCTATCTCGGTCAGCAAGCCCGCGCTGGAAGACGTTTTCATCCACCGCACGGGACACAAGTTTTGGAGTGAAAACAGCGAACCCGATTCGCAGGCAGTCGACAAGAAAAAAAAGAAGAGGAGGTAACTTGCGTCCGATGATTCTCGCGCTTTCCCTGGTGCTCGGTATCGTTCCCCTGTTAGGCGTCGTCTGGATTTTCGTGAGCGGCATGATCACTTCGTCGTTCCCGTTTTTCACCGTCGACGGCCTCTTCATGACCCTGATCCTGCTCACCCTTTCCGCATGCTTCCTGCTCAACGCATTCTGGGAGGCGCGCGACAAGGGCCTGATCGGCAAGAAAGCAGCTCCGGCCAAGTCCCCGGCACCGAAGGCGAGCTAGGCATGGCAACACAGGCAGCAACTTTGGTGCGTCCGCTGACCCCGGCATCGGCGGGCGTCATCCTGCCCTCCTTCACGCTCTGGTGGCGTGAAATCGTTCGCTTCTATCGTCAACCTGGACGCGTCGTTGGAGTACTGGCGTCCCCTCTGGTCTTTTGGGCGGTCCTCGGATCAGGATTCGGAACGTCGTTCCGCTCCGGCGAGGGCCCCGGCCAGCAGCACTATCTCGACTACTCGTACCCGGGAATTCTGATCCTGATCGTGCTTTTCACCTCAATCTTCACCATGATGTCGGTGATCGAAGACCGCAAAGAAGGATTCCTGCTCTCCGTTCTCGTCGCCCCGGTCCCGCGCACGGCAATCGTTCTGGGCAAAGTCCTCGGCGGAACCACCCTCGCCGCTGTGCAAGGCATGGTCTTCCTGATCTTCGCTCCCTTCGCCGGAGTGCATCTGAACCTCGTCCAGGTCCTGTTAGTCGCAGTGGTCGTATTCCTGGTTTCCTTCTCCCTGACGGCGCTTGGCTTCGCGATCGCCTGGCCCATGGACTCCTCGCAAGCCTTCCACGGTATCGTCAATCTGTTCCTGATTCCGCTGTGGCTGGTATCGGGCGCGCTGTTCCCTCTCGCCGGCGCCTCGGGATGGATTCGCGTCATCATGCGCCTGAATCCTCTCACCTACGGCGTCGAAGCGTTGCGTCTGCTCTTGTATCCGGGAACGGAAAGCAACTTTCCGCTCTCCTACTCCATGGCAACGCTGGTGCTGTTTTCTCTGGTGATGTTCGGCCTGGCTTTCCTGATGGCCAACCGCCGCACGACGAAGCCCGCTGCCTGATCAACTGAATATGATCGCTGAACAATACGCCTTCTTCCCCGCTCTCAACGCCAGCCTGAACGGAACCAGCGCCGTGCTGCTGTTGACCGGTCGCATCCTGATCGCCAAGGGACGCATCGCCGCCCACCGCACCTGCATGATCGCCGCAGTGGCTGCCTCAGGCCTGTTTCTCGCCTGCTACCTGTTCTTTCACTGGAAAGTAGGCAACATTCTGTTTCTCGGCCGGGGATGGGCGCGCCCCGTCTACTTCGCAATCCTGATTTCGCACGTCACGCTGGCGATCGTCATCGTGCCCATGGCCATCATCACCCTGAACCGAGGCCTCAAGGCCCGCTACGACGAGCACCGCGCCATCGCCCGCTGGACCTGGCCGCTGTGGATGTACGTTTCCATCACGGGAGTCATTGTCTATTTCATGCTGTACCAGTGGTTCCCGCACAGCTAGGTTTTACACATTCACCGATCAGTCGGGATCAACGAGCGGAGTTCTCTATTGGGACCATTCATATGGAAACAACTTCCCCGCGGCTTCCGGGCTTAACTTCACTCCGAGTGTTTCTGCCGCATGAGCCAGAACCGGGTCCAGCCCTTGTGCGAGATCTGACGCAGTGGGGATCATGATCTCGTCGGGCGTCACTCCTATACGCTCCAGGCTCTTGCCATCACTCATAACCATGTCGGCTTCTGCGATGGAAACTCCGTAGTAAACCGCGGCCCCGAACACTTGATAGTGATAGGTCTTAGCTCCCATTACCATGCCGGCGCTTCGGTCACCCATCACAACACCACGTTTCTCGACCTGCAAAACGCGGGAAAACAACTCCGCTGCCGACATGGATGTGCTATCAATCAGCACGATGACTTTCCCGTCAAAGGTGTTATGAGCGGATTTGGCAATGAGAGGCTTCCGCCCGGAACGAGTCGCTTCCTCGCCGATCTTCACTTCATGATCGAGAATACCCCCTAGCAGGAACTGTAACGTCTCTTCGGACCCTCCGTGGTTGCCACGCAGATCGATGATCAGGGCTTTATGCTTCCGCGCCTTGGCAATCAGACCTTGCACAGCATCGAGCGAGAGTAAGAAATTTGGAACTTTGATGACCTCTAGCTCACCTCCAAACTCCGCGACCCTCGGTCTGAAAAGATGCTCCATATCTTCATACGCACGGATACTCCTGGCACCTTGCTCGAACTGGGACATCATGGGAACCTGCTCCACTTTTGCTGCGACGGTGAAGCGACGCTTCACGCCGGTAGGATCCATCGCCTCCAGCTTGAGCTCGGTTTGCGGCCGCAGAACATTCAAAACGTACTCAGCCTTCTGGATTGTCGCTCGTTCTGGGTGATAGCCGTTTATCGAGAGAATCTCGTCTCCAACATGCAGGCCTTTCTTCTCAGCATCACTTCCGGGCCGTACGCGAGTAATGAAACATCGTTCACCAATGATTTCGTATCCCCAACCATAGTCATGCCGTAGGTTCGAGACCGGCACCAGCGCACGCCAATCGTGGACGTAACCGTGAGACGCGTTGACCACCGTTTGTGGCGGCAACAGAACCGTATGGGAGTCGTTAAGAGTATCTACCGCTGCAGCGATATGCCCAATCGCCTCGTCGAAGCTCGAAGACTCGTCAATCCTATGCTTTGTCTGGGTTACAATCGCATCCCAGTCAAGATCGTGGAGGTTTGGGTCATAATAGTGTCTCTTGATATCCGACGCTATCATTTGAAGCATGGAGTGCGCAGACTCTCGCACCGACTTCGACATCTGTTGTTGGGCGGTCAATCGTGGCGGACCAAAAGCGTCGATAATAAACAGCACCACGAAGGAAAATACGAGCTTCTTGACGCTCACCTATCCTCCGACTGAAGATAGTAATTCCTTCTTTTTGCGCAAACAAACGTATTACTGGAGATGTATCGTCTAGTGAACTAAGCGTACTATGTCCGTCCTGAAGCTCAAAATCGACGTCTCCGGCACCGTTGGCGATGCCGCCTGGCAGGAAATCCACCAGTTCGACCAGATCCAATCCGCCGAGTTCGGCCCGCAATTCGGCAGCGGCGGCCGCTGCAATCACACTCCTGACGCCCCACATGCCAAAGGCGAATGGATCGGCGCCGAAATCCGCCTCCAGACCCCGCTCCTGGCCCAATACGCCATGTCCTACTACCTAGAGCAGGAACGAGTCCTCGACGCCGACGTAGAGTAGAGTTCCCCGCGGTAGCATGCGACTCGCTTCTCTCAGCGACCTCCGCGAATCCTCAGCCCCTCTGCGGTTAAAATTCTTTTTCGACTGAGCCAGCGCGCCTGCCAGGAGGCCTACGACCACCCTAACCCTTCTGCTATAGTTCCTACTTTGCACATGCCGGCCAACCAGACTCCCGCTCAAATCCCTGATCAGCATCCCGCTCCGAGCCCGACCGCCGACTCAAAGCCCAAGCGCTCCATGTCCCGCACCCAGAAGATCCTCTTCTTCGTTACCGGGTGGCTTATCGTCCTCATGCCATTCCTCTTTTGGTGGAACACCTGGTTCGGACGCCATCTCTCGGACCAGCAGCTCACCGAGTTCCTGCACGACGACAAAAAGCCGCGCCACATCCAGCACGCTCTCGTGCAACTCGGCGACCGCATGAGCCACGCCGACACGACCGCCAAGCAGTGGTATCCCGACCTGGTGCGCCTGGCCAGCAATTCTGTCGAAGAAGTCCGCAACACCGACGCCTGGGTCATGGGTCAGGACACAGCGGGCGCAGGATTTCACGAAGCTCTCTTGAAGATGCTGCAGGACCCTGAGCCCATGGTGCGCGGCAACGCTGCGCTCTCACTAGTCCGCTTCGGCGACGCCACCGGCCGCCCGCAAATCGTCGCCCTGCTGCAGCCCGCCCAAATCACCGCGCCATCGGCCGGCCGCGTCGTCGACTCCGACCGCCCCGGCACCTCCATCCATCAAGGCGGCTTGATCGCGAAACTCTCCGTCCCAGGCTCTTCACAGCCCGCCGAAATCCGCTCCCCCATCCCCGGACGCATCCGCTCCGTCGCCCAAACCGGCGCAAACATTGCCGCTGGCGGAGAAGTTGCCGTGATCGATCCCGGCTCAGAGCAGGTCTGGGAAGCCTTACGCGCGCTCTATCTCGTAGGTCAGCCCGAAGACCTGCCCGCGATCCGCCCCTACGAACGCGACGTCCCCGACGTCTCCAACGATGTCCGCCAGCAAGCGCAGGAAACCGAAAAAGCAATCGAGGCGAGAACGAAATAGCGGCGGCGTCGCAGACCAACACTCGCGCGCATGCCCTGTCATCCTGAGGGTCGCGCACTTTGCGGCCCGAAGGACCTCTGGAATCGCTGGCAGCTGAGATGATGCAGAGGCATTGCACAGGTCCTTCGGATCGCAAAGAACGCGACCCTCAGGATGACAAGTTATGCGGAAAGCTGACGGCTGAGAGCTGCCAGCTAGATACTCATCGGCCCCACTTCCTTCTCAACCTCGACCGTGTCGACCATGGCGATGGCATCCCACGGGCAGCCGTCCAGGAAGCACCCATCCGGACCCTTGCTCACACACTTCTTACATCCGATACACAAAATGGGATCGACCGCAATCCGCCCAAACGGGGGATGGTCCTCATCCGGCACCCAGAACATGCAATCTTCCACCGGGCAATACTCGACGCACGCAGGCGAACCCGCGCAACCCGTACAGCATTCGGTGATGACCGCCAGCTCTTTGGGTTTCTTCTTGCGCGGCGTGGCAAGTCCCTTGGACTTCGGTTCAAACTTAAGCTCGTCCGGAACCATCCCGACGGCCTTGGTCGCTCCAGGTGCAGCAGGCATGGTGGGAATTATAGCCAAAAAAACGAAGCGGCGGAACTGAATCCGCTGCCGGTCGTGGTAACTCCGAATGCCCCATTTCGCGCACCCTTTTGCGCGAGAAGTGGGGCTTTTCCGACGCCGACAGCAACCAACACATTACGAATTTACATACTCCAACACCTTCGAAATCCCCTCCGCAAACTCCCCCTCCGCCGTTATCAAACTCAACACCAAATACCCATCACTCGGAAAGTCATAAAAATGTCCCGGATGCACCACGACCCCCTTCTCTCGCACCAGCGCAATCGCCAACTCCTCATCCGATCGCGTTACCGGAACCCTCACCACCGCATACCACCCGCCCTCAACGCTCAGCCGCTGGCACGCCTTCTGACCAGCCAGGTGCCGGTCCAACTCCGCCAGATTCCGCTGAACGCGCTCCAGCAACTGCCGCTGGACGCTCTTCCTTTGTTCCATCAACACTGGCACCGCCCACTGCACCGGCGCATTCATCGACAAATAGGTATCGGCAATGACTTCCAGCCGCGCCATCGCCGCCTCCACCTGCTCCGTCGGCCCGCTCGTCACCACCCACGCCACCTTCATCTGCGGCAGCGCCGAAATCTTCGATAGCCCGCTCAGCGTAAACGTCAACACATCTCGGTTCAACGCAAAGGTAGGAGCCGCCACAGAGCGTGTGGGGACGGACGCATTCGTCCGTCCGGTCGAGCGAAGCTCGACCGCCGTTCCGGCCACGTTATCCAGCCCATAATCTAGAAACACCTCATCCACAATCAAAGCCAGCCCATGGACCCGGCAGAACGCATTCAACGGCTCCAACTCTGAGCCCTGCACATACGACCCTGTCGGATTATTCGGATGCACCACCACCACTCCCCGCGTCCGCGCCGTGACCGCCTTCTCCATCGAATGGAAATCCATCTGCCACCCGTGGTCGTAAATCAACGGATACGGCACCAGCTTCACATCCTGCAAATCCGCCAGAAACTCAAACAACGGATAGCTCGGCTTCGGCACCAGCAACTCATCCCCGCCATTGCAAAGCAACCGAAACACGTACGAGTACCCTTCACTAGTGCTCGCGGTCAGCACAATCCGCTCCGGATCCACCTCGACGCCATCCGTAGAGACGTTGCTGGCAACGTCTCTCTCCCCAGGAGCCCACGGTTCGCGGTAGTACCGAGCCACCGCCTGCCGCGCCTCCAGCAACCCCTTCGCCTGCGGGTCGTAATCCAACGCCCGCGTTGACCCCAGCGCGCCCAAGATCGCCCCCGCGTCATACTGCAGCCCCACGCGCGTTGGATTCGAGACCGTCAAGTCCAGCACACGACCTCCACGCGCGCGCACCTCTTCCACCGCCTGCGTAAACCGGTTCTGCGTCAGGCGCCAGTTCGTTCGCTCAGAAAACATGTTGGGATTCTATCTGCAAAACTGTGAATGTTTTCCCCACGGAGGCACCGAGCCACGGAGAAACGCTATTCCATGTTTTCTAGGTGACTCCGTGCTTCCGTGGTGATTCGACCTTGCGCCAAAAAGAAAGGCGTCCTCGAAGGACGCCTGAACCTCACAAAATCTCTGCCCTCGCCTAAGCTTGCGGCACCCGCAACTCACTCTTCACTGGCTCCTCACGGCTGACGTCATCGGGGGCAGTGGTGCGTTGCAGGCTCGGCCAGTCTCGAATCCCCACCGCAGGGCAGGTCAAGCCCTTGGCCGCAGGACGCAGCAACTGTCGTAGAGTCTGGACGCCGTAAAACAATCCCTGTCCGGTATTGGCCGCCACAATCAGGTGCGAATGATCGGAAAACAGCAGATACCCATTCGCGCCCACCGCCTCGTCGGCCCTCAGTCCCCTCTTGGCCAGAAAGTGCCGGACCCGCCTATCGTCGAGCCGCGCCAGCATGATCGCGCGATCCTCGGTCTTTCCTGCCGCCATTCCCAGAATATCCAGTTTGATCCCCGACTGCTGCTCCACCTCTTCCGCCAGTGTCTCAGCCGCAATGCGATCCTCAGTCTGGTGCCCAAGCTGCACGAAAATCCGCGTACGCGCGCTGACTCGAAACTCGCCATCGCGCAACTGCACTTCCTTCGGCTGAGGCTCCAGCTTCAACCCGGCCTGGCTGGGCGAATCGATCCCCAGCACCGCCGAAGTACCCATCACCATCAACCCTACAATCGCCAATATTCGCTTCGTCATCCGTTTCCCTGGCGCAACCCAACGCATCCTACCAATTGTACGTCGCAATCGCCGCTCCGACATCAGAAACGTGCGCCCCTCTCGTTTCTAACCCGGAACTTGCCACGATTCCTCTGTCATTTTTCTCGTCAGGCAACCCTCACTTCCCAAACGCTTCCTTATTAACAACATACGGCATTTTCGTCACGTCGCCGCCATAGTTCCCTTCAAGCACGTCGATCAGCCCCTGGGCGCACCGTCCCGCCATGCCCTTGTCCGGATCGACTGATAGCCGCGTGATTCGCGCTGCGCTGGCAAAATGCGGCATCAACCGGCACCGGTCCGCAATCGCCGGATCGCGCAGCGGAGAATCCGCCGGCAGCGGCTCCTTCTCGTACACATCGAGCGCCGCACCCGCAATCCAGTTCTCCCGCAGCGCCCGCGCCAGCGCCGCTTCATCCACCACTGGACCGCGCGAAGTATTCACCAGGTACGCGGTCGCCTTCATCAGCCGCAGCGTCAGTTCATTAAACAGATGATAGGTCGGCGTCTGGCTCTCCCCCGCGCGCAGCAGCGGCACATGCACACTCACGAAGTCCGCATGCCGCAGCGCCTCTTCAAACGGCACATACTTGATCCACGCCTTATCCTTGGTCAGCCCGCGCGCATGCCGCAGGTCATTGATCTCCTGGATTGTCTTCACGAACACGTGATTTTCATAAGCCGGGTCGTAGCAGAGCACGTTCATATCGAACCCAGCACACTTCTTGATCAGCGCCAGCCCGATCCTTCCCGTGCCAATCACCGCGACCGTCTTGCCGGTGACTTCATCCCCCAAAAACGGCAAATAGGGATGCCAGTATCCCCACTGGTTCTCGCGCGTGAGATGCTCCGCCGTCCACATCCGGCGCGCCAGCGTTCCCATCATAAAAAACGCAAACTCCGCGGTGGCCTCGGTCAGCACATCCGCCGTATGCGTAAACGGAATTTTGTACTTGTTCGCATCCGCCCGGTTGATGTTGTCAAACCCCACCGCGATCTGGGCCACACCCTTCAGCGTGCCCTTCCCGGCTTCGAACACCTCGGCATCAATGGGATCGCGCAGCGTCGTGATCAGGCCGTCGATCCCCGACTTCACTTTTTCGATGATCAGACTCTTCGGCGGAGCTTGCGGCTGCGGATATACTTCCACCTCATACCCGCGGCTGCGCAGCATCTCGATCGCCTCTCCAATGTCACAGGTGGCAAACACACGGAATTTCTTGCTCATAGATAGAACGGTTCTCTCAGGAAATCTTGCAGCAGTATCATACGCGACACTTGCATGTGGCGCGGGCACTCATGCCCGCGGCTGTCAAGAACGTCACAACTCACGTGGGGACGGACGTATTTCGTCCGTCCCGCCAAGCACAGCGAGGCGTCCTCTACAACGGCCGCCCCTCTCAGACTCGTATTATTTCGTCGTTTGTTTCGCGCTCGCTCGCCGCCGCACGTCATCCATCATCTTGGCAAGCCTTGGGTCACCCTGCAGCAGCTTGAGATCGCTATCTGTCTCCGCATTCAGGGCGTAGCGATCCGGCAGTCCGTGATCCACCGCATCGCGCAGCACCGCCAAAGCTTCCTCTTTATGCCCACTCAGCGCGAGGTTGCACGCCAAGTTGTACTTGGTGAGAGCCGTCACCGGATGGTCCGCTCCCACCACCCGCCGCTGAATCTCGATCGTCTCCCGGTAGAATTCGGCCGCCTCCGGATAGCGATGCATATCGTCCAGCGTCTCCGCCAGTTCCGTGATCGACATCAGGGTTTCCGGATGCTCCGCGCCCAGAACTCGCCGACGGATTTCCAGGGTCTGGCGGTCGATCTGCTCCGCCTCCGCCATGCGGCCGCTCAAACGCAGATTCATTCCGAGATCCGCCATCGACCACAGCGTCTCGGAGTGCTCCGGGCCCAGCACCTTGATCTTCCGCTCCAGTGTGTCCCGCAACATCTGGTCCGCCTCGGCATACCGGCCCTCTTCGCTAATCGTGTGCGCCAGAGTCGTCTCCGTCACCAGCACCTCCGGATGTTGCGGCCCATAGATGCGGCGCTGCACTTCGAACAATTCCCGGTATAATGCCTCGGCCTCTGCCGCGCGTCCCTGATCTGCCACCGCAAGCGCCAGGTTGGCCATGAACTGCAGCGTTCCCTTATCTTCCGGTCCCAGCACCCGGCGCGACACCGCGATCATCTTCCGGTCCAACTTCTCCGTCTCGCTGTACTGACCTTCCGAGAGCATGATTGCCGCCAATCCGTGGATCGACTCCAGGGTTGCGCGCGCCTCGGGGCCCAGCAACCGCTGACGGGTGGCAATCGCCTCGCGAGCCAGACCTTCCGCCTTTGGGTATTGTCCCTGTCGCTCCAGGTCTCTGGCCAACTGATCAATCGATCGCAGCGTCTCCGCGCTCTCCGCCCCGAACAGTCTTCGCCGCGTGGCCAGTGCCTTTTCCAGAAACGGTTGCGCCTGATGGTAAAGTCCGAGCGACGAGTACACTTCTCCCATCGTTTCCATCAGCCGCGCCTGCACTTCGGGTTCACCCGCCAGGCCGGATTCAATCTGCTGGCTGCCTCGATCCAGCACTTCCCGCGCCGTAATCGTGTTGCCGCGCGCCTCGCTCGGATCCGACACCCTGAACATGTTGGTCATGAACTCGGTGATGCGGTCCGCACGGTCGCGCTCCCGTGTGATGCGCCGCAACTGGATGGCCTGCATCACCGCAAACGCAAAGAGAAGAGCCCCCAATCCGGCCGCCACGCCCAGACCCACGCGATGGCGCCGAACGAACTTGCGCAACCGGTATCCCGCGCTCGCCGGACGCGCCACCACCGGCAGGTTCTGCAGATAGCGTTCGATATCGCTGGCCAGCTCCGACGGCGTGCCGTAGCGCCGGTCACGCTCGCGTTCCAGTGCCTTGAGCGTGATCCAATCCAAATCCCCGCGTAGCGCGCTGACCAGTTGCCGCGCTTCCGTGCCCCGCATTTCTGCTTGTGCCGTGGACGTATCGCGGTTCGTGCTGACCTTCGTGCTGGGACGCGGCGGATCCGTCTCTCGCACTGCTCGCAGCATTTCGTCCAGGCGCTGGTTCTTCCACTTCGTCGTATCAAACGGCAGGAACCCCGTCAGCAATTCGTAGAGCACCACTCCCAGCGAGTACACATCGGTACGAGTATCAATATCCTGTACATCCGGATCGGCCTGCTCCGGACTCATGTACCCCGGCGTTCCGAGCAAGCCCCCAACGCGAGTCACCACGGTTTCTCCCGGTGCGGCAGCGGCCGTGGCTTTCGCCAACCCAAAATCAATGATCCGCGGACGCGGTCTGCCATCCACCTCCACCACCAGAATGTTCGACGGCTTCAAATCGCGATGGATGATCGCCTTCTGGTGCGCGTGCTTCACCCCATCGCAAACTTCGAGGAATAATCTGAGCCGCTCCCGAATGCTGAGCTTCTTCTGATCGCAATAATCCGTGATGGGAAGCCCGTCCACGTACTCCATCACCAGGTACGGTTGCCCCGCAGCCGTCGCTCCCGCATCAAAAATTTTGGCGATGGCCGGATGGTCCATCATCGCCAGCGACTGCCGCTCCGCCTGAAAGCGCTTTACCGCCGACGAGTCATACATCCCTGCGCGGATCAGTTTCAGCGCCACCAGCCTCCGCACCGGCTCCGTCTGCTCCGCCAGCCAGACTTGCCCCATCCCCCCGACACCCAGCTCGCGCACCAACTTGTATGGCCCTACTGTCGTCGATGGGCTCGCAGCCTCGTTCGCATCCGGCTCCCACAAATGTCGCGACAACCCCGAAGCATCCGCGTGTGCCGCCAGTAGCGACTCCACCTCGTCGCGCAACTCGCGATCCCCCGCGCACGCCGACTCGAGATAAGCCGGCCGCTCGCCGGAATCCTTCTCCAGCGCTTCGCCCACAATCTCCTTCACCCGTTTCCAGCGTTCCGAAGTCTCCACCGCTCGCTCACTCACTCGTATTTACGCAACCTGAACAAGGTTGCACTGCCACCATCGGATCATCCGCATAAACAAAGACGACTCACGTAGGGACGGACGCATTTCGTCCGTCCCAGGTTCTGGCGTCCCGACGTTTCTGCGCCGAAACCTAGTTGGCCGAGATCAGCACCGCCACCGAGGCCACGCACCTCCAGGTGCGGTTGATGTTCACCCATGTATCGACGAAGCGCTCCCGCCGCGTGACCGACTTACCCTTGTGCGCCGACTGCGATCGAAATACTCCTACCACTACGGCAGAGTCGCCGTATACGTCGACCTTGCTCTGCTCGGTCACGGCCTGCGCCGGTGCCTGATAGTCGGGCGCTTTCAGGCTGGCAAGGAACTCCCGCTTCGTCTCCATGCTGCCGTCGATGTCAACCGAAACGAAGCTATCCGCGAGAAGCATATCCAGAGCCTTGGTGTCTTTGGTTTCCAGCGCGCGATTCCAGGAATTGTCCAGGGCCAGCACGCGCGCGCCCTCATCGGTCGAGGAGTTCTGCGCCGAAGCCAGGCACACGCCCAGCCAGAGTGCAACTGCAACCACGGCGATCGATTTCATCAGAAGAGTCTTTCTAGAGCGGTCGTGAGTTAGCCCACCCGGTTCGCCCATCAAATGCCGGCGTACCAGGCATAACCGCCTTCGGGCGCGGAGGAGCCCAATCCCTTTCCAAAAGATTTCAGGCTGTCGGTGAGCGTCAGGTGCGTGATGTACTTCACATTCTTGTAGCCGAGTTGGCGCGGGACACGCAGGCGCAAAGGACCTCCGAAGGGCACGGGCAGGTCGGCTCCGTTCATGCGATGGGCCACGAGCGTTTGCGGGTGCAGCGCGTCGGCCATGTCGATGCTCTCCCACCAGTCCGGTTGGATCGAGCGGTACACCACGTATCGCACCTGCGGCAGCGTGCCCACCCGGTCGAGAATGTAAGAGAGCGGCACGCCCGTCCATTCTCCAATGTAGGTCCAACCCTCTTCGCAGCCAATCATCGTGATGTTCGAACTCGTTGGAAAACTCTTGATCTCCGCCAGGGAGAACGTGGTCGGGCGCGCAACCATGCCGTCGACGGTCATCTTCCAGTCCACGAATCCGGCGGCCTGCATGCGCCTGAATTCATCACCGAGAGGCGCGACTTCGTTGGCGAAGGGGTCTTTTGAAATCTCGCTGCGCGAAAATTCGCGCGCCATGGAATGCCGCGTCAACAAACGATGCGCGGCATACGTCATGGTTTCCCCCGGACCGAAAATACCGCTCGCATCCGGCGGAATCAGTCCATGCCGCCGCACGAGTGCGGCCGCAACCGCAACGCCCGATGCGCCCGCCGCCATCGCCAGCCCGGTAGTGATGAGTTTGCGTCGAGAGATCTGGCTCATAATGTTCCCTCCGTCGGAGGCGTAGCGCGCCCCGTGATCGTGCCCGCGACCATGGCCCGCATCCGCGCTCGGAATCCCGCAACCACGATCATCACCACGTGCGCCAGCAGGAACAGCACCAGCAATATCGTCACCAGGAAGTGCAGCGAGCGCGCTGTCTGATGTCCTCCCAACAATTGAACGGCCCACGGAAATGCCGAATCGAACCCAAACGACATTGCCAGCCCCGTCCAGATCATCAGCGGGAACAACACAAAAATCACCGCCAGATACGTGAGCCGCTGCAGCACGTTATACGACCACGCTTCTTCCGGACCCGGCTTCTTGAAGCGCAAGTGCTCGACGATCGATGCACCCATCCTCTTGAGCGAAAGGTCCGAGGGAGCAGGAAAGACGTTGCGGCGAAAGTGTCCGTTGAACAGTCCCCAAAGCACGTAAAGCAACCCGGTCGCGACCGCCAGCCACGCCGCCTGAAAATGCAGATAGCGGCTCCATCCGTTCTGATCGGGCAGCACGTAACCGTAGCCAGTGGGCACCGTGTCGCGCGACGACGGCAGGTGCAGATTTAGCCAAGGCCGTATGTTGACGTTCCCGGTCTCTCCCCAATAAAACCGCGGATGCGAGAGTACGATCTCTCCTCCGCTCACCAGCAGCGCGAGGAAAGCCAGCGTGGTCAGCCAGTGCGTCACGCGCACCAATCCCGCATGACGCTTCGGCGCCGCGGCAGCAGGCACAGCCGCGGCCCGCACGGCATCCCCGGCGATCGGCACAGTTGCATTCATGAATTGAGCCCCGTCCCCAGAATGCTTGGAATTTTACCTCGCGACGCGCCTTCCGCCGTGTTTATTGTTTGGGGACACAGAACGCGAACGGATGGGGCACCCTCTTCAGTGTTAGTGCAAGTGGGGCCACCCAGCTGTACCCATGTTGAAAGAGAGCCGCTAAGGTTTACACCATCCGTTAAGCCACAAGGTCAACAGTGTTGTAGCCGAGGCCACAATTGCGCCCATCAGGGCCGACCACAAGGGGATGAGCGATTTCCACCACTCGTTTGCCTGCACCTGGCGGTCATGCATCGTAATCGCAGTTTGAAAGAGAGCAGATACAAATTCTGGCTGTAGGTTCGGCCTCTGTCGGTCTTCTCCAGGGCGAATAACAAATCGTGCAACTAATGAAAGCCCACTCTCGCTGTTTGGGTCAACTCGAAACAATTCCCTATGTTCCCTGGCAAGCTCAAACCAGCTAGAGGCAGAAGAGGGAGGACCCTGAAGTGATTGTTGCATTCCGGGCTCCGTGCGCTTCGGGTAGAAATCAAGCGCCAGCACCTGAATCAACGCCAATACGTCCGCCAAGCGTCCGCGCTTCGTGTAGGGACCCGCACTCATGTGAAGTCACGCCCTTTCTGACGGTCATCGCTTTTGCCGAATTCTAACAACTGTCTTTCTATTGCACTACCGAATAATAGGCGCAAGAAACCTGGAGCCAGCGCGGTTATCGAATCCGCCTCCCCGAACTCCGGCCCAACATCTCCCCGACAAATGCCGCTTGACTCTCTTGTGTCGCGGGCACCTATTTCCTGCGGAGGGTGGGTTCAAGTTCCGTCAGGTCCATTCCTTCCGGTGTAGACTTGTGGGTATGGCCGCCAAAAAGAAGTCCCGAAAGAAACCAGCTTCGCGAAAACCGAAAGCGTCCGCGAAAACTCGAAAGACTTCCGCTCACAAAAAGAGCGCACAGAGAAAGAGCACGCCTAAAGCCAAGTCCCTGAAACGCGTCGCGAGTTCGCGAAAGACCCGTGGAACAAGGCCGAAACGCCAGAAGCCCGACGTAACGTCCTCGGCCAAGGGCAAAGCAAGAATGCGTGAGGCCGATGCGGATTCTCAAGGATTGTCGAATCTTGAGCAGGCGGATTCGGAAAGCGTTAGTGAACTGGTGGATGAGGGGAACACGTTTGAGGCCGGCGCGGTGATGGGTGTGGAAGAGGCCGACGACGCCGAGGAGCGGGAAGTACGCACGCGGGAACTTCCCGAAGACGACGTGCCCGAAGAATATTTGGATAAAGATTGATCTTCTTGGATCGGTCGCCAGCGTGCGCCAGATTCCATCAGTCAAGAAGCCCTGCTCGCGGGAGCGGAGCTTCTGTTCCAGATGAAGGCTGCCGTCGTAGCGTCTACCGTCGTACGCCTCGTTTCCGCTAGCGTCGAGAACAGATCCACATGAGTCCAAACTGTGGTGTGGCCGCGGTGAGACACGCTACGTTCCCGTCACTTCCCTCAAAATCTCCCTGATATGCAGCGCAGCGCAATCCACGTTAGGGAAATCCGTGTTGCTCTCATTGAACAGCAGCGTCAGATCAGTGCCAGCCAGCAGAATCGCGTCCACTGCGTGGCGGCTTACGAGGTGATACGCGAGAGCCGTGAGCTTCTCATACTTCTGCGGCGAGGCCTCGCCCGTCGCCGCCAGTTCGACATACGTGTTGTGAATCAGGTCCACCTCCTCCGCCCCCGGACGCACGACTTCCACCCCGCTTAGCGCTCCGAATAAATCGGACTCGATCACGAACCGCGTGCCGAAGATGGCCACCCGCCGCGCCTTGCGCGCCGCCAGTTCCCGGTTCAGAGGATCGACCAGCGACACGATCGGCAGCGCGGAAGTGGCGGCGAGTTCCTTCGCACAATACAAAGGAGTGATCGCCGGGATCACCGCCATCTCGGCTCCGGCAGCTTTCATGCGCCTGATGTATCCATTCAAATACTCGGCCAGACCGTCGCGATCCTGCTTCTCGACGTAGGCAAACACGCGCGGCGTCTGCGCATGTGTGATCACGATGTCGAGGGCGAAGCCGAGCTTCTCGCATCCGCGGGCGAGGCGGTCGTAGTAATAGATGGTGGCGCCGACACCGAGGCCGCCGATGAGACCCATGCAGCGAGATTTGTTCATGAAATAAGATTAGCCGATGTTCGCGGCTATTCGTGCGAGTGGCCGTCGGCGCCTGAAGAACGACCACAGGGGCTGAAGCCCCGTCACTCACCGCAGCTAACGCGGCGCTAAAGCGCGACTCTTCCACCTGCGCCCGGACTCACCGAGCTAGGTCGGTTAACGGCCCCGACAGCCTGGCTTCGAGTTCGAGATCGACATGCCTGAGTTCTTCCAACAACGCTTGCGTCGCCTTCTGGAACGCACGTTTCAGCTCGGAAGGTTCAAGCGACTGAGGGAGACAGGCGGCTGCGGTGTCCCGCTCCGCAGCGGGAAGATCGTCAAGGCCCCTGCCCTGATGCGCAATCACGCCGCAGCGCAGGCAGGCGAGCTCCGAGACGTGGTTGCGCATGCCGCTCAACATGTATTCCGCCTGCAAGATCCGACCACGTTCGAGGCTGGATCGCACATGCAGGGCATAGAGCCATGCCATCCCAATCAGCGCGTGGGGATTCGGTGTCGGCGCAGGACGCGGCGGCTTCGCCTCACCGAAGATCAGCCGGAAATTCGGCCCGGTAGCGGCGAAGTCTTCCGCACGCCAGAAAGAGACATCCACCTGCAGCGTGTTTTTCAGCAGGAACACGCGGTACAGCGTCGCACCGTGCATGACGTCTACATGACTGGCCGCGCCGTGATGAGAGTAAAGACGGTCGGTCCATTCGGCGACAACTTGCTGGTGCGATGCGGCCGGTGCAAAGCAAAGAGCCAGATCGATGTCGGACCAGCGGTCGACTCGGGACGACGCGGCCGAACCAATGTGCGCCGCGCCGCAGAGGTTGGAATCGTTCTGAGCGGCGGAGACGAGTTCGGCGCGGAGGCGCTCACGTTCGTCAGCAGTAAAAATCGGCACGCCGAAGATGTTAACGGATCAGCCGAGGTTTCGCTGCGAAAGAAAACGGGCAAGCAAAAGCCCCGCTCTTGCGAGCGGGGCTTCGCGGGCAGGAGTGCCCGCGCCACATGGTTCTTGCTGAAAGCTGATAGCTGACAGCTTCCTAGTACATGTCGCCCATGCCGCCGCCACCGTGTCCGCCCGGGGCCGGAGCTTCCTTCTTTTCCGGAATCTCGGCGATCAGGGCTTCGGTGGTGAGCATTAGGCTAGCGATCGACCCGGCATTCTGCAGCGCGGTGCGCACGACCTTTGTGGGATCGAGCACGCCGGCCTTGACCAGGTCCTCGTACTCGTTGGAGAAGGCGTTGAATCCGTAGTTCGCGTCCTTGGACTCGAGCACCTTGCCCAGAATTACCGCGCCTTCTTCGCCGGCGTTCTCGACGATCATGCGCAGCGGTTCGGTGATGGCGCGCTTCACGATGTTGATGCCGATCTGCTCATCGCCTTCGGCCTTCACCTTGTCGAGCGTCGCGGCACAACGGGCCAGCGCCACGCCACCGCCGGGGACAATGCCTTCTTCCACGGCAGCGCGCGTCGCATGCATCGCATCTTCCACGCGGGCTTTCTTTTCCTTCATTTCGGTTTCGGTTGCGGCGCCGACTTTGATGACGGCTACGCCACCGACCAGCTTTGCCAACCGCTCCTGCAACTTCTCGCGGTCGTAATCGCTGGTGGTCTTGTCGATCTGGCTGCGAATTTCCTTCACGCGGCCTTCGATCTCCGAGTGCTTGCCCTTGCCTTCGACCACCGTGGTGTTGTCCTTGTCGATGGTGATCTTCTTGGCCTGGCCGAGATCTGCGATCTGAACGTTCTCGAGCTTAATGCCGAGATCTTCGGTGATGGCCTTGCCGCCGGTCAGGATCGCGATATCCTGCAGCATCGCCTTGCGGCGATCGCCGAAGCCAGGAGCCTTCACGGCCGCGACTTGCAGCGTGCCACGCAGCTTGTTGACGACGAGCGTAGCGAGCGCCTCGCCCTCAACGTCCTCTGCGATGATCAGCAGCGGCTTGCCGGACTTGGCAATCTGCTCGAGCAGCGGGAGCAGGTCCTTCATCGAGCTGATCTTCTTTTCGTTGATCAGGATGTAGGCGTTCTCGATGGCGACTTCCATGCGCTCGGGATCGGTCACGAAGTAGGGCGAGAGGTAGCCGCGGTCGAACTGCATGCCTTCGACGACTTCCAGCTGAGTCTCCAACGTCTTGGATTCCTCAACAGTAATGACGCCGTCCTTCCCAACCTTCTTCATCGCCTCGGCAATGATCTTGCCAATGGTCTCGTCATTGTTGGCCGAGATGGTGCCGACCTGCGCGATCATTTCGCCGGTGACGGGCTTGGACAGCTTGTCGAGTTCGCCGTTGATGCGGTTGCCTTCTTTGTCGAGTTTGCCGGCGATGACGGTGACAGCCTTCTCGATGCCGCGCTTCAGGGCCATCGGATTGGCGCCGGCGGCAACGGTCTTAACGCCTTCGCGGAAGATGGCTTGGGCGAGGACGGTGGCGGTGGTGGTGCCGGCGCCGGCGACGTCGGACGTCTTGGAGGCGACTTCACGAACCATCTGGGCGCCCATGTTCTCCAGGCCGTCCTTCAGTTCGATTTCTTTGGCCACGGTGACGCCGTCTTTAGTGATGGTCGGCGAACCGAATTTCTTTTCGATGACTACGTTGCGACCCTTGGGGCCGAGGGTGACCTTCACGGCATCGGCCAGAAGGTTGACGCCGCGGAGGATCGCCTGACGGGATTCTTCTCCGTGAACGATGTGTTTTGCCATTGCTGTTATATCCTTCGATAGTTTCTTGGCAGGACTGGCCTGCGATTTCTTTGGCGGTTGGCTATTGGCTTTTGGCTCTTAGCTAAACCGCGATCTGCATAGGTCCTTCGCGCAAAGAACGCGCTCAGGATGACAATGCCGATTTACTTCTTTGAGCCGGCGAGTTCTTTCTT
>DASQGJ010000048.1:0-39321 GCA_035632675.1 Candidatus Dormiibacterota bacterium
AGACGCCAGTCTCCTACGCGAGAGCCTGGAAGCCGTTCAACAAACCGCTGCCGTGATCCTTGGGGGCATTGCCCCCGAGCCAGCGGCACTCGCGGCAGCCGCATAACACGCCAACCCCTGCACCGTTTGGTTTTCAGGCTCGACGTGTGCGCGGAGTCCACGAACACCTTAACCAAAGACACATGAGAGGAGAAAAGATCATGCCGAGTACGCAAAATGCAGTCAACAACCATGAATATCGCAGCGTTCCTATCACCGCGCTTGCGGAGTCAGCAACCAATCCCCGCAAACGCTTTGACGCAAAGAGCCTTGAAGAACTAGCGGCCAGTTTCAAGACGCAAGGGATTCTGGCCCCTCTTCTGGTACGCGAACTGGAGGAAAGCAAATACGAAGTTGTCGCCGGGGCACGTCGCCTCAGAGCGGCGAAGCTGGCGGAACTCGAAAAACTTCCCGTCCGCGTAGTCAAGTTGACCGATGCCGAAGCCATCGAAGCCCAGTGCGTTGAGAACCTGCAACGCGAGGACATCCACCCGCTTGAAGAAGCTCTGGGTTTCAAATCACTCTTGGAACTCGGAGAACCTGCCTACACCATCGCCACCATCGCGTCACGCGCTGGTAAGAGCGAGGCATACGTCTACGGTCGGATTCGCCTTGCCGACCTCATACCGCCTGTGGCTGAGGCGTTCCTGAAAGACCAGATCACCATCGGCCACGCTTTGCTGATCGCCAAACTCCCGGCTTCGCAACAGCAGGAGGCATTCTCGGCTTCCTTTCGGGGCTTGTGGACAAGCGAGGGCAACAGCCAAGTCCTGATTCCAGTGCGGGAGTTGGCAGCGTGGATTGAATCGAACATCTTGCTACAACTGGCGTCTGCGCCATTTGACAGGCAGGATGAGACGCTCGTTCCCGAAGCAGGTTCGTGCGCGAACTGTCCGAAACGAACCGGATTCAACAAACTACTCTTCCCGGACGTGCGTAAAGATTCATGCACGTCTCCCGATTGTTTCCGGGCCAAGATTGACGCTTGCGTGAAAAAGACTCTGGAAACCAAGCCGCAGCTAATCCAGATTTCAGCGGCGTGGAATTCCCGCGAGGGCGCTCCCTTGGGACGGAATCACTATGTCGAGTTGGAGATCAAGAAAGCCAAGCCGAACGGCGCAAGCAGCAAGCTCTCATCCGTTCAGAAACCCTGTGACAAGATGAGCGAGGCCATCGTCATGGACGGCGGCAAGCGCGGACAGGTCGTCAAGGTTTGTGCCGATCCAGCTTGCCGTGTCCACCACCCCAACACGCCGTCTCCGCAGCAAGTGGAGCGGGAGCGGGCAGAGGAACGGAAGCGCATCGAAAAGGAGAAACTGGCCATTACGACTCGCCATCGTGTCTTGGCTACGATCCTCCAACGCGTATCGACCCCGTTAAAGAAAGCCGACTTGCTGGCGGTTGCCCACTACCTGATCGGTCATCTCTCCTACAGCCAAGTCCCGGCTCTGGCGAAGCGGCACAAGGTAGAGGCAAAGAAGGATTCCGCTTCCGCGCAGGAACTACTAGCCAAGCAAGTAGGCACGTATGATGAGGCCGAACTCTGCAAGCTGCTTCTGGAAATCAGCCTGCTGGATTCGGCGTATCAGCGATCCACCGCGAGCCGCGACGACGTTCTGATGGATGCTGCGAAACGCTATCGCGTGGACGCTGAGAAAGTCCAAAAAGCCGTGGCCAAGGAATTTGCCACGAAACGAGAAAAGAAAACAAGAGTCAAATCGAAGGCTCGAAACGAGACGGTAGCCTGATCCCATCTATCTTTTGATTTGTGGCGGAGTGCTCTTTTGCACTCCGCCATTTTGTGTCAGCGATTGCGACTTGAGCCTCGTTAACCCTCTGTCACGTCCACTGCCATCGTTTTGCCCCTTGTGTGCTAGAAAATGTTCGCCTTCAGCAGAGCGCGGGACTCACGGCCGGGCCACGAGTACGACCTCTGACTCGCAAAATGAGACTCTGTCACGCAGGTCTACCGAATTTTTTCGGATGTACTCGTGAACTTTTTCAGCACGATCTTTGTCTATCTCGGCGAATCTTCCGAGTGATAGCCATTCCAACAGGTTCGGGATGCGTTGCGCCAGGCTCTCTTTTGATATTGCCCACCGCGTCTCAAACGTCGTCTGTGCCGTCTCGATGCGACGCTTGTGAAGAACTTCCAAAAGGTCCGCGATCTCGAACCTACTGTCGCCAAAACCAACGTCCAATATTTTCTTCAGCCCCGCGAGAAAACTCTCTTGAGCGTTCGACACAACCACAATGGTCCCTCCTCGCTTGGGTAGCGACAGCACTTTGTCTACCGCGAGGCCGGTCTCGAAGGCAAAAATGCTATGAATCAAGAACACGAGATCATAGCAGCCCGCTGGCAGGTTAGCCTCTTCAAATAGCGTTTCGATCATCTGCGTTTCGCAAAAACACTCAACGCCACGCGGATTGAACGAATGAATGAGGTATGAGGATTGTTCCACAAAATCCAGCGTGAATCGTAAGCCGAACTTCTTGTGCAGAAAAGTCAATATCCGCGTAATGCGTTTGCCGTCGCCCCCGCCTATGTCGCACACCCTAAGCGGGTTGCGGTTCAACACAGGCAGACTCTGCAGGACGGTGGTATTTAGGGTCTGTACTAGTGAGTCGTCATCCGTGTACAACACATCTTTGAATTGGCGATACGTGGAGGCGCCGGCCTCTGTGTTTAGAAATTGCCTGTAGGACAGCTTGATGGACGGAAGAATCATAGGTGACACGTTGAGCCTCATAGATGTGCCACCACAAAGCGCTTTAGACGTGGCTCCAGTTGCCCCACCAAGAAGTAGAGAACGAAAGCGAGAACGCTCAAAACAATCACTCCGCAGAGCATGAGTGAAATGTCGAAAAGCCCACTTGCGACCAATATCAGGTGGCCCACACCGGAACTGGAGGATATGAATTCGCCAATAAAGGCACCGAGAATCGCAAATCCAACGTTCAGCCTGAAACCAGATATGACCCAGACAATGGACGAAGGTGCGACCACCTTGCGGAATGTTTGACCCTGCGTCGCTCCAAATGTGCGCATCAGGCGAAGATAGTCGTTGCTGACTTCGGATGCGCCAGTGTAAGACTGCATGAGGGCCACGAAAACCGTCGAGAGCGCAGCGACCATTATCTTCGAGAAAAGGCCGGTACCAAACCAAATGATCAGAAGCGGCGCGAAGGCGAAAATCGGCGCAGACCCAAGTCCGATCACATAGGGCTTAGCGATTGCTAAAGCAACTTTCGAGTACCAAAGGCCCAATCCGATTGCAGTACCGACGAGATTGCCCAGAACGAAGCCGACCACCGCCTCGATGAATGTTACCGCGGCGTCCCGCGGTAGCGATCCATCGACCGTTTTGGCCACAAGATAATTGGCAATCTTGCCCGGTGTCCCGAAGAAGAAAGCCGCCTGAGGATTGCCCCTCGTGGCAAAATCCCACACAATCAGCAGCGCTAATAGGGGCACGACGCGATAGGCGTTAATGAGTCGCAGATGTTTGACCCTCATCGTCAAGATACTTAATCTCGTCCCAAACACGCGCAAAATATTCGCTGAAGCGTACGGACTTCCGCGCTCCGATTGGGTCTCTACGTCTCGTTCCAAGATCAATCGGAATCGTTGCCTTCACTTTGGCAGGCTTGCCAGACAGCACGATGATCTTTTCGGATAGCGCTATAGCATCCTCGATGTCATGCGTGACAATTAGCGTCGTAGCACACTCTCTTTCGTGATATTCAATCAAATGCTGCTGAACCTTGAGTTTCACATCGAAGTCCAGACTGGCGAATGGTTCGTCCAGCAGTAGCGTCCTAGGCTGGGTAATTAACGTTCTGATCAGTGCAGCACGCTGCTTCATGCCGCCAGAGGCAGCATTTGGATAGAAGCCCAGTGCATCCCCCAGGTCGAACGCAGTAAAGTATTTCTCAACTAACCGGCAACTTTCTATGCTCCGACCGTCTCTTACTTCCGCTCCGAGCAACGCATTTTCCGCTAAGGTTCGCCACGGCAACAGCAGTGCGTCCTGCATCATGTAGGCGAATCCTGATTCCCGATCAGTCTCCACGCTTCCTCTGTCAGGTTTGTCGAGGCCTGAAATAACGTTCAAAAGCGTACTCTTGCCGCAACCACTGGGACCTACAATCGAAGTAATCTGGCCCATATCGCAGCGAAACGAAACATCTTTCAATACGCACAAGGGCGCCGGTTCCGCTGCATAAGACTTATCTATGGCCCTGACTTCAATCACTTTCGACTCAGCTCTTCAATTAATAGGGTAATGATTTTTGCTTCTTCGACAGCGTACGGGAGAAGCATTGCAAATCGCCACTCCAGCCACTTTGTAGGGTCAATCTCAACCGTGTGAGATATTCGAGCTCCGAAGCTATAAAGCAGGAGAAGAATCGTAGTAGACAAGAAATGCAATCCCATCCAGCGGTTCCACAAGGCAGTGCGCAAATCATATTGACCAAAAGCGAAAAAGAGTGGCAGCAGCAGATAGAGTGCCGTGAACGCTAGGACAGTGGCAATTCCGCGAATGGGCCGTGTGATCGCTGACAAATTGGCAATCAGATATTCGCCGTCTGCTGCTTTTTGCTTCACGTGTGTTGTGAACTCTTTCCTGGCGATGCGATTGTCGACATACTTGCGAAAAGATGGAAAGTCAAACTTTTGCTCCATCTTGCGGCGCACATGTCCGCTCTTGTGCCATCCAGCGATTTCGATGACCGGAGATCGCGAGAAAATACCGTCCTTCCGAAGGGCGTCCAGGGCGCCGGTGACGATGTCCTGACCGTATCCGTGCGGCCCGAACCGAGATAACGCATAGGTTTCTGCCAGATCCGGATATGTATAAATCAGATCGGCGGCACGCATGAGTGCGCTTACAAGGCGCCGGGCCTCCTCACGGCCAGTATGTGTTTGGAAAAATGTCCTGTGCGTAAGAACTGCGGTAAAGCAAAAATGTTTGTATTCGCGATTCCGCGCAAAGCTATAAACAATCTGGTTGCCAGTGGCCTCAGTAAACTTACGAATCTTCAGCATGTCGGCTTCAATGACAACTGTCTGACTTGGTCCATTGAGATAAAGGTCCAGATCTGCGTCAATCGGCTTCTCCGGCCTGAAATGGAGACTGTCCCCCCTTGTACTTGCGAACGGGGCATACACTAGTTTCCCGAAGATGTAGCCGGTGTTTGGCTCGGGGTAAGCGACGATTTGGCTAAATCGTCCGAAACACCTCTCGTCACTAAAAGGGGCGTCTGCATGATCAACAGCCCAGAACGGTACTTTCCCAACTAGTTGTGCAATGGCGACCGGTTCATCTCCCCCAACAGCAGCATAGGCAGCTTTCAGGCTAACCATCATCGGATCACAAACGCAAAAATGGACATCCCTATCCTTCGTTGCCGACGACATCAAGCTCCATATCGCCGCCTTATCCCCAGATGGAGCTGGGGCTAGCTCGATATCCAGCACGTCACGTAGCTCACGCTCATGTGCGATAAAGAGCGGAAGGTAGTGAAGCATTTCTACTGCATATATCAATTTTGTCTTTGCCACAGTAGGCCTTACCTTCGCGCATGATCCGCGAAGCTATTGTCAAAGAATGTCTTCTGAGGCATGCCCTTCAGGTCTCCGACATCCACCCTGATTTGCAGGAGCTTCTGCCAAGAAGTTCCATCAACGGCAGCGTGCTTCGGGATGCAACCGGAATTGATTAGCCTCTTCAATGCAGCACGCACGACTTCGGGCGGAAGATTCGGCAGCCTTTTTTCTGCAATCGCAAACGTGCCGTCGAAGTCAGACTGGATGAACTGCAAGGACTGCTCATATGCATTTACAAATTTCTGAATAAGCTGCGGGTTCTCGTCGATCAGTTTCTTCGAGGTCATTACACCCGTGAATGCCAGCGGGCCGTAAGCGTCGGGATATGAAAACGCGACCACCCCTCCTTGAAGCTCCACTTGCGAGACGTTTGGCTCAATGGTCTGCGCGATGTCTGCCTGCTTGTTCTTTAGTGTCGACAGTTCCGTCCCAAATGGCACTTCGAGAATCTTCGTGTTCCTGCCGAGCTTGAGGCCAGCTTTCTCATCGAGCTGTTTCTGGACGACATAGGAAGTGTTGGGATTCGGGTAAGTAGCAACAGTTTTCCCTCTAAACCCTACAGGATCGGTAAAGGGCTTAATTGACTTGTCGAACGTAACGCCCCAGATCGCGACCCGATCTACTGCCATGGCAACAACGCGACCGTCCCAGCCCTTCTCGGACGCAATCGCAACGAACGCCGGGTCACCTTGAGCAAACTGCGCACTGCCGCTCGTCAAGGCTGAAAACGCCTGAGCATCCCCTCCACCGGTCTCGATCTTCACATCAAGACCCTGTTGTTCGAAGAACCCTTTGTCCTTAGCAACGTAAAGACCGATATATAGAAGATGCTCAAATGCTTCGTTCACCACGACCGGGGTGAGTTTTAGCTGGGGCTGCTCGCGCTTACAGAAACCAAGAATTAGCGTACAAAGCAGCACTACGATGAGTCTGGCAGAAATCCTTTTTCGCACCCAACCTCCTGGGCAGAGCCCATGCAACGACTGCACCAGCCTGCGAGCCTTCTTCAAATTGCCTGCGTGGGAACCGCCAGAATTGTACACCCGTGTGTTCAGGAAATCCCGTGATGGTCTGACGTACTCGGTACCTACTCACGTTTCACTTTAACTCTGAATTCGAAACGTCCATTTAGCTCTCCTGATCCCGTTTTAGGTAGTCTGGCAATAAAACGGCTCAGTACGATATCTTTGCAGAAACCTATGCCGACTCAATGCATGTTCTGCGATAACAACTCGGGAAGCAAGGAACATCTCTGGCCAAAATGGATTCATGAACGCAAGGGTTTCGGGCCTCTCAATTTCAAACTCGGAGGCTCGGAAAAAAAGATCATTCCAGACCCGGAAATTACAGTTAAGACGGTTTGCGGATTCTGTAACAACGGCTGGATGAGTAAGCTCGAAGCCGAAAATATCCCTACCATCGGCAGTATGTTGCAAGACATCGCCATATCGCTCGACGAAGCGCAGCAAGAGTCAGTGGCGGCATGGACCGTCAAGACCGCGATGGTCAGCGATTCCATGAAAGGCCGCGCGGCGCCAAACCAGTTTTACAGCAGGGACGAGCGGCTGAAAATGCGGATCAGCCGCGAAATTCCGCCGCGCACCTTGATATGGATCGCAAGGATGGACGGCATGCACCTTGGCGATTTCGGCACGGACTTCGCCCTTTTCAGTCCTCAAAAAGAACGCATCGGAATGGGCTCCGTTACGACCATCGTGGCCGGTCACTTCGTCACACAGGCCGTCTCTGTGCATGTAGAGAAAGAGAACACCGAGATATCTGAGCTCGGGTGCAAGATGGGCGACTGGAACGACTCGCTTGTTCAGATTTGGCCGACACAGAAGCCGACCGTGCAGTGGCCACCGAAGGTGTCTTTCACGAATGGCGGCCCGCGGGGTCTCGCATATCTGACGGACAGGTGGAGGATCGGCGAGGAGGTCGCGAAGGTTGTTCGGGCGGTGCCGAAAGCTTAGACCGCTTTATGGTCCTGCGGATCGGGTCAGCAATATCCATCTCCAATTGCTCTTCGTCGTTGACGTTCACTAGCGCTGCCTTTCCCGTCAGGCCCCCAGAGCCACCCTTATGTCGCTCCTCCAGGCGATCATGAAAGGCGATGAGGAGGATATTCGAATCAGAATGGTAATCCTCGCCAAGAAATGGGTCTTCCGGCGGCAGGACACCACCTACAGAGTAGCAAGCCGCCCATTCGAGCCGAAGGGCTGACTCACACTCCGCGCATCAACTCAGAGATACTCAACTCGAAACTCTTTGCAAGAATGTCGATTGTGTTCAGGCATGGCTCCTTGGTTCCGTGTTCCAGATTGTGGAGGAACGCATCGTCTAGCCCGGAATGCTCTGCCAGATAAACGAAGGTCCAGCCTTTTTCTTTGCGTAACGCCCCAAGTCTCTTTCCAAATCGGACATTTAACAGACTCTTCGTTTTCCCACTTGCCATGCGGGAATGATTGCAGGTATGATGCGTTCCGTGACCGTCTATAGACGGTCGGAGTTTGAGACGGCGTTTGCGAGGGGGATGTAAGCATCCTGTGCGGTCAGGATGTGCCGAACGCCGTCTCCTTCCCCCGGAAGTCTCATTGGAGGGAAAGCTGTGCAACATTTCTGCCCCGAATGCAACCGCGACTACGACTGTCAGGTTGAACTCACCAAAGAATACGCAACGCTGATGCCTCACGGCCTGCGATGCGGAACTCCTTTTGAATGGCGCTGCCCGGAGTGCGCGAGAAAAGACGTTCTGCTCCACGGTAAGACGGCTTCCATCCTCACCGACTTCGCCTACACGACACCTGCCGCATGACACCTGTCGTATGACCCTCGTTCCTTGTGCCAATCTCGGCGGTAACCACTGCGACTTCTGCCAGTCGTCGCCAGTGTTCACGGTCTATCCCTGCTCGAATTTCCTTCATAATGGTCTTCCGGTATTCCTTGGACGTACTACTGGCACATGGGCTACTTGCAGAAAATGTGCTGAGTTGGTGGATGGAAAGAAATGGAGCGACTTGACGGAGCGGGCTTACAGGAAGTTCCTGAAGCGGCACGGAGCCTCACGTCACGAGCAGTTTGTTGTCAGAGCTCAATTCGCAGAGTTGAGTCGCCTCTTTGCTGCTCACATGCTCGACAGGGTTTGACTTCAAGGCATGGCACAGCCAACTTTTGTATTGCCGGTCGCTCGGGAGGAATCTCAGCGATTGTCAGCGGCGCAGACTTGCCAGAAGCCGACTTCTGGACAGCGTCGATAAGGGCCCGTATGGTTTCCGGTTTTCTGCGGGCTTTGGGCACATATTGCCGTCCCTGGAATTTGACTGCCTTTTACGGAGAAGGGCGTTGCTGACCTTGGATTACAGCTATGTAACCTGTTGAAAACACCTGATACAGGCGATTTCTCATTTTCCAGCGCGGGTGGGTGCTGCCTTCGAACGATCAGGCTTTCTGTTTCCTACCGTCCGAAAGCCGCGGCGCTGTAGATACTAACAACCACAAACGAAAGGCTTGATGCCTGCCCAACAGATCGGATATAGTACGCTCGCTCTCTGAGGAGCATCTGCAGTGTATCCTTTACGATTTTCTTTTCTTTGTTGTCGCAGCACGCTGGTGCCGGCGTTCATTCTGCTCACGTTTATTTTAATGACCATCGGAGTCACGCGCGCCGACGAGGCAACGGACGCAAAGGCTGTAACGTCGGCCTTTCTAAAACTGACGGACCAAGATGATGCGGAAGGGGCCTATCGAATGGCGGGTGAGAATTTGAGGAAGACGGCGACAAAAGCGGAGACGATAGCGGGCCTGAGGAAATGGTTCGGAGTCAAGGGTGGCGCAGCAACCTCACGCGAGATTGTCATACAGCGAACCTATAGCGAGGAGGAAGCAAATGCCGCCTTCCCAGGGGTAAAGACTAAGGGCAGCCTATACGTATTCCGTTATAGGTCCAAGTATCCCAACGGAACCTTCTTTGAAGACCTCTATGTGAGTCGCGACAGTGATGGCGTTCTGCGCATAAACGGTCACTTGCCCCAGCCCGCCTAACGAAGTGAAATAAGTTTCGAGACTTGCGCATCTCGGAGCGCGCAACTGATACCACCCATTAAATCTCCGGCCCTGCGAATGATCTCCGAGTAAGCTAGTGCTTGGATGTCGGCCTTTCGTCAATGCCAACGCTGAAAGCGTTCAAGGGCGGATTCAAATAGATTCCTACCACTTCGGGCCGCTTTTGGCGCAAATTACGAATCGGTGCTTAGCCAATCATGATCGGAATCTTTTTAGAGCGGAGCAGGGGCTGTCATCTCGCCTTATTTTGAAACCAAAACGAAGGCTCCCCAGTAATATGGGCGATCGTGACCGTATCGTTTGAGAACAACAGCCCGCATCTTCAACTGAGCGTCTCTTAGCGCAGAATACTTATCGTTGCTTCCCAACCACGCTTCATAGAATTTCGCCATCAATTCCGATGTTTCGTGGTCAGGCACAGACCACATGCTCATTAGAACGCCGTCAACACCGGCAATTTGAAATGCACGCCGCAACCCGAATACTTCTCCACCGCTTAACGTGTCGGCAAGCCCTGTCTTGCAGGCACTCAAGACTATAAGTTCGGTTCGGCTCAGGTCGAGCGAACTGATTTCGTAGGCCGTCAAGACGCTCGATCTGAGCTCATCCGGACTTGCACCGTTGCGCATACTTGTGTTCGCGCCAGCAAATACTAGTCCGGCATCCAACATGGCCGTGTCAATTCGCATTGCAACGATTGCTGGGCCTGATTCGCCTCTGCTGGCACGAAAAAAACCGTGCGTTGCTATATGCAGGACACGAGGGTGAGTCGCTGCCGCGTGAGTGACTGACTCTTTCGAGGCCTGGTCGCCCGTGAGCGCCATAGCTTTCCAGTTATGTTGGCAAAGAAGATTACCCACGGTTTGGATCTCAGTGGCGGTCTCTCTTAGTGGGCAGAAGTGGGTGCCCAGCGGACATGTGGAACCGGTCGGTGGGGTTCCTGTTGCTATACCTTGGAGAGAGCTACACATGAATGTGCCACCGGGCCCGCGATCGTGCGATTCTTGGGAAAAGTCGAAATCAGGGTCTCCAACGAGAACGGCCGTCGGTGTCCAGTCGGGTCGCAATGCGTTAGGAATAAGGTCCCTAGTGCTTGAGACGACTCGCACATCAAAGCTTTCGACTAACGGAGTGCCATCACGGTTAGGAATCACCGCAAACGAGATATTGTTCAACACTCCGTCAGGCGAGATAAAGATTCGCTTGGCATTTCCGAGTGCTTGTTGGATGGAACTCCAAAAGTCAGGTGTCCAACGAAGATCTTGAGGGCTGGCCGATTTGCTGACATACCGTGCGTAAGCCGATGCCTGCCGATCCTCCACGTCGGTGTTGTCTCCCAGGTAGACATATATTGGGGCCGACATTTCTGGCTTCAATACCAAAGCGACATAATATGTTGTTGCGCTCCTCTCCCGGCCATTGAAGTAAAGGAAACGGAGAACCTCGACGGCTGCGTCTCCAGACTTTAGCCGTCGTTGCACATCGCGCCACGTTATGGGCGGGGATGTTGGCAGATGGAGTCTTGCGACGATCTGATGCTCCAGTTCTTGAGTCTGAGACCTTATTCGATATACGTCATTGTGCGTCGCAGACGTGGCAGCAGCTCGATATGAGTCCTGTTGCCTGGTAAGTTCCTCAGACAGCCGCCGCAATTCCGGGTCACGACTGTCTCGTAGTCGAGCCCGAACAAGTGCGGCACTTTCCAGGACCATCCCCTTGCTCCAAAGAGCCGCGTCGAACATTCGTCCAATCAAGTCAGGATCGACTTGGTGAAAATCATGAACATAGCTGAAAAAGATTGAAAATCTGAGTTCAGTCGTTTGCGCGAAATCGAGGAGTTCCTCTTGACTCATTAGTGGCAAACTGTTTACATAATCGCCGTAAACGGAGTCCAGTAGATTCAGAATCAGGGGCTTAGATTTTTCACGTTCACGCATCGCTAGATAAGCAGTGGCGAGTTCTTGTTTCGCTAGAACAGTGCCGACACCATTGTCCCCGTATATTCTTCCCGCCATCGCCACAAGTCGTTCAAAGATGCGACTCGCTTCGACGAAATCACCACTCCTCAAAGCACGCATGCCTGTCATAGACAACTCAGCATAGTTGTCCTGTAAGTTATCCCCAACTACGGTCGCCGCTCGGTTACGATAGCTTGTTGCTTTCTCTTGATCTCCTGCCCGCTCATAAAAACTAGCCAACTCCAACAATGTGAGTTTGAGTGTTCTCGTAGCCTCCGGAGATTGCGGGTTGCTAACAATCCGTAGCGCTTGTTTGAGCAGCGGCAGTTCGTCGTCCAACTTCGACAGGGCGGGCTTTTGGAGGGCTAGCGTCAATAGAGCACTGGCGAGACGGGGGTCGTCCGCTGGCACGCGTGAGCGGTAAATCTCGACACCTCTCGTAGCGCTGAGTTCGGCGTCAATGGGTCGGCCTAGTGCGCCGTAGTCGAGCGCCAACTGTAGTTGTATGTCTGCCACAGCCAAGGTTGCCGGATCATGCTTTTCGAGTTCTTGCAAAGTGCGTACGAGAAGGTCAACAGCGGCGGCTGGCTTACCGAAGGCCGACTCTGCATTGGCAACAGAGACAACCAGCTCAAGTCGTCGAGGATTATCAATCGCGACGGTTGTTTCTGTAGCTCGAAGAGCAGCCTCACCGATCGTGATTGCTTCAGCGAACCGCTTTTGCTGTAGCAATTCCTGAACTTGAGTCGAGACTGATGCCAAATCGGCGCCACTGCGCTGACCGGCACAGATTGCCGAACAGATCATCAGTGTCAGGTACGCGCGTGCCAAACGAAGTGTTAGCCGCATGAGATGCCTCGTTTATTGCTAAGACCCAGTGCTGATCCACGCCAACTTCCATTCGCTACTCTCTTTGGTTAGCAAGATAAATTCCCCGCCTCTAAGATTCTTTGTAGTTTCAACCCCGTTATAAAGGAACACGTATTGTCCTGGCGCCTTTGAGAAGATCGGAGCATAGACAATGTATAGAGTGTTCAGATTGTGTCGAGACCTCGGCTTGCCGACGCGCGACTGAAACTCCGCTACTGCGGCTCTAAACTGCTGACGGGTCGTGTCTTTGCGAAAGCTCGCTGCCGACGCAGCATCGTAGACATGATCAAGGTCCCCAGCATCCATCATTTTTAAGTAGCCTTCGAGGACGCTATTTGCCTCCTCAACTTCCTCGGCATGATCACTGACGCGAACAAATTCGACACCTTCGCTTGGATCTGTGTGGCCGTTCATATCGAAGAGCTTGCCCCCCACAAGCCTCAGTTCTGTATCGAAGGGCTTCGTCATTTCTGTAGCTGCTTGCCAACGGCTGCATGCATTGCCATCGCACTTCACGAACTCACCGTGGATTCTTAAAGTGCTACCGGCTTTGTCAAAAACGCCAGTCAGCAAATAAACCCAACTACCTGACCAGAGCGGTTCCAATTGGGTAGCCTCCGGCACCCATCGACAACTTCCATTGTCCGTGTTGATCCATATGTTCCTGGACCACCGAACCCATTCACCTTCAACCTTGCTCGAGCCGGGCACGAGAGTAAGCCTTATCCGGCGCTCAGTGACTGCAACAGCGGTGCATTCGCGCCGGATCACTGAAGTGAGACCGTCGAACGTTCCCGACGACCATTGGCCAAGCATCCTTGTATCTTGTGCGCTTGCTGTTCCAAAGAATATTACGCAGCTAGCAGCACCCGCCAGCAGAGCTACAGAAAAGGCACGCATAACCCTCCTCGTTCCACGTTCCGATTTTGCCGGACCGATTTCTTTAGCCTAGAACGACCACTTGGACGCGTAAATTGGGATATAAAGAGGGGCCCAGAAACAGTCGGCAATATAGCACACTTAAGTCAATGTAGATCGACCAGGTTCGACCTATTTTTGCCTTTGAACCATTGATTCCAACTGACCCGCCGCTACGCACTTGGGTGGGGTATAATCCGGACTCTCGGAGTCGACGGATGATTCCCCAAAAAACCATTCAGGTTTGTTGTGTCCTCTTCATGTTCGGAGTTGTGAGTGGACAAGACGGCAAGCCGGCTTCTGAATCTTTTGGCGATGTGTTCAAGCCTATCCAGGCAGACTTTGAGGTCGGTGTGAAAAATCTGCCCCGCGACACAGATCAACGCGATGAACCGCAATACGACATTACTGCGGTCAACCGACTTCTAGTGCACACGAGGGACAATACTGTGGCGCAAATACCTGAGTCGGCAGTACCATTGCGGGCCTACGTCGAGCGCAGGTTCCCACCCCCAGTCCCAACGGATGGAAGCGCGTCCTTGAGTATGGTTCAACAATCGCTAGATTCCGGGAAAGCTCTGTTGGCTACACTCAGGCGATTGCCGAATGTCCGCTTAATCCTCGCAATCAACTCAACGCCTTCAGGTGCAACGTTTAAATTGATTCCTGCTGCTGGTGGGCGTCCCAAAGTTGTGTCAACAAACGATCAAGTAAATGTGTATCGCGGAGAATATGACTACGTCGTAAGTATGCATGGATACAAAGAAGTACACGGGAGCATTAACTTTATCGAGGAACCTGGAGACGTCTTAACTTGTGATTTGCGATCCAACGATCAGAGGGAAGAAGCAGTCCTGTGTCACCTGAGATGACGCTATGACTACTGACAACAGAGCGGCATATGAGTCAGCGCATCCTCGCAACATGGGACGCGTCCCTCGGTTCACGGCGACTTGGTTGCGTTATGTTCTCGGTTTCAGTGTAAGCGTTGCGGTCGGCCTTGCACCCTATTTGGGAAAGGTCAAAGTCCCACTTTTTACGCCAATGCTTTCGCTAATTCCAGAGTCATTGCAGGATATCGCGTTGCCACTTTCATCCACTTCGATGGGCATAGTCGCGGTCGTTGTGCAATGGTATTCCTCGCAGAAACTCAGCCCGCTGCAAACACACCGATTATTCGTACGAATAGCGACGGCATGCGTCATAACTCTGCTCGTATTCTCTGCGATTGAGGTGCTTTGCGTAGTGCGGATCGACGTTCCGGCAGTGGATGGGACAGTCACGTTCGCGATCGGCCCAATTCATCCTCACAAGCCCCCTTGTGAAACGGACAGCAAGGCGGAGTGCATCACCAAGAAACTACAGACGTTAGACGAAACCAAGATTGAATCTTACTTTGGCGAAGTTCAGGGGAATGTGGCCAAGCTGCTGCTTGTGATCGCATACAGCGCATTTATGAGCTTTTTCGGAACGATGGTGGGATTAGCGGTGCTTACCCGAGAGGCCTCGAAAATGAGCTCGAACTCTGCATGAACTGGCCGGGAGACCTGTGCTCGGTAGTCTATTCCGAAGGGTTCACATCCACATACAACAGATAACCATGAACACCGTGGTTGACGAGTCGCAGAATAACCGACGGTCCCGAAGAACCCCGGCTGAACTCAGCCTTGCTGATGATTTTACTGCTGCGGCGGGCGTTTTCTGACTTGGACCACCCTGCAAGAGATTGAGTCACAACTTTCAAAGCTTGTTCATAGCCTTTTTGGGCTTCGCCTAGGTCAAACGTCCTTCCGAAGTCACAGGAGTATTGTCTGCCCAGTGAATGATCGCGATAAATCCACACAACACACTCGCGAGCAGTCGGTAGCGAAAGGGTTGAGAACCACGCCTCACCATTGGAAGCAGGATTCGAGGGGCCTTTTATGCTACGGAATCCACTCTCGCTTGCTTCGACCACCTTCAGCAAGGTCTGTGAGAACGTGTCCGCAAACGAATCCGCAGTCGCCGAGCCTGCCCCCGCGGCCTGGGCAAAAGCCGGACTGCTCACAAACAACAACACCAACGCAACGTTGATCTGTCTCACGTCCACCCCTCTGGCAATGGGCGCATTCTGTTCCTCGATGATGACGTTGTCAAGGGACGTAGTTCTCCTTGTAGAACCGCGATTACTCGCACTGGCGAACAAAAGGCGAATATGTTACCCTCTTGCACGTGGTTCTTCGAACATGCACGGTTGCGGTCAGAGATCTTCGAGACGTTGAGCATTCCATAGAGGTTACCGCGGAGACTCTCTATGAAGCGATCGCCACAGCTCTCGCCGCCTTGCAACAGGACAACTGGGTAGGAGAGATCGGTCAGGGATTCGCAACGGTAACTGTTCTTGTCCAACAGCCGCCCGTAAAGCACGAAGTCAAGATGAAGGACTTTGTCTCATGGCTCGGACGCCAAGGGCGTTCTCCCGCAGAGGTCGTGCTGAAGCAAAAGCTGGAAAGAATATTGGGCAAGATAAACCACGCCAGGACGTGACCGAAAAGGCTAAAACAAATAGATCAGCAGAAACAGATCTCAGTCTCACTGACTCGGAGTTCGAGCCGCTTTGCGGGAGTGCTTATGTTGTTGCCCGGCTTGAGGAGCACCAGCTTTTACGGCTGAAGGCTGCGTGACGGTCGCACCTGGTGCGAATGGGTCGCGTCCTTTAAGCACCGACGATGCAACGAAACCAAAGAATATCATCGCGCTCAGCAATCCCCACACGAGAACGACTGGCTTCCAGGGAACGAGAATATACATGGCAGAACCTCCGGGGACGAAGAGCGGCTCACGATTACCACTATTATACTGCGAAAAAACCCAGACTTTTCGTGGACATCTTGCCAGAGTTTTCGCTCAGGACATGGTAGATCTTAATCACGACCTAGTTGTGGTCTAAGTTCTTCGTCGGCAGATTTCTCAACGCGGTCCAACACTTCTGGACGCTCCTCAAACGCAAAAAGCCGCCCGGAGCTATGGTGCGCTACGACGGGCGGCTCACTACCCCCTCAGCTTGCACCCGTATTGTAAGGCTTTCATGGCTTTCTTTCTTCTAGAAGATCCTTCATCTGGGTTCTTTGTTCCGCAGCAGGTACCCGACAGAGTCCGCTTACAGGAAGAGACGAGCCTCAGCCTGCGGGAGTTCCACGGGTGCTGAGCATTCCTCGTCGTCGTTGGCCACATGATTGATGCGAGTGCTTATCGGATAGCATCGCATCAGCTGAGCATCGTAGGGCTTCAGCAGTTCGGAAGCCCAACTCGCATCCTGCACTCCCGGATCGAGCCACAGGTCATAACTATCCGGATCGAGAATGACCGGCATGCGGTCATGGACGGCTGCGGTCATGGCATTCGGCGTTGTAGTCAGGATCGAACAGGTTTTCACCCAGTTGCCACTCGGGTCTTTCCAGCGATCCCAGATTCCCGCGAAGGCAAACATCTCCGCGTTGCCGACTTCAAAACAGTATGGTTGCTTGATCTTCCCCACTCGTTGCCACTCGTAAAATCCATCTGCAGGGATCAAGCATCTGCGAGACTTGAACGAGTCGCGGAACGCGGGCTTCGTTCCCGCGGTTTCCGATCTTGCGTTAATCATCCGGGCGGCGACTGACGGGTCTTTCGCCCATGAAGGAATCAGTCCCCAACGCATCAAGGACAATTCCCGGCGAGGTTCCTTCGGATTCTGCCGGATGACCGCAACGGGCTGAGACGGCGCAATGTTATAGCGGGGAGTCCACTCGGGTTCGTCAGACTCCGTGTCGAAGTATTCCTCGACAAGCTGTTTCCTCCGCGACAGTCGATAGCGCCCGCACATGAGGAAATTATGGCAGATCGGATGAGCGAAACGCGTTATCGATCTTCTCCATGATCTTTTCAGCCCATTGAACTGAGGCAGCAATCAACTTGTCGCTGCGTGGACTTCCTTGTGGTCCTCCAAACAGATCATCTGCCGTCTGCATGTGCAGACTGACGAGGATCGCTGCCATGATCCCGAGCACTCGTTTGCGGCCCTCGTCCACGGGGAACAATGTTATCATATTCACCTTTTGTTCGCCTATAACGGCAGCCAGCTCTGGCCAGTAACGAATGGTACGGGTGTCCGCGGCACGACGCGAAGCTGTTGGATGCAGCGCCGGGAGCGGCTTTCGCTTCAGCCAAGCTTAATTTTATTTGTAATAACAAGGAAACTTTTCGGAGCTGGCCGGGTTGTTCACACATAGTTACTTGTCACGCGCTTCTTCTCGGGAGGCGAAGCGTGTTCGTGTCGAAGGGCAGTCTTCTGGGGGGGTTGAGAGGTGTTCCCCGAGCGTCAAAGTTCGTCGCCTGCACACGGGCATTGTCTTGGCCCGAGACTTGACCATCACCAGGGGCACCATCTTTTCCCTCCTGAAATTCCACAGTCGGCTGAACTGACCGATGCCGGTGTTTCGTTCAAGTGGGCGGCAGCATTACCTTCAGATGTACATGGAAACAACTAAACCGACGGAGTGGAGTGTCCACTCTGATGAATGCGCGAGAAATCATTGTCGTTGTCCAGCTAAGACTCGATGCCAACCATCGTGAGGAGTTCCTGCGCACACTGTTCGACATCGTCGAACGCTCCCGCATCGCGCCAGAATGTCTTTCTTACGAATTGTTCAGCCGCACCGATGACGAGAACACACTCGTTCTTTTCCAAATGTGGGACACGCGAGAAGCATTCGAAAGAAACTGGCTTTACACCGATTTACCGATAATCAACACAAACTCACATCTTCTTTCGGCTCCGATGGAGTCTTGGGAGCTGCTTCAGTTACCACTGTGAAGAGTCTGCTCTCTGCGCTGTCTGATACGTGCACACGTTCGGTAGTGACTATGCCGCCGGCCGCATCGGTAAGCGACTTCTCCCACGGGCCTTCGCCATTTGCAGGACCCGATCAAGAAACGCTGCCATTACAGACGAACGCTTTCCCTTCCGAACCAATATCGCCGTTTGCGTCCGCACAATCTCGGAAGGAAACAAACGGACAACTATTCCTTCCGGAGAGGTTCTGAACGCTCCCGAGTTTGCCAGAGCCATTCCAACCCCTCGTGTTACCAAATACTGTGCTTCGTGAGGACTAGCAGTCTCCGCCGCGATCCTCGGTCTAATACCGGCATCCGCCAAACGAGCCAGCAGCCACCCACGGAACTGAAGATCGCGGCGCTTTCCACCAAGTATCAAGCTCTCGTTCTGCAAGTCCTCGATCCTGAGCGCTCGCTTTTTCGCCAGTCGATGTGTCTTTTGCATTGCTGCCGCCAGCGGCAATCTGAACAGAGGAATGATTTCTAAATGTGGCGCATCGACTGGCAGAATAACGATTCCACAGTCCCATGTCCTGTGTTCGAGGTGAAGCACCATTTCCTCAGAGGACGAACTTTCAAAACTAATGTTCACTGTCGGTGACTCGCCAAGAGCCGTTTCCTCCAGTTCGGTCATGAAACGCAAATCAACATAGGGCGAATAGCCAATCGTCAGATGCCCGTTTCCTTTTCTATCTCGTACCACCGCCGAAACAGTCCGGTCGAAATCGTGAAGGATCTTGCGGGCTCCATACAGCAAGCGTCGTCCCGGAGGAGTGAGTTCCACGTGGCGGCTGTGCCGCTCGAATAACTGCACACCAAGCTTTTGTTCCAGGCTTTTCACAGACCTGCTCAACCAAGGTTGCGAAACGTGCAAGCGATTTTGGGCTGCCCTCGTAAAGTGCAGCTCTTCGCCCACTGCAACGAAACTCTTCAGCCTGTCGAGATCAACATTTATCGACATAAACCGCTCCGACCGAACTATTCAAGCGTTTGGGCACCAAGGTTCTTGCTCAACATCTTGTGCAACTTTAGATGCGTCCTCGGATCACCGCGGCGATTCCTTTTCCGAAGTAATCTATGCGCGATAGGCATTAATCAAGAGCCTTACAGGGACGCGCGCCGACATTCGCTGGCAAAGCCCCCCTCCATCAATCGAGCCTCTTAACGCCCAGCATTCCTTTCCGCTCCCAAAATCGCTTCCACTCACCTCAGCTATTCCGATGAAGCATCGGTTCGCGCCAACGAAGTCTTGGACTGCCTCTCGATTCCAGACTAGGGTTATTCCAGATCCAGCCATTTCCATTTGGGAGCAGTTGTGCTTAACACCAAGAAGCAACCTATATCCGACAAGAACACGACCAGGCTACGGCAGCTTCCGACCGTGGGGAATTTCGAGCGCCTGCTTGACAGCGACGAAGCGGCTGCCTTACTGGGCATACACAAAAAAACTCTGCAACGAATGGCGCGCAGCGGAGAAGTCCCCGGTGTCCAAATCGGTGATCTCTGGCGGTTCCGGGCCTCGACTCTAAACGAGTGGTTCGGGTCGAAACTCGCCGGATGACGAGCCGCTTGGAACGATTCCTCTCGACTTCCAATTGACGGCTAGGCTACTCTTCATCCAGCCATCCGTGCCGTCTTTGCACACAGGAGGTTAAGGTGTTCAGACGGGCACGACATCAGCAAGGCAGTCTACAGTGCGTAAAGCGAAAGACGGGTCAAGCAGTTTGGGAATTCCGGTGGTACGAGCTGACTATCACTGGCGGCACGGTTTATCGCAAGAAAGTGATAGGCACGACCGAGCAATATAAGACCGAGTCCCAGGCGCAACGAGCCGCGGACGCTTTGCGTTTGACCATCAACGCTGAACAGACGCCAAAGTCAGTATCGATTGCGGCGTTGGTTGAGCATTACCGCACCGAGGAACTGTCGGAGGAAAACCGCAGGAAAGCGTTCTCGACCAAACAGGCATATGGGTTCTATCTCAAGAACTGGATTGTGCCGCGCTGGGGTACGTTGTCGTTGAAAGACGTGAAACCGGTCGCTGTCGAGAGTTGGCTGAAATCGGTGCCACGGTCAAGGGGCAGCAAGGCAAAAATCAGGAACATCATGAGCGCTTTGTTCAATCACGCACGACGATATGAATGGACAGACCGGAATCCGATCACGCTGGTTCGTCAGAGCGCCAAGCGCGAACGTGTCCCGGAGGTGCTCACGGAGGAGGAGCTGCGAGCTCTCATACCGGAGTTGAGCCTGAGAGATCGCGTCCTCGTGCTGCTCGATGCTTGCACCGGTCTCCGAGTCGGAGAGCTACTCGGGTTGAAGTGGAGCGACGTAGATTTTGAAAACGAACAGCTTCACGTCACCCGTTCTGTAGTGGACCAAGTTATAGGAGACTGCAAGACCGAAGCCTCGCAGAAACCTGTACCACTTGATTCTTTCCTGGCCCAGGAGCTGCTGACGTGGAGGTCCGGGTGCCCCTACAACCAAGACGACGATTGGGTATTCGCCAGCCCTCTCACCAAGGGCCGACAGCCCTATTGGCCGGAAAACCTGATGAAGCGCGGAATTCGTCCAGCGGCAAAGCGTGCAGGAATTCTCAAACACATTTCCTGGCACACGTTCCGTAGAACTTTTTCCACGCTGCTAAAGGCCAACGGCGAGGACATCAAAACCGTGCAGGAATTGCTCCGGCACGCAAACAGCAGGATCACACTCGACATCTACACGCAGGCCGTAACGCCGGCCAAACGCGCTGCCCAAACCAAGGTTGTCGAGATGATTATGCGGAAACCCAAAGAGCGGGCCGTGGTGGCGGGAAAGGCTCGATCTGCTTTATCGAACCTTTCCGAACCTACGCCGTCGAGAGCGGCGCTTGTAAGTCATTGAAAATATGGCGGGGACGACGGGACTCGAACCCGCGGCCTCTGCCGTGACAGGGCAGCGTTCTAACCAACTGAACTACGTCCCCAACTTTGTTTCTTCAGGTCTGCTGAAAACCCGTGTATTTGCTGTCTTTCCTCGTTCTCCACGGTTCCAACTGCGTCCACCATTTCCACCGCGTATTCACCGATTTCGGGCGTTAATGGATGCCATGTAGACCTGTTTGCAGAATAGCGTTTGGCAGAGCAGCTGTCCCTGCCCTGCTGGTAAATTGTAACAGACGATTGATTGACGCGACAGGCTCAACGCTCAGAAGCTCAGAGCCTTCATCCCAAACCGGCAGCACGCTGTGTGTGCCCCGCCGAAGGATCTGGAATACTGCAACCGCTAGTGGCGAACCGGGGCGAGAGACGCACGACGGCGTGAGGTCAGCCAGCCTTCACAAAACTTTGAACACAGGTCCCTTCGATCAGCGAAACCTGGAGTGTGGCATCCCGATTGGGGTGTCACTTGTGATTGTTTGAAGACGGGGGCGTAGTGGAGTCGGTCTCATGCGGGGCCTTCGCCTCGCGTCGCTCGAGGTCAGCCTGGCGAAGGCTCGTGGCTTCCTCAGGATCGGTCCCGACCGCCAGATCAGTTTTCTCGATAAAGTATCGCCAGCCCTCGTGGTGGTTCGAGGCACTGTCTGAATCCTGAAACTGTTTCAGGGCCAACTCTGCCTTTTGCTTGCCTCGGACGATGGCGACTACTCCAGCCGACCGGTAGGTGCGGACGTTGTGCAGAATGATGGCGTAGGATGCGCTGGAGTCGTCGCGTGTCAAAAGATATCCGTTGGGATCTGGTTCAAGAACTAATCTCAGCAAATCCGTAAATGAGAAGAGGCGATCTCCGTAGACATCGCCTCTTTCCAGAATTCGTTGGCTTAGAGAGCCTGCACGTTTTCCGCTTGCCAGCCCTTGGGACCCTTGGTGACGTCGAATTGCACCGTCTGGCCCTCCTGCAGGCTCTTGAAACCGCCCGCCTGGATTGCTGAGAAATGCACGAAAACGTCTTCGCCATTCTGACGGCTGATGAAGCCGTAGCCTTTGGCGTCATTGAACCACTTCACTGTTCCTTGTTCCATGTGTTTTGTACTCTTTTTCTTTGTGATAGTTACGCTGGAGGGATTCGGAGGAAAACTTGCGCAGGTTGCTTGCTGTTGAGGCGAGAACTGCTCACGACCGATTCGGTCTAACGCACACCTTGATGGTACACACAATACGTGGGATTAGCAACCCGACCCGTGGATGGGTAGTGGATGAGGAGGCGATGTTTCCGCAGAGACAACCATCCGGGTGGCGTTCGATCGGTTCCGAGCGTCTCGAGCGACTTGCTCCGCGATGGAGCATCTTCACCAATTCGGAGTGCAACTCCGCGCTATGATGGGACGACGTAGCGCCGCGTTCCGCAACTGGCAATGAACCCAGGTTGAACTCGAGGGAGGACGAAACGATGGTGAACCTTTCACGGATCGCACCCGAAATTCCGGTTTCAAATCTCAAAGGGTCCATTGAGTACTACGAGCAGAAACTGGGATTCCGAGTTGTTATGCAAATGTCAGACGGGGCTTACGCAATCGTCGAACGCGACGATGTAGCAATTCATCTATTCGAAGACAACGCACAGAGTTCGTTGCGCATAGGAATTCATATCTTCACGCAAGACCTTGAGACGCTGCACGCCGAACTGCAGCAACGTGGTGCTCTTGTCTGCCAGGGAATCGTGCGCAAGCCGTGGGGCAACCGCGATTTCCGTGTGAGGGATGAGTCAGGAAATATCCTCAAGTTCACTGAACCGTTGTCCGAAACCAACTGACGACGGACAAAGATGTTCCGACAGCATGCTCACAAACGGGATATACTGGGAATACTTAACCTCGAAGACACGCCACAGAACACTTTGCGCCTTCGCGATTGAGAGATCGAGAGGCGTGTCTTGCTCCGGCCATTGCCACTGAGCCAGTCACCTTCATAGCTTGCTGCGTTTGAAAGCGTGCGTCCCGTCGCGCCATCGGGAAGAGTGTGACCGTGCCGGCGATTGACCCACGAACCAAAATAGGAGTCCAATATGTCCGCATTGAACGGTGACAAGTCGCGATTCCACCGGGAGCGCAAGCAGAAGATCGCCCGGCGGAAGCGAAACCGTGAACTGATGAAAGTCGGAGCCACGCCGCACAAATCGGCGCACACTCCGCCTCAGGCCAAACCCGGATCGGTGTCGGCATGAACACTCCGCTGACGTCCCTGCCCCTTTCGCTCCCTCTGCCCGGGCCGGAGAAGAAGAAGCGAGTTCTTCTGGTGGATACATCCTCCCGCAAGCGCGATTTACGCGCCGAAGTGATGCGCAAGCTCGGCATCAATGTCGATTGCGCTGCCGACATCGGGGAAGCTCGTTCCTGGTGGCGAGCTGACTTGTATGACCTCGTGCTGATCAATATGGAGAAAGGGCCGGGCCATCGCGACAGGTTTTGTGATGACGTTCGCGGGGCGACACCTCCCCAACGGCTGGCGTTCCTGGTGGGAGGGCCCGAATACCTTGCCGGTTCGCCCAACCTGGATGAACCATTACCTCCCAACGACGGCGACGACCACGTGCTGCTGGGTGAGGTGAAAGCTGCTCTCTCCGCTCATTTGACCGATTTGAACCAGCGCTGGGGGATACTGGAAGCGTCCCGCCGGATTTCCGCCGTTCGCTCCGCCTGCAGCGCCCGCAGCCGAGCCATGCAGGACCGGCCTGCAATACCACGGGATTTGGAGGGGCGTGCCGCCAAGAGCATCGCAGTCCCGACAACGCTGGACGATTTACTCAGAAAGGAAATGCAATGAAGAATCTTTATGTTGGCAATCTGCCCCACAGCACAACCGAAGCCGAACTGCGCAACGTTTTCGAAACGCATGGCGCAGTAGAAAAGGTCACGCTCGTGACGGATCGGGAAACGGGACGCTCGCGCGGTTTTGGATTCGTGGAAATGACCGACGCCAGCGCAGCCGATAAGGCCATCGCGGCATTGAACGGAACAGATTTGGGCGGCCGGACGTTGACCATCAATGAAGCTAAGCCAAAGACCGACCGGCCAAAGGGTGGTGGTGGCCAGCGCTTCGGCGGTGGCGGGGGTGGACGGGGCCGTGACGACTATCGTGGCCATCCGCGCCAGCCCCGCGAACCACGCTGGTAGTTTTTTCGAAATGAACGAGATCATCCGCTCGCGCGAATTACTCGCGGGCGAGGAACCACACCACAACTGGGAGATGCGGTATGCCAAGAGGCCGATCAACATTTACAAAGCGTCAGAAAGAACAGTCACGGCAACAGAAACAACGGGACAAGGCGGAGCGCCGCAGCCAGCGAAAACAGGAAGACAAGCCCGAGCTTAGCGATACGCACGAACTGGATGAACTCCGCCAGAACGCCGCAGCCCAGGCTGCGCTATTCCAGATGGGCCACGATCACCCGGCCCACGTGGAACCAGATCTGACTGTTAAAAAGCCCAGCGAATAGTTCCGTCTCTCGGAATCGCAACCGAGGCGGAATTCGCAATCCTTTAAGATGATGTTGAGTGATGGTGGGCAGTGCAGGACTCGAACCTGCGACCTCCTGCTTGTAAGGCAGGCGCTCTAACCAGCTGAGCTAACCGCCCCTCGTACTTCGCGCGCGAGAGACGCGGCGGTTGGAAATCGAATGAGGGGCATTCGCGCGAACCGCGCCTTTCCGAGTATACGCAGGGGCGGAAAAGACGGTCAAACTCTGCTCCCGGCGCCGGAAGACCGTCGAACTGCGCTCGACGGACAGTCCGGGGCGGCTGTTTCCTCATAAACATGCTCGACGCGAAGATCTTTTGGGGCAACCTCCTTCGTGCGCCCGGCTGCTAGACTGGCTGCTTGCGCCGGTTGATCGTCAACGCGGATGATTTCGGGTTCACGTCGGGCGTGAACCGGGCCATTGTGGAGGCACACACGCATGGCGTCGTGACTTCCTGCACGCTCATGGCAAACGGCACAGCTTTCGCAGAAGCGGCGCAACTGACCAACGGCCTGCCGAGACTGAGCGTCGGATGCCATGTCGTACTCATCGATGGTGAACCTGTTCTCGCCCCTGACAGGGTTCCAACACTTACGGATTCCCGGAGATTCCGCGACGGGCTTAAGATGTTTGCGGCGCGGGCGATCGCGGGTCGCATGGATGCCCAAGAAATCGCGGCGGAAGCTGCAGCTCAGATTCGAAAAATTCAGTCGGCCGGAATTACGGTCTCGCACGTTGACACCCACAAACACACTCATCTTTTTCCGCGGATTCTGCAGCCTATCCTGAATGCAGCACGGGATTGCGGAGTTCGGGCTATCCGCAACCCGTTCGGACCGCGCACGCCTCTGCGGTCGAGCCAGCTTTTGGCACGGCCGAATCTGTGGACTCGTTATGCGGAGGTACGAATCCTGCGGCGCTTTGCGGGCAAGTTTCGCGAAGCGGTGGACCGGGAAGGATTCTTCACGCCCAATGGCACCCTCGGCATTGAGGTCACTGGAACGCTCGACGAGACACTTTTCCATGCCATCGCGCACAGCATTCCGGAAGGAACCTGGGAGTTCGTCTGCCATCCCGGATACAACGACACAGATCTTCAGGCGGCCAACACGCGGCTGCGCGAGTCGCGGGAAGCAGAACTGCGCGTGCTGACTATTCCTGCCGCACGAGAGAGGCTCGCCCAACAGGGGATCGAGCTGATTTCGTACCACGATCTGGCTAGAGCCTAGTGGGGAAACGGGTTTGCTTCCACGGCTGTCGAGAATCCCAGTCCTGCATCTGCACAAAGGACTGTTCAGCCTGCGGTACTATCGTAACCTTCCCAGTTAACTGCAGGTAGTAAGATAAGTTACAATTCACCGTTTTCTAACGCTGAAGGAGATTGTGCTCATGTCGGCCCAGGGGTCAGCTCCGCGTGCGACGCTGGACTTGAAGGTCAAGGTGTGGGGAATGGGCGGGAATAACCAGCCATTCTTCCAAAACGCCGTGGCGCAGAATATCAGCGCGACTGGCGCTTGCATCTACGGCATTGAACCGGAATTGAAAGTGGGCGATGTCATTGGCGTGCAGTACGAGGGCAGGAAGGCGCGTTGCAAAGTGATGTGGGTCGTCGATGCTGGAGCTTTGAAGAAGACCCAGATCGGCGTGCAACTGGTGATGGATCAGGATTGCCCGTGGGTCGCGGCGCTCCCCACGGACATGAAGGTCGAGGAACGGACGCTGCAGCGCCAGGATAATCGCCGCAAGTTCGCGCGCCACAAGATTTCATTTCCCCTCGAGCTGCGAGATGAGCGCGTCAATACCCCGCTGCGCGTCAACGCGACCGACATCAGCGGCAACGGATGTTATGTTGAGACGGTTATGCCACTGGCGGTTGCCACTGCATTACGAGTGGATCTCTGGATGGGCGAAGAACGGCTCTCGCCCAGCGCCGTGGTTCGGACCCGCGATCCCGGCGTAGGGATGGGGATCGAGTTCACCGGGCTGCCCGAAGAATCCAAGAAGCGCTTTCAGGCGCATCTGGACAAGCTCGACCCCGGCATCTCGCTGGGGCCGAAAGAGACTACTTAGCGCACGCGCACCCGCACCCGGCGTGCCTCTTCTCATGCCACTCGTGTAAAATCTGCAACCACTGCCCGTTCCAGCCATCGAATCACGGGAACTACCGGCAGATGGGCTTCCGCGCATGAGAATCGGACACGCATGAAAATCGGGATCACCTGTTATCCGACCTACGGTGGCAGCGGTGTCGTGGCCACGGAGCTGGGCCTGGAACTGGCACAGCGCGGCCACGACATTCATTTCATTTCGTATGCACAGCCGATCCGGTTGCGCGGCGCGGAACCGAATATCCACTACCACGAAGTCGAGGTCTCGCGCTACCCGCTCTTTGATTACCCGCCGTACGATCTCGCGCTGGCGACCCGCATGGCCGAGGTTGCGCAGCTCTACGACCTGGACCTGCTGCACGTGCACTATGCGATTCCGCATTCGGTGAGCGCGATGTTGGCGCGCCAGATGCTGGCTTCCGGACCACGCGGCCGAAGGCTGCCCTTCGTCACCACGCTGCACGGCACGGACATCACTTTAGTGGGACTCGATCGATCGTACTTGCCAATCACCCGTTATTCGATCGAACAGAGCGACGGCGTTACGGCGATTTCGAACTATTTGCGGGACCGCACCCAGCGGATATTTGATGTGAAGAACAAGATCGAGGTGATTTACAACTCGGTGAATTGCGACGTCTACTATCGCAACACCGAGATCGCGGTGCAAATGCGGGCTGAGTACGCACCCAACAATCAGCGCGTGCTGGTGCATCTTTCGAACTTCCGTCCGGTCAAGCGCCTCACCGACGTGATCGAGATTTTCGATCGTGTGCGCAAGCAGATTCCCTCTCGCCTGTTGCTCATTGGAGACGGGCCTGACCGCTCCGTCGCGGAATGGCTCGCGGTGCAAAAAGGTATTCACGACGACGTTTTGTTTCTAGGCAAGCAGGATCAGATTTACGAGAAGCTATCGATTGCCGACATCATGCTGCTCCCCAGCGAACTGGAATCGTTTGGACTGGCAGCGCTGGAGGCGATGGCCTGCGAGGTGGTTCCGATCTCGACGCGGGCGGGCGGCGTGCCGGAAGTCATCGACCATGGAACTAGCGGATATCTGGCTGACGTGGGCGATGTGGAGACGATGGCACGGTATGCCATCGAACTGCTCAACGACGAGAAAAAGCTGCGCGATATGGGAAAGCGTGCGCGGGCAGTCGCGATGGAGCGGTTCTGCTCCACCAAGATTGTCAAGCAGTACGAAGATTTTTATCTGCGGATACTGGAGCGCTCGGCGTAGAACCCTTCGGGCACGGAACTTGTCGCTTCTACCAATGGTAAGCGGATCCTGATCAGAGTTCCCCTCCCTTCGTGGCTGTCGATGGTCATGCGCGCCGTATCGCCGTAAAGAACCTGCAGCCGCTCCGAGATATTCGCCATGCCAATGCCCATGCCGGACCAACTGCTGCTCTCTTCGAGCTGCGCGCCGCCCATGCCCACGCCGTCATCCTCGACTTCGATGATCAAACGCGAACCAGTGACGCGGCTGCGAAGATAGATACTTCCACCTTCAACTTTGGGCGACAGGCCGTGCTTGATGGAATTCTCCACCAGGGGCTGCAGCAGCATGCTGGGAACGACCACGTCGAGAGAGGCGGGATCGAGTTCCTTGACGACCCGAAGCTTGTCGCGCCCGAATCGGATGACTTCGATGTCGAGATAGTTGTCGATGAATTCGAACTCCTCACGAAGTGGCGCGAAGGCCTCGCCGCTGCTGAGCAGGCGGCGCAGGATGGTTGCCAGCTTGAAGATCACGTCGCGCGCTTTGTCCGGATCGAAGCGCACCAGCGAAGAAATCGAATTCAAAGTATTGAAGAGAAAGTGCGGGTTGATCTGGTTCTGCAGCGCTTCCATGCGGGCGTGCAGCAGAAGGCGCTCCTGCTCTTCCAGTTTGATCTGGATGCGGACACTGTTGAAGACTTTGATTTCAATTCCGATCGCCGCAACCGTCGCAGCGTAAATCAACCCCCACACCCAGAAATTGTCGGGGCTCTCAATGCTGAAGATAGATTTGGGGAGGTATTGAGCGAGTTCAGATTGCACCAGGCGCAATCCCACGACCGTGGTGAAAAACATGATTTGCCAGTCGAACAGTCGGGGCCGTGGCAGGTTGCGGCGGATCAGGCGAAAGATGCTCTGATCGATGAATGGAGAGAATGACCAGATGTCATCCTTGTCGACCGCCATGGTGCGCAGTTGGCCGGAGAGAAAGCCGCAAAGCATAAAGAAAGGCATCGCCGCCCACTCTCCGTGCAACATGGCGGGAAGACTCACCAGCGCGCCGCCGAGCGAACCGGACCAGCGTCCTCCCATCACGCCGAGCAGAAGCGCAGTCTCAAAACTCATGTCGCTGGCGGCAAAACTTTTCTGGACGATCCGGATCCAGACCCCGACCATGATCGGCAGTCCAAACCACAGCACCAGATAAAGCTTCTGCCGGAAGGTGCGCTCTTCACGGAAGAGCAGCGCCTTGAACTCCTTGGAGCGCACCAGACTGCTGGAAACGGCCGCGGCTACGCCCAGCTTCACCAGCAGATTGATCAGGATGAGCCGCGGTTCCATAGGATGATCGTGTGCTTCGGGACAGCGTTACGATTCTCCCAAACTGTAGCACGAAGGCGGCGCTCAGTATCCCTTGTGCTTGTCGACCACAAAACGCAAGGGCTGATTCGTCAGATAGTGGTGGAGATTGTCGGAGAACAGCTGGTAGTGACGGTGCCAGAGTTTTTCGGTGAGTCCCGCGGTGTGCGGGGTAATGAGCAGGTTCTCGACGCTCCACAAGGGGGAGTCCGAAGGCAGGGGCTCGCGGTCGAAAACGTCGAGCGCGGCGCCACCGATTCGACCGGCGCGCAGCGCCTCGGCCAATGCAGATTCATCGACCTGCGGACCGCGCCCCACGTTGATCAGGCAGGCCTGGGGCTTCATAACCGCGAGCCGGGCTGCATTGATCAACCTTTCGGTTGCCCGAATCAGCGGCGCGGCGATGACGACGTAGTCCGACTGGCCGAGAAGTTTGTCGAGATCCAACGGAGCGAAAACAGCTTCAACTCCTGGCGGGCTTCCCTTCTCGACGTGCTCCCGCACGGCGATGACACGCATGCCCACAGCCGAGGCCATTTGCGCCACCCGCCGTCCGATGCTCCCCACGCCGATCAGGCCAAGGGTGGCACCGGCAACTTCGCGAGGATGCTGCCCATCGTTCCACATCGCGTCCTGCCCCCAAATACGTTTCTGTTGCAGGAGGGCTGCCTGCGGAATCTTTTTCGCCAGCGCAAAGATGAGAGCCAGAACATGTTCGGCAACGACCGGACCGTGGACCTCGGTCGCGTTTGTGAGCACGACCTCGCTGTTCACCAGTTCAGGAAAGAGAAACTGATGCACCGCCGCCGTGGGCGCCTGAATCCACCGCAACTGTCGCGCTGCCACGAACTGCTCGGGACGCAGCGAGATGGTGAAGAGCACCTCCGCGTCCCGCAGATGTTGCTCCACACCTTCATAGGTGTTGGTTTGCACGATTTGCAGTTGCGGGAACTGCTGAGCTAAACGCTCTCCAAACCAGGTGGGCGCATTCCAGAGGTCAAGGCGGTGATGGATGACAATCAGAAGCTTCATGGCAGCGAGAATAAGGAACGATTGGGAACTGCTCCTTCGGAGCTCAAGTTGCGAATTCGATTCGCCTCTTCGCCTATCCGAAGGCCAGTTCTTTGGCGCGCTGCGCAGCCTTCACCACGGCTTTGATCAGCGTCACGCGTAACTTCCCTTCCTCGAGTTCCATGATCGCGTCGATGGTGCAGCCCGCGGGAGTCGTCACGGCGTCCTTGAGAAGAGCAGGATGGTCCCCGGTCTCGAGCACGACCTTCGCGGCGCCGAGCGTCGTTTGTGCGGCCAGCAGCGTAGCGATATCGCGCGGCAAACCCACCTTCACACCGGCTTCGGCCAGTGATTCGAGAATGATGTAGATGTAGGCCGGTCCGCTGGCGGAAAGAGCCGTGACCGCGTCCATGTGCTTCTCGTCCACGACCACCGTGCGCCCGACAACGTCGAACATGTAGCAGGTCAGCGCAACGTCTTCAGCACTTGCATGTTTGCCCCTACAGATCGCGGTCATCCCCGCTCCCTGCTGGCATGGAGTGTTGGGCATGGCGCGAATGACGGGTACGTTCGGCGGAAGGTTCTTCTCGATCATCGACGTGGGCACCGAGGCGGCAACCGAGACGATGACCTGATTCGGCGTGATGTGTTCGCTGATTTCGCTGATGACGTCTTCGACCACCTGCGGCTTCACGCCGATCACGATGATGTCAGCGCCCTTGGCGGCCTCCACGTTGTTCGTGCCCACCTTCACCTTCAGCTTTGCTGACAGAGCCTTGGCGCGCTCGGGATGCGCAACGGTTGCGCACGTCGACTTTGCCGACAGCAACCCGTTCTTCAGCAGGGCTTGCAGGATGATCCCGCCCATTTTGCCCGCACCCAGAAACGCCACTTTCTTTCCAGTCAGATCATTTGCCATAGAGTTCTTCAATCTCCCAAGAGTCTGAAAGCACAAACGACGACTAGCGCACTGCGGCTGCGCGGCGCCGTTCTTCCCAGTTCCACGCCGTGCTTACGATCTCGTGAAGGCCGCGCGTCGCCTTCCACTGCAGCAACGACTGGGCCTTGGCCGGATTGGCTACCAGCGCCGGAGGATCTCCCGGCCTCCGCGGCACCATCTTGTGGGGTAGGGCTTTGCCGGTGACTTTTTCCACCTGTGAAATTACTTCTTTCACGGAAGCTCCCGTGCCGGTCCCGACATTCACCGCGATGCTCGTGTTTCCGGCAGCCAGATACTCCAACGCCTTCACGTGCACGCTGGCGAGATCATTGACGTGGATATAGTCGCGAACGCATGTGCCATCCGGCGTGGGGTAATCGGATCCAAACACCTGCAGTGCGGGTCCAAGTCCGGCCGCAGCACGCAGCGCCAGCGGGATCAAGTGAGTTTCGGGATCGTGCAGTTCGCCGATCTCCCCGCTCTCGTCCGCGCCCGCGGCGTTGAAGTAGCGCAAGCTGGCATAGCGGAAACCGTAGGCGCGATCGTAGGCTTCGAGCGCCTGTTCAAAGAACATTTTCGACACGCCGTAAGGGTTCACCGGCTGGCGGGAGGTGTTCTCTTCTATCGGAACCCTGGCGGGCTCGCCATATACGGCGCACGTGGAAGAGAAGATGATCTTCTTCACCCCGGCTTCAAGAGCGGCATTCAGCAGCGACAAGCCTCCCTCGACGTTATTATGGAAGTACTTCCTGGGATTCGTAACCGACTCGCCGACGTAAGCGTGGGCGGCAAAGTGCATGATGGCGTCGACCCGAGGGAGCACGCGCGCCAGCGCACCCGCATCAAGGACGTCGCCTCTTAGCATTTCAAAACCCGCAGCCAGGAGTTCGTAGCCGGTACTGAGATTGTCGAAGATGATGACTTCGTGGCCGGCGCGCCGGAGTGCCCTCGCAGCGTGACATCCGATGTATCCCGCACCGCCGATGACCAGGACAACCAATGTAGTTTCCTTTCCGATGTTCGAGTTCCCGGGTAAATCCCGGAACCGGGAGGGGAGTATCACATTGTACACAGGGATCGAGGGCCAGCGGTCACGGCCTGTAACTCAAGCGCCTCCGCTAGTCGTGCTGCTAAGATTGGGCAATCTTGAGGAAAGTCTCTTGCGTCGCATTCCTTAAGTCTGGGGGATTCTCGTGACTGAACAACTAGCCGACAAGAAATGCATTCCCTGCCGTGGAGGGACCCCGCCACTGAAGGGAGCTGAATTGCAGAAGGTTCACCAGAACGTGCCGCAGTGGACGGTAACGAACGAGCATCACATTCACCGTGAGTTCCGCTTCCCGGACTTCAAGCAGGCGCTGGCGTTCGTGAATCGCGTAGGCGCGGTCGCCGAGGAGGAGGGGCATCATCCCGACATTCTTCTGGCATGGGGAAGGGCGGAGATCACACTGTGGACGCACAAGATTGACGGCTTGACCGAAAGCGACTTCATCATGGCGGCCAAGATTGACCGCCTGAGCGCGAACTGAATCCTGGAACGACTGTGGTGGGTCAGGGCTAGGGATGCCCGGACGCATCCTTTGCAGCCGCGGCTTCGCAGTCCTGGCGAAATGCCTCGAAGAACTGCTGGGTGGCCTTGAGAATGACGGGTTCGATGGCGAATCCGAGTGCTTGCGAGACTTTGCCAACCAAGTGCATGCCGACATTAATGGCAGTCTGAGTATCAGATACAGGAACAAATTTAACTCGCGTCTCGCAGGTAATGCCAAGAACGTGACTCAGGTAGCTGACGCTTTCGTTCGCGGTGAAATGTTGTACAACCTGATCGACCGTGCTTCGGATGGGAACACGCGTTTCAATGCGCAGGCGGCTGCCTTCCTCCCACGGTTTGCCTTTTACCCATCGTATGTCGCCGAACAAGTCGCGATGGCACCAGCGGTCGATGTCGGTGTAGATCGCGAACACAAGCTTCAGCGGACAGTTGACGACGACTTGAAAGTCAAACGACTGCATGGAAGGAAATCAGAAGACAAACAACAACCGACACGCCCCGCAGGGAGTGTATGAGAAAAGCGGAACGAGAGCAAACTAAGAAGCGACACCAGGCTCGCTGAATCGGGCCGCACGTAGTACCCAAGCCAGCAGCGCCGCCGGTATCAGCATGAAGCACCCGGTGCCGATTGCCATCGCGCGCGCGGAGATTCCTATATCCAGAAAGTGGCCGCACAGATATGCCGTCGTAGCAAAGGTGAAGCTGGCAAGTCCGAGGTCTGCGGAAAAAACGCGTCCGCGAAAGCGGTCCTCGGTCCGCAGTTGGAGCAAGGTGGTCGAGAAGACCCAGACGGTCGACCCGCCAGCATGCGCCAACATCGCGCAGGCCGCCGCCGTCCACACGCTGCGGCTCACTCCGATCAGGCTGTAGCCAAGAGCAATCGTCAGATAGCCAAAGAGAATTCCGAGTCGCAGGCGGTGATCGTTCTGCCCAGCCCATCGAGCGGAAACTAGAGGACCAACTAGAGCTCCGATTCCACGGCCCGCCAGCAGGATGCTCATGCCTAACATGGCTCCGCCGGCGGCATTGATGTTGCGCCCGTGGACGGCAAATTCACGCGCGCCCATCACCGTGAATATGACCCAGCTCGGGCCCACCATCAGTTCTCCGGCCTTGGCAAAAACGGCTGGCAGCAGCGTCGGATGGCTGCGGATATAGGCAATTCCTTCGACGACGGGAGAGAAGTCGACGAGATCACGCGGGCGCAGCGGAGCGGCGGCTTCGGCGTGGGGTTCGCGGAATCGCATGCCGCTGATCAGCAGGGCGGAGACTAGAAATGAGAGCGCATTCAGGATAAAAACAACGTCGCGGCCGAGAAGGGCGGCTACGACTCCTCCGACCGAAGCTCCGATCATAAGATTGACCGACCACGTCGCCGAAGACACAGTATTGGCAACCAGCACCTCACCCGGAGCGGAGATGTTCGGAATTACGGCATTGCGGGCAGGTTCAAAGAACGAAACCATGACGGTCTCGGCCAGCAGCAACGGATACACCAGCCAGACCGTGGAACGGGACCGAACCAAGAGCATAGCTAGTACAACAACGACACGCACCAGATCGGCAGCGATCATCACGTGCTTGCGCTTCAATCGATCGTTTACAACGCCCGCAGTCGGTCCAGCAAAGGTCTGGGGCAGGACTTGCAGGACCAGAGCAAGAGCCACCGAGCTGGCGCGACCTGTGAGTTGCAGCAGAAGCGTATAGATCGAGAGGGTGTAGAACCAGTCGCCGATCTCACTGACGATCTGCGCTAGCCACAGGCGGCGGAAATTGCGATTCCCGCGGAGCAATCGCCCATACGAGGCAAGCGAGATTGAAGACGCGCCGTGTTCTGGTTCGGGTTCCATGCCGGATGGCTAGGGTAGCCTTTCTGCGTGAAACCCGCAAAAAACACCAGCGACGATTCCCTGGCGCCGCGCCGCTTCACAATGTGCAGAGGATTTCTCTCAGAGGTTCACGAACTTGCACAGTCTCGGCTCTGGCACCTTCAGGGTTATCACTATCCTGTTTGTTTGCAACTACTTAAGAAAGTCAGAAGGACTGTCAACAAGGGCTCGGGGTGGCAAATCACATGCTCATCTAGTGCTAGCGCCTGTCCGCATCTAGGGGAAGATATCATGCGAATCATCAGACTCAGCTCAATGTCGCTGGCGATATTTTTAGTGACCGTTCTGTCTGCCACCGCAGACACCTGCAATTCCTTCGCGAGCTACACCTGCTCGAAATCGACTCCTGACTTGATGCACTTCGTCGGCACAGGCGCGACTGGCCAATCCGTGGGGATCATGTTGGGAAATACCTTCAGCGTCACCTTCATGGGGAACAAGTCGTTTGCAGGCGATGATCTGGTCATCCTCGCCGCTGCTCCAAATGGATTGACGGGGTCGGTGAATGGCGCGTTGTTCACCTCGCTGTCAAGTTTCCCCGAGGGAGGCGCGACCGGTGCGATCCAGGACACATGGAACGGGATGGGAATCGCATTCAACTCACCGGCCTACGGATACGCTAACGTGGGTACTATCGGGAGTGGGAGTGTTTCCATCAGCGCCAGCGGTGTGGGTGCGGGCACTATTTTCTACGCTGAAGTCGTGAATCCTCAAACGGGCAAGATTCTCTACATCACACCGAACTCTGAAGCCGGCATACTGCATGGCGGCAGCACGGTCACGCCAGAGCCCGCTTCTTTGACTCTGCTCGGAACTGGCTTGGCTGGGCTTGCGGGCTTGGTACGGCGCAAGATGATTAAATCGTAGAAGCGAGTCTGATCCAGACTCGGGATCTGCTGCGTTTTCGGGATCACTGGACTCAGCAGCGCAACTTCCTCTTCAGATCGTCGGCGATCTGTTTACCGTGGAATCGCCCATTCTCGATGAAGATCTCGTTGGTTCGTGATCCAGCAACAATCACTCCGGCAACGTAGATACCGCGCACGTTGCTTTCCAGCGACACCGGATCGCAGACAGGGCGGCACTGCTGCTCCGACAATTCGATCCCCATGCTGCGCAGGAAATCGTAGTCGGGATGGTAGCCGATCAGCGCGAGCACGAAATCATTCTTCAGCCGAATCGGCCCCCGCGGGGTCACGACGACGACATGATCAATCCCGATTTCCTGCACAGAGCTGTTGAAGTAGGCCTCGATCTCGCCGGCTTTGATTCGGTTTTCCAGGTCTGGTTTGATCCAGTACTTGACATGATGGTGTACCTGCGACTCGCGATGCACCAGCGTCACGCGGGCTCCGTGCCTCCACAAATCCAGAGCGGCGATGGCAGCCGAGTTCTTGCCACCGATGACGAGAACGTCGGTTGCGTAATAAGGATGCGGCTCGCCATAGTAATGCGAGACTTTCGGAAGTTCCTCCCCCGGAATGCCGAGCTGATTCGCCAGGTCGTAGTAGCCGGTCGAAACGATGACCTTCTTCGTGCGATAGTCGTGCGGCCGGCCGGCGCGGTCCGTCGCCGTGATGCTGAAATCCCCGTCTTCCCCCATCACCGTTTTCACCCACTCGTATTGCCGGACATCGACTTCATAATGCTCAGCCACTTTGCGGTAGTACTCGAGGGCCTCTTCCCGCGTAGGCTTCTGCTGCGCCGTGGTAAAGGGGATATCGCCGATCTCGAGCAACTCCGGAGTCGTGAAGAAGACCATGTTGGCGGGATAGTGAAACAGGGAGTTCACCAGACATCCCTTGTCGAGGACGATGACCTTGAGGCCGATCTTCTGCGCCTCGATCGCGCAAGCCAGGCCAGTCGGCCCGGCCCCGATTACGAGGATGTCGGTGCGCATCTCCGCGTGAGGCTTGAGTTTCGCCTTGGGCAGAGTATCGATTTCTTCGGCGGCCAGGAAGTCGGGCATGGGGTCAAATGCAGATCACTCAAGACAACGGGGGTTCACACAACTTGGAAACCGTTGATTTTAGCATGCGGCGGAGGGGCACAATCTGGTCCCTCGTGACGCGCTATAATTTGCGGTTGCCTTCCTATCTCCGCTCGCCGCAGGAGCAGTCATGTCTACTCTTACCGAAGCAGCAACCCGCACTCGAACAGAATCCGACAGTATGGGGAAGATCGAAGTCCCCTCGAATGTCTATTGGGGCGCGCAAACCCAGCGCTCGCTGCTGCATTTCAACATCGGCCGCGACACCATGCCGCCGGAACTGATCCGCGCCTTTGGGACGTTGAAAAAGGCATGCGCGCTGGTGAATCAGGATCTGGGCAAACTCCCCGCCGACAAGGCGAAGCTGATCGTCCAGGCCGCCGATGAGGTCATCGCCGGCAAGCTGAACGATCAGTTCCCGCTGCGCATCTGGCAGACCGGTAGCGGCACGCAGACCAACATGAACGTGAATGAGGTCATCTCGAACCGTGCCATTGAGATTGCGGGCGGCGAGATGGGATCCAAGAAGCCGATCCATCCCAATGATCACGTCAATATGTCCCAGTCGTCGAACGACACGTTTCCGGCGGCAATGCATATCGCGGCGGCGGAGCGCGTGAAGAATGCGTTAATTCCCGCGATCAAAACTGTGCATGACGCGATTGCGGCCAAGGCCAGAGAATTTCACGACGTTGTAAAGATTGGCCGCACTCACCTGCAGGACGCGGTGCCTCTCACCATCGGCCAGGAATTCGGCGGGTGGGCCAGCTTGCTGGAGCGCGATATCAAGCGGTTGGAGCAGACGCTCGAGGGCCTTTACGATCTGGCAATCGGCGGCACTGCCGTAGGGACAGGGCTCAACACGCATCCCGAATTCGCCGAGCGCGCGGCGAAGAAAATTGCCGAACTCACGGGACTTCCTTTCCGCTCGCACGGCAATAAGTTCGCAGCGCTTTCCGCGCACGATGAAATCGTCTTCGCGCAAGGCGCCATGGAGACGCTGGCCGCGTCGCTGATGAAGATCTCCAACGATATTCGCTGGCTGGCTTCGGGGCCGCGCTGCGGCCTGGGCGAGTTGTCGATCCCTGAGAACGAGCCCGGATCATCCATCATGCCGGGCAAGGTCAATCCCACGCAGTGCGAGGCCATGACGATGGTCTGCGTACAGGTACATGGCGCGACGGCCGCGGTTGGCTTTGGTGGATCCCAAGGCAATTTCGAGCTCAACGTGTATAAGCCGGTGATCATCTACAACTTCCTGCACTCGGTCACGCTGATCACCGACGCCTGCCACGGCTATGTCGAGTACATGCTCAAAGGGATCGAGGTCGATCGCGCCAAGATGGACTGGTACGTGAAGAATTCACTGATGCTGGTCACGGCCCTGGCACCCAAAGTTGGATACGACAAGGCCGCGCAGATCGCGCACACGGCACACGTCGAGCATTCGAGCCTGCGGGAGGCGGCGCTGAAGCTGGGATACCTGACGGGTGAGGAGTTCGATCAACTGGTGAAGCCGGAGAAGATGACGAGGCCGTAGAGCTGACGGGTAGCCGAGCCTGGACCGGTGTTTACTGATCGTCGGCCGCCGATGTGGCGGGGCTGTCGTTTTCTTCTATCGCGGTATATACTCTGTATATACGACGAGCCGAACAAGGTGGCCTATGCCTAAAGCGCAAGTTGTGAAATGGGGCAATAGCCTTGCAGTCCGTATCCCAAAGGGAGTTGCCCAGCACGCCCGTATGAAGGAAGGTGATGCGGTTGTAATCAAGGCCGTTCCGGACAAAATCGAGCTGCGCCGCGTCGATAGGATTCCCACGCTGGAAGAGTTGGTGGCCCAGATCACACCGGAAAACCGTTACGAGGAAGTCGATTGGGGCCCGCCGGTGGGGCGGGAAAAGGTCCAATGGTAAGACATTACGTTCCCGAAGCTGGCGACATCGCATGGCTCGACTTTGATCCGCAGGCGGGACGGGAGCAAGGCCGGCGTCGTCCAGCGCTCGTGTTGACGGAGCAGTCCTACAACCGCGCCAGTGGTCTGGTTGTCGTCTGTCCCCTGACCAGCAAGCGCAAGCCGTATCCTTTCGCTCTGCCCGTGACTATCGGAAAGGTAGAGGGCGCAGTGCTGGTGGATCACATCAAGAGTATGGACTGGACGGCCCGCAATGCGACATTTCACTCTAAGGGGGATCCAGCATTGTTGACCACAGTCCGGGCTCACCTCGGAGTCCTATTACGTATCCAATGAAGGCTGTGCGGGTTGAGCCACTTCTTCCTGATAGGCTTGCGGTACCCTGCTACGTGGCGCCGTCGTAATCACCACCACACTCACCAGCACCAGCAGCGTCCCGGCGATCGTGCGTGGCCCGATCGACTCGCCTCCCAGGAAGTATCCGACTAGAACTGCGACTACTGGATTCACATATGCATACGTGCCAACTTTCGTCGGAGACTCGTGATGGATCAGCCAGATGTACGCGGTAAATGCGATGATCGAGCCC
>DASQGJ010000049.1:0-503159 GCA_035632675.1 Candidatus Dormiibacterota bacterium
GGACGGCTGCCTAAACTAGTTAGGCTGCGTATGCCATCTGTTGATTGGCAATTATCATTTTGCCCACGATTACGGGTGTGTGCACCCCGGCATGCCTCTTGGCCGCAAGCATCTCCGTCGAAGCCGTGACGCCCCCACTGGTGGGATTGGCCTTAAAAAGATCCACTTCCAATCTAGGTTTCCCCCAACCGGAAGTCAATTCGTTAGATGTCCCAGATCGTTCCCTAAGGTTCCCCCTGTGATTTCCGTCGTGCACCCCAGTGCCCCCTGTGGTGAAAGCTCTTTCCGCATCGACATGCGAAACTTAATAAAATATACTTGACAAAGTAAATATAATTAATTATATGATTGATTAAATTTATTTTTCTTATGTCGAACAAGGAAAAATCTTCGAAAGACTGGCAGGATCTGGCCCAACTCACCCAAGGCCAGCCAATCGTGGTCGAGCGCGTCCGACTCGCCGACAAAGACATCGCCATCGAAGGCCACTTCGAACTCCCCCAGCTCGCCCGCTTGAGTATGGACGACCAAGTCTTCATCACCGCCTTCGTCCGCTCCCACGGCTCGATCAAAGAGATGGAGCGCGTATTCGGCGTCAGCTATCCGACCATCAAGTCGCGGCTGACTCGCATCGCGAACAGCCTTGAGTTCATCGAGACCAATCCCATTCCCTCCAGGGCCGAAATCCTCGAGCGCCTGCAGCGGGGAGAGATCACTGCGGAAGATGCCATCCGCGAGATGGAGGCATTGCAATGATTCCGTTCGTGGCCATCGTCAGCCTGCGCAACCAGGAGAGCCGCACCTTTCGTCTCTGGATCCCGCTGTTCCTGATCTGGCTCGTGCTGTTGCCGCTGGCCGTCTTGCTGTCGCCGCTTATTTTTGTCGCGTGCCTGTTCTGCCGCGTGAATCCCTTTCGCGGAGTCGCGTGGATGTGGCAAATCCTCAACGCCCTCACCGACACGAACATCGAAGTCGAACATCGCAGTGCCGGAATGTCGTTTCACATCCTGTAGGGCAGGACGCGTTTGTCTTGACGGGATATGTTTTTGTCGTGCACAACGCGTTTGTCTGACGCGATGCGTTTTGTTTTGAAAGGGCGCGGCTTCAAGCCGCGCCGAAAGAGTGAGGGAAGAGAAGCGGCTTTAGCCGCTGAAGAACTGCTGAGGAGTCCAACGATGAACGAACATCGCCGCCAAATTCTGCAGATGCTGTCGGAAGGAAAGATCACCGCGGACGAAGCCGAGCGCCTCATCGCTGCCATGGAGCCGCCTGTCTCCGCCTCGTCGGACGCCGCCTCTCCAGCGAAGCCGCGTCCCAAATATCTTCGTGTCGTCGTCGATTCCGAAGACGACGGCGGCCACGATGGCCCCACCAAAGTGAATGTCCGCGTGCCTATGCAGTTGCTCCGCGCCGGAGTGCGGTTGGCTGGCCTGATCCCCGCGCAGGCGCTGAATCGCGCTAACCACGCCATGCAGGAGCAGGGATTCCCCATCGACCTGTCCCAAATCAAGCCGGAGAACCTGGAAGAACTAGTCGAACAATTGAACGACCTGACAGTCGACGTCGATCAGAAGGACGCCAACACAAAAGTAAAAGTCAGAGTCTTCTGCGAATAGATAAAAACAAGAGTGTCGCGAACGTGCAGCGCCGGCGTCCCGCCGGCAGTCGCGAGGCCCTCGCCCGCATAGAAGACTGCAAATGCTCGCGCTGCAGCGCGGAAACGCGCATCGTGCTGCGCAAATGCCGCGGCGGTGTGCCTGCGCTACCGTGTGTGCCTGCGCTGCCGCGTGTGCCTGCGCTGCCGCGTGTGCCTGCGCCGCCGCGTGTGCCTGCGCCGCCGTGTGTGCCTGCGCTGCCGGGTGTGCCTGCGCGACCGCGTGTGCCTGCGCTGCCGCGTGTGCTGCGCTGCCGTGTGTGCCTGCGCGCCGCGTGTGCCTGCGCTACCGTGGAAGAGCGGCCCTTCCAGGGCCGCGTTGAAGCGGGCAATAACAAAGGGCTTTAGCCCCTGTGGTCGTTTTTGCTCGTGCGAGCCGACTCTTTCGAAGACATCATCGACCCGCCGCCAGCTTGGCTTCCAACCCCGCCTTCACCGCGCCCCACTCACCATCCAGAATGCTGAAATACACGCTGTCGCGTACCCGCCCCGTCCACGTCACCACATGCCGTCGCAGCGTCCCCTCCTCCTTCGCACCAATCCGCAGGATCGCATTCCGCGACTTCTGATTGAGCGCATCCGTCTTCAACTCCACCCGCATGCATCCCCACACTTCGAACGCATGCCGCAGCATCAGATACTTCGCTTCCGTATTCACCGCGGTCCGCTGCCAGGCCGGAGCGATCCAGGTCGATCCAATCTCCACCCGCCGGTTGGCGCGGTCGATGTTCATAAACCGCGTGCTGCCGATCGCTCGCCCCGAACTGCGCTCGACCGTCGCAAACACCACCGACTCTCCGCGCTGCTGTTCGTCCAACGCCTTGTCGATGAGTCTCTGAAAATCTTCCCGCGTCTTCATCGCATAAGGAATCCAGCGAAAAATGTCCTCCAGATCGTTCTGCGCGACCTCCCAGAACAGCTCCCCATGCTCCCGGCGGATGGGTTCGAGACGAACCACGGACCCCTCCAGCGTCACCGGAACAGCAGTATTCAGCGGGCTAACGGCCGAGATCATGTTCGTTCCTTCGTGTTCCTTCGTGCCCTTCATGGTTTATGATTTCGCTTTCATTATCTTGCATCTTGCGTCTGTTTCAGGCATCTCTAGTAAAGCGCCTGGTCGGTTGATGTTCGCGGTATACGTGTGCTCTCACAAACAATGACTTCAAACGTCCAACTCTCTGTCATGCCGCCAACACCAGCCTGTTGTCAGGAGCCCCGTCCGTGAAGGCGCATTGTCTCCCGTTCTCGCAGATCCCGCACACGACCCCGCTCTTTACTGATTTCCTTTCCTATTCTCCCAAGGTTCACCTGTTCTATCCGCGCTCCCCATTTTTCAAGGATTGGCTTAAAGAAGAGGCCGAGAAGATCTCCTGCGATTCCTCCCGCCGCGAGCGCGTCACCGCCATCCTCGAACGCCAGAATAAGTCCTGGGATGCCTCCCCGCAAACGCTCGCCAATCTGAATCGCCTCCGCGAGGGCGCCGTTGCCGTCGTGACTGGACAGCAAGTCGGACTCTTCGGCGGGCCCATGTTCTCGATCTACAAAGCGCTCACCGCGGTCAAACTGGCCCAAGAAGCGACCGCAGCCGGAGTCGACGCCGTCCCGATATTCTGGCTCGCGACCTACGACCATGATCTCGCCGAAGTGAATCATGTTTCCATCCCTGGCGCCGATGGCGCGCTGCAAATTCTGACCACGCCCAGCCACGATGTTCCCGGTGCGCAGGTCGGCGCGGTGCGATTCGGAGACGAGATCACGCCTCTGGTCGACCAGGCGGTCGCCCTGCTCGGAGACACCGAAGGCGCTCGGTTCCTGCGCGACTCGTACCGGCCCGGGGAAACCATGGGCACGGCCTTCGCACGCTTCTACGCGCGAGTCTTCGCCGACTGGGGCGTGATTGTCCTCGACGCCTCCGATGCTGAACTCGCCCATGTTGCCGAGCCCATCTATCGCGCGGCGGTCGAGCGCGCCGGCGAACTCAGCGCGGCGCTTCTGGAACGCGGCAAGGCACTCGAAGCGGCCGGGTATCACCAGCAGGTGAAGGTAACTGATTCTTCCGTGCTGTTGTTCACCACAAGGCACGGGGCGCGCACGCCGATTTCTCGTCGCAGTAGTGGTGAATTCGTAATCGATGGCGAACCCGCGGCAGAGAAGCTTTCACAATCCGAATTGCTGGCGGAGATCGGCTCGAATCCTGAACACTTCAGTCCCAACGTGCTGCTGCGTCCCATTGTGCAGGATTATCTCTTGCCCACGCTCGCCTACACCGGAGGCGCTGCCGAGGCGGCCTATTTCGCGCAGGCCGGGGTCGTCTATCAAGCTCTGCTCGGGCGCGTGACGCCGGTCCTGCCGCGCTTTTCCGCCACTATCGTCGAGCCGAAATTACAGCGACTGCTTGAAAAGCATGGCCTTTCCGCAGGGGATGTCTTCAACGGTCCCGACGCTCTGCGCCAGGAAATCGCCGCCAGAAATCTGCCCAACGACCTGCAGGCCGCATTCGAGACGGCAAAAGAATCATTCGATTCGAATTTCGATGTCGTGAAACAGAAGCTGGAGAAACTCGACCGCACTCTGGTCGATGCCGCCGAGACCGCCCGCTCGAAGATGCAGCATCAGATGGAAAAGCTCTACTCTCAGGCGGCGCGCGCCGAAGCACAAAAAGGCGAACTCGTAAGCCGCCATACGGAATCTCTGAACCATGCGCTCTATCCCGACAAAGGCCTGCAGGAGCGCACCATCGGCGGCATCTACTTTCTGGCACGCTACGGCCGCGATCTGCTGCACCAGCTTCATGACACGATTCACTCCGACTGCCACGACCACCAGATCATCGAGCTGTAAAGCTGCTTATTGATGATGAGCTAACTGCGACTGTATCTCGGCGCGCAGTTGCGTATATGCCGCGTCGCTAAAAGCGCCATGCCGCTGTCCGACAATCTGGCCGGCGGAGTTCAGCGTCACCAGATAAGCGTCATCCACCTCTTTGTAGCCGACCAGCTTCTTCAGTTCCGCCTCGCCCTGTAGAACGGGGACAAAGTGATCGCGCATATTCTCTCGCACGCCCTTCTTGATTCCTGAGATCACCACGCCGCGAATGAATCGTGGGACATCCTCCAGCACCGGCAGCTGATAAAGCTCGAATCCAGTTTGCGTGCCGAAGTCTGTGAAGATCTTGTCGGCCCACGCAGCCGTCGGTCCCTTCGATGCTTTCGTAAATCCAAAGATGAAAACGGCGACTTTGCCCTTCGCTTCATCGGGCAACTCGACTGTGCTCCCGGAAAAGCTCTCCCCTTCAATCTTCGGCATCGGCTGAGGAGCCTGCGCCAGCGTCGGCGCGACGAGAAGAAAAATCCAAAACACTTGGAGAAGTGTTCTCGAAGTTGTGATGTGAATCATGTCCGCTTTCGAGTAGTGCCGGCGTCCCGCCGGCTGTCGCGTGGACGTCCCGCCCACGCCCCAGCGGCATTACTTGCTCTCGCTAGTCGCCAGATAAGTCCCCAACCCAATCATGATCGCGCCCGTCACCGTCCTCTGCCGCCGCCGGAACGTGGCCGAAGATCGAATCCGCTCACCCAGCGGACCCGCCAGCGCAATCACGATCAGATCCGCCGTGGTATTCATCACCACCGAAATCGTTCCCAGAGTGACGAATTGCAGAAAAACGTGCCCGTTGCCGCGCACCACAAACTGTGGAATGAATGAAAGAAAAAACAAAGCCGTCTTCGGATTGAGCACCTCGGTCGCCACGCCCTGCCAGAGCGGATTGCGCGCCGGCTTCACTTCCTGCAGAATCTCCTCCGCGTTCGCCTTCTCCTTGCGCGCATCGAGAATCATCCTCACGCCCAGAAAGCCGAGGTATGCCGCCCCAACATACTTCACCGCGGCGAATGCCACCGCCGACTTCGCCAGGATGATCGAGATGCCCAGCGCGGCCGCGAAGACGTGCACCATCCCACCAAAAAATGTACCCAGCGCCGACAGCACTCCCTCACGCTTTCCACCTGCGAGACAGCGCGCCAGAACGTAGAGCATCCCAGGCCCGGGAGCGACGGCGAGCAGCACCGCGGCCGTCAGAAAGAGTAAGAATCGCGTTGAGTCAAACATCGTGACTTGTCTCCAATCTCAGTTCTGTCGAGCTTCACGAGCGAGCCAGCTCTCCAACTCAGCCAGCGATTCTACTCGCGGATGCTCCTCTCCCCGATACGCCCCCGCCACGTCGAAGAGCACGGCTTGCATCCCGGCATTGCGCGCGCCGACGTAGTCGACAGAATACACGTCACCAACGTACAGGCTCTCCGCGGCTTCGGCTTTCATCTCGTGCAACGCTGCTGCGAAGATCGCCGGGTGGGGCTTCTCGTGCCCGACGATGCCCGAGTCCGTGATGCTGGCAAAGCAATCGCAAATGCCGCAGCGGCGCAGCACGGCGTCGATCTTGCCATCGGCATTCGAGATGACCGCAATCGCATATTGCTGCCGGATGCGGTCCAGCGCTTCGCGCGTGCCCGGCAGGATCTGGTCCCAATTCGCCGAACTCTGCGTGTTCTCGACGATGGCGTCTCGCACGCCTTTGTCCAATGCGTTCTGCTCTTTCAGCAGATACGTGTGAAAGGTCCACCAGAAGCCGTGATCGATCTTGCCGCTGATCAGGCCCTGATCGAATTCTTTCTTGGTGCGCCGTTCCAGAGCCTGCCACGCCGCAAGCGTCGGATGCCTGGACTCCGGCAGCGGCGCCAGCATCCGAGCCCGGTTGGGGAAGAGAAGTGTGTTACCCACGTCGAAGAAAATGAAACGGCGTTTTGCCATGATTCCATATTACCCAACGCGAGGCAGCCATGAGGGCCCGATAAAGCAGGTTGACGGTGCCGCCGCCGAAGAGTTGTAATATCCACTCACAGGCCTACCCGGCAGGTTTTCTGGGCGGCCTTTTTGGCCGATGCCGCTAGCCACCGTCACGCTTCTCTCAGGATTTGCCCGCACCACGCGGGCGGTGGTTGCCTTCTACCCGCACGCTCGGGTTGTTGCCGCCGTGGTGTTTTCCATCGTGGTGACGATGTTCGCTGGCGGCTCGCGGCAGGACGTTTACAACATTCTGTGGGCGGTGGTGTTCGGTTTCGCGACACTCAACATTCTGAGTCTGGCGGCCCGCCGCATGGAGCCCAACCGCCGCGGCCTGACCTTTGGCGAATTAATGGCCGTCATGGTGGTGCTGGTGTCCGTGTTTCTGCTGGGATGGGAAATGTTAAATCTCTTCCATGTCTTTCCGATTAAACTCAAGCAGTAGACAGACTTAGCGGGAAATTTCGAGAGATTTCCACAGTGTTCCTGAAGGAACACTTTTCTGTACTGTATTGTATGTACATAAATGTACGATATCGATAACTGCTGTCCTGGCAAGCACTTGCGTGAGGTTTTGCCGCCTTGCGGTAGGGCGTGGCAGCTGAGATGTCCCTGAATCGGTTGCGTCCCAATGTAGATTTTCTTCGCGCACTTTGCGGAGGTTCTCTGCGCACTTTGCGGTTATGGCCTTTTGATTTCCCACGCAAATGGTTAAAGACTTGGACCGCAAAATTACGCGAGAAGACGCGCCAAGTTCGCAAAGAAAACCAAACCAGGACAGTACCCAGGAATCCGACCCTTCGCCCGGCTGCCGCGATTTGCGGTATGATTCGCCTAAATGGCCAAGACACCACCCAATTTCGAAGTCACCTGTCCCTGTTGCAGTGCGTTACTGAAAATCGACTCGGAAACTCGGGCTGTAATCGCCCACACCGCGGCCGTGAAGCCGAAAACCTTCAACGATATGGAAGCCGCGGCTAAGGCCATGCGCGAGCAGGACAGCCGCCGTGAATCTATTTTTCAGCAGTCGGTCGAGGCGCAGAGGCATGCCTCCGACCTGCTGGAGAAGAAATTCCAGGAAGCGGTGAAGAAGGCCAAAGAGACTCCCGACACGGGTAAGCCCATTCGCGATTTCGATCTCGACTGACCCATGCCTGACCTCCGCCGTCCTCTGCTTCTCGGCCACCGCGGCGCCCGCGCGGTGAAGTCCATCCCGGAAAACACATTTGCGTCCTTCGATCAGGCGCTCGCCGACGGCTGCGACGGATTTGAATTCGACGTGCGTCTCACCGAGGATGAAGAGGCCGTGGTCTGCCACGACGCGAAGGTCTCGCGATACGATGTTGCACGCACGCCCGCGAAGCAGCTTTCTCAGTTGCCACGGCTGCGGGATGTCCTGCAGCGCTACCGCGATTCCTTTCTCGACATTGAAATGAAGGTGAAGGGGCTGGAGAGAATTACGCTCGACCTGTTCCTCCGGCACAAGCCGCGCCGGGGATTCGTGGTGTCTTCGTTCCAGCCCGGAGCGCTGAAATCCCTGCATGCCCTGGACTCGAGCGTTCCGCTCGGCCTGATCTGCGAGTTCGAGAACCAGCTCCGCCTCTGGAGCGAGGTTCCGGTCCAGTATGTGATTCTCCACCATGACCTGCTCGAGCCCGAGCTTGTCCGCAAGATTAAGGGAGCGGGAAAGAAAGTGTTCGTCTGGACGGTGAACAATGCTGCCGAGATGCAGCGCTTCCGCGATCTGGGAGTTGACGGAATCATCTCCGACGATACGAGCCTGCTCTGCAGCACCATCGTCGCGCAGAAGTGATCTCAGGCTCAGAGTCGGCGAGGGAAATCGCCTTGATTTCGTCAATTGAGTGTTCCGTTTTATCGTGTGTCGTCAGTCCCCAGCCAGCCCCATCCGCGTGACAACCGGGGCACCGCTGCTTGATACTTTCCAACCCACAACGATCCCGGATGATGTCATGACTGCATACGAAAAGTCAGGCGGTCCGTAGAACCCAAGTTTCAGAGGAATCGTGGAGATCGATCGGTTCGCAGCGAAAGTCATCGAGGTGTCAGGCGACACCAACTTCTGTTCCAAGAAGTTGTTGAATAGGCTAAGTGTGGCTACACGGTTTCGGAGCTGTTCCGAACTCCGTACCGTCTGCAGGTCTCTTAGCATATGGAGAATGTCTAGGTTCTCCTTGTTGCTGTGTATGAATTGTCGACCTAGGGAGACAAACTCTTGCGCACCCGCCTCTATGGCGCGAGTCGGGTCTGCCGGGAAGATCTGAGTCGAGATCGCGTACCGAATGGGCCATGTGTCAATGGTACCTAGGAGCACAGCCAATTCTCTGATTTCGCTCTGGTCCGCCCCTACGTTCTCTATAGCACTGGGAATTGCGAAAAGGTTTTCTGTCTCATCCTCATCGGCGTCGTGAGATTCGGGGAAACGGCTCCCGTCGAATTTGCCCTGAAGCGCACTCGTATTTATGGGGGTGGCAAAGAGACCATCAACGAGATCAGCAGTTTCCCTTATCAACTCCTGAGCGAGGGTAGCACTGACTTCACCAACGACTGGGTTCGATTCAACGACAGCTTGCCCGTACGCTGATCTCGAGACCAAGTGAAGCGAAATAGCGTAGCCACTCTTATCATCGACTTCTAAAATAACGAAGCCGCCAGTTCTCATCAGCTCTATAAAAATGCCGTCACCATAAACGCCGACACGGTGAGAAGACGCTGAATCCAGCGAGCGTTGAGCGGCTTCTCGCATAGCTGCACTCGAATCTAGGTCGCGAATCAACCGAAATGAAGAGCCAGAATGCGGTTCTTTGGACTGAATCGCTGCTATCGCCTCATCCAGTGTCAGTTTTGAACCGGAACCACTTGAAGCTCCTTGCGCCGATGATGCGCTCGAAGCGAAAGAGAGGACGACCGCTAGGCCAGAAACCAAAAATAGGAAGCGGCTCATGAACAAGAGTTTAGGCCCAAGCCCTTGATTCAGCCAAGCATTGAAGCAGTTTGAACAGGGGGGCCGGGGCGGATCACTGGCGTAATATCCCCGTTGCACTCACTGCCACTGAACATCCCGCTCAAGCCTTCTCATCCAAACAGCACTTCACCCTATACTGGAAAGAAACGAGGATCAGGGAGGCATGCGTTGTGTAGCGACCTCCTTTAGAGGACTTCATGGCCGCGCTCATTGATGCAATTGCTGTCAAACGGAAAACGTTTTTTGAATTTGAAAACACTCCCTTCTGCTGCCTGGAAGCGGAAGTGAACACGCCCACCGCTCGTGGCGGCCAGACCCTGGTGCGTCTGAAGATGCGCAACCTGCTTACCAACGCGGTCTTTGAGAAGACATTCAAGGCCAGCGACAAGTTCAAGGAGCCCGACCTGCAGTCCGTACAGGCTTCCTATCTCTATAGCGATGGAGATGGTTCCCATTTTCTCGACCAGGAAAGCTACGAGACCCTCACCCTGAACGGCCAGATGGTCGGGGATGCATTGGACTTTCTGATCGAAGGCGCATTGATAGAGCTGCGCAAGTACAACGGCAATCCGATTGGCTTAGAGCTGCCCATATTCGTTGAGCTGGCCGTCGCCCAGACGGAACCCGCAGTTCGCGGCGACGCGTCGGGCGGCGGGACCAAGACCGCCCGGCTGGAGACAGGCCTCGAAATCCGTGTTCCTCTCTTCATCAAAGAGGGGGAAAAGGTGAAAGTGTCCACGGAGAATCGCGAGTTTGCAGGGAGAGCGTGAGCCGGTTCCAGACCAATGGCTGATCGTTGACGCAACCTTGCCATCGCGTAGTTGTTAGGAATCTACTGCGCGCCGGCCGCGATCGCACTTCCAGAAGAAAGAGCCGCTTTGGCTTCCTTGATGCCGGCCTGGATGATCGTGTCCCAGTCGAGGTGCGGGATGGGAGAATTTGCTGCAGCCTGGTAGAGAGCCAGCGCATCTTTCGGACGATTCAACTTCTTCAGGCACAGGCGGGCAGAACTCAGTTGCGCTGTCAGCGCCTGCCGCTCGGCTGGATACGCTTTCGCCAGTTCCTGGTATTCGGCGAGAGCGCGGTCGAATTCCTGCATCTCTTCGGCGCCCTTGCAGAGTTCCAGCCACGTCGTCGCCGGCATCTTGCCGCCGCCGTCGACGAACTCGGCGTAGTCCTGGAAGGCGGCCTCAATCTGGTGCGCCTTCAGATGCAGCCCACAGGTTTTGATGGTCGCGTCGAGATAAGACTTGGTATCGCTTTGCCGCGTGTAAATCTGCCGGAGGAGCGCCCATGCATCCAGTGATCCCGGCTTGGCCACGAGGTAACTTTTTAACAGGGCGGCGGCCTCCGCCAGTTGGCCTTGTTCCATCATGGTGCCAGCCTGCTCCAGTTCCGCATCGTTGGTCCACGCGATTTCTTCTTCGATAGCCTTGTTGGCTTTCTGTTCGAGGCCCGAATGCTGAATTGCCACCGCCGCCAGCGCGCCAAATACGAAGCCGCCTACGTGCGCCCAGTGCGCCACGCTGCTCATCGATCCAAAAACCGTCCCGTACAGGACCTCGACCCCGAGCCAGAGCGGCAGCAGCCAGTACGCGGAGGCGCTGAACCGCCACATGCGGAACGGATTGCCGGTGCGAAGCAGTCGAATGAAGCTGAACCACCAGATCCACGCCATCTCAATCTTCATCTTGGGGAAGCGGACGAGGAACGCTCCCATTAACGCCGCCACTGCGCCGGAAGCTCCCAGGGTCGGCGTGATGCTCATGGGATTCAGCCATGCGTGGAACTGCAGTGCCGCTGCGCCCGCGACCAGATAGAACGCCGAATAGAGCCCTCGGCCCCAAGCGTCTTCGAGCACAAACCCGGCCAGCCACAGAAACCACATGTTGCCGATCAGATGCATCCAGCCGCCATGCAGAAAGTTTGCCGTCACGTAGCTGATGGAATTGGGATGCGAGGGCACGAACGCATACTGCTCGGTGATCGACGATGTTGAAAGCTTCACGAACTGGGTATTGAGCGAATCCATCTCCTCCTGCAAGGTTCCCGGATCGTCGATCATCTTGATCTTGGCGTCGAAAGCGTTGATGACATCGCGATTGGGGCTCTGCACCCGTTTCCAGTCTGCCGGATGGTTCCGCCGGAACCCGTCGACCAGACGCTGGGACTCGGGCTGCATCTTCAACTCAGGATGCTCTGCGGCCAGAATCAGAATGCTGCTCTTCACCTCTCCCAGTTCGGGAGCCTGGTCGTTCATCGTCATGGTGGTCAAAAGGAAGACGATGGTGTTGATCGCGATCAAGGCCAGCGTGACCACGGGCAACCGCCGGGCCGTCATGTTTTCGTGCTTGATGGGTACCAACATCGCACTTCACCCCAGCGCAGGCAGAAAAATCCTGCTGCGTTTGGGCCAGTTTAGTTTTTGAGCGGAGGCAATCCCAGATGACTCAAGGTCAAGGGCAATCTTTAGTAACCGGGGTTGGAGGCCGCACCCTTTCAAAACTGTTTTTCAGAGGGTCCTAGTCCGCTGCGGCTTCTAGCGCCGAGGTCTTGCCGGCGGGTTTTTGCAGGAAGGCGGCGCGCTCGGTCTCGAATTGTTCCAGATTTGCGCCGAACTCCTGGTCGTTCCATCCCATGACCGCGCCGATGCGCAAGGCGGCTTCACGGCTGCACGATTCCGACCAGCAGGCTCCCAGCGCTACCGGGACGCGCCGCAGCAGCACATCGCCGAGGGTCACGGCAAATTCTTTCCGGTAGGCCTCGACCACTTCGGCGACGATGTGCGAAGTGTGAGGACAGATTGGGGCACGCAGTTCGGCGCTGACCAGCGCCATGCGGGCAATGTCCATGGCGTGGTGGCCGTGCCACTCCATCATGCCGCGAGCGGTCTCATCGCTGACCGAGCCGGCGCGTGCGATTTCGATCACTTCCTGATCGAGCATTGGATCGAGAGCGCTGCCGGGCCCGACCGCTATGGTCTTGGGTTCCTCGACAGCGATTCCGATCTTGCGTGCGACCTCGCGCGCCAGCGAGGCCGCGGTGGTCAGCTTGCCGCCGATGACCGAAATCAGCCGCGTCGCCCCGTCGTCGCTATGATCATGCAGGAAATGTCGCCGGGTCACTGCGGAGGGCTTGTCGCCCGGCGAGTTCGGCAGAGGGCGGATGCCTGCGAAGGCATACTTAATATCGTGTACCGAAAGCTTCGCCTTGGGAAACAGGGTGGTTGCTGTGCGCAGCAGGTACTCGATCTCCTGTTGCGAAGGTGCGGTCCTTCCCGGATCGCCCGTGTCGGGAAATTCGGTCGTGCCCACCAAAACCTGTTCATTCCAGGGTAGGACAAACACCGGACGCCCGTCGGCCGCTTCGGTGTAGAGCGCGGCGCTGGGCGCTCCCGAAAAGCGCGGCAGAACGATGTGCGATCCGCGCACTCCGCCCAGCATGGGCTTGCTGGTGCGCACTGTGGAACGCTGGCAGATGCGGTCGGCCCAGGGGCCAGTGCAGTTCAGAACCCAACCCGCATCCACGCGCTGATCTTTTCCCGTGGTGCGGTCGCGCAAAAGAACTCCGCGTGCGCGACCTTGGCCGATGTCCACGGCCAGCACCTCGCAATGGTTGCGGACGACTGCGCCGGCCTCGACCGCTTCGGTCATCCATTCCGCTACCAGGCGCTCGGGGAACTCGCACTGCGCATCTTCGAAGTTGAGCATCAGCCACCGATGGCCGGCGTCGAGCGCACGCTGCACCCGCGCCATCTCCATCTCGCTCATGTCCTTGGCTCTCTTTTTTGCAATCCGCTGGTAGAGCCACAGCCCGGCACGCACTTTCATCGCGCTGCGCTGGCTGTTCTCATTCAAGAGAAAGAGGAATTGCACCGGATGGACCAGGTGAGAGCGCTCGTGCAGCAAGCGCTCGCGCTCGTGCACCGACTCGCGCACCAGATCGAGCTCGCCGTGTTCGAGATAACGGAGGCCGCCGTGAATAATCCGGGTAGAGCGGCTGGTCACGCCTGAGGCAAAGTCATTTTGCTCGACCAGCAACGTGCGCTTGCCCGCGCGGGCGCATTCCCGCGCCACCGCGACGCCATTGATGCCTCCGCCGATGACCACCACATGAAAGTGTTGGCCTTCCAGCGAGGGTCGAGCCTTGACGGCTAATGTCATGTGTTTTTAATCAGATACAAAACAAAATGCCTGCACCCAAGCCCGTGTCCGCAGAGCCTTTTGCGAGCCCTGAGACGCTCGTCTTCATCATTGTGCGCCTTTTCTGGCACCAAGATGAAGGTGACCGTGGGTCCATTCGGACAGTGTCCGGATTCCGAGAATTGGCGACGATGGCGTGGTTCCCAGAGTAACCACGGGCGGAGCCCGAAGCAGGGTCACGCCGGCCTGCCGCCACTCGCCGCCGATTGAATGTTGCCTCCGCCGTCAGTTACATTGGTTGCCGCATGTCCAGTACTGGAGAGCGTTTCGAACGAGCCGTCGCCATCATGGAGCGGCTGCGTGCCCCCGGCGGCTGTCCCTGGGATCGCGAGCAGACCTTCGATTCCATCAAGCCCTACACGCTCGAGGAAACCTACGAAGTCCTCGAGGCCATCGACAACCGCGACTGGCCCGAACTCGCCGGCGAACTTGGCGACCTGCTGTTGCAAGTGCTGTTCTACGCGGAGATGGCGAAGGAGCAATCGACATTCTCCATCGACGACGTTCTCGACCGGCTGTCGAACAAGCTCATTCATCGGCATCCGCATGTTTTTGGGGACGTGAAGGCTGACACGTCGGCAGAAGTGAAGCGCAACTGGGAAGCTCTCAAAGTGGAAGAGAAGAAGAAAAAGCAGGCCGATGAGGGCGCGTCCACCGCGGAGAAGGAGAAGAAGCACTCGATTCTCGCCGGAGTTTCATCCGCCATGCCGTCGCTGCTCGAGGGCTACAAGCTGAGTTCCCGCGCGGCCCAGGCCGGATTCGACTGGCCGGACATTGACGGCTTGTTCGACAAGCTTCGCGAAGAGACGGACGAACTGCGCGAGCATCTCAAGGAATTTCCAGCGCCCGGCCCGCGCCCGCAGGGACGCGGCGTTGCCGGCTCCGGTCGGACCGCGGTTCCGGATGAACTGCAAGCCCGTCTCGAAGAAGAGGTCGGTGATCTTTTCTTTGTTCTCGTCAACGTCGCGCGCTATCTTTCGCTCGATCCCGAATCTGCTCTGCGCAAGACCAACCGCAAGTTCAAGCGCCGCTTCCAGTGGATGGAAGCCCGCTTGCACGAATCCGGCCGCTCCGCCGATGACGCACCCATGGAAGAGCTCGAATCGCTATGGCAGCAGGCCAAAGCTCATGAACGGTCCGCGGAGAAGACAGCGTGACCCTGGACTCAATCGAACTCCGCCGCTGCCACGGTATCGACGACTTCCACGCCTGCGTCGCCCTGCAGAAAGAGGTCTGGAACTTCTCCGACGCCGAACTCGTGCCGCTGCGCATGTTCGTGGTGGCCGACAAGGTCGGCGGCCAGGTCATGGGCGCCTTCGAGAACAAGGGCATGGTTGGCTTCGCCCTGTCGGTTCCGGGCACGCGCACTGGCCACATCTACCTGCACTCGCACATGCTGGCCGTGCGCAAGGACTATCGCAATGCCGGGCTGGGACGCCGCCTCAAGCTGATGCAGCGCGAAGATGCGCTGGCTCGCGGCATCGAGCTGATTGAGTGGACCTTCGATCCGCTCGAGATCAAGAACGCCTACCTCAATATCGAGAAATTGGGAGCCATCTCCCGGCGCTATAACATCAACCAATATGGGATCACCTCGTCGCCGCTGCAGGGAGGATTGCCCAGTGACCGTCTCATCGCCGAGTGGTGGCTGAAGTCGAAGCGGGTGCAAGTTCTGCTGGAGAGCGGGAAGAATCCGCCCGACCGGACCTATACGGCCATTGCAGTTCCCGCGCAGATCTACGGCTGGAAGGCCGCGCCGGAAACGCGCGCCAAAGCGCAGCAGGTGCAGGAGCGAAATCGGGAGCAGTTCCTGCGCTCGTTCGCTGCGGGACAGGTAGTTCTCGGCTACGAACGCGACACGGAAGGGAACGGCAAATTTTTGCTGGGAAAGTGGGACGAGACGTGGTCGTACGCCTCGGAACCCTAGTCACCACGGAGGTACGGAGTCACGGAGAAAAATAAGCGGGTTGCTTTTCTCCGTGACTCCGTGTCTCCGTGGTGAATTGGATTCTTCACCAAGTACCCCTATGAAAATCGAAGCCATCACGCTGCGTGAAATCCATCTCCCACTCGTCCACTTCTTCGAGACGAGCTTCCACCGCCTGTACAGCCGCCGCATTCTTCTGGTCACGGTTCACAGCGAGGGCATTGATGGCTGGGGCGAGAGCGTTGTCGGCGAGGACCCGTTCTACAGCAGCGAATGGATCGAGAGTACCTGGCCGACTCTAACGCAATATCTGATTCCGGCTCTGCTGGGCCAGAACGTCGCATCCGCGCGCGAGTGCCCGGCGTTGTTCGCCAAAGTGCGCTCCCATCGCATGGCGAAGGCGGCGCTGGAGAACGCTGTCTGGGAGGCGGAAGCTATCCAGAAGAAGGTACCGCTCTGGAAGTTGTTGGGCGGCTCGCGCCGTGAGATCCCGTGCGGTGTCTCAATCGGAATTCAAGACTCGATCGAGCAACTGCTGGAAAAGATACAGATCGAACTCGCCGCCGGCTACCGCCGCATCAAGCTCAAGGTAAAGCCGGGCTGGGACCTCAACGTTCTCGAACGGGTCCGCTCGCGTTGGGCTGATATCACGCTCAGTTGCGACGCAAACTCCGCCTACACGCTCGACCAGGTCGAGCACTTGCGCAAGTTCGATCAATTCAACCTGCTCATGATCGAGCAGCCGCTGTGGAACGACGACATCTACTATCACGCACGACTGCAGAAAGAACTGCGCACTGCGGTGTGCCTTGACGAATCGATCGTGAGCGTCCGCAGCGCCGCGTTTGCGGTCGAAACCGGCGCCTGCCGCATTATTAACGTCAAGGTAGGCCGCGTGGGCGGATTCTCAGAGGCGCTGAAGATTCACGACCTCTGTCACGCCCACAACATTCCCGTCTGGTGCGGAGGCATGCTCGAAACCGGCATCGGACGCGCCCACAACATCGCACTCTCCACGCTGCAGAACTTCAGCCTGCCGGGGGACGTTTCCGCCTCGAAGCGCTATTGGAAAGAAGACATTATCGATCCCGAAGTCGAAGTCTCGCATGAGGGGATGATCCCCATCACAGACCAGGTGGGAACGGGCCACCGCGTCAAGCCCGATTTGATCGAGAAACTTACGGTGAGAAAAGAAACATTGAGAGCATGATCTGTGCTGTCTAGCCGATCCGATATACACAGGTTCCGAGTTCGACGTTCTCACTGACCCGAGTGAACCCCTTCGCCGCATCCAGCGCCGCCCTTTTCGACTGGGTGGGAGCGACATAGATCAAGTACGACGCTCGTGGATTCGCCCTCAGCGACTCGTGCAGATTGCGAACGAGCTTGATCAGCACGGTGTCCTCACACGGATCGTAAAAGAAGAGAATCAACGGTTCTGGAGGCGGCGCGAAACTCAGGAAATCCATGCAAACGGACTCGACTGGCCCGGACTTCCGATGGCTCGCGTAGCGTTCGATATTTCTCTGTGCGATGGCATGCAGGTCCGGCGAGAATTCCAATCCCAAAACTCGCTTGAAAGGCAATTCGGACGCCAATAAGAGGGCGCGTCCTTTTCCTGAGCCGAAGTCGACGAATACGAAATCCTCGAACTGCAGGTGAAGGCTGGAAAAGATGGCGCGGAATCGGACTGGCTCAATCGGAGTGTAATTCGTGCCGTAAATCCAATTCGGGCTGGGAATATCGAGATCGCTCAGGTGGGTCCAGCCGTTGATCTCCCCATCGGTGGCGACTTGGTTCTCCAGATCAAACGTGCTGGGGACTTGATTTCCGCGATCTTTGCGGGCTCTTCGATACTCCTGAAATAGATGAATCGGAAGCAGCACGCCGCGGCCCAGGCTGACGATAAGCCCGCGCTCCCGCAGCGACTTGCGGATGCGGGGCATCACTGTCTTCATGACGCGTGGCATTCGATAAGCCTGCCTTGGCCGAAATTTGGCCGAGACCCCGGCCCCGTCCCCTGCCTACCGGAATTACTGCCGGGCTTTCTCGCTGGTACCTGCACGGTCGTTGTGCGCCAGTTTTTCCTGCTCAGTCTTCAACATCTCCGCGCCCTGAGCGAACGTCAGATTCTCCGGCACGCGTTGAAAGTCGCTGAATTTCTCGTCGGAGATCATGCTGAGGCTCTTGAACACCAGGACTTTGCCCGTCATCCGCAAGCTCATTTCCGTGATGTCCCACGAACCGTCGCCCACGTCCGCCTGCTGCACCAGGAAGTGTCCGCCCTTGTCGAGATGACCGACGATCCCCCAGCCGAAGGAGACGTCACGGAAGAGTGTGCCGTCAATCTTTGCGATTCTTCGCGCCGAGATGTCGATCAACAGATATCCCTTCATGCCCTGCAATACCTGTTCGACACGCGACGGTGGAGAGTACGACGGGTTGGGCGTAAAGTTCAGCCGCACCAACTCGTCTCCGGCCTTGCCCAATTGCGCGTCGCTGCTCTCAGCGCCGGCATACGTATAGCGGAAGGCTTCCGGCAACGCTCTCACGATGCGCAAGGTACGCTCGGCATCGTCCTTCTCCCGCGCACGCTTTTTGCGAAGCGCCTCGGGATCGCCCGTGAGCCAGTAAAGATGATTCATTTCGGCCTGCTGCTGCTCTGCGGAAATCGTCTGATCGTTCACCGCGATCAGCATTCCCGCCATGGCTTCGTTGGTCTCCACGTAGAGCCGGGTCTGCGATCCTTTTGGGGTCTGCTTGCGCGAGCGGAACATGTGCCGGAGGTGCGGTGCGTTCGCCGCAGCAACCTCGCGCGCGACCGCCAGTCGCACCAGATCTTCAGCCGGGATCGGTGGCTCTTTAGCCTCCTGCGCGGGCAGCCCGCCCGCGGCGGCAAGAAACGCCACGATCCATATCAGTCTTCCTTCCTTTGCGCGCCACATTGCACATTTAGTGTAGCAATCGCACGCGAATGGTTGCAGCCATGCACCTTCTCGTAGGTTCCCGCGGTCACTTCGCTTGCCGCCCGCTCTGCCAGTTGGGTATAGTCGATGCAGCGGCCGTCCGGTACCTGCCTTCCAGTATCTCGGTAATGCTGTATCCGCTTCCAATAAGGAGAAACATCCATGAGTGCTCCGTTGTCGGCAGACTTGGCGCAGATCGGGAAATCGGTGGTCATCAAGGGTGAGTTGTCGGGCAGCGAGGACCTTTATGTCGATGGTCAGGTCGAGGGCAGCATCTCCCTCAAGAACCACAGCTTGACAGTCGGTCCCAACGGACAAGTCAAGGCTTCGGTTGAGGCGAAAGGGATCGTGGTGCAGGGCAAACTCGAGGGCAACGTGCAGGCCAGCGACCGCGTCGAATTACGCAAGTCCGCCGTGGTCACCGGCGATATCGCCACGCAACGGATTTCGATCGAAGAAGGCGCCTACTTGAAGGGCAAGGTCGACATTCAGGGCAAAGCGGACAAGGCAGCAGGAAAGTAACTCCTGCGCGTTCCGTGCAAACGGGTAGAGTGTTATTGCAAAGGGTTAATTTAAGTCCCAGAGCACCAGTTGCCTCGGACGAAGTGGAGCAGGTCTGATGGCATCGGTGACGCACAATTTCATGAAGCTTTTTCGCGGCTCATCGGGTGGGGCGCAGGCGGAGACGCCGCAACCGCAGCAAAAACTCACCCGCCGTTCCAGCGGCCTCGGCGAACTTTCCCGCCTGTGGGATACCGAGACTCCGCTGTGCGTTCTCGATCTGGGCTCGACCTCGCCCGCCAATATCCGCTTCTTTACCGAGCGCGGCCACAAGATTTACAGCGAGGATCTTCTTGTCTCCTCCACCGAGCCTCACCTCGTCACCAAAGACGAGCAGGGAGCCGTGGTGCTCGATAGCCGGAAATTCCTGGCCGACAACCTGCTGTATCCCGCGGCGCATTTCGACGTCGTGCTCTGCTGGAACCTTCCCGACTATCTCGATGAGAGCCTGGTGCGTCCGGTCATGGGACGCCTGTGGTCCGTACTGAAACCCGGCGGCATGCTGCTGGCGTTCTTCCATACCAAGGACGCCGGGCCTGATTCCCCCTGCTACCGCTTTCACATCATGGAGAAAGACACGCTCGAGATGCAGCGCATCGTGATGCGCCGCGAGGCCCGCCGCGGACCCACCGGAGCCATCCACACCGCCGTCATCGACGGCTTCCGCCTGCAGCGCGTCTTCAACAACCGCCACATCGAAACGCTCTTCCGCGACTTCGCGTCCATCAAGTTTTTTCTGGCCCGGGACAATGTGCGGGAAGTGCTGGTCGTGCGGTAGTGCCCGCCCGCGTGGTCTGTGACCTGCCAATGCGGCTATATTGATCGGACGAGGAATCTGGCAGGTGGACGCGGATACAGCCATTGGCGGGTCGGGCGGTCAGTTTCCGTCGACTCAGGCATCTCTGCTCGAGGCCACGGCGTCAGGTCTTTCCGGCGATGCGATGAATCAGGTCGTCAATCTTTATTGGAAGCCCGTCTATCGATTCCTCCGCTTTAAGTTTCAGAAGAACAATGAAGACGCCAAGGATCTGACCCAGGGATTTTTCACTTCCGTGTTGCAGCGTGATTTCTTCTCGCGTTTTGATCCGGCAAAGGCCTCGTTTCGAACCTATATTCGTATGGCGGCCGAGCGCTATGCCGCCAACCAGCACGCGTCCGCGAACCGGCAAAAGCGCGGGGGCGGGATCGATTTCGAAACGGTCGAAGACCAGCACATCGCGGCCGAATCGCCAGAAGTGGAATTCGAGCGCGAATGGCGGCGTCAGTTGTTCTCCCTTGCGCTCGATGATCTGAGCACGTATTGCCAACAGTCGGGCAAACAACTGCAATTCGCTATCTTTCAGGACTACGATCTCACCGACGGCGACCGTCCTTCATACGCCGACTTAGCTGCCAGACATCGCGTTCCTGAAACCTCCGTGACCAACCACCTCGCATGGGCGCGGCGGGTGCTGCGCGGCTTTGTGACCGAGCGATTGCGCGGCACCACATCGGACTCGCGGGAATTTCACCAGGAGATGCGGCGCGTATGGAAATAAGCAACTCCGTTCTCGAGCATCTGCGCCACGTTGCGGCCTTGCCAGACCTCGCCGCGACTCGCTACGAACTGGAGTCCGAGATCGGTCGCGGCGGAATGGGCGTGGTGTATCGAGCACTCGACCGCCAGCTCGATCGCCATGTGGCTTTGAAGGTCCTCGACGTTCCCCTGGCAGGAGAGGCGCAGTTGATCGCGCGTCTCGAGCATCCCAGCGTGGTGCCCATCTATGAGACCGGCGTTCTGCCCGATGGGCGATGCTTCTACGCGATGAAACTGGTGAGCGGGGCGCGGCTAGACGCCTACGCCGCCGGGCAACATACGATGAGCGAACGACTGCGTGTGATCCGCCGCATCGGCGAAGCGCTAGCCTACGCCCACTCGCGCGGAGTGATTCATCGCGACCTGAAACCGCAGAATGTGATGGTCGGCGAGTTCGGCGAGGTCTACGTCATGGATTGGGGCGTGGAGGCCGTCGCCGGAACTCCCGCCTTTCGCGCTCCCGACGCATCCCTCGATCAGCTTTCTGATCTCTACTCGCTGGGCGGGCTACTGCGATTTCTGGTTCCCGCCTCCCTTTCCCCCGCCGTGGCTGCGATCGCCGCCAAGGCCATGAGTGCAGACCCTTCCGGGCGCTACCCAACCGTGACCGCGTTTCTAGCGGATGTTGACCGTTTTGAGCAAGGGCTGGCCGTAAACGCCTGGTCGGAGCCCTTATGGCACCGCCTGCAGCGGTTCAGTTCCCGCAATGCTGTGCTGCTCTGGCTGCTGGCCGCCTATACGCTGGTAAAGTTTTTGCTGTTTTTTCTACGAAAGTTCTAAAGGATTTCCCGCCAATCTGGAATGGATAGGAGGAGGGAATATCGTGAACAAGATTCTAGTCGGATTGATGTTCGGGCTCATTCTCGGAGCGCTCGACGGCGCAACCGCCGGGTTCTATCCGGAAACTCGTCCCGTGCTCGCCAGCATCCTGGTCGGGTCATCCATTAAGGGCATGATTGTGGGCCTTTTCAGCGGCTGGTTCGCCCGCCGAGTTCAGTCGACGAAGTGGGGCATCGTGGTCGGCTCCTCTCTTGGTCTCCTCTTCGCCTTTATTGTGGCTTTCCTGGACGCGAAACAGGGGAAGCCTCACTACCTGGAGATTATGCTGCCCGGATTCATCGTGGGCGCCATCGTCGGTTTCCTGACTCAAAAAATGGGCTCGCCTGCAGTTGTAAAGAGCTGAGTTCAAGAAGACTAGTCCGCAGCAGCGCTTGTGATTCCCTGGACTGCGGCCGCCTCGGCGGATCGAAGGCTGGCCTGCGGTGTTGCCTCGCCTTTCCAGAGAATCACGCCCATGCGGAAAAGATAGTGGGTTGAGATTTCGAGCTTTCCCGGGGTTTTTCCATGGGAAAGGATCTTGCGCACTTCATCGGGCACATACGCGCGCCGCACCGACGCGACTCCATCCACGCGCGATACGTAGCTGCGCATCAGCGGGAATCCTGCGTACACCAGCGCCAGATGCAGCGGATGCCGGATCAGATCATTGATCAGCACCGCGCAGCGGCCCACGCGCGAGGCTTCGTTGACGAATCTCGCGAGATCAGCAGGCTCCAGGTGGTGGGCGAACAGGCTGCAACTGACCAGATCGAAACTGCGATCCCGGAACGGAAGCGCTAGCGCATCCGCCACCAGCGCGCGATGTCCGGCGCGCAGGTGCGAAGGCACACGGTCAAGATCGGTGATGTCGAGTGTGATTCCCTTGACCGCCAGCTGTCGGGCGGCAGTTCTGGGCACCTCGCCGAATCCGGCCGCGACCTCGAGCAGAGAGAAATGTTTCTTCCCAGTTGCGGATGCGACGCGCTCGATCAGTTTTCGAGTGGTGGCGACTCCCCCGAACCAGCGGTTGATACGGCACAGATCGCGCAGTGAAGTCTCGGCCTCGACCGCAGGGCATTGGTCGGAGTCGAGGATCTCTTCAGAGTTCGTCCGCAGCATGTGAGATGTGTGGAACCCCCAGCTATGGCAAGAGTAAACGGTGTGCGACCGGGCTGTGTCAAGGGAATGTCACGCCGGCTGATGCCTGGCGATGCTGCCTTAGCCTCGCCTGGTGAGGTCATCCTCGTGCCTTAGCCACTGCAGCGCCGACGCTCGAGTATAGAAGCTGCGTACCTGCTCGCGCGCCCCGGCGATTGAATGATAGGCCTCCATCAATCGCAGCATCCCGAAGATCGAAGGATTCGAGGTCACGAGCGCTCGCCGGGATCTGGCCGAGAAGAAATTGCGTCCGGCGATGGTCTTGGCCTCACCCACGGACAGGCCAAATACGGCGAGGTCGGTCAGATCGATCAACTGGTCAAACGAGGGATCAAAATCCGGATCGCTGACCAATTGATCCTCATGCGCGTTCGCCTCAGGGAAGGTCAGCCGACCCCAGGCGGAGCTGATGACCAGATGCTTTTCCTTGTCGATGATGTAACGACACGGCATTGAAGTCGTGAGCTGATGGTCGCACGGTGTTCGAGAACCCTAGATTCGCAAACCCCCAAGGATCGGCCCTCAGCGAACGAAGTCTTCAGACAAGCTCAGACTTCGGCTAGCTCTTCTTCCAGCAGTTGCTTGTTATACAGGTCGCTGTAGTAGCCGTTCAAGGCAAGAAGTTCGTCGTGGGTGCCGAGTTCGACGATGCGCCCGCCGTGCAGCACGGCAATCCGGTCGGCGTTGCGCACTGTAGATACGCGGTGCGAGATGAAGATGGTCGTGCGTCCCTGCATCACGTCGCGCAGGTGGTTGAGGATCTTGTCTTCCGTATGGGTGTCGACGCTGGAGAGCGCATCGTCGAGAATCAGGATCTTGGGATTGCGGATCAGGGCGCGCGCGATGGCTGTGCGTTGCTTCTGCCCGCCCGACAGCGTGATGCCGCGCTCGCCCACCATGGTCGCATAGCCCTCGGGGAAGCTTTCGATGTCGGTGGCGATATTGGCCGCGTCGGCGGCAGCGTGAATTTCGGTGTCAGTGGTCGAGTCGACACCAAGGGCAATGTTTTCGCGGATGCGGTCACTGAACAGAAACGTTTCCTGTGGCACGAAGCCGATGTTTCGGCGTAGAGACTCCAGCGAGTAGTCGCGAATCGGCCGGCCGTCGATCAGAACCATGCCGGGCGCGGCGTCGTAGATGCGCGGAATCAAATCGACCAAGGTCGTCTTTCCGGATCCCGTCGGTCCGACGATCGCGAGGCTGCTGCCCGCGGGCACGCGCAGGTTCACGTTGTGCAGCACCAGTTTTCCATCGTAGGCGAAATCCAGGCCGCGGAACTCAACCTCACCTTCAATCTCGCGGTCTTGCGCGCCCGGAGCATTCTTGATCTCCGGTTGCTCCTGCATGATCTCGTTGATGCGGATCAGCGACGCCGTGCCGCGCTGGAATATGTTGATGACCCATCCCAGAGCGATGATCGGCCAGGTGAGTTGCATCATGTACGTGCTGAAGGAGACGAATTGCCCGACGCTCATCGAGCCGTCGAGCTTGAGAGTCGTAGTGATTCCGGGATATGAGGGTGCGAGATTCGTGACGCGGGCGAAGGTGAGTTGACCCGCGAGCACCTCACGTCCGCCGAGCCATAAGACTAGAACCACCGCGCAGCCCAGCATCAATTCGAGCGTGGGCCACAGCATGCCCATTAGGCGAACCAGTTTCAGGCTGCGGCGGATGTATTCCTTGTTCTCGCGTTCGAAGGCATGAATCTCGGCTTCTTCCTGCACGTAGGCGCGGATCAGGCGGGCTCCTGAAAAATTCTCCTGCGCGCGCGCCGAAATATCGGAGAACATGGCCTGAATGCGTTCGAAGCGCTCGTGAATGCGGCGTCCGAAGGTCTGGATCACAATGCTGACCGCAGGCAGCGGCAGAAACGTGAACAGCGTTAGCCACGGACTGATCGAAATCATGAAGGCCAGCGCGCCCGCCGTATAGACGATCGTGTTAGCCGAGTACATAATCGCCGGGCCCAGCAGCATGCGGACCGCGTTCAGGTCGTTGGTGGCGCGCGCCATAATGTCGCCGGTGCGATTGCGCTGGTAATACGAATAGCTCAGGCCTTCGAGCCGCGCGAACAGATCGTTGCGCAGGTCGAACTCAATGTCGCGCGAGATGCCGATCACAACCCAGCGGGTGAGGAACTGGAAGATGCCTTTGATGGTGGCGATGGCCAGCAGCAGTCCGGCATAGACCAACAGCTTGTGCCGAGTCACTCCGGAGTGCAGGTCGTCCGCGGCTTTGCCGAGCACCAGAGGGAAAAGAATCCAGGTGCCGTTGGTGAGAAAAACGCAGAGCGTGCCGAAAACGTATCCCCAGCGATAGCGTTTCACGTACGGCAGCAGCGGTCGCAGGCTCTTAGGCAACATGCAAAGTCAGTAGATGAAATTCTAGCAGGCAAGGTGCAGGGAGTTTTGGGAAGTAGCTCGTGGTGTCGAAGATGGAACCCTCGCCCCAGATCATCGACCGCCTTGCCCCGTTTCTTTGTCGGCGACCGCCGAGCGTGCCACACGGAGCTCTGCCTCAAGCTCCTGGACTCTCTTCTTCGTCAATTGCAGTTCCTTTTCCGTGACAGTATCGCTGGCCAGTGAGCGAAGGGCGTCCGATATGATTTCAGCTGAAGTCGTAGGGTCCGAACCGGTTGCGATACGCTTGCTGATGGCCTCGTCGGTTATGCCGCGCTTTCTCGCTTCGACGTGGATTGATCTATTCAGTTGCTGTTGCAGCAGCGGCCTGCCAGCCCAATGGAGCTCAAACCCAGCTCCCTTTATCATTCTTAAGGCACGCCGTTGCGTGTCCGGGAGTTTGGCGCGCATTCCAAACTCAAATAGGGCACGTCTGAGCGAGTCGGCTCCGAGTCTCACGTTCGGGACCAATGAGAGAAGATAGGCGAAGCTCGCTCTGCTCAGGACGATTCTTGGCTCTCCTCCGAGCCTTTCCGTGAACTTGCGCTCCGCTCTCCTGAGACCCTTCGAAGAGGATAGGAGAAGGAAGCTACTGTGTTCCGGAAGCGCTTCGGCTGCGGTGCGGGCAGCAGCAAGGGATGCTAACAACCGACCGTCACGCCCACGCTTGTAGTGCGCATCCTCATCGAGATCGGACAGTTCCGATTCGTAGGCGCCTGCTCGCATAAGATAGTTAGTGATCTCGCCAGCGAGTTTCGGGTCATAGTTTTCCGGAAGAACCTCGGCAAATAGCGACGCCCGAAGTATGTTCTGAATCTTGCGGTAATCTCCCTCGGAATTGCCCTTATACTGGCCAACGAAAACATCCCACTGCGATGCCGGGGCACCGGTTGCGTGGAACGCAGCGACGAAGGCATTGCGAATGTACCGGGATCGTTCCTCCGGGCGCAACTTACCGAACAGGTACCGCGTTTCTCGGAAGTCGTTCTCGCTAATCCACGCATGGTACGCGACCTCCTCCAACACCACGGGAGCGAGCAATATTTTCCCTTTGATTTCAAGCCAACGGCCAAGCAGGTCGCGGACAGCAGAGTTGTCAGGACTGGATGGGCAAAGATAAGTCAGGACAATGTCCGAGTCGAGAACCAGTCGGTTGGAAACAAGCGTCTCCCTAACCTGCTCGGCGGTAGTTGATTCGAGACCTAGGCAGCAAAGCGATACAAATCTCTCGCCAACCCGTATGAGCCACTCAAAGGCAGGTCCCTCACGCTCGACAAACGTGTCCGCGATCGCTGTCTCCAGAACAATTTGGCCGTCAGGGGTGGCGGAAGAGGCAACAGCTGCACGGTGGGCTCCCTGCTTGATCAGTTCCCTGAGATCCTGTTCCGCCTGCGGTGTTTCGCCCCCCATGAATGCGTCGATTGCTTTGATCACGGCAAGCCCATTTTGATAGAAAAGGCCGCTTAGGAAATCCAGCATCACTGACCACAGCTGGTCGAATTGCTTGTCCGCAAGGCTGTAGCCGATAAGATCCTGAATCTTGCCGCGGATCGCCACACGCCCTTGCAGTAGGAACTCCGCGGCCGTAGCCGGCACCTCCTTCAGGCTCGTTCTTCCTAGGTCAGTTATCTCGTATCCGACTGCGGTTAGCCGGATGGTTGCCCTTTGCGTCTCGGACGCCAGCGCCTCGCTTAGGCTCGTTGCCTGTAGTGGACGTGGGAGGCCGAGGTCTTTGGATATCTCATCAGCAATAGCTACCACCGAGGCTCGACTCGTCTCGGAGAGCACCTCCAGAATACTGTGCCGCAGAAGGGCGTCCTTCAGGTCGCCAGCGCCCTCCGAACCTATTGTGACTAACGCCAGCCGCAAACCTCTTTTAGACTCTTCTTCGTCTGGTTTGCGTTCGAACGCCGCGCGGATAGACTCGAGTTCTGCATGATAGAACTTTCCGAAGATCTCACCATGCTTCTCTGCGAATCGGCCAAGCTGGATGGAGCCGTAGACAGTGAGACTGCCGCTTGGAATATGGCGTTTTGCGATCTTGGTTATCTCGTCTACTCCATTCTCGGACAGCCGCTGAGAGCAGCAGTAGACAAGATGTTCCGGACTCGAAGCGGAAGTTACTCGCAACAGGTCAGCCTCGACCTTCGCGTCGATGTCGCGACTCTGAGTCGCACATAGCAAGTTCCTGTGTGACATCGAAGGACGAGACCGCACACCCGCTCTGCCATCCCGTCCAAGGTCATATGTCTTCGACGTTGGCAGGAACTCGACTCCGTGCTCTTTGCTGCATACCTCGCAACAGAAACTCTCGAAACGATAGTCGTTTTGATCCGTTTCCAGCAGCATCTGAGCAATCGCGGCATTCACGGCAATTTTCGTCCTTCCTACCTAAGACTTGGAGCAGATACTCTCCATCGCTCCGGGAACTCAATCTTACTCCGTCTTCGCAACCGCAAATGAAGAGGGGGCTGGCCCGGTCTTAGATTGGCCAAAGTAGTGCGACGAAACTGGCTGACCCACTTTTGCGCGCTTTTCGCAAACGTAGGCACCGCGGACCTGTTTCCGTCAGACCTCCAAGAACTACTGCTCGTTCAACGCAGCCAGCAAAAAGACCAGCGGCGCGTTCCAGTTGATGCAGATTTCGTTCATCGAGTAGGCGGCCTGGTCGTCTTTATACATGCGCATCGGGGGGCGTTGTGGCATGAGGCGCCCCGGCGGATCGGAAGGATGGGCATTTGGTCCGCCGGAGAGCAGGCCGGGCCACGGCGCGGCGATGTTATCGGCGCCGCTGGGGCGATGGTGAGGATGCTGGAAGGGGTTGCGGCCCAGTTGCGTGACCCACGACAAGTCCCAGCAATTTCTCCCGAGAAGGTAGTGAAGGTTCTCGGCTGCGGCCTGTCGGAACTCGTCGTTTTTCTGCAGGCGATCGGTCACAATCAGGTGCAGTGACTGGTTGGCAGCAACCGCGTTCGATCCCCAGTCATAGTCCGTCAATGCCATCGTGTTTCCGTAGCCGTTCTCGCGGCTGTTGCTGACGAGTTGTTCAGCGCCTTGCGCACTGCCTTCCCGAATCTTCGACAGCAATTCGCTGGACGCAGTCTTTCTATCTGCCAAAGCGTAGGTCCAGAGAGCGAGCGCCGGGAGATCTCCCCAGCCCGGAGTGCTGACGCGAAGTCCCTTTTCATTTTGCAGGTACGCCAGGCCCGACTCGAATGCGGTGCGATATTGGTCGTCGCCGGTGGTTCGCCACAATTCTGCAGCCGCCCACAGCAGTTCGTCGCGGCAGTCGCCGTCGCCATACTCTCCAGTGCGAATGCCCTTGGGGTTGGTGAAGATTGCGTTCGGATTCTTGCCGGCCCAGGTGAAGGCGCGTTTCGCGGCATCGGCGCATTTCTTGGCATAGGCATCGTCGTAAGGCCCGTAGCAGCGAGCCGCGATGGCGGCGACCGCTGCGAGATCAGCAGTTGCGCCCGTGCTCTTATACGGAGCCACGCCGGTGCCGATGACGTAGCTGATCATGTGGTCGTCCTGCGGCATGACGAAGGCGCAGAAGTTCTCGCTCGCCTGCTTGTGCCACACGCCGCCGTCGGCGTCCTGTAGCGTCAGCATCCAGTCGAGGTTCCACTTGATCTCCGCCAGGAAGTCGGGAATCTTTCCGCCGGACTCAGGAATCTTGAGGTCGAGCTTGCGCACTGCGGCGTTTGACAGTTCCCACGTCCAAAGCAGCGTTCCGGTTGAGATGCCGGAGTTGACGACGTAGCGGCCGTAGTCGCCGGCATCGTGCCATCCGCCATGGTTCTTGTACGGCCCGGTCTTGCCGGAGGTCGTATGGAACTCCGCTGCGAGATGGCAAGCGGGATGGGAATATCCATCACCCAGGTCGACGTTGCAGCCGCAGCGTTGGCCGGAATATCCGCGCATGCAGAGCCAGAGCGCATGGCGATAGACGTCGTTTCCAATTTCAAACGGCGCGCTCTTTCCCGCGTCGGTTTCGAGGGCGTACATGCCGGGCTTGTTCAGCGAAGAAATGTCGGCGATTTGAACCCGGTCGCCGGAAGCCGCGTCATCGCGGGCGACCCTGGGCTTGCCTTGCAACACGACGGTGCCACCGACGGTGCGTACGGTGAATGTTGCGGAGGGAGCGCGCAGCGTGATGAGCTTGGTCGCGTTGGGGAGATATCCGAGCTGATCGAATACGATCGGGCTAGTGTCTGTAGGCGCATCAGACGCGGAAAATCTGGATGCGAGGGCCAGAGCCGAAGGCATGGCCGTTGCGCCGCCGAAGACCGCAGCCATGGTGAGGAATGTTCTTCGATTCATCGGTCACCTGAACAGGGAACTATACGCCCGGTGGGAGGTCAGGCAAAAGCCAGAGGCGACGATCTAACTGGCGCTGGATTCGGCCTGCGGTCCCGCATCTGGGCCGTGGGGGTGTTGCGGAGGTTCGACACCCACTTTGGAAGGCAAGAGTTCCTTGCCGAAGACGACGACATTGACCGCACCGACCACAAGACTCCATGCGGCGAAGAAGAACCATCCAACGTAGGAGAGAAGTGACCCAATCATCATGCCGAGTTCCTCATCCTAAATTCTGACTCGTCCTGGATTTTGACTCTTGGATTCCGTGCGCGGCGCGAGGCGGCCTGGGTGGCTGGCCTCGCGCCGTTGCGATGAACTCCCTGTCCCAGAGGAGAGTTCATTCCGTACACCTACTGCTCGGGGGAAGCGGCAGGTTCGTGATTCATGTGCTGCTGCATGCGCGCCTCGTGGTCGGCTTCCATCTGCTTGAGTTGCGCTTTCTGGTCCGCGGTCAGGAGTTGATACATCTGGTTGTGGATGCGGGTGTGCGCGACCGTGATCTGAACTTCAATCTGCGCTTTCTGTGCGGCGATGGTTTGCACCTTCGCCTCGTCGTAGGTGCCTTCGACGTATTGACGAAGTTGCAGATCGACCTGGCGTTCCTGCTGGTGCAGCGCCTTCATGGCGGGATGCTCTTTGTCCATGATGGAATGCATCTGCGTCTTCTGCTCATCGGTCAGGTTGAGCTTGCGGGCGAAGAATCCCATCATGTGGCCGTCCATGCCCATGTGCCCCATTCCGTATTCGTGTCGGTGCATGGGTGGCGTGGGCGTAGTGTCGTCAGCGGTCTGGGACTTGGCAATCGCTGAGCCCATCAGCACGGCGAGGGCGGCAATCAGCAGGCGGAAACGAAACGATTTCATGTGATAACTCCTATGGGTCCGGGGTATCCGGTAATGCGTACTCTGATAGGAACACGGTTTGGCGCGAAAAGGCGGTAAAAAGTCGGTCAACCGGAGTAAAGTTTTGTAACGAAGTGCCGTGTCAGGAACTGGGCTGGTGGCGGAAACGGTGGTCCGCCGAGTGGGCGAGAACGCGCTGGCCGGCGAGCCGCCGGAACTACTTTGACAATTCTTTACTGCGAAGCACGGCCTCGTGGGTGCACAATTAGGGGCGATGGAACGAATCCTGGTCATTGACGACGATGTGGAGCTTTGTCATCTCGTGGGGGAATACCTGCGGGCCGAAGGATTTACCGCGGAATGCGTGCATGATGGCGAGAGCGGGCTGAAGAAGGCGACAGCCGGTGAATATGTTCTGGCTGTGCTGGACGTGATGCTGCCGGGGATTAATGGGTTCGAGGTGCTGCGGCGCGTCCGTGCCACTTCTCGGTTGCCGGTGTTGCTGCTGACCGCGCGCGGAGAGGATGTCGACCGGATTGTCGGGCTGGAGATCGGCGCCGATGATTATCTGCCCAAGCCGTTTAATCCGCGGGAACTGGTGGCGCGAATCCGCGCGGTCCTGCGCCGCACGCATGGAGATGGCAGCGGCTCTCCCGCTGCGCCGGACGTGGTGACGGTCGGGGACGTTGAACTGGATCCGGCGACCAGAACCGTGAAGGTCGAAGGGACGCCGGTGGAATTGACGTCGGTGGAGTTCAACCTTCTGGAAGTTCTTTTGCGCGAGGCCGGGCGCGTGGTGCCGCGCGAGAGGCTGGTGAATGCCGTACTCAGCCGCAAGTTTTCGCCCTTTGACCGCAGCATCGATATGCACGTCAGCAAGGTGCGCAAGAAACTCGGCGACACCGACAACGACGAGCACATCAAAACGGTGCGCGGGGTAGGGTATATTTTTGCGCGGCCCCGGGAGAAAGTGAAAGCATAAAAGCGGGCGTCGGGCGTCGGACCTCAGGCGAATCGAACCTGTCATTGCCGACTGTCGCTGAAAGCCCGGGGTCTAAGGTCTGAAGTCCGAGGTCCGATCTAGCGAGTGCAGCAATGAAAAGTCTATTCCTGAGAATTTTCTTGTCGTTTTGGATCGCCCTGGCGCTGTTCGGCGTGCTTGCAATCCTGGTCACGATCGCCTTCCGTCCCCGCAGTTCAACCTGGGAAGCGCTGCGAACCACCGTACTGAATGATGCGGTCTCCGCCTACGAACAGGGCGGCGAGCAGGAACTTCGGCGATACCTCGACAGCGTGGACGCGACGCAGCACGTGCGGGTCTACCTGTTTGACGAACACGGAAATGAACTTTCGCGGCGTCCCGCGCCCGATTGGGCGATGCGGGTGGCTGCGGGCGGACCACGTGCCCCGCATGATGGCTTCATATTTCCTGCGCCCCCGGTGCAGCGCGATTCGCGTGCCTCGTCTGACGGCAAGCATCGCTACACCGTGGTGCTCGGACTGCCTCCCGGGCCACGTGTTTTTTTTGGCCCCCGCGGTCTGCCGGTTCCGGGACTGATCATTGCGATTATTTCGTCGGGACTCGTTTGTTATTTCCTGTCGTGGTACATGACGAAGCCGATTGTGCGGCTGCGGACGGCGGCGCGGCGGTTGGCGGCCGGCGATCTGACAGCACGAACCGGTGCTCCTGTCAGTACTGGACGCGACGAAGTGGCCGGGTTGATGCGCGACTTTGACGCCATGGCCGAGCGGATTGAGACCCTGCTGAAGGCGCAGTCGCGCCTGCTCAATGACATTTCGCATGAGCTGCGGTCGCCCCTGGCGCGGCTGAATGTCGCGTTGGGTCTGGCCCGCCAGCGCGCGGGCATGGAAAGCACCGACATGCTCGACCGCATCGAACTCGAGGCCAGCCGCCTGAATGAAATGATTGGCAGGATCCTTACGCTGGCCCGGCTCGAGGACGGGGAGCAACCGGTTCCTGAAACTCCCGTCCCCCTGGACGAACTGGTGTTGAGCGTTACCGAGGACGCGGAATTTGAGGCCCAGGCACGACACTGTCATGTGCATACTTCTATCCCTGAGGGTGACTGGAAGGTGCGCGGAAATGCGTCGCTGCTTCATAGCGCGGTAGAAAACGTCGTGCGCAACGCCATCCGCTACACGCAGGAGGGAACATCGGTGGAGGTCTCGCTGGTGAGCGAAGTCAGGGCTGGCGTTCATGATGCCGTCCTGCGCATCAGCGATTCCGGCCCCGGGGTTCCTCCCGCCGCGCTGGAGAAACTCTTTGAGCCTTTCTACCGACTGGACGACGCGCGTGGGCGCCAGACCGGAGGAGTCGGGTTAGGCCTGGCGATTGCCGAACGGGCAGTGCGCTTCCACGGCGGGAAAGTCGCCGCGTTCAACCGCGAAGGGGGCGGCCTGATGGTGGAGATTCGGCTGCCGCTTTTCACCAATGGAGAGCGGGTGCATGGAGCCGAGCCTGTTTTGGTGGAGAAGGCTTAAGAACCGGCGTCAGACCTCGGACCTGAGACCTCGGACCTCGGACCTCGGACTTGAGAATCGGGCGCGCCTCTTTTCCGCAGCGATACGCCGCTGGAGTGTGACATCTGACCTTGCGACAGCTTATCGGGGACGCGTAGATTTGCGATGGAAGCTCCTTGATCCAACTGTCGGAAGACACAGGCCGCATGCTGAATCGCCTAATCGACTCTATCCGCCCAAACTCGGTGCTCAAGCCTAACACCCGGGGTCCGAGGTCCGACGCCTGAGGTCCGACGCCCAAGGTCTGAGGTCCGGAGTCCGAGGTCTGACGCCTGACGCCCGACCTGGCCGTCCCGTATACTGTTTCGTAGGCGATGCGGGCAACTCCACAGAGGTCCCCAGGTTCCAATCAATCTTTGGGGGAGATTGCTCTTCCCGCGCTTTCCTGATACACAAATGGGTTGAGATTTTCCCGCGTTTTCCAAACTGCAAGGACCCGGGCTGCGGGCACCGGGCGCGTGTGCTCGCGCAAACCTCACATACGCATGGAGATGAACGAAAGAATGTCGAAACGATGGTGGCTGCTCGGGTTGGTAGGTCTGGTCCTGGCGGGACTGCTGGTGGGCTGCGGCAGCAAATATAACTCGTCGTCCAATGGCCTGGTGCTGGTGGGGAGCCAGGGATCGAATGTGATTCAGTCGTTCAGCTTCAATCTGAACAGCGGAAGCGTGTCGGCCATCAACAACCCGCCCGGAATCACTGGGCCGCCTTCGGTGATGGTGGTGGATCCGGCAGGCCAGTACGTGTATGTCGCCAGTGAAGTGAACTGCACTCCCAAGCTGACCGCCAATGCGAACTTCACAAATGTCTCGCTGACGGGCGCGTTTCAGGCCGCAATCACCGCGTATAAAGTGAATTCGGACGGCTCTTTGGCCGGGAAGGTGACTCCTCAATATATGCAGGGGAACACTGCATACCCGCCCACCCCTCTATCCACAGACCCAGCCACGCCACCACTCCCCAAATTCCCTGCTTGCGGCCTCGACGACACGACCAATCCAGCCGCCGGGAACCCGATCGCTTCTCTGGCCGTGGATTCCTCCGGGAAATTCTTGTATGTCGCAATGCAGAATAGCTCTGTCACGTATTCGTACACCGACATTACGAATCCGCAGTCGCCCGTAAACCAGACATCTACGGCGCAACTGCCGAGCCTGGTGGCAGTGCTGTCGATTGGCAGTGGTGGCACGTTAACTCCGGTTCAAAGTAGTTACACGCTGGCTCTGCCCATTGGATTTCAGTCCCCGAACTTTGTTGCCGCGGCGCCGACGCCCACCAAGTTCCCGGGCTTGGGCATCAACGGAACGCAGAATTCGGTGTGTTCTGCCGGAAGCAGCCCTCCAACTTCCGAATACCTGTACGCGGTGGATTCGGTGAACTACGCGGTATGGGAATTCTCGGTCAACACCAGTACCGGCGCATTGGGGAATCCGAGCCAGAACGGTGTGCCCCCCTTTGCCACGGATAAAGTTCCAGCCGGAGTTGCCGTGGATCCGTGCGACCGCTTCGTCTACGTGAGCGACAGTCTGACCAGCAAGGTCAGCGCTTACACGATATGCTTCGCGGTGCATTTGCCATCGCCATGTCCGATGGCGGATGGGAGCCTCGTTCCGGTGACAGGTTCGCCATTTTCCCTCTCGGGAAGCGCGAATGGGGCGGGACCGTTGGTTGTCGATCCCTACGGAAACAATGTCTACGTCGTCGGGACGGCTTCCAATACTATCTCCGCCTTCAAGATAAGCCCGGTGTCCGGGAGTCTGACTCCGCTGAATCCCGCGACGGTGGCGACCGGGAACGGGCCGAGGTCGATCGCGATTCGTGGAGACGACAACTGGCTGTTTGTGACGAACTACCTTTCCGCCTCAGTATCGCAGTATTCCATCACGCCTGCGACGGGCGCGTTGTCGGTGCTTCCTACGATTCAGACCGACAACAATCCGTGGGGCGTGGCAGTGAAATAGGCGGGAAGCAGGCGTCGGCGTCAGACCGCAGACCGCAGACCTCGGACCACAGACGTCGGACCTCGGGTGTCGGGGCCGCCCACCATCTTAGAATGATTTTGAGACTCGCCTGACGCCTGAGCTCCGCCGCCCGGCGCCGTTCTTAAGTCGGCACTTTCAGAATCAGATATCCGCCCACCAGCACAAAGATCAGATCTGGGGACCAGGCTGCCAATGCCGCTGGCAGCAGGCTCTGATTGCCCAGTGCCTGGAAAGCTCGGGTCATCGCGATATAAAAAAACGCAACCCCGACTGCGACAGCAACGCCCGTAATGGCTCCTCTCTTCCCGGTCGAAATGGAGAAGGGAATGGCGAGGATTGCCATGATCAGAGTGATTAATGGGTAGGACAGCTTCTCGTGCAGTTGCATCCGCAGGCGTACAACGTCGAATCCACCTTGCTGTAGGTCGCGGATATAGCGGCGCAGTTCATCGTAGCTCATCTCGTCGTACTGCCGGACTTCCTTCTTGAAATACGACGGCGTCTCACTGATCTCAGGAAACGTCGAGACGTCGAAGGTGTGGTATCCGTCGGCGGCGATGGCGGAGCCGTGCAGTGAGCGGTCCCATCCCTGTTCGTAGACCCAACGATTCAGATTGACCGCCCAGTGGGCGCGGTCGGCATGGATGCGGCGCGTGATGGAGAAGCTGGCGCGGTCTAGCTGAAAAACCGTGACGTTGCCGAACTGGTCGCGATCGGGATCGAAGAACTGGTAATAGTAAATGTCGTTATGCAGACCGAAAATCCATTTGCGGTCGGGACGCAGGTAGGTCTGGGGAGGCTTACCTTTGATCTGGTTGTGCAGAGCTTCCTGGCGCTTGTTGGTATGGGGCAAGTAGAGCTGGTCGGCGAAAAACAATCCCACCGAAAGCACGGCGGCCGCCGCAATCACAGGTGTAACGATGCGGTAGATGCTGGTCCCCGTGGCTTTGATGGCGGTGATTTCGTTGGCCCGCTGCATCAGCCCGAATGTGACCAGCACCGCCAGCAGCACCACCAGTGGAGCGATCTGGTAAAGGAGATAGGGCGTCACGTTCAGCAGGTATTCGGCAACCACCGAGACCGGGACCTTATTACGGATGATGTCTCCAATCAATTCAAACAACGTAAACACGATGACCAGGACCAGGAGCGACGAGAGAATCATCCCCAGGTAGATAAAGAAGTCGCGCAGAACATAATCGTCCAGCAGCGTGGGGAAACTGGCGCTGAAGACGCGGCGGCGGGTGGAGGCGCGCTCGAAGGCGTTTTCGCGGCGGCTGCGGCCCGCCTCCTCCGGCCGTAAACTCAGATGGCCCCTTCCGAATATCCGAAGAGATGCCAGCTCAATGGGGCGCTTCTCGGCCCGGAACAGCAAAACGAGCCCCAACGCGAGAAATACTAGATCAGCCAGCCAGGCGCCGAACCACGGCGGCACCTGACCTTGTCGCGCGAACGACACTCCGATGAGAGAGACGACATAGTAGGCGAATACCAGCAGGATGGTGAGCACGAATCCCCCGGACTTGCCGCTCTTTTTCGACGAGAGCCCCAGAGGGATGCCCACCAGGGCCAGCACAAGACAAGCGGTGGGCAGCGCGAAGCGGCGCTGGAATTCGATGCGATACCAGCGGGCGGAGATCGGATCGGAGTGGCCGGCCTTCTCCAGTAGCGCGCGGGTGTCCATAACGCTGGCGGGCAGCGATTCGTCGGGCTTGTTTTCCGTGGACGGAAGTTCGATAGGAATGTCAGTTTGCTGAAAGGTCGAGATCTGGTAGATCAGCGGCTTTTTGGGATCGGTCTCGTGCTCGGAACCGTCGATCAAGTGCAGGTGCAGGCGGTCTGGACCTTCGCTGATGACGATGCCCTCTTTGGCCAGGGTGATCTTAGGATTGGAAGCGTCGCTGAGATCGGCCATGAAAACGCCCTTCCAGACGGCCGCGCCCTGCGCGTTCTTGACGTCATTCACGTACAGGACAATCTTGGGAAAGCCTTCGTAGAAGACGCGAGGCTGGATCTCGAATGAGACTTGCGAGCCTTTGAGGCGGTCTTCGAGACGGCCGAGGGCAGCCTGCGCTCGCGGGGCAATGTAGAGGCCGTTCGCCAGCGCCAGCAGCCACGCAGCCACGACAAAAATGGAAAGCACGCGCAGAAAGCTCCACACTCCCATCCCGCTGGCTCGCATGGCGGTGATTTCGCTGTCGGCAGCGAGACGGCTCAGCCCGATCAGGATTCCCACCAGCACGCTCATAGGAAGCGTGTAGGTCATGGCGAGCGGGATCGTGTAGGAGAAAATTTCCAGCACGCTCGGCAGCGGTGCGCTGGCGCGGACCACCAGTTCGAGAATGTGTCCCAGATCCCGGGTGAACAGGACGAAGGTGAAGATCGCCATGCCGATGAGGGCATGGGCCAGCACTTCGCCCAGAATGTAGCGGGTTAAGATCCGCATCGGAAAGACCGCTTAGGGGCAGGATAGCATGTGGGAACCAGAGAGGCGGATGAACAGGCGGGTGCGCGGGCGCGCCGCCGCGCGACCGCCCCGCGAGCCGCCGGCGCGACCGGACGGGAACTTCGGTATCTTGGATCGCGTACACACTTGAGAAGTAGTGCGCTCATCTGGGGGACTCGATGGCTTCAGGCAACGTGGCATACAGTGCGGAAAATGTGAATATCGAGCGGCGAGTCGTCGGCTCTCGCGGGGACACTCTGGCATTGTTGGCGATTACCGGGGTCGTCGTAATCGCTCACCTGCTCACGAACGGGCGCTATGGGTTTCATCGCGATGAGTTGCAGGTATTGAGCGACGCGCGGCATCTGGATTGGGGCTTTGTCCCGTATCCGCCGTTCACTCCGTTCATCGAGCGGATTGGCCTCTCACTTTTCGGGCTTTCTTTGGTCGGGTTACGGTTGTTCTCGGTGATTTCGAACGCGACGGCGATCATCTTCACCGGATTAATAGCGCGCGAACTGGGCGGGGAACGGCTGGCTCAAGCGACTGCGGCTTTGGCCGTGGCGCTGTCTCCGTTGCCGATGTTTGAAGGGACCGAGTTCCAATACACGACCTTCGACTATCTGTGGTGGGTGCTGATTGCCTACTTTGTGATTCGCCTGCTGGAGACGGAGAATCCGCGCTGGTGGCTGGCAATTGGCGCGACACTCGGGGTTGGATTCCTCACCAAGTACACGATGGGCTTTTACCTGTGCGGAATCATGGGCGGACTTGTGCTGACGCGGGCGCGCCGCTATCTGGCGAGTCCGTGGTTCTGGGGCGGGATGGGGCTGGGCCTGCTCATCTGTTCGCCGAACATCGTGTGGCAGGTGCGGCATGGATTCATCTCGCTGCACTTTCTGCAGCATATTCACAAGCGCGATGTGGGCGAGGGGCGCGCCGACGGGTTTTGGCGCGATCAATTCATGATCTGCACGAACTTGATAGCGGCGCCATTGTGGATCGGCGGATTGATCGGCTTTTTGCGCGACCGGCGCTATCGCATGCTGGCGTGGATGTACCTGATCCCGCTCGCGCTGTTCGCCGTGAGCAAGGGGCGTGGCTACTACCTCGGCGCGGCGTATCCGATGTTGATGGCGATGGGGGCAGTGATGGGCGAGCGCTGGGTCGGTTCAATGTCGCGGGGATGGCGGTGGGCCGTCGAAGGTGTCTTCTTCGTTTTGATAATCGCCTGCGGCGCATACGTCTCGGGGATCGTTATTCCGTGGGCGTCGGGCGGCCCGCTGAAAGAATTCGCGCTCAAGAACAATGGCGATCTGCGCGAGGAGATTGGCTGGGAGGAACTCGTGCAGAGCGTTGCCGGCGTTCGAGACGCGTTGCCCGCGGAGCAGCGAGGCAGCGTCGGTATTGTCGTCGGGAATTACGGCGAGCAGGGAGCGGTCGAGATTCTAGGGCCGGCGTATCAACTTCCACCACCGATTAGCGGAACGAACTCGGCTTGGCTGCGGGGTTATCCCGAGCCACCGCCATCGACGTTAATCGTGGTCGGACACGGACAGAAGTATGTAGACCGGATGTTCACGGCTTGCCGCGTTGCCGGACACAACGGAAATGCGTTAGGCGTGAAGAATGAGGAGAGCGAGGATCATCCGGACATTTTCGTGTGCGGCCCGCCGCGATTGCCGTGGGCGGATTTTTGGGAGGCGTATCAGGCGTTCGGGTAGATTTGCGAGAAGGTTTTCACCACAGGGGACACAGGGGATCACAGAGGACTTCTCCACATCGTCGCAGTGAGCCGCTCGGCTTCGCCATCGCGGGACGGACGAATGCGCCCGTCCCTACGTGAGTCGTGATGGTTTACGTGGCTTTGAAGAAAAGGGCCGCCAGCGGTGGCAATGTCACCTTCAACGAGAAGGGGCGGCCATGGGTGGGAATCTCTTCCGCATGCACTCCGCCCATGTTGCCCATGCCGCTGCCGGCGTATTCGCGGGCGTCGCTGTTGAGCATCTCGCGCCAGTAGCCGCCGTGGGGGACGCCGACGCGGTATTCGACGCGCGGGACGGGGGTGAAGTTACACACGACCAGCACCGTGTCTCGCGGATTCTCGCTCTTGCGCAGGAGGGAAACAGTGCTGGTGGCGTTGTCGTTGGCGTCGACCCATTCGAATCCGCCCGGACTGTTGTCGAGCACGTGCATGGCAGGCTCGCTGCGGTAGAAGCGGTTCAACTGTTCCATCCAGGCCTGGACTCCGCGATGAACCTGATACTGCAGGACATGCCATTCCAGGCTTGAGTCGTGCGCCCACTCCCGCACCTGACCAAACTCGCATCCCATGAAGATGAGTTTCTTGCCCGACTGCGCATACATGTACGCGAAGAGCAGACGCAGGTTGGCAAACTTCTGCCACTCGTCACCTGGCATCTTGCCGATCAGCGATCCCTTGCCGTGAACCACTTCGTCATGCGAGAGCGGCAACACGAAATTTTCGTGGAATGAATACAACATGCGGAAGGTGAGATCGTTGTGGTGATACTTGCGGTGGATGGGATCGTTCTGGAAATAGCGAAGGGTGTCGTGCATCCATCCCATGTCCCACTTCAGGCCGAATCCGAGTCCGCCGAGGTAGACAGGCTTTGAGACCATCGGCCATGAGGTCGATTCTTCCGCGGTGGTCTGAATTTCAGGATGTTCCTTGTAGGCTTCCTGATTGAAGCGGCGCAGGAAGTCGATGGCCTCGAGATTTTCGCGGCCGCCAAACTTGTTGGGAATCCACTCGCCCTGTTTGCGGGAGTAGTCGAGATAGAGCATCGAGGCGACGGCGTCCACGCGCAGGCCATCGATGTGATATTTGTCGAGCCAGAACATGGCGCTCGACATCAGGAAGCTGCGCACTTCGGCGCGGCCGTAGTTGAAGATGTGCGTCTTCCAGTCGGGATGGAATCCCTGGCGCGAGTCGGAGTGCTCGTAGAGATGGGTGCCGTCGAAGTAGGCCAACCCGTGTCCGTCGGAAGGGAAGTGCGACGGGACCCAGTCGAGAATCACACCGATGCCGTGCTGGTGCAGGTAGTCGACCAGGTACATGAAGTCCTGTGGCGTGCCGTAGCGCGAAGTAGGGGCGAAGTATCCCGTGGTCTGGTATCCCCAGGAGCCGAAGAACGGATGCTCCATCACGGGAAGAAATTCCACGTGGGTGAATCCGAGTTGGCCCACGTATTGTGCGAGGCGCGGCGCGGTTTCGCGGTAGGTGAGCGGACGGTTGTGTTCTTCCGGGACGCGCATCCATGAGCCCAGGTGAACTTCGTAGACGGACTGCGGCGCGCGCAGCGAGTTGCGCTCGGCCCGCTTCTGCATCCATTCGTGATCGTTCCACTCGTAGTTGAGGTCCCAGACGACAGAGGCCGTCCGGGGAGGCTTCTCGTGCAGCAGGCCGATAGGATCGGCCTTGTCGACGCGGTATCCGTGCCGGTTCGATTCGATGTGAAACTTGTAGAGCGCGCCATGACTCGCGCCGGGGATGAAGCCCTCCCAGATTCCCGAGGATCCGCGAGAGTTGAGGCGGTGCGTTTTGGGATCCCACCCGTTGAAACTGCCGACCACCGAGACCGAACGCGCATTCGGAGCCCACACGCTGAAGACCGCGCCAGCCTGACCCTCGTGCGTGACCAGGTGCGCTCCCATCTTGTCGTAGAGGCGGTAGTGGCTGCCCTCGTTGAAGAGGTAGAGATCGTTCTCAGTGAGAAGCTGCGGGCTCGTGAGAGTGGAGTCAGGGCTCATACGAAGACGACGCGTCTGCGGCCCTCAGTTTACCGGAAGAAGTGGCCGTCGGGCGTCTTTTCTATCCTTAAGTATGTTCCCGATAAAGCAGCCAGCCGAGGCAACGGGGCCTGCACACCGTTCTGTGTCAAGGGTAGCGACGCGTCGGGCCGTTCCGCGATCGAGCATTTGGCAGGTTTCTTGACCACTTGTGCGGACATGAGACAATGTGTCCGACCATCGGCCCAGTGAATTGCCCAGCAAGAGCGAGGCACTAGATGGCTGACAAATCGCTAGAACTGACGGACCGCTTCCTCGATTTAGCCCGCGACATGGCCCTGAACCATGTGTATCTGTCTGTCCCGAATGAAGACTATCCAATCGCCCTGGAGTATCTCCTCAAGCCCAAGATAGGAGCCGGCAGGAGGAAGATCGTAGCGGTGGTGGGCGCTGGTGCGAGCAATGATGCTTGCAACCTTCCGATCGGAGGGGAAGCTGCTAAGCATCTCATTGAAACCTTCAAATCAAAGGCAAACGTGTCCGAGCGGCTCATCCAGGAGGAAGTCCACCGAATTACGGTTGAGTATCGCCTTAGGCGCGGGGACTTTGAAGCCACCTTGCTGGCGCTGAGCAAGTTCGACCAGAAAACGGTGCTCGAGAAACTTAACGCGATGTACAGTCGCCGGCACTATCCGTCTTCGGCGTATGAGGTTCTCGCGCACTGGCTCAAACATCGCTTCATTGACGCCATCGTGAACTTCAATTTCGACGAGATACTGGATCAGGCAATCGACGATGAACTTGGATATAGCGGTTGTTACCGAGTTATTACTGACGGAGACTGCCCCGAAAGCGTCGACCGTTGGGTAGATAAGAGGGACCGTTTCAAATTCCCCCTCTACATTAAGCCGCACGGCACTGCGAGCCACAAGACGACGATGCGGTTTACGCGAAGTTCCTACTCGCTCCTTCCGCCTGATATCGAGAATCTTTTGACGACCCTCTTTAGTGGTGCGGTTGACGTTCTGATTATCGGACACGCCATGCAGAGCGTCGAGTTCAACGACATTCTGGCGCGCAGCGGAGGGAGCCTGTCCTTTTACGCAATCAGCCACAGCAAACCCGCATTCGGAATCGGTAACGGCCGCAAGATGTGTGATGTGGCGTTCTTGAACAGCAGGTCCGCGGGCGGACTTGGCCCATGTATCGCTTCCATTACCTCTGCTTCGGCGGACGCGTTTAAAGTTGGTTTCGAACCGCGTTCCATCTGCCGGCACCGGCTGATAGCGGATCTGTTTCGCCGAAGGGTGGATCTTGACGAGGAAAAATACAAGAGAGAGCGGGAGAACGAAGACTACCTTCGTGACCGAGTTTATGTCGAGATCGCGCTAGCGGTCTCAAAGGCCAAGGGAGTTGTCGGCTTGGAGTACCTGAGCCACAGCCGGGCGGGACGGTATTTCAGGCTGTTGCGTCAGTACGCCCGGGCGGGCGCATCGAAGGATTCGATGCTGTCGATGTGTACGGATCTGAATCTGACGCAGTTCAACGGATACTCCCGCGACACGCTGTGTTTGCCCGTAAGCGCGGAACATGCTCAACGTGACAGGCTGCGATACCCAATCCTCCCCAAGAGCGAGTTCAAGGATGTTGCTCGACAGCTTGCTAAGACTGTGACCAACCACATGAGCCCCGCACGACAAACCGCCCTGGAGGAGAGCGGTCAGTTGTACGAGGCCTTCATGGAGATGTATGACGGCGATGAGGTGGAGGTGTCCAATGACACCCGCATGACTGCGAGCGATGCATTTGTTGATCCCACTACGCTGCCGACCCTCACGAGCCTCCGAGCACAGACCATGAAGATGATCCGGTCCTCGAACTGGGATTCGATAGTATGTACGGCTGAATCAGGACAGTGGCTCCTGCGACCAGAATGGAGTGACGAGATAAGAAAGAGAAAAGGACTCGCTCTCGTTCTTGCAGACATGACCTACTCCGATCGGCTAAGGGATTGCTTTGGAGAACTTTTGAGCACTAGAATCCGATGGCTGCCATGGTGGTTACATAACAGACATGTAACGGTGCTGCTAAAGGAGGGGAAGGCTGTACAAGCTATTTTCTTCGAAAGGCGTTTACGAACCTCCCACATCGCCCCTCTGAGGCTGGAGGGACCCGATGCTGAAATCGCTATGGACGCTTTCGTCGCCTACTGGATAAAGGCGCGACAGCTCGACGATCTCAAAGAAGTAGAGATTCGGCCCGAAAAAGTATTAAGTGAACGAGAGAAACTGATCGATGACATAGGCGGACGTCTCGGGCGGGTCACCCCGTGGTTGGTTGCATCTAAGTGAATAAGTGAAAAGGCCTCGCCGCTCGAGTTCGATCCTGGCCGCAATCTGCATGCTAGACTGACTGCTCCAGCCATGCCCTCCTTGCGGGTCATTCTGCTTTGGCACCAGCACCAGCCTTTCTACAAGGATCTGGTCACCGGGGAATACCGCCTCCCTTGGGTGCGACTGCACGCGCTCAAGGATTATTACGGCATGGTGAAGTTGCTGGACGAGTTTCCCAACGTCCACCAGAATTTCAACCTCGTGCCCTCACTCATGGTGCAGATCCAGGACTATGTAGAAGGCACGGCGCAGGATCCGTTCCTGAATGTCGCCGCCAAGCCGGCCAAAGACCTGACCGTCGGCGAACGGCAGTTTGCGCTGCAATATCTGTTTCAGGCGAATCCGCAAAATGTGATTGGGCGCTATCCCCGATACCGCGAGCTTTGGGAGCGGTTTCGGGAACACGGCGACCATCCCGAGCGATCCGAGCGATATTTCCAGGCGCAGGATTTTACGGACCTGCAGGTCTTGTCACAGCTCGCATGGTTTGACGAGTTCTTTCTGGAGGAGAAAGATGTTGCCGCTCTGGTTGCGAAGGGACACGGCTATTCGCTCGATGATCAGAAGTTTGTGATCGCACGCGAGAGGGAACTGATGGGTCGAGTGCTGCCCGCTCACGCAGAGGCCGCCAAGAAAGGATCGATTGAGATTTCGGCCACGCCTTTCTACCACCCGATTCTTCCCTTGGTGTGTGACACGAGTGTGGGAGCGATCTCGTCGCCGGGGCTGCCGCTGCCACAGAATCGCTTTCGACATCCGGAAGATGCGCGCGAACAACTCGTGCGTGGAATGGATTTGCACGAAAAAGTCTTCGGAGTGCGCCCGAAAGGAATATGGCCGTCGGAGGGCAGCGTCTCCGAGGAAGCGCTCGCCATCGCGCATAACCTGGGGGTGCAGTGGATGGCCACCGACGAAGGCGTGCTCGGACGCAGCACGGGAGCCTTCTTTGCCCGCGACGGAAACGGGCGCCTGCCGGGCGACTTGGCGGAAAAGCTTTATAACATCCACCGCTATGAGATGGGCTCGACGGCAATGCACATGGTCTTCCGCGATCACACCATCTCCGACTTGATTGGATTCGTGTATTCGGGCATGCCGCCGGCGGATGCGGCACGCCATCTCATCGGCAACATCAAAGAGACCGCAAAGCCGGTCCTGGCCAAAGGCCGCGACGCGGTGGTGTCGATTATTCTCGATGGCGAAAACGCGTGGGAATACTATCCGAAGTCCGGGCGCGAATTTCTGCGGCGCTTCTACGATGGGTTGCAACGCGAGCCAGGGGTGGAGGCCGTTACGGTTTCCGAAGCGATCGCGCGCCACAAAGACTTCGGCAAAATGACTTCACTGGTGCCGGGGTCGTGGATCAACGCGAACTTCAACGTCTGGATCGGAGCGCCGGAGGATAACCGCGCCTGGGATTACCTGCACCATGCGCGCGAGTACTACGCGCAGAATGCGGCGCGCGCAACCGAGGCTCAGCGCAAGCTGGCCTTTGACGAAATACTGATCGCGGAGGGCAGCGACTGGAACTGGTGGTATGGCCCAGAGCATCATTCGGCAAACGACCGCGATTTTGATGAGCTTTACCGCAAGCACCTGTCGAACGTGTACCAGGCGCTGGGCGCGACGCCGCCGGATTATCTGGCGCAGCCCATTACCGGAGCGGAAGTGCGTCCGTCGTTTATTCAGCAGACTGCATATATCCATCCCCGGGTGGCCGGAGATAAAGTTCGGTATTTCGAATGGATGGGTGCCGCGATCTATACCGCGGATCATCGCGCCGGTGCGATGCACGGCAAGCAGTTCCTGCTGGACTCGGTGTATGCCGGGATCGACGCGACATTCCTGTATGGCCGGCTGGATTTTGCGGGGAAGATTCCCGTGGAGGATTTTGAGATCGTCGTCAACGTGGAGTCGTGGGCCAGCGGCGAGCAGCGCCCCCGGCGCACTCTCAGGGTCGATGTCGCGGCGAACGCCGGCAAACTCCGGGACTGGAGAGTGGAGAACGGTGTTGCGGAGCGGGTGCTGGCGTCTTCGGTAAAACCGGACGAGCATGTGACGGTCGCACTGTTTCGCAATTTTGAATTCAAGCTGCCGCTCACATGGCTGCTGGCGATTCCCGGCACCGGGGCGGAGCGTCCGGCGGAGCAGAAGACCGGGACCGCGATCGCGGCGACCAGCAAGCTGCGTTTGCGCTTCAGCCTGTGGCAGAACCGGCTGCCCGTGGATTCGCTGCCGATCGAGGGGTGGATTGAACTGCAGGTGGTGAGCGAAGGGGAGTTGCTGTTCGGAGCGTAGCTGTACGACTCACCTAGATCGTCAGCAATAAGGCACCAGGAGTCTTCCTACCCAACGTTTGGTCGAATGTTACCAGTCTAAGAGCGGAAGCTTGCGCAAATGCTGAGAGATAGGAGTCTGCCCAGTCCTTGGGCGCGGCTTGCACAGACCGAGACAGAGCGCGAAAGGTATGGTCAATCGAGGGTGGTTCTTCAACGAAGATGGCGTGACCGTTCCTCTGCCAGTCGTCGTAGGTTCCCCAAGCTTCCGTTTGAGTGCACACCTGCTTGCCCATCACTGCTAAGGTCGTGAGGAGTCTTAGGAATCCAAGCTGTGTGAAGCGGCAGAAACAAAGTTCCGAATCGTCAGGCACAGCGTCAAGCCATTCTTTGGCTGAGGCGTGATGGGAGTGCCCACGATACGTCAACGCTATCCAAACGTTGATGTCAGGGAAAAGAAATGATCTCGTAGATCTTGGCATTGTCTAAATCCACGCTACCTGGCTTGTCGGAATCGATGATTGGAGGGCGCCTGCGTCGACGGGGTTCCGGCTTCGTCCCCAATTCCAATTCCACGCCCCGCAGAACAAGTTCTTTTACCGAGTTGCCCTCATGGGCAGCCTTTTTCTTGAGAGCCCGATAAAGCGAGTCAGGGATATCCACGGTAGTCCGCATAACTCCTATTTTGCCATATTTATGGCTGTAAGAAAACAAGAGAATAGCGATGGAAATGAAAGGGCCGAAGCCAATAGACTCCGGCCGTTCTTCAGTAACGATCAGTTACTTGCTGCCGCCGTCAGTGGCCGCTGTCGTTGGAGGCGTGGCCGTCATGGTGAGCGGGCGGTTCAGTTCCAGCGTAAGCTGTGTTCCTGCGGGCAAGGTCGCGGAGCGGTGCTTGCCAAGCCAGTGGCCGGTGGACGCACCGGCACCGATGGCGCCACCGATCAGAATTCCCGGAGGCCCGCCGATTAATCCTCCAATCAGCATGCCGCCCGCAGTGCCGCCACCCTGTTCGACCGTATCGCGGCGGTCGTGACCCGATCCCTTGAACTGGCCTTCCCGACTCACGTCGCTGCCCTTGATGTTGGTGTCGGTAAGGGTTGCGTCGAGGTAATAGCGTTCTCCGGTGGGAAGAATCACGGCTTCCGGGAGGATGCCGATGGTGGGCTTGCCTGACATGCGGCGCGGCTCAGTCACCTTGGTGACGCGGCCTTCGATCGTGGCGCCGGTCGGAATGACGGTTTGGCCGTTGACGACCACCGGCTGTGTGAGGCTGCCGCGGAACGGATCGCCCACGCGGTTGCTGAATGTGGCAAGAGTTGTGTCGAGCCGAACGATCAAGGCCGTGCCTGCGGGAACAGGCGCGCTGGTCTGTGCTGCCAACATCGTCGCGAGCAACAGGCAGGGAAATATCATCCACTTCTTCATACGTACCTCCAAAACCGAAGCTTCCATTGACTGTAGACCACCGATCACGCGGGTACAAGCGGCGGACAGTACAAGGGGAACCAGCGGAGATAAGAGGGCACCGGCAGTGGCCGAATGGACGGTTCCGAAGTTGGAAATCGCCGCAAGAAATGTGTCGAGCGTTCCCATTGCGGAGATGTCCATCCGATATAATCGTTAGTTTCGCAACCGGCTGCCGAGTAGGTGGGCGCAGCCTCGAAATTTATCCCATCAAAGGAAACGGAAATCATCATGTCAAATATTGCAGGCATTCATGCGCGTCAGGTTCTGGATTCGCGCGGCAATCCCACGGTAGAAGCGGAAGTCTTCCTGGCCGACGGCTCCATGGGCCGGGCAATCGTCCCCAGCGGCGCCTCGACTGGCGAGCACGAGGCGGTCGAACTGCGCGACGACGATACTAACCAGTACCTGGGCAAGGGAGTTCTCAAGGCGGTCGAGAACGTCAATGGTGAGATCGCCGAGGCGCTGGCGAACTGGGACGGATTCGATCAGCGCGGCCTCGACGCCAAAATGATCGCACTCGACGGCACCGAGAACAAAGGACGGCTGGGCGCGAACGCGATCCTTGCAGTGTCGATGGCGGCGGCGCGCGCGTCCGCTGTGAGCCTGGACATTCCCCTGTATCGCTATCTCGGCGGCGCTGGCGCCAACACGCTGCCGACTCCGATGATGAACATCCTGAACGGCGGAGCGCATGCCGATAACAACGTCGACTTTCAGGAATTCATGGTCATGCCCGTGGGCGCGCCATCGTTTTCAGAAGCCCTGCGCTGGGGTGTGGAAGTCTTTCACACATTGAAGGGAGTATTGAAGAAGCGCGGCTACAACACCGCCGTGGGCGATGAAGGCGGATTCGCTCCGTCGGTGAAGTCGAATGTCGAGGCCATCGAAGTCGTGCTGGAGGCGATCACCAAGGCCGGCTACAAGCCTGGGGAAGAAATTTCGATCGCGCTCGATCCGGCGGCCAGCGAGTTCTTCCAGGATGGCAAGTACGTCTTCAAGAAGTCCGACAAGTCGGCCAAGAGTTCCGACGAGATGGTGGCTTTCTGGACGAAGTGGGCCAATGACTACCCGATCGTTTCGCTGGAAGACGGTTTGGCCGAAAACGATTGGGACGGGTGGGCGAATCTGACCAAAGCGATCGGCGGAAAGATCCAACTGGTGGGCGACGACCTGTTCGTGACCAATGTGCAGTTCCTGCAAGAAGGCATCGACAAGGGCGTGGCGAATTCCATCCTGATCAAGGTCAACCAGATCGGTACGGTCAGCGAGACGCTGGACGCAATCGACCTGGCGCGCCGCAATGGGTACACCTCGGTGATTTCGCACCGCTCGGGTGAGACCGAAGACACGTTTATCGCCGATCTCGCGGTGGCCACGGGAGCCGGGCAGATCAAGACCGGTTCGGCCTCACGCACTGACCGAATCGCGAAGTACAACCAGTTGCTGCGCATTGAAGAGGAGCTAGGCGGGACGGCGCGGTTCTTGGGGCTGGGCGCGCTGAACTACCGGGGTTAGGCAGGCGTTGAGGGAGCTGCCGTTGACTTAGCTAAGGACTTAGTCTATATTAAGGTCAATGGAAGTCAATATCCACGAAGCTAAGACCCATCTTTCCAAGCTGTTAGAGCGGGTCGCGCTCGGCGAAGAGGTTGTGATCGCCAAGGCCGGAATTCCCGTCGCTAAGCTCGTGCCACTGAAGGACACGCCAAAGAACAGGGTTTTTGGCTGCGCGAAAGGCGACTTCACGGTTCCGGAAGACTTCAATAGTCCAGATCCCGACATCGAGGACCTGTTCTACAACGGTCCTCTTTTGCCTAAATGAAAGCCATCCTCGACACACATGCATTCCTGTGGGCGCTTGCCGGAGACGCGAGGATGTCGGTTCACGCCCGCGAGATTTTTACCGGAAGCGCCGAACTTTTTCTGAGCATCGCCAGTGTTTGGGAGATCCTTATCAAGGTGCAGTCGGGCAAACTGCCCTTCCCTCGGCCCGCGGGTCCATATGTGCTCAAGAAGATGGCGGAGAACAGAATCGACGCACTCCCTATTACCCTTGACCATTTGCTCGCCATCGAGCGGCTCCCCATGCATCACCGCGACCCGTTCGACCGCACGCTGATCGCGCAGAGCATGGAAGAAGGCTGGCCGATCATCACGGCTGACCCAAAGTTCAAGCAGTATCCCATCCGGGTAATCTGGTAAGTTCATCTGTACTCTCCTTTTCAAACCTCATACAAGGGAGCGTTCTCAACAATATGTCCCGTCCTAAACCGCTAATCCTCATCATCCTCGACGGCTGGGGATACCGAGCCGAAACCAAAGCCAACGCCATTGCGCTTGCGCGCAAGCCCACCTACGACCGGCTGCTGCGGGAATATCCCAATACGCTGATTCATACCAGCGGACCGTTCGTCGGACTGCCCGAGGGTCAGATGGGAAACAGCGAAGTCGGGCACCTCAACATCGGGGCCGGGCGCATCGTGCACATGGACATCACGCGCATCGATCTGATGATCCAGAACGGAGAATTGTTCTCTCATCCGGTGCTCCTCGACGCGATGAAGCATGCTCGCACCGGTGAGCGGCGGCTGCACCTCTTCGGATTGATCTCCGACGGAGGTGTGCACTCGCAGCAAGCCCATCTCAATGCCTTGCTGAAGATGGCAAAGCAAAACGGCCTGGAACGCGTCTTCGTCCACGCGTTCATGGACGGGCGCGACACGCTGCCCACCAATGGCGCCGGATATCTCGAGCAGTTGCAGCAGAAAATGCGCGAGTACAACTGCGGCAAGATTGCCACCGTCAACGGCCGCTACTACGCCATGGATCGCGACCGTCGCTGGGAACGCATCGCCAAGGCCTACAACGCCATGGTTTTCGCGGATGCCGAGGGCGGCAAGCAAGCCGATCCCGTGCAGGGGATGAAGGAGTCTTATAACAAGGGAGTGACCGACGAATTCGTGATCCCGTTTGTCTGCACCGACACTCGGGGTCAGGCGCTGGCTACGATTCGCGACGACGATTCCTGCATCTGCTTCAACTTCCGCGCCGACCGCGTTCGCCAGATCACTCGTGCGCTGACTCGCAACAGCGGACTGAACGACAAGGGAGGCAGCGACCTGCCCGGCGCGGCCGACCTCGATGCGACCATCCCGCGCGACCGTGTGCCGAAGAGTCTGCACTACGTCTGCATGACGCGGTACGACAAGAACTTCAGCCTTCCCGTCGTGATCCCGGCGGAGTCGATGGCCAACATCCTCGCCAACGTGATGGGCGGGCTCAACCTGCGCAACCTGCGGGTGGCCGAAACCGAGAAGTATGCGCACGTCACGTATTTCTTCAACGGCGGCGTCGAGCAGCCGTTTCCCGGCGAAGACCGGGTGATGGTGCAATCTCCAAAGGTGGCGACCTACGATCTGAAGCCGGAGATGAGCGCTTCGGGCATTGCCGATGCAGTGGTGAAGGCGACCGAAGACGGAACCTTCGATGTGGTCATCGTCAACTTCGCGAATGCAGACATGGTGGGCCACTCCGGTAAGATCGAGCCAACGGTGAAAGCCGTCGAGACCGTGGATGCTTGCCTGGCGCGCATCGAGGCCGCGGTCCGCGCCAAGGGCGGCGCCATGCTGATCACTGCCGATCACGGCAATGCGGAAATGATGATCGATCCCGCGACTGGTGGCCCACACACGGCGCATACAACCAATCCTGTGCCGTTCATCGTGGTGGCGGAAGACGCCAAGAAGTTCACGCTGAAGCCGAATGGCTCCCTGCGCGACATCTCGCCCACTGTGCTCGGGATGCTCGGTGTCGACGAACCCAAGGAGATGACGGGAGCGGATCTGCGGATGTTCGTGAAGAATTCGCGCTAAGAAATCAGGGGACGCCAGGTTCGGCGTCCCCTCACATTTCTTCAGGTCAAATCAGTTGGTCATCAAGGCTGGAGCGGTGGCCAACAAGCCTGCTGCCAGCTCAAGGTCGTGCAGGTCCTCGCGGCTGAAGTCCTGCGCAAATTTCGGATCGAGTCCTTTGCGCGAGATCTGAATCACGCCGACAACGGCAGAGTCGCGGTCCATGATCGGCACCGACATCAGCTTCTGAATCGGAGCCGGAGTCGCGGCCTCTTCGGCCTCATCGGCCTTAATTGTTTCAAAGATGCTGGCGTGCTTCACGCGGGCGAAGTTATTAAAAATCTCAGCCTTCTTGCTGAGCGCGGTGTGCGCCGCCACCGCTTTGCTCGACAAAGGAATCGCACCCGTAGTCCGCAGGTATTCGGGAAACACAAAGCGCAGCAGCCCGCCTTCGAGCCTCAGCAGAGCCACTTCGGTGTATTGCACCCGGAAAATCTTCGCCAGGACCATGCACAGGTCCAGCGCCGTTACTCCCTGGCCCAGCACAGACCCCAGGGGGATCAGATGCTCGGGAAGGACAACCTCTTCCATCATCGGGGGATCGTTGTTTTGAGTCATAAGTATGCCGCACGAACTCCATTCTTTCGGAGCAATACCGACTCTATCGCATTTTTGACGCCATCAGGTACTTCCCAAAGTAACGCTCTGAAATCCCCCAAGTCCTTTATTATCAGATAAGCGGGGGCACGATGGTGCCCAATTGCACAGGAACCGGTCTTTGGTTACCCGCCGCAAACCATCAACGGGCTGACAGTTTTTGTCATTTACCCTCGTCTGGCCGGGACCAGTGGACGTCCGCTCCATTTTCAGAGCCGCCTCATTTACACTTCCAGCCATGAACAATCCGACACAGCCCAACGTGAAACTGACGAACGATTCCGCGTATCGCGAGAGTTATGCGAACAGCGTGCAGATGCGCGTCAACATCTGGGACTTCTTCCTGGTCTTCGGGACATTGCAGCAGCAAAGCGAGAGCCAAGTCGAAATCAAGAATTTTCAGGGCATCTATCTGAGTCCGCAGCAGGCCAAGGCGTTGCTTGGACTCCTCCAGCAAAACGTAGCCAGCTACGAGGGCGCGTTTGGAGAGATCAAGCTCGATTCGCGCATGGGGCCGGCGGGCCCGGTGCACTAGGGCGGACCTCGGACTTCGGACCTCAGACCTCAGGCGATGGCCTGACGCCGGACGGGTGAGCTGAGTATGGATAGAATAGCCTCTCCATGCGATCGAGCCCGCACCCTGCCCTGGTGTTCGCAGTTATTTTTGCAGCCATCTTTCTGCTGCATTCTCCTTTGCTGCAGCTACCCTATTTCTGGGACGAAGCTGGCTATTACGTTCCTGCCGCGCGCGACCTTCTCCTGAGCGGCACCCTGATTCCCCACACGACGATATCGAACGCGCATCCTCCGCTGGTTTTGGCGTGGATCGCGCTGTGGTGGAAGTGCGTGGGCTATGCGCCTTTGGTGACGCGGTCGGCAATGCTCGTGGTGGCCGCATTCTCGCTGCTGGGAGTGTTTCGCCTGGCGGAGCGTGCAGCCAATACGCAGGTTGCGGTTGCTTCTACCCTGTGCACCGCGCTGTATCCCGTTTTCTTTGCGCAGAGTTCCCTGGCCCAGGTAGATTTGGCGGCGGCGGGGCTTACGTTCTGGGGATTGCATGCCTATCTCGAAGAGCGACCGCGTGCGGTCGCAATCTGGTTTTCGCTGGCCGTGCTGGCGAAGGAGACCGCGATTCTCGCTCCGGCGGCGCTTGCCGCCTGGCAAATATTGCGCTGGGTCGTGGGGAACGGCAGGTTCCGCGCACTGTGGCGAGAGCCGGATGCGAAGGGCGCTGCCGGGTTCGGTCGTATTCTCACTCTCTTGATTCCCATCCTCCCGCTGGCGGCGTGGTATGCGTATCACTACTCGCGCACGGGCTATGTTTTCGGCAATGCGGAGTTTTTCCGCTACAACGTTGCTTCCACCCTGAACCCATTGCGATTTCTGCTGGCGGTGGTACTGCGGCTGTGGCAGACGTTCGGCTACCTCCATCTGTGGTTGCTCACGGGAGCGATGCTGCTGGCGATGCTTCTGCCGCCGCTCAAAGATGGCGATACTGAGCGGCCTCGCATCGCGATTCCCGTGCAGATGCTTTTCCTGGTTGTGATCGTCGCGTACGTCGTCGTCATGGCTCTGATCGGGGGCGCGGTGCTGGCGCGGTATCTCCTGCCCGCCGTGCCTCTGGTCGTTCTCGAAGCCGTCTCCACTCTTCGCAGACGGTTGCGCCACTGGACCGCGGCGGTCGCTCTAGTGACAGTTGCATTCATTGCAGCGTGGTTCTGGAATCCGCCGTACGGGTTTTCCCCGGAAGACAACCTTGCGTATCGGGACTACGTGGTCCTTCACCAGGATGCGGAGCGGGTTCTGGAAGCGCAATATCCTATGGCACACGTGCTGACCGCGTGGCCGGCTTCCGATGAGCTGACGCGGCCCTGGCTCGGCTATACGACGCGTCCCATGCAGGTGGTACGCATCGAAGATTTCTCGCTGGAACAGGTCGTTTCGGCTGCGGACTTCCGCCAGAATTTCGACGTTGCCCTGGTGTTCTCGACCAAGTACGAACCGGCGCGCCCGCTGCTTGGTCGCTGGCAGGCGTGGACTGAACTCAAGCGCCGTTTTTTTGGCTACGAGCGCGATCTGCCGGCGGCGGCCGCCGCTCAGATCCTGGGTGGCCGCGTGGTTTTCTCAGAGTCGCGCAAAGGCCAGCGGATCGCAGTGATTGAGATCCAGAAAGCAGAAATCTTCAACGCAAGAGTAGGGGCTCCGCCTCTGTTTCCGCGCCTCGCAGGGTCCGCCCACCGGTAACTCGCGCAGTGACCACGGTACGTTGAGCGATCCGTAGACATCGTATACGTTTATAGAGTCCTGCAAGCTGTGAGTGCACTCTTCCGCCTCATAAATTCTCTTAATATTCAGGAGTCATGTTTGAAGCGACCCAGAGTTCTGCTCGTAGATGACATGCCCGAGATTCTTCGTTACTGCTCCGGTATTCTGGCACCAGATTTTGAAATCGTTGGCACCGCAGCGACCGGCCCTGCCGCCATCGAGGCCGTGGCCGCGACGGAGCCGGATCTGATCGTGCTCGATATTTCCATGCCCGGGCTGAACGGGATCGAGGTGGCGCGGCGGCTCCGTCGCTCCGGCTGCCAGGCGGTCATTGTGTTCGTGAGCGCCGATGATGCCTTGTCCGAGGAGACTCTGGCGGCTGGCGGCTCGGCCTATGTTTCGAAAACTCTCATCGATTTACATCTGCGGACGGCGATTGCGGAAGCGATGGCAGGACGACGGTTCGTGCGGGTCTGCGAGTCAGGTTCAGGCGAATGAGGCGTGGTGAATTCCGGACCGTTCGTCCATCGAGGCTGGCTATCTGCGGCTCCGCATGAGGTGGCACGAGTGAGTCTTGATCACCAGCCAGACCTCTTTCCCGTTCACCAGTTCCAGGGAATCGCGCGCGGCCAGGGTGAGGTGGATCTCCATTTCGACTCTGCATTTCACGCGGGCCGACACGATGACGTCGCGCTGTTCAAGAGACTGAATGCGTCCCGGAATCACGTTGCGCGCGCTCAAGCCGACGGGCGGGGCAGTCGCCAACAGAATATCGCCGGCGCGAATTCCGACGCGCAATTCTGAGCCGGCGCCGCCGCGCACCAGAGGAGTCTCGAGTACGAGATTGCCGCCCTCTCCCGCTATGCGGCAAGTCATGGTGCCGCGCTCGGGACGAACCGCTTCCACGACCGCGTCAAACACGTTCTCGAAGCCCGCCAACTGCGCCACGGTCTCCTGGAAGGGCGCCATCATCACTTCATGCGGAGTGCCCTGCGCGACGATGCGGCCCGAGTCGAGGATGAGCACGCGCTCGCCCAGCGCGAAAACTTCCTCCCGGCTGTGCGTGACGTAGAGGATCGGGATGCCATGCGCCCGGTTCCACTCCCGCAGATCGTCAATGATCAGCGCTTTCGACGGCCCATCCAGCGCGGCCAGCGGTTCGTCGAGCAGCAAAACCTCGGGATCGGTGACCAGTGTCCGGGCCAGTGCCGTGCGCTGGCGTTCTCCACCGGAAATTTCCCGCACATCGCGGCGTGCCAGGGGAGCGATGCGGAAGGCTTGAAGAATCGTGCTGATACGCTGGGCCCGTTCGGTCTGCGGCAGGTGCGCGAGGCCGTAGCCAACGTTCTCCTCGACGGTCATGTGCGGGAAGAGCGCGAGGGTTTGAAATACATATCCGGCGCGGCGTTGCGCGACCGCGATATTCACCCGCTGGCCCGCGTCGAACACAACGCGCTCGCCGATGGAGATCCGTCCCGAGTCCGGAGTCGCGAGGCCAGCAATGCAATCGAGCACGCTAGTCTTGCCGGCTCCGGATGGGCCGAACAGGATGGTGAATCCGGGCGCGGCCTCAAATGCGACGTCTAAGGTGAACTCGTGTGCTTGCTGCGCAAACCGCTTGCGAAAGCTCGCTATGAGGCGATGACTCACCGATTGTTCAGATGTGGCGGACGTGGATGCAACCTCGATCGGCGTTCGTCCATGCTTGTGACCCATCGCAGCCATTCTAGGGATCACTACTGCATATTGGCAAAGCCGAATACGCCGTGCGAACTCCTTGCGGGGCCGCGGGTCGCGCTGGGCGAAAGGGATTCTTCGACTACGCAGGCGCGCCTTTGGCCCGCCCGCTCCGCTCAGGATGACAGGGCGGAGGGCAACTGGCGCGCCCAGGCTTTTCGATTCAGGCCGTAAACGATCGCCAGCAACGCAAAGCAGAGCACGAGCAGGATCAACGCCGTCTGATTTGCGCCGCCATAGTCCGACGATTGCACGCGGTCGTAAATATCAATCGAAACCGTGCGCGTCACTCCGGGAATATTGCCGCCGATCATGAGCACGACGCCGAATTCGCCCATGGTATGAGCGAACGACAGCACTGTGCCTGTAATCAGTCCCGGTATCGACAGGGGAGCGATCACTCGCAGAAAAGTGCGTAGCGGAGATGCGCCCAGCGTGGCAGAAGCCGCAATCAGCTTGCGGTCCACGCTGGAGAACGAAGCGGCAAAGGGCTGCACCGCGAAAGGCAGGCTGTAAAGAATCGAACCGATCACCAGGCCGCTGAAGGTGAAAGCGAGACTGTGGCCGGTGAGGGAAACCCACCAGCGTCCTAAGGGGCTGCGCGGCCCGAGCGCGACCAAAACGTAGAATCCGAGCACAGTGGGCGGCAGCACGATCGGCAACGCAACCAGAGCTTCGATCAGAAATTTCCAGCGCCTGCGGGAGAAGGCGATCCAGTACGCGATCGGGAGGCCTAGAAAAAGTAGTATGGCCGAAACCGAGAACGCCAACTCAAGCGTGAGTCGAAATGTTTGCCAGTCGATTGCCATGAGGCTTGGAGCGGGTGCAGCAATCGTCCACTCTAGGCGGCATTACCGGCTGGCGGGCGGGACGATTCCATTCATGCGGAGATATTCCACCATCTGTCCGTAGTGGTCGTATCCATGCCAGGAAACACTGCACGCCAGTCCCAGGCGCGAGACCTTGCCCTCTCCGAACGGGCTTCTCACCGTTTCCACCAAATTCGTGTCGTTGATGGTAGCGATTGCCTTGTGCACGTAGGCGAAAGACTCTTTCAAATACTTCATGATGTCCGCCTTGGACGTGACGGATGCCGGACCAGCTTCGCCGTTGAGATCCATCGGCGGTTTCTCTTCCAGAATGGCGGCAGCGAGTTCGTAGTTCACCGCCGCAACGTGTTTGATCTGCTGCCCGAAAGTGCGGACGCCTTTGAACTCGCCGGCGGTCGGGGCATATCCGAACTTGTCTTCGGGCATGGCTTCCGCCGCAGGGATAAATTCCTCCTCCATATTGAGGACGGTCCGGTCCAGCACTTGTGTGACCGTACGACGTTCTTCCTTTGGATCAGTCTTCGGATCGGTTTTTGGATCGGTTGCATGCGCCGCAATGCCGGTCAGCAGCAGGACTGCAATCAGTGCCGCCCATGTCTTCATAGGTCCCTCGCGAATTTAGTCCCGTACGACCGCCGGAGCCATCTGCAATTCCGCCGCGGTCAGCCGATGCCGCCGGATGGTCGACAATCCTGCAATCATCGCCAGCGCTGACCATGCTAACCCAGCCGGCACGCCTTGTCGCGCTGCCACCGCACCCCAAAACGCGCTGCCCACGGCCATGCCTCCCTGGAGTACCAGCAGGTACATCGACAGCGCCCGGGCCCGCATCCACGACGGGCACATGGTCTGAGCCACGACATTGAAGCAGGCCAGAATGCCGATCCACGCGGCTCCCGCCGTAAACAATACCAGACACAGCCATTCAAAGAAATGCACTTGTCCGGCCAGAAAGGTCATGGCGGCAAACACTACGGTCGCCCCGGCGACGAGGCCATCGACCGAGTAATGCACCCGCAGGCGCGGCAACAGCGCTGCCCCTGTGAGCGCACCGAGCCCGAAGCACGTCAGCAGGAATCCGTATCCCTGCGCGCCATGCGGCTGGCAGATCACCGGCAACAGAGCCAGCAGGGAAGTCGCGCCGAAGCTGAAAGCGCCCGTGCGAATCAGGACGGAGCGCACCTGGGGCGCGCCGCGCACATAGCGAAAACCTTCCAGTGTGGCATCCCAGACCCGGCGGGTTGGTAGAGGCTCGCGTGGGGCATGTTTCCACTTGCACAGGAACAGAATCACTCCGAAAAAAGAAGCCGCGTTCAATAAGAACGACCAGCCCGAACCGGCGGCAGCCACCACCATTCCTCCGAGTGCCGGGCCGACGGCACGCGCAACGTTGAATCCCGCGGAATTCAGCGCGACGGCGGCAGCATGCCGCGGAGGCGACACCACATCCGGCGTAATCGCCTGCCACGCTGGATCGTTCATCACCGCGCCCATCCCCATCAAGAACGTAAACACCAGCAGCACCCACGGTGTGACCACGCCGAAAAGCGTCAGCACACCAAGCGCCGCAGCCGCGGCGACCATCCAACTCTGCGTGAACAGGAGAATCCGGCGGCGATCGACCATGTCGGCCAGCGCTCCTGCGGGAAGTACGACCAGAAAAACTGGAATCGCCGCGGCCGCCTGCACCAGGCTCACCATGAGAGGAGAAGTCGTGAGCTGGGTCATCAGCCAGCCCGCCCCCACATTTTGCATCCACGTGCCGGTGTAAGAGATGACAGCGGCGATCCACAAAGAGCGAAACACCGGCTCGCCCAGCGGAGCCCACGCCGGATCGATGCGCCGAATGTTTCCTACCGCCGGAATGGAAATGTGATCAGCCAATCGTGTTTCCCCACTGCGCCTCTGTGTCCCCTGTGGTCAAGTCTTCGCCGTCCTGAACGGCCACTCAGAATCCTTCCATGCCCGGATCATGTAGATCACAACTCCGGTCAGCAGTATGACCACCGCATACCGCATTTCTCTCTGCCAGTTGTCCCGCTTAAACAATATGAACAGGAACCCCGCACAAGCCAGTAACGCCGGTATTGGATAGAGCCACATGCGAAACGGCCGGGGCATCTCCGGTCTTCGAATTCTCAGCACAATCAAGCCCACAGCCTGCACCAGAAACTGCAGGATCAGCCGTATGACCACCAGGGCAGCGATCGCATCTTTGAGTCGCAGAAAACAAAAGGCCGCAGCCACAACTCCGAGCGCCAGCAGCGAAACATGCGGGAAGCGGTAGACCGGGTGTACCTTGGCGAATGCCTTGAAATAATTGCCGTCCTTGGCCGCCGCGTAGGGGACTCGGGAATAGCCCAGCATCAACGAAAACACCGAGGCGAACGCCGTTGCGATCACTAGTCCTGTCACCAACCGCGCCGCCCAATCTCCATAAATCCTCTGCATGAACAACGACACAACATACAGACCAGTATTGTTCTGTCCCGCCTGCAGCATCTCTCGCCAGGGGACCACGGCCAGGATGCACAGGTTCATCATTAGATATAGACACGCGACCAGCAGAATAGAAAGCAACAGAGCGCGGGGAATATTCTTTCCCGGGTCTTCGATCTCATCTCCCAGAAAACAGACGTTGTAGTATCCCCAGTAGTCGTAGGTGGCGATGAGCATCGCTCCGCCCAGCCCCACCCAGAACTGGTGAGAGAGTGAAAATGCGCCCGGGGGGAAATCGAATGCCCGCGCGGCGTTGAAGTGTGTCAGGCCGGCGAAGATGATCCATCCAATCGTTCCCATCACGGCAAACCACAGGATCTTCGAAAGCCGTCCGATCGCCGTGATGCGCCGGTAAAGCAGCAGTACGGTGAAGAAGCAGATCAGGACGGCAAGCGCCGTCCCCGGAGTGACGATCCAGCTCAACTGCAGCGTTCCTGCCCACGGGATGTGCAGCGCTGCATCGTGATGCGCGTAAACCGTTTCCAGTTCCGGCCAGTAATACGCCGCGTAGCCCGCCAGCCCGATGCAGCCAGTTGCAATCGATAGCGGCGCCGAAAATGAAACTTGCCAGATAAACAGGAACGAAATGAGCCGTCCCCACTTCTGCGGCCCGTAGATCTCGCGAAGATAGCGGTAGGACCCGCCCGATGTCGGAAGCGCTGCACCCAACTCCGCCGAGACCAGCCCGTCGCACACGGCGAGAAGCGCGCCCACAATCCATCCCAGCAGAGCCTGTGGCCCGCCCATGGCCGCGACCACAAGCGGCATGGTGATGAACGGTCCCACGCCGATCATGTCGATCATGTTCAGCGCGGTTGCGCTCCACAGCCCCATCCCGCGGATGAGGGTGGGCGAGCCACCGCTTTGTTGCGAAGAAGATTCCATATCGTAGAGACGTTGCTCGCAACGTCTTCTCACCACGAAGAAAGACGTAGCAAGCTACGTCTCTACGGCTAATCTTTTCCCTTGGCGCTGAGTAGATTCACATACAGCCGCACCGCTCCCGGCACACCCGCGGGCAGCTGGCGGAAGAAGGCGTATCCCGTATAGATGTAGGTTCCCTTGCCGTACTGCGCCCGCAGCAGGCCGCCCTTTTGCGCATCTTCTCCGGGATCGTGGCACGAGAGCAGTGGCGAGAAATGGTCATCCCACTTGCTCATGAAATACAAGCCTCGCTCCTGCACCCAGCCGTTGAAATCGTCGGCCGTAATCGTGTTCGGATAATGAAAGACTGCGTCCTGCGGCGCCAGGATATCGACCGGCGCTTCCTCCACGGAGACACGCGCGCGGCTGAGGTCCGCGGGGTAGGGAGTGAATTTGCCGCTGTTGAAATCGCCCACGCCAGTGTCGTATTGGACGACGAGCGTGCCGCCAGCCGCAACGAAGTCAAGCAGCTTCTTGTTGTTCGCGACGACGTCTTTCTGCGTATCGTAGGCGCGAATGCCCAGCACGATCGTTCCGAACTGGCCGAGGTCTTCACCGGCAAGATGCTCGGCGGGGACCATGGTGACGTTCATCCCAACTTGCTTCAGGATGGTCGGAATGTCGTCGCCCGCCCCCATCACGTAGCCGACCTTCAGGCCATGCGGCACTTGCACGTCGACGATGCTCACCCGCTGGCGCGCCGGCTGGTAATAGTAGAAGCTGCCTAGATCCTCGCGCGTGACGAGCGTGTAGCCTTCGCGGTATTTCTCGCCGTCCGATTCGAGGACGGCCCCGACGGTCGCCCGGCCCTGCTGCGATCCTGCGGGAAACACTTTGAACTGGATTTCCTGTTTCTCACAGCGGCGAGTGAACTTGACGGCAGACTGCGCGGGCTCGGACCGCCAGCCCTCAGGCAATTCCAGCCGCAAATTGCCATGCGCCTCGCTTCCCATGTTGCTCGTGACTCCCACCGTAACCGTCGAGCTGTTGCCGTTGTGCGTTGAGATCACCTGGGTGCCGGGCTCGAGCATCACAGAAAAAGCAGGCACGACGGCCAGAGGACGCGAGTGCGGCTTTCCAGCGTCGTCGAGGAAAGGCGTTACAACCGCAGTGGCAATCCCGTTTCGCGTTTGCCCCGGCTTGCTCAGCGAATATTCCACACGCGCGCGCATCGCAGGCGGCGGGAAGGGAAGCGTGGCGTACGCTTCGTTGTCGATGTGGTGGATGCTGTCTGTGTCCGGATCGTCGCGATGCCAGTAGGGGCGGGTATAGGGCGTCTCCTTCGGAACGCGCAAGCGGAAGTCCGCGTGCAGGTCTTTTCCCGGCGCGACGGTCTCCGGTCGCGTCTTGCCATTGATCGTGTTCCATCCCGTCGGAACTACCAGCTTGATGTGATCGATCGTCAGCGGGAATTTCGAGCCATTGTGGAAAGTGACCCCGACCATGAATTCCTGCCCCGGTGAAACCGCGGTGAGCCCTTCAGCTTCTTTGGGGATGCCGCCACGGCCCACGCTCGAAGTGACATCTGCCGTGAGTGTGACGCCCAAGGCCAAATTTAATGCGGTCTCTGCCTGTTGTTGCTTTTCGGCGAGGCGGGTCAACAGGTCGACCTTCGCCGCGCCATCCAGAGTGCTGCCGCGGACTTCGCTACTCACGCGACTGAGTTGCGCCACAACCTTCGTCAGAGGTGCAACCGCGAGTGATGCATCGTTGCCCCGTGCCGCGGAAGACGTTTCAGCCACCAGCTTTGCGATCTCCGTGAACTGCGCTCGCAGCGCCGGAACCTTCGGTCCGGTGGCTGCAAGAGCCGGCCAGGTTGCGTCGATTCCATCGAAGAAATCTTTTTCGTGGCCATTCTTGTCCGCTGCTGACGGTACGACCGAATCCACGAGCCGGTAGAACGTGAAACGATCTCCGTCGTCCACGGTCCAATTCGCCGCGCCCTGGGACATCTGGTGCCGCAGTCCGGCCATCGCGAACTGAACGTACGACATCCCCAACTCAGGGCTGCGCTCGCCAGTGTTGAACTTCACGGTCCAGTCGGGCGACGGACATGTGGCTGATCCCCACGGGCACACGTTGCCGATATAGAGCTTCTTGGGTTGCCACGGCTCCAGCCCTTGTGCGATCTGTTCGGGAAAGCGCTTGGGATCGGCGGCCGCGCGGAACGCCTCTTTCGTGAGAATGCTGGATACCTGATGATTCCCATGCCCGTCGCGCTCCGTACCCGAAAAACGCGCGACCAGCACATCGGGACGAAACGTTCGAATCACCCGCACCATGTCCGCGAGCGCAACATCGTGCCCGCCCCACTTGGCAAAGGTTTCATCGGCTTTCTTCGAGAATCCGAAATCGGCGACGCGGGAGAACCGATCCTGTATCCCGTAATGCTGATCGGAAGCGAGGAGTTCCTCCGTCCGCAGCACGCCGAGCACGTCAGACAAGTTGCTGCCGATCTTGTTCTGCCCGCCCTCTCCGCGATTCAGCGTCATCAGCAGGGTGCTGACGCCGTGCCCGCGGGCCTGCAGGGTGAGCAGGCCACCATCTTCGTCATCGGGATGGGCGACCACCTGCATCAACCGCGCCGTCGTGCCCAGGCGCAGGAGTTCGAGGCGCAATCCCGGCACACCCTCATCTTGCGCGATCGGTGCAGGAACGCCCTGGTACAGCAGGCCGGGAGGGTCGGCGGAGATATCGGCGCCTGTCAGAGACTTGGCCGACGTTGTCGTGTGCTTGGCAGACGGGGCCTGTGCAGGCGCCGTCAAGGCGCAAATCAAGAGCCAGCCAACGAGTCTCAGCCCGGAAGAGTGCAAGAGCTGAATTATATGGGTAACGCGGCGGCTGGCACGCCTCCGCAAGCTGGCGGGTCCGGAATGTCTCACGTTACAAGGATGGGGCCTACCCCCGCTCCGACGCAAATTCTTTCAAGTCTCCGATACGGTTTAGACTTCCCGGTCAGCCTTTGGTGAGCGCTTGGCCGACTCGCGTTCAAACGTCACACAACTCCGCCGCACCCCGCAGCGAAACCAGGGGATCACCCGTGGGCACGAATTCGTGCGCCACGTAGCCCTTGAAACCTGAGTCTGCGATGGCTCTCATCACGGCGTCCCACTGAACTTCCTGCGTCCCATCCAGTTCGTGGCGGCCCGGAACTCCGCCGGTGTGAAAGTGTCCGATCCACTGAACGTTCTGGCGAATGGTCTCGATCAGATCGCCTTCCATAATCTGCATGTGGTAGATGTCGTACAACAGCTTCACCTTCGGCGAATTCACTTCCTGCGCGACCCGGACGCCCCAGGCCGTGTGGTCGCCCATGTAGTCGTGATGATCGCGCTTGCTGTTGAGCAGTTCCAGGCAGATGGTGACGCCATGGTCTTCCGCGATTTTCTTAACCCGGTTCAGCCCCGCGGTCGTGTTGCGAGCTCCTTCCTCGTCAGACATGCCGCCCCGGTTGCCGGAGAATGTGATGACATTCGGGACCCCGGCCTTGGCGGCGAGCGGAATGTTCGTTCTAAACGCCGCTTCGATCGCCGCATGATTCTCTACGCGATTGAGAGCCTTGCCAATTTCTCCGCCGCCCGCGTATCCCATGGTGCACACCAGGCCGTAGCGGCGGGGGATTTCGTATTCGTCCGGTTGCAGCAGATCGATTCCTTTCAAACCGATCTTTGCCGCGTATTCCGCCAGCTGGTCGACGGGAATGTGAGAGTAGCACCAGCGGCAAACCGATTGATGAATGCGGCCCTTGCGTTCTGCAGCCGCAGTGGCACTCTGGGCGAGTAACGGCATGCTCGATGCCGCAAGGCCGGCAACCGAGGATTTCAAAAGCGCCCGTCGTGTGAACCGTGGCATAGGAGCGTGAGGATGGAGGTACGGAATGGCGACAGCGTTACTGTCTGCCCTCTTTCAACAAAGCCTGGCAGTTACTCGATGCCGTGAGCACTTCATTGAACTTAGTGTCTTTGCGCAGATCTTTCAGCAACGGATCGTCGAGCAATGCCCCGTACCCGCAATAGTTCTGCTGCACGGCTGCCTTGAGCAAACGCAGTGCGGGATCATTCTGCCCGCACGCAGCCATCAGCGCGCCGACGTGATACCAGGCCTCCGCATCCGGTTCCATCATCACGGAAGCTTCCGACTCCCGCACAATCTTGGCAAAGTCCGCCGGACGCTGCGGCGCCGTGCAGGCTTCCATCAGGTCGCGGTGATACGAAGATGCTTTCCCCATATTCTTGGCGGCCGCGTGGGCTTCAGCGACGTTGCCCTCTCCGAGGTATATGTACGGAGTTGCCCAAGCCGCCCACTCCGATCCGGCATCCAGATGGACGAAATCCATGGCGCGATCCGTTTTGCCCATTTCGAGGAATGACCACGCGCACGAGCGGAACGTGAAATTGCCAGGGTCAAGTTGCCTCGCCGCGTTGCACTCCTGCGTCGACTGATCGAGCATTCCCGCATACCGCAACACGTAGGCCAATGCGAAGTGAGCATCGGCGCTCTGCGGACGCCGCCTCACCAGATCGGTGGCAGCATCATAGGCACGCCCCAACTCGCCCCGCTCCACGCGATTGGTAATGAGACTGCTCGCTGCCATCACGCGGTTCGGATCGAGCGTGACCGCCCGTTCGTAAGCGGAGTTCGAGCGCTGGAACATTTCTTCGCCGCCACCGCCGTACGTGGAGTCCCAGTAGTATCTTTGCCCCAGCGCTTCCCAGGCAGGTGCGTACGTGGGATCAATGCCCACCGCCCACTCAAGCATCTTGTAGGCTTCCTTGTTCGGGGCGGGATCATGGGGCACGGCGATGCTGCGAAGATAGAAATCATAAGCCTGCTGGTTCTTCGGCCGAGAGGCGGCGGCCTCGGCCGATCCTGCCGCGCCTCCCAGGATGGGCAACAATCCGTGCTGTACCTGGTTGGTCAGTTGCTCCTGAAGTCCGATCAGGTTGTCGGATTTTTCGGTCACCGTGGCCTGCCACAGCAACCGGTCCGTCGGAACGTCAATGGCCTCGAGAGTCACCAGCAACTGGTCTCCCTGCTTGCGGAACGATCCCGATAACAGACGCCCCACGCGCAATTCCTGTCCTACTTTTTTCGGATCAAGATCGAGCGCAACGTACTTTCGAGTCACCGATGATGGCCGCACGTCCAGGGTGCGGGAGTACGTGAGTACGCTGGTGATCTCATCCGACAAAGCGAAGCGCAGGTAATCGACGTTGAAGTCCCCGTTCATGTTCTGCAGCGGCAGCACTGCAATGGCATTCCGCTGCTCGGCGTTGGCGATCTCGCGATGCTTGTACCACCAGGCTCCCACCGCCGACAGCACCGTCACCAGCAGCGCGGCTGTACCCAGCAGCAGATACGTCTGCAGCCGATTGTTGCGGCCAAAGGTCCTCGTGGCAGCCCGCAAGCGCGCGGTATTGGTGCCACTCTTCACCTGGCCGGACTCGGTCTCGCGCTTGAGCAGCGTCAAGTCCGACTTCATCTCCGCCGCGCTCTGGTAGCGATGGTTGCGGTCTTTTTCCATCGCCTTGCCGATGATTCCCTCCAACTCAATCGGAATCTTGGGATTCACGTCGTGTGGCGGCACAGGCTTGGAATGCAGAACCGCGTCCAGCGTGACCAGGGAATTGGCTCCGGTGAACGGCTTTTTCCCCGTGGCCATCTCGTAGAGCACGACCCCAAACGAAAACAGATCGCTGCGCGCATCGACCATTTCGCTGCGCGCCTGCTCCGGCGACATATAGACCGCGGTTCCGGGAATGACGCCCACGGCAGTCAGCGAATTGTCGGCCCCCGCGTCGTCTTCGGTGCCCAGATTGTGGACTAGTTTCGCCAGTCCGAAGTCGAGCACCTTGACCTGCCCGCTGGGCGTGAGAAAAATGTTGGCCGGCTTGATGTCGCGGTGGACGATGTTCTTGGCATGCGAGGCGATCAACGCGTCCGCCACCTGCACTCCCACGTCGAGCACCTTTTCCAATTCCATGGCGTGACCGGCAATATGCTGCTTCAGGCTCTCGCCCTCAAGCCGCTCCATCACGATGAAGGGATGGCCGTTGTTGTCTTCAATGCCGTGAATGGTGCAGATATTAGGGTGGTTGAGCAGCGATGCAGCCCGGGCCTCGCGGGTAAACCGCTCCAGCGATTTAGGATCGCCGGCCAGATTCTCAGGGATGAACTTCAGCGCGACGTGCCGCCCCAGTTTCAGGTCCTCGGCCTCGTAAACCACGCCCATACCACCGCCCCCGAGCTTGCCCAGGACACGGTAATGGGATACTTGCTGGCCGATCATAAGAACATGCGACGCTGCCCGGCGGTAGACGCGGTAATGTTAGGCCGCGAGCCGATTCCGGTCAACTGCCTTCTGGGCCTTCTGAGCCTCGGTCCCGACGCCGGGATCCGTGGGTTGCCACGAAATTTTCCGGTTCGGGACGTGTCCGGTCGGGTTCCCAAAAAGAACTCTGCTATGTCCTTCCGTGAGATGCCAGTCGCTGTCATTGTGGTTTGGAGTGATTAGCATGGAATTGGGCAGACTTGTGGAATCCTCGACCCGGCCCAGTAGGAGATTGTCATCATGGAAGGTAGCACTTTTCCCGATCCCTCTCAGGCGAATCCCGCTCCCGATCTGCATGAATTGATCCGCCGGCGCGCGGAGGAGATTTACTTTCGCAACGGCAGGATTCCGGGGCGCGACGCAGAGAACTGGGCGCAGGCGGAGCACGAAATCCGCCAAGAGGTCGAGGCCTCGCGCAAGAAAACCGCGATTGTAGTCCGCGTAAACGGCATGCACTACGTGGGCGAGTACCGGCCAGAATTGGCGGACGGATACGTACCGGGTGAGTTTGGCGCTGGAACACCGGTCGACGTTCGGCTCGATGGTGACAGAATGTTGGTGAAGCGGCCCAACGGCAAAGTGCTCGAGACCAGGATCGTGCAAAAGATCAGATAACTTTTTCGTGAGCCCCCGCCGGCTGTTCTTTCAACCAGTTGATATATTGCAGGGATGTTCGACCTGCTCGCCCCCGTTCGAAAGCGACCCGCTAGTCAGAGCCTGCTCACGACGCTGCGTCACCTGGGCGCGGCCGGCCTGTTCTTTCTCGCAATTCTCGATAGTTCACCGATACCAACCTTCGCGGGGCCCGATATCCTTACCGCGGTCCTGGCGGCCAGCCACCATCCTCTATGGTGGGAGTACGCCGCCTCGGCGACCGCAGGATCGGTTCTGGGCGCATATTTGACGTTCAAAATCGCGCGTCAGGCCGGGTCCACCTACCTCGACAAGAAATTCAAGAGGGGCAAGCTGTCGAAGTTCCTGGCCCTCTTCAAGCACTGGGGCACCGGGACGCTGATTGCCTCCACCGCCATTCCACTGCCGTCGCCGACCAGCATGTTCTTTGCGGCTGCCGGAGCGGGGGATTATCCCCTGGGCAGATTCCTGGTCATTGTCGCCACCTGCCGCGCCGCGCGCTATTTCAGCATTGCGTTCATAGCCGCACACTACGGGCGCCGCTTCCTGCGTGCGATGCGGCATCCGCTGGATCATTGGGGATGGTTGCTCATCTTCGCCGTTCTGACCTGTGTATTGCTTGCCGGCGGTGTTCTCGTCAGCCGGCGGCTGGAAACTGCTCCCGCCGATTGAGCGAAAACAGGTGTACAATCGCTGCCTGATTTAAACCCACAGATCGTTCCCCCGACGAAAAAGAAAAGGCGAGGCCGAACCCATGAACTCAACGAAAGGCAGATTCTTTGTTGGAGTACTGACTGCTCTTGCGATGATGCTGCTGACGTTTGCATTGCCCAGAGGAGGCGCCATCCGCGACGCCGCCGTGGTGCAGTTTCCCATGACCGTGGGAATCTGGGCGATCTTCGTGCTCCTGTTCGTGCGCCTGAAATAACGGAAGGGCGGCCGATCTATTCGACGTACAGCCCGGCCGACGCGCCAACCCATTCCATGTTCTTGTTGTGGTCGACGCCCATCATCAGGCCGCGGCCCATGCGGATGATCGTCAGCACCGGCGTCAACTCGTCGAGCCAGATGTACATCACTCGCACTTCTGCCTTCGTCCCGCCAAACGGAGTTTCGATCACCGGCTCAAAATTCAAACGTTCCTGCAGAATGTAGTAAGGACGCTTCTCCTGCGGAATCGCCGCGATGTCTTCTTTCTTCGGCGCAATCACCACCCCCAGGCCCGCAAACGAGTACAGCGGTTTGAGCGCGTAATTCTCGAGATCGACAGGAATCTCCCGCAACCGGTCAAGAAACCATGTCTTCGGCACCGACGGATGCTTGAGATAAGGAATCGAAAACTTGCTGATGCGGAAATACCAGTTGGGATGTCCCGCCCACTCCACGTCGAGGTCGTCGCGCCAGTCGAAAGCGAGCTTCACGTTCTTGCGTTCGAGTTCGTCGACGATTGCCCGGTTGTAAATGCGACGGATAGGAATGCGCTTCCCGCCGCGTTCGTAGTAGAGCCGAGAGCCATCCTTCTTGATGTCGAGGATATCGACCGTGCGCACGCCCAGCATCTTCTCGGTGAGGTTGAAGTCCGGCAGCGTTTTCTGATGCTGCGGATCAATCTCCATCAGAATCACGTTCTCGGGATCGTGCGAGCCCACAATTGCCCGACGCAGCAGTTCACGGTAAGAATCAGTCTCAAGTCCACTGAGAAGATATTTGAGGCGGCCGGAAGCCGGAAGCCGAAAGCCGGAGGCTGCGAGTCCGTAGACGTCAATGTAGGCATCAGCCAGCGGGCCCTGATAGGCATACAGAGAAGGGAAGGCCTGCAGTTCAACCAGCTTTGGACGCAGCTGACCGCCGGCATCGCGCACGAGGCCGAAGTCCACCTGGACGAACATGGGGTGCGGCGCCTCGTTCGGCACTTTGAATTCAGCCGGCACCGCCTCATCGGACTTAGCGCGATATTCGGCGCTGTCAACCAGTTGGCGGACCAGTTCCTGCCCATCGCGCGCCATCCGGTCAATTAATTCCTTCGGGAAAAAACACGGCGTCTCCGAGAGCCGGAACTGAACATGTGTTCCGCAGACGTCATCGATCCGGCGCAGGAATTTCTGATATTTCGCAGGAGTGAAGCTGTCGTTGAACTGCCTGCGCAAGGAGGAAATCATAGTGAGGCAGTATGAGACTCTTACTCGCGGATGTCCATGCTCTGGATCAGACGGTACATGCGCGGGCTACGCTTCCACCAGAAACTTTCCCTCGCGCATGATCTGTTCGTCGTCGACCCAGATGTTGAACTTCCGTCCGACGACGTCAATGTGAGTCGTGGAATCCCACTCCGCGCCCGTATGCGCGCCGTAAGGATTTCCGAATGCGATGTGCACGCCAGGATACTTCTCGTCCTGCAGAATCTGGCCGATGACTTCCTTGAGATCGATGTTGGTGCCGATGGCGAATTCGCCGACGCGGTCGCTGTTCGCATCGGTGTGCGTGTATTTCCAGAAATCACTTTCCAGTTCGCGATTGTCGGAGTGCGCCTCGGTCAGGCGGTTGCCCTTCATGTGCACCGTCAGTGGAGTTTCCTTGAGATTGCCGAACTTCGCGCACAAGTAATCGCCGACCACGCCGTCGATCACAAACGTTCCGTTTACCTCGCCCGGCGTCGTGAAGATCTCACCGCCCGGCAGGTTTCCCCACTTCTCAGGAGAGATAATGCCGCTGGTCTTCAGCCACTTGTATTTCGGGTTGAGGTCCGCCGTCAGATCGGTTCCCGCCGAGGTCGTTGCTCGAACCTTCGATGCTTTACGCACCATCTCGACGACCTTCTGGCTCAACCGGTCGACCCGCTGAAAATCAGCGCGCATGCCTTCCAGCATGATCTGCCGGTTGATGTTGACCATGTGGGCGTGGCGAATCTTGCGGCGGTTGACCACGTCGGTCATCTGAATGCGCGAGCGCAGTTCGTTCCTCTGCGCTTGCACCGCGAAGATGGAAACCTGGCTGGTTTCGAGATCGGCAAGAATCTCGCGCGGCAAATCCGTCAATGGACGGTCGGCTAGTTCTTCGAGAATCCACGCATGATACGGGGCGCCAAGCTTTTCAAGTTCGGCGACAATCGCGGCTGCGATCTCGATCGTGGCCTCATCGGTGATGACACACACCTGCTCCTGAGGCTGGATGCGCAGGCATACGTTGACGGCGTTGCGGGCGCCCGGCGCGTATTCCGGGTCAAATGCGATCTTGTTCAGTTGTTTTTGATTGGTTCGTACAGAGATGCTCATTAAACGATTTTTCTTGCGGCAACTGGCTCTTCGCTTTCCGCCAGCCCCGTTTCCGTCTCCTCAATGATGTAATCGACCACTTTCTTCAGGTCCCCGGTCTGCTGGAAGACGCGCAGTTGGCGGTCGGCGCCGCTGCCTGTCTCCAGAATCGTGTGGATGTACTCCAGTTCCTCGCGCGAATCCAGTTCGTCGACCACATCGTCGATGAACTCCAGGTACTCATGAATCAGATCGCGCGCGGAAACTTCCGTCTGCTTGCCGAAATCAATCAGCTTGCCGTCGAGCCCGTAGCGTGCTGCCCGCCACTTGTTCTCCATGATCAGGGCGCGGCGATACAGGCGGAATCCCTGGTTCGCGGTGTAGAGCTTATATAGTTTCGCGACAGTCGCCTGGATCAAAGCCGCAATTGCGATCGTCTCATCGGCCCGCATGGGGATGTCGCACACCCGAAACTCAATAGTGTTGAAGAACGGATGCGGCCGGATATCCCACCAGATCTTCTTGGCGTTGTCGATGCAGTTGGTCTTGATCAACAGCTTGATGAAATTCTCGTACTCGCCCCAGCTGGGGAAATAGTCGGGAATATTGGTGCGCGGAAACTTGTCGAACACCTTGCAGCGGTACGACTTCAACCCGGTATTCATGCCCAGCCAGAAGGGCGAGTTCGTCGAGAGCGCGAGGATGTGCGGCAGAAAATAGCGCGCATGGTTCATCATGTGGATCGCGGTCTCGCGATCCTCAATGCCGATGTGCACGTGCAGCCCGAAAATAAGGTTGGCCCGCGCCACCAGCTGCAAGTCCTCAACAATATTCTTGTAGCGCTCGTCGGGATGAATTTCCTGCGTCCGCCAATCCGAGAACGGATGGGTCGCGACCGAAGCCACGGCGAGCCCGTTTTCCCGTGCCAGCCGAATGATCTCGCGCCGCAGTCCCTTCACCTCGGCCTTCGCTTCTTTGATATTTTTGCAAATCCCGGTTCCGACTTCGACGACGGACTGATGCATCTCCGCCTTCACCCGTTCCTGCAGAACCTTCTTGCCTTTTTCCAGCAGTTCCGCCTGAATGTGCGACCGCAGATCCCGGGTTACCGGATCGATCGTCTGATACTCTTCTTCAATTCCGATGGTGAAAGTCGGCAACATATGCTTGTGTGGCGCGGGCACTCCTGCCCGCGAAATCTAACCAGGAAACAACTCCATGACCCCAGAACACCCCGGGAAAACGAACTCCTAACAGTATAACAATGCCCGAAAAGCGTTTCGGGCACGATCGTTCAGTCCCACTCCCTATCTTCCTTGACCCGAGCCCGCACAATTTTCTTCACCAACGCGTCAGGCAGCGCCTTGTCCGAAGGGAACTGAATCGTCCCCTTAGAGGTTCTATGGCCCTTCAGTTCTTTCTCGAACTGGTCGAGCACGCCGGATCCTGTCGGGAACAGACTGCAGTGGTTCTTGAAGGCCGCGTAGCCCACCAGCATCCCGTTGTACTTGAACATTGGAATGCCGTAGCTGATCACCTCAGTCGTCTCTGCCGGCACGACCGACTGGATGACGGCGCGAATATGCTGTAGTGTGCTGCGAGCCGGCTCCGGAATGCCAGCCAGGTATTCGTCCACGGTCCTGGGAGCGGCACCGCGTTTCATGGCAATGGGTCTCCGGGATAAAAGGGTTGAGCGGCAGGCGACGCTCGGCTCGATGCGGCCTTCGGCGTCCCTTGCGCTCCGTGGACACCCACAGTAACATCTCGTCCCGAGTGCCTCAATCCCGGATTTCCATCCTCGATCTGTTGGACCGGCTGGAGGAATTGTACGGCCCGCAGGAGCCGTGTTTTCCCACAGACCCGTATGAGTTCCTCGTGTGGTGGCACTGCGGCTATCCCGCCAGCGACGCGGCCTGCGCAAAAGGGTGGGACAAGCTTACGGTCGAAGTCGGCATCGAGCCTGAAAAGTTACTGCGCGCGAAACCGGCGAAGCTGAGCGCCGCGCTCAAGCCTGGAGGCATGGTCCCGGAGCTGCGCGCCGAACGTTTGAAAGAAATTGCCATGCGCGTTCAGGATGAATTCGGAGGCGATCTGCGTGCGGCTTTAGCGGGACCGTTGACCCAGGCCCGCAAGACGCTGAAAACGTTTTCGGGAATCGCCGATCCGGGGGCGGACCGCATTCTTCTGTTCGCGGGAATTTCTCCGATCGCGGCCATTCCCTCGAATTGCGTGCACCTTCTCGATCGCGTACTCAAGGGGAAAGAAGACAAAAACTACTCGGCCAGCTATCGCGAGGCTCAACGCGCCATAGCGGCAGACGTGCCCGAGAAGTTCGACGCCCGCACCCGCGCTTATCTGCTGCTGAAAACGCACGGGCAGGTGACCTGCAAACGCACAAACCCAAAGTGTGACATGTGCCCCGCCAGTTCGATGTGCGCCTATTTCGCGACAAGTTGAGTGCGAGCCCGGGAGGTTTCGCCCCGCATTACTTCGCTTTCTTCTTCTTGGCCGCTTTCTCTGCTTCCGCCGGTTCATTCCCCGCCAGGAAGCCAGCCCATCGCAATTCCTTCGCCGGACTGACACCGCTCTGCGCCATCTTCACGGCCATCTCCGCGACCGCCGTCACGATCCAGTAGAAATTCTGCTGCCCCACCGACGTAATCTCCGCATCCGGCGCCGGATTCAAAAAATCGATCGCATACGGCACTCCGCCCTCGACCGCAAACTCGACTGTGTTCAGGTCGTAGCCCAGCGCCTGGCAGAGAGCAAGGGCATCCTTCTCGATGCGAGCGCGCAGCGCCTCCGACGACGGCGGTGGATTCCCCTTCACATAACGCTCATGATGCGGCGCCTTCGGGTCGTATTTCATGATGTGGACTTTTTCCTGCCCCACCACATAACAGCGGTAATACTCGTCGAACTCCACTCCGTGCTGCAGCGTCATGCACAGGTCGCCGGTCTGGTTGTAGTGATGGAAGAATTCTTCCGGCGAATGCACTTTGTACACGTGCTTCCACCCTCCTCCGGAATAGGGCTTGAGGAAGGCGGGGAAGCCGACGTAGTCAAACAATTCCTGCCAGTTCAGCGGAAAGATCAGGTTGCGCATCGACTTGTCGGTCGTGCCCTCGGGATGCTTGTTGTGCGGCAGGATTACCGTCGGCGGAATCGCCACGCCCATCTTGTGCGCCAGCGCATAGTTGAAGAACTTGTCGTCGGCTGTCCACCAGAATGGATTGTTGACGACAATCGTGCCGTGCAGCGCCGCGTTTTTCAGATACGCGCGATAAAACTGAATATCCTGCGAGATGCGGTCGATGATCACATCGTACTTTTTCGGCTCATCCATCCGGATGCCGCCGATCTTCACAAATTCCGCTGTCACTCCATCGATCTTCATGGAGTTAATCTTTTCCACCACCGCGGGTGGAAAGGTATCTTCCATGCCGAATAAAATGCCAATCTTCTTCACGCGAATTCTCCATCCATCACAGAATTGTCATCCTGAGCGGAGGAGCTGTTTCGCAAAGCGAAACAGCTCCGTAGTCGAAGGCCCCCTGCACTTCCGTCCCGTAGAACTGCCGCCGCAGGGCGTCCTCCCCGTACGGTCCGTCGAGTTTTGAGAACTGAAAAGAAATCTCAAAAATACTTCACCGCCATCCTCAGCCACAGCGGCCAGTCATGCTTTGAATTGTCGTTCCAGATATCGAGCCAGTGAGGAATCGACTTGCCGTTCAGGATCGCCGAGAACTTCACGTTCTGATCCAGGCACATGTCCCAATCCGCCGAACCCAGCACGATCTTCATTTGCCGGTAGCGGCTCAGAAACCAGTCGTCGGTCAGGCCCGGCACAAAGTCCGGTGGATTGTTGAAGTAGCAATCGTCGTCGTAGTAACCGTCCAGAAATTGTTTGATGTCGAACGCCCCGCTCATGCTCACGCAATGGGTCACGATATCCGGATGCTTGAGCGCGAAGTTCACGCAATGGTAGCCGCCAAAGCTGCAGCCCGTAACGCCCAGTTGCCAAGCCTGATTCTTCCACCGGATAAACGGCAGGAACTCGTGCAGAATGTAGCGCTCGTATTGCAAATGCCGCAACACCCGCACTCGCGGGTGTACGCCCTTGTTGTACCAGCTCTCGGTATCGATGCCATCAGGGCAAAACACCTGCAGTTCACCGCGCTCGATCTTCGGCGCCAGCGCGCCGACCATGCCCCGATCCTCGTACTCGAAAAACTTCCCCATCGATGTGGGAAAGACGATGAGCGGCGTTCCCGCATGGCCGTAAATCAGGGCTTCCATATCGCGGTGCAGTTCCTGGCTGTAAGCCTTGTGATATTCGCGGTTCATCGTTTTTGTCGATCCAGCCGCATAAACTCCTCGAAGAACAAGGCCCCGACCGTCAGCGAGGAAAGCAACGAGATGTACATCGCAGTCGTTGCAGAACGGTGGTTCCCCAAGAGAAGAGCATCTACCAGTGGAAAGAACCACGCTCCCAGCACCGGTGCATAAATTAAGGCCAAACCGGTGTCATGCTTCATTCGCGCGCATCCGAACAGAAAACGCGACGCGCGAATGCGCCCTTCGAAGTTCTTCATCGGGGGGATTAGCAGTCTTTCCATCTCTCGTGCGCGCTTAACCAGCAGATTGTATAACTCGCTGTTGCGCTGATCGTAGAAGGTGATTCCCATCGTCGCCAGGAATCCGAGGACCGACAGAAACCCTACCATCGCATAATCAGCGCCCTGCTGTCCGGCGGTCATCTTGGACAAAAGGTACACCGCAGATCCGGTCAGCGTTGGCACCAACGCCAGAAGCTTGAATCGCGTCTCGGCCAACATCCGAAAGTTGTTGCTGACTTGCTCGTATTCCACCTTCCATGACTCCGAATAGCCCTCTCGCTGGCTTGTATTGTTGGGTAGGTCGACCTCTGGCATCTTAACCTCCAATCCTTTATGTCGATTACGAACTAGTGCGTCGGAGCCGATTTGAGTCGTCCTGATGCCAGCGCTCCCGTCGGCAGAGAATTGCCTGAGGTCAGCAGCCGAAGTATCTTACCCGATGGAAGGCACAAAACCCTAGAGGTACAGGCCCGTCCCGAACATCCTCTGAGTATTCCGCGTCCTACGGCGGTGTGTTGCGCAGAAAAATGGCCCGCTCCTGGCGGAGCGGGCCTGCGAGTGGGGGAAGGATCCTGAGGTTTAGGATCCGTTCGAGCAAACTGAGAGCGAGGTATTGTGCTGGAAGCTCAACCATCCGTTTACCGATGTGCTGGTCGGAGCTCCGAAATAAGGCAAGAACACCAAATCTTGCAGGTTGTAGGTAAACCCGTGGAGCACGTAGGGGAAGCCTCCGAAGTTGGCATCGCCCTCCTCGGGATCTCCGTTCTCCAGTATTCCGCAGGGCGTGTTGTTGCCGTTGAAGTTCACGGTCAGAGGATCGTCCGCCCACTCGCCGATTTCATGCGACAGCGCCGACACATCCTGCGAGAAGGCGCCCACATGATCGACATAAGTAGCCTCGGCGTAGGACTGCGGATTGCTGACGCTGCCCTCCGAGCTGTGGTATCCGCCAATGCAGCATCCTCCCCCCTGCGTCAGATAAGTGTTGTAGAGCAGGAAGATCGGGAACTGGTTAGGCTGAATCCCCAATTTGGTAATGAGGTTTGGAATCTGGGAATCAAACCAGTTGATGTCGACCTCGGCGGCGGTGAATCCAAACGGGCTTCCCGTCTTGCCAAAGGTGCGCGAAGGGCTCAGGCTCTGCTCCGCCAGTACGGTCGCACTGAGCAGCAAGTGCGAGTTCGGGTTCGACGATACCGTGCCCCAGAAGTTCCCGCGCTGGTATGCGTCGATGTACTGCGTGGTCCCTACGTCGACTCCACCCTGCGTGTAAGTCGTGGTTGAGTCGAACAGAGGCGATTGCACAGTGTTATTGGTCACCGTATTTCCGTTCGAAAGCACGTGCGAGGGATCGAAGACCGTCTTGCTCCCGTTGCGCGCCGTGATGGTGATTTTCACGGGAATGATGTAGGTGGTAATCGTGGCCGTAGAGTTGGTCGAAGGCGCTGTGCCAACCATGTTGTAGCTGTAGTTTGTACCGTTATACGTGAACGATCCATTCCAGCTTTGCAGTGAGGCGGGCGGAGGGGCGACGTCCGACCGCAAATGCGCAGGCATGACGGCATACCGCGCGCGTGGAGTTTCAACCTGTGCGTCTTGCGTGAATCCGCTTCCCATCAGGCCCAGGCAGATCAGCAGACACAGGACAACCATTGAACTAAGGGGAGGGCAACTTCTTTTCATCATGAGGATCTATCTCCTTGGATTTGTTTCTTCAACGCATTGATGGAGTCTGCCCCGCGGGCATGCGAACCCCAGACCGCGGTGCAATCTGCTCCGAACCTGCGTTTGGTTCAGACTTTCTAATTCCTGAGTAAACCGCGAGTCAATGTGCAAATGTTTCGAACTGTTGTCTTGTTCTGTTTTTGTAAATTGGAGCAGCAATTTCGTCTTTCGTAAATTCCTGCTGACGACTACGAGGACGAGATCTCCGCGGCGCGAAGGAAGATGCCCAACCGCCTCAGTGCAGGAGGCGAAGGGGAATCAAGATGAAGAGGCTTGGGGGGCAAGACGACGATCAGTTTTCTGAAATCGCAATAATCGCGAAAATAACGAGGCAGCCCGCCCTCTCAATCGCGGAATCGGACCGAAGAAAAGTTGTGGCTCGCACTTAACTACCTCGGCTTCTGGTACCAGTAGATCGACAGAGCAACCAACGCGACCGTAATGATCCACAGCACGATGTCTTTAGCGCGATTTTTTTCTTTCGGTTCAGCCATAGATGCAGTACAGCATACCTCAAGCCCTGGTTCAAGTGACGTTCTGATTTCCTGAGGAACCCTGTCGTTACGGCTTCAATGCTGCGCCGGGCGGGGACGCCCGCTTGTAGTCCTTGAACTTCACCACTTCGCGCACGTGAGTCGATTGCGCCCCCAGGTGCAACGTGTCATCCACGCGGGCATACGTCGGAAACCAGTATCCATCCACCAGTTGCCGGTACCCCACAAAAGTCGGCCGCACATCCACCGGTTGGTGCTTCTTCACTTTGACTTGCTCGGGGACGCTCTTACCGCACAGCTTCACCACCTGCAGATCGCGGTTGTCGACCCAGACGCGTCCCTGAAAGTATCGCCTGTCTTTCTCCTCTTTGAGCGGCTCCACGTGAAATACGTATGTGTCCAGATCATCCACGTGCTGCTGCCCGGCATAGGTCAGTTTGTATTGGGGCACCAGGTCCGCGGTGAGAATCCAGGGCATGAAGACGCGGATGTCGTCCATGTCTTGCGCCGTCAGCGAAAGGTTGCGCAGGGTCGATACTTCAGCGAAGGTTACGTTCTCCAGCCGCTTGCCCTTGGCGTCATACGAGACATTCGTGATTTCGTGGAACTGTCCGTCGACCGACTTGCCGTCGAGCGTCTGGACCATCACGTCTTGCGTGTACGTGTAATGCAGTCGGGCGTCTCGAACCTTCGTCTCCTCCGCCGTAAATTTCTGGATCAGTTCCTGCGGCGTCATGTTCTTCGGTGGCGCCGTGTCGAGGACGCCGTTGCCGTCCGCGCAGTCGGTCTGTGCCCAAGCGAAAAATGGAACCGCACCCACCCACAGCGCCAATACCACCGCCAATCGGATCCCGATGCCGACCGGTTTCCTCGCCTTTACCGTCGTGCTCATTCCTTGCTCCATCCGTACCTCATGGTTCAGCGGAACCATACACTGTTCCAAGGAAGTCGAGCAACCGACCGTTGCCCGGTAGTGCCCCAATCTAGATCTTCTTCGCGACCTTTGCGGAGGTTCTCCGCGGCCTTTGCGGTTATAGCTCTTGATTTCCCGTGCGGATGAGCGGCTCAACGAGAACAGCCAGACCCCCGCACGGCGAGAATGAACGATCCTTAAAAAGTGCAAAATCTTGCGCGGGACTTCATGGAATCCATCTAACATTAACAAAATAAACCAGTTGGAATTGGTATACGGCTTGCACCCCAAGTGGTATATGAAGATTAACGCCATGAAAATAGCCCTACTTGTAGTCATCGTTCTTTGTACCGCGGCGGCTTTCGGACAAGCCGGCTCCATCTCCAGCGAGGCTACCCCGGTTCGCATTCCTGACCATCCTCGCCACGCCGATCTGGGAGCGATGGCGTGTGAGCATCCGCTCGTGGGCGGAGCGCCTGACAATTACACGTACGCACAAGGCGAGCGTCCTCTGTGGGAGTTTGGCCCAGTTTCAGAGCCCACGCCTCTGGGCGACGTAGCCCGCGCGTATCGTAAAGAGAAACAGGCCGCCAGGAAGGCAGAGAAGATTCTCGAAAAACAAGGGTCGTAGGGCTCCACTCCCTGATCTCAAGGTTGGGCTTGGCATTTCCTAACGCCTTCGTAGCGGAACCAGGCCCGAACCTGGCGTCGGTTGCATGCCTCCTGCGGCCAGCCGGCATTCTTCCGCCCGATACACAAAACGATTCCCCAATCTCCTGCATCCCACACATAGAATCACGATTCACAGATAGAATTAAGAATTCACGAACCCAACCGCTCTCCGTCTGGTGGTATCCGCGGAAGTGTTCACTTTTTCCCACAAGGGAGGAAACGCAGGGATGAGGCGCTGCAAGACGCATCTGGTGCGGGTGTGTGTGCTGTTCTTGGCTTCGGTTCCGGCCTATGGTCAACGAGGAACCCTTGGGGTTGACGTCGGCCAGACCGCCGACACCTTCGCTGGACTGGCGAAGACCACAAGTGCGGTCGTCGACATCAACGGAGAATTCGCGGTCATTCCATTCAATCCGAAGACCGAGCGGCCGAGCGTCGTGGCCGGGGGGGATATCCGCGTCCCTTCGGATACCTCGAATCACGCCAAAGAGTACGCTCTCTACGGCGGCGTGCGTTTTCAGTTTCGCAACCTGACGATCGGCGCCGACGGGCGCGTCAGCAAGATCTATCTTCCGGTAGCCAACGTCGATAACCAGTTCTTTGCCCGCGACAAGATGGAGTTGTTCGAGTTGCCTATCGTGCTGCGCTATAAGTTCGGTTCTTCCAAGCGCGCATTCGTTGAGGCGAAAGGCGCGCCGGAGTTCAGCCCGCGCTTTCGCTCGTCGGGCGCGGCGCTGGTGCTGCCCCATCCCAACTTCGACCATGGATATTTCGTCCAGGGCAGCGTGGGCTACGTTTTCGGGAACTGGTACGTCAAAGGCACCTACGAGAACCGCTACTTCAAATTTATCGCCAACCCGAACAATCCCAGCAACCTGTATAACTGGCGGACCACCATGATCACCGGCGGCGTCGGATTCGCCTTCTGAGCCGAATCAATTCCTGGAGGCTGAGGTCGAAGCAAAGACAGAGAACTGGTGCGTGCCGGCGATCTTCTGGAACTTCGCGTCTTCCATGACGACGTTCTCCAGCAGCGGATTGTGATACAGGACGTACGCGGCTCTCGGCTTCCTTTCGAGTGACTGCGCGAGATTCGTGATGGTCCGGCGCAGCCCCGATTCAGGCAGGGGATTAAACAGATAAAGCAGGAGCGGACGGTCGGGAAACTCGAACTCGGTGGCGTCGCCACAAATTGTTTTGATCCGAAAACATTTCTGCGAGTCGGACTTGTACTGTTCCACGTTCTGCCGCGCGATCTCGTGCAAGGCCGGCAACAGTTCCATCCCCACAATCCCCTGGAAGGGATAGTCCGACGCCATCAGAAGAGCGCGTCCTTTGCCTGATCCGAGATCGATGAACGTGAAATCGGCGAAATTCAGTTTGGTCTGCTCTGCCAACGCCCCGACCATCTCGTGAAACAACTCCCGTTCGGTGGGTTGGTACGGGGAGTGAAAGACTCCCAGCAACCGGTCTCGCCAGCCCACTGCGCCGCTCGTGGTATTGACGCGGTAATCCCAGTCATAGCCGGCGTCGCCGAAGCGGGATCGCAGCCGCGACGGAGTCGAATCGCGAAGAAATCCCCAGCAGGCCGCGGTCAGGTCCAAAGTCGCGATGAAGAAACCCGAGCGCTGCGCACGCTCCCGCCAAAATCTTCCAACAGCAGGAAGGATTCGCGGCGACTCTGGGCGGGAACTCATCCCCTACATTCTCCCACGCAGCCCGGGACGCATTTCGTCCGGTGGCCGCTCGCGTCACCCGATGATTTCGTGGTCGCTGCGCATCGCGGCGAGGACCCTTCGACTTCGCTCAGGGCAAGCTGCGTCCGCCCCCACCTGTTTTTCCTAGGCTTTCCTTAAGCCTTGGTGTGGAATTTCGGCATCCCGGAAGGCTTGTAACCCGGAGGCAGCCCTCGCTTGATGAACGGAAAGTCGTCAGGCTTGGCGACCACGACCTGTCCCTCGAGCGTCATCTCGTAGGCATTGCCGTCCGGATCGACCGGAATGCCGCGCATGTGTTCGGCGCTCACAACTTCCCATAGCGTGGTCGGAACACGCCCGTTGCGCTCCACGAAGCCGGTCACGGCATTCTGCAGGTTGGTGACGTCTTCATCCACCTGGATCGACCGCAGGTGCTCGAGTGCATTCCGGCGGATATTGGATTCATTGCTGGACTGGTAAGCCTCGCTCCACAGCAGGCGCGCCGTGGAAAAATCCTCTGCGTGCTCCGCCATCTGCGCCGCCAGAATCTTCATCGAAGGATGCGCGTCGGGTACCTTCGAGCCCCGGTCAAACACCTCGGCGGCTTTCTTGTAGTCCCTGAGTTCGGTGTAGTAGACGAAGCCGAGATTGTAGTAAAGGTGCCAGTCCTTGGGATTGTGCTCGATCCCATATTCAATCAAATGAATCGCCCGCTCGGGCTGGCCCGCCCCGTTCGGTGGAGCGGGAGCGAGAAAGGTCGCTCCAAACTGGTAGGCGGGAAACAGATGCGGGTCAAGCGCGGTCGTGATTTCCAGCAGCGGCGCCAGTTCGTTGTACGTATGCTCATGGTTATAGTGCCGGTGGCCAAAGTATTGCACCGCGCGCGTCCAGTAGATGCACGCCATCAGGCCGTCAAATCCAAGGCTGGCCCGCTTCACCAGCTTGGGCGAACTGACGTACAGGGTGTCTTCCACCACGTCGCGGGGGCGGATCTGATCGATGTGATCAAGCAGCAGGACGCTGGCCGTCATCGAGATCACCAGACATCCGGTCGCGAAGATGGTAGTGCGCTGCCGGGAGTTCATCGGGAAACACTCCGGGCTGGGCTGTGCATCGGTTTGCGCGCTATGCTCCGCCCAATCATTTCAGGTTCCTGCGCTCAAAAATCAGCACCGCGCCGCTCAGCGTCATCGCCGTATAGAACAAGGCGTAGAAAGTGTTTTGCAGAATCAGCTGCGGACTCACACTCTGCTGATGCGCCACCGCGCTGATCACGTTCAGCGCCGAAAAGTTGGGCACCAGGTAGGCCAGGCCGGTGGCAATCCCGCGCGTCATGCCTTGCGTCAGGCCGGCGAATCCGCGAAGGTCGTCGGCAAAGCTTCCAATCACGAACAAGGAGAACGTGAACACCGCCGAGAGCAGCGGTGACGAGAACGACGAGAACAGCAGCGCCAGCGAACAGATAATCAGGAATTGCAAAACGATGAAGTACAGTGCGACTAGGATGAGCGCATCGGCGGCGAGAAATTTGTGGGCGACGTACAACAGAGCGCCGAAAACTCCGATGGCCATGAAGAATGTATTCACCACCAGCGTTCCCGCCAGCCCGAAAAACTTGCCTACAATGAACTCCCAGCGCCGGACCGGCCGCGACAGCACCGTGTAGAGCGTGCGCTTCTCGATCTCCTTCGAGACCAGACCGATCCCGATAAAGATGGCAATCACCACGCCGAACAGTGACACCGACGTGAGTCCCAGATTAATGACGACCAGTCGCTCGATATCGATGGATATTTGTCCGACAAAGATGGCGGCGCCCGAGAGGAATAAGGCGAACGCGATCAGATTGTAGAGCACGCGGTCGCGCACCGCCTCACGGAACGTGTTCGATGCAATGTGGACGATCCGGGCGCTCATTGTCCGGTCCCCGCAGTCGTTTGAGAATGTTGCAGCTTTTCGACGAAGTAGGACTCGAGCGAGGTGCGCAGCGGAGTAATCGCAAGCAGGCGCAGCCGCTCACGCCGCAGCGCGTCGATGGCAGCATCCTGCTGGCTTTCGGCCATCACGGCGCGTACGGTTTCCCCGGTCACGTGGCACTCGGCTCCCAGCGCCTTTATGGATGCCGCGGCCTGCGTCCCCTGCCAGATCACTTCGATCTTGCCTTGCACCGACGCGGTCAGCTCTTCCACCGCTCCCACGCCGCGCAATTCGCCTTTGTGAATGATGGCTACGCGATCGCAGAGCGCTTCGGCGTCGGAGAGAATGTGCGTCGAGAAAAACACCGTCTTGCCCTCGCGCTTGAGTTGCTCCATGAGATCGCGCACTTCACGGCGCCCGAGGGGGTCGAGGCCCGACATCGGCTCGTCGAAGAACACCAGCTTCGGGTTGTGCAGAATCGCCTGCGCAATTCCGGCACGCTGCAGCATGCCTTTCGAAAACTTCCGCAACTGCACGCCTTTCACGTCCGTCAGACCGACGCGCACCAGCACTTCCTCAACCCGCTGCTTGCGCTCTTTGCCGGGGACACCGGAAAGCTGCCCATAGTAGTCGAGCAGTTCGTGGGCGGTGAGGTAGTCGTAAAAGTAGGGTTGCTCGGGCAGGAATCCGATCTGGGCTTTGACCTCCGGGTCGGTCCAGTCCTTGCCCAGAAGTCGCGCTTTCCCGGCCGTCGGAAACACCAGCCCCATTAACATTTTCAGCGTCGTCGTCTTGCCGGCGCCGTTGGGTCCGAGAAAGCCAAAGATCTCGCCTTCTTCCACGGCAAGATGAAGCGGCTTCAGCGCAAGCTTGGGCCGTTTGCGCCAGAAGCCCACCATGTAGGTTTTTTCCAGACCCAGAATTTCGATTGCCGGCATTGTGTCCAGACGCGGTCGAGAGTCGTTTCGACTCGATTATAAGCAATGGGAGGCGATGTAACGCTCCGAGCGCGTTACGAGGGTCACGTCATGGCTGAGCAGAACGCCCGGAACGAGAAAGCGGCCTCCGGAGAATCGAAGCCCCGGGCCGCAGAATTCTCAACTTGATATGAGACCTCTACTGAGCCACGGCGAAGGCCAGACACGACGCCAGGCTGTTCACCGGTACGTCGCCAATGTTGCCCATCTGAGAGCGCAGCACGCCGTCGTTCGTAGAACAGAAATCGCGATTGGCGGTGGAGTGCACGACCATCGGCGCCGCGCCCAGCACATACGCCGTATTGATCACGGCACCGCCGGTCTGAACTCCCGTGGCCAGGAAGAAGTAGCCTCCCTTGCCCGCGCTTCCCGGCACTGCCGAGGACAGGCCGCTGTCGATGAGGCAAGCGGTCGTCGACGACGGGGTGCAGGGCGGTACACCACCCAGAGAGGCAATATCCGGCGAGTAGCCGATCGTGGGATATGCCGTGTAGTAGGCAGCCTCGGCACTCCTCATGGCGCTGAGGCAGCCGGCTGCGGACGATTCGTGCGCCGACATCCGGGCCTGTAACAGGTTCGGTATCGCAATCGCGGCAATGATCAGTATGATCGCCACTACGATCAGTAGTTCGATCAACGAAAATCCCTTCGTCGAACGCATCGGCACACTCCCTTAAAAGTGCGAATTAACGTTCTGGGGCAGGCTACAAAGTATTTTGCAGTTTCTTTGCCATCCCGCTTCCAACCCGCTGAACTTTCGTAACCTCAGGCCGACACTTACCTCGCCCGCAGACGGCAAACGGCCTTTGAAATTCGAGAAGGATTTCTCGCCGGAAAAACACGCGGCCAGCAGAAGCGCGACCAGGAAAGATTCAGGAGGCAGGCTCGAGAATGGCGGAAGCAGCGGCTATGACAATCCGCTGCTCCCTGCGCTGGAGTGAGCAGTTACTGATTCAACGCGTTGAAAACCAGGATCCCCGCTTCGGTATTCGAACAAACACCCGCAGGATCGACTCGAATCACGGCGTCTTCTTCGGCGCAAAAGGCGCGAATGCCGGTCTGGTTGATGGTGATCGGAGCAGCCAGGACGGTGTAGCCAATATTGATGCCTCCCGCGACCGTGCCGGTTCCGGTCGAAAGCTTGTAGCCGCTCTTGCCGCTGCCGGCCGGGTTGCCGTTGTTGGCCACGACGGAGTCAATCAGGCACGCCGTCGTCGAACTGGGAACGCACGCCGCTCCCAGCGGTCCCCCCAGGTTCACCAGCGCAGGAGCGTAGCCCACCGTCGGGTAAGTGCTCTGGTAGGTAATTTCTGAAGTGGTGATCGTACGGATGGAGGCCACCGCAGACGACTCGTTCGCCGCCATGCGCGCGCGCAGCAGGTTCGGTATGGCGATCGCGGCGATGATCAAGATGATCGCCACTACGATCAACAGCTCAATCAGTGAAAAACCTTTTTGTCTCTTCATTGTGTGGGTCCCTGGGATTTCTTTCAAATCTGAAATTGATTCGGAGTTCGCTTTGCAATCCGCCCATTGCCGGGGCTGGGAGAAAATCTTGACTTACCGCGCCCAGCAAGGCGCAGCGCCAATTCTAACCCTTCTCCGCGCGGCATGGGCAGAAATACCACCCCCATCTGGAAGATAGAACGCGGGGAGCCCGCTAGCTTGCGGGCTTACGACTTGGGAGGATTGCGAAAGGGGGCACGCGATGGAGAAGAAGGTTTTCGGTCATCAACAATCGGTCATAAACAACAGGAGCAGCGAACTGGTGTTCGCTGCTCCGCGGCTCGTACCCCTGCCCGAGGGACTTCGCCTGAAATCGTGGCTATTGCAGTGCGATGAAGGTCAGGATGCCCGCTTCGGTGTTGGAGCAAGCGCCTGCCGGGTCCACGCGAACCACGGCATCTTCTTCAGCACAGAAGGCCCGGATGCCGGTACGGTTCGCGGTCATCGGCACCGCCAAAACTGTATAGCCAATATTGATGCCGGCGCCTACTGTTCCCGTCCCGGTCGTAAACTTGTAGCCGCTCTTTCCGCTGCCCGCCGGGTTGCCGTTGTTGGCCAGAACAGAGTCCAGCAAGCAAGCCGAAGTCGAGGCTGGCACGCACGCCGCGCCGAGAGGGCCACCCAGGTTCAGCAGCGCTGCTGCGTAACCAATCGTCGGATAGGTGGAGTTGTAGGTGATTTCCGCGGTGTTGATTGTCCGTATCGACGAGGCGGCGGATGCTTCATTAGCCGCGATGCGGGCGCGCAACAGGCTGGGAATTGCGATGGCGGCAATGATCAGGATGATGGCCACCACGATCAGCAATTCGATTAATGAGAAACCCTTTTGTCTTTGCATTTCTTTTGGTCCCCAAGACTGCGTTTCGCACTTTGCTGTCTTAAACTTCGAAATCCACAGTTGATATGGCATTCCGTCTGCCAAAGTCGGATGCCCCTGTTTTCGATTAAAACCTTTGTTTTCAGTAGATCGCACACACATGGTGCGGGACTGATTTCGAGCCCTTTCCATCTCAGATAGCAGAAAGTGGGAGTTGCGACAATTTGTGTCATCGAGCAACCTGGGATCGGGCCGGGCAGGGAGATCCAAGCCCAAAAAATGAAAGGAGCAGCGAACTTGCGTTCGCTGCTCCTGGCTTGTACCCTCCCCCAGGTACTTCGCCAACTCTTAACTTACTGGTTGAGCGGGTTGAAGGTCAGGACGCCCGCTTCGGTGTTGGAGCACGCACCGGCCGGGTCGACGCGAACCACTGCATCTTCCTCAGCGCAGAACGCGCGGATACCAGTCTGATTGACCGTGATCGGCACAGCCAGAGCGGTGTAGCCAACATTGACGCCAGCCGCCACCGTTCCGGTACCGGTCGAGAACTTGTAGCCAGACTTACCGCCGCCGGCCGGGTTACCGTTGTTGGCAACCACTGCGTCGACCAGGCAAGCTGTGGTCGAGCTGGGCACGCAAGCCGCGCCCAAAGCTCCACCCAGATTCACCAGGGCCGGAGCGTATCCGATGGTCGGGTAGGTCGAGTTGTAGGTGACTTCCGCAGTATTGATCGTACGTATGGTGGACACAGCAGACGACTCATTGGCCGCCATGCGGGCGCGCAACAGGTTCGGAATAGCGATGGCTGCGATGATCAGGATGATGGCCACCACGATCAGCAGCTCGATTAGTGAGAAACCCTTCTGTGATTTTTGCACAAGGCCTTTCGACTCTTCGGTCGCGAACGATTTACTTACGTACCTGATGTAGCACTCCTCCAGCCAAACCACCGTGGTCCCTGAACGATCGACTTGCCCTTTGTTTTCCTTTGGTTAGCGTCGGGAAGATGACGTGGATGACCTTTGGGGTACTTCCGGGTGCCAGAAAGGAGGATTCTGGCGACAGTTTCTGTCATTCTCGCGGGGAGATGAATTTATGGCCGATTTTGGCGCAATTACGGGCCAAAAAATGAAGGAGCAGCGAACTTGGGTTCGCTACTCCTGGCACTTCGCCGATTCTTAGACTTACTGGTTGAGCGGGTTGAAGGTCAGGACGCCCGCTTCGGTGTTGGAGCACGCACCGGCCGGGTCGACGCGAACCACTGCATCCTCCTCAGCGCAGAACGCGCGGATACCCGTCTGGTTGATCGTGATCGGTACAGCCAGAACCGTGTACCCAACGTTGACGCCAGCCGCCACCGTGCCCGTACCAGTCGTGAACAAATACCCGCTCTTGCCGCTGCCTGCCGGGTTACCGTTGTTGGCAACCACTGCGTCGACCAGGCAAGCTGTGGTCGAGCTGGGCACGCAAGCCGCGCCCAACGCGCCACCCAGGTTAATCAGGGCCGGAGCGTATCCAATGGTCGGATAGGTCGAGTTGTAAGTGACTTCTGCAGTGTTGATCGTGCGCACGGTGGACACGGCAGACGACTCATTGGCCGCCATGCGGGCGCGCAACAGGTTCGGAATAGCGATAGCTGCGATGATCAGGATGATAGCCACCACGATCAGCAGCTCGATTAGCGAGAAACCCTTCTGTTTCCTCATAAGCTCATAATCTCCTGCGCTCATCAGGCCCCAAGTCCCCCGACCTCATTTGCTTGATTTTCTGCTGGCGGGAACGGCCGGAAAAGTTACGTAATGGCCTGGCGGGTGGTGGACTTGCGGGCAGGGTTCATGCTCGTACCGGAGACCCAACCGGGAGTAGAACTATTGGCCCATGCCATTAGGGATTTTGGCCAAAAAAGAAAAGGAGCAGCGAACTTGCGTTCGCTGCTCCTGGCTTGTACCCTCCCCCAGGTACTTCGCCAACTCTTAACTTACTGGTTGAGCGGGTTGAAGGTCAGGACGCCCGCTTCGGTGTTGGAGCACGCACCGGCTGGGTCGACGCGAACGACTGCATCTTCCTCAGCGCAGAACGCGCGAATACCAGTCTGGTTGATCGTGATCGGCACAGCCAGAACCGTGTAGCCAACGTTGACGCCAGCCGCAACCGTTCCAGTACCGGTCGAGAACTTGTAGCCAGACTTACCGCCGCCGGCCGGGTTACCGTTGTTGGCAACCACTGCGTCGACCAGGCAAGCTGTGGTCGAGCTGGGCACGCAAGCCGCGCCCAACGCTCCACCCAGGTTGACCAGGGCCGGAGCGTATCCGATGGTCGGATAGGTCGAGTTGTAGGTGACTTCCGCAGTGTTGATCGTACGCACGGTGGACACGGCAGACGACTCATTGGCCGCCATGCGGGCGCGCAACAGGTTCGGAATAGCGATAGCTGCGATGATCAGGATGATGGCCACCACGATCAGCAGCTCGATTAGTGAGAAACCCTTCTGTTTCCGCATCTCGATTTTCCCTCGTTTATCTTGTTTTTAAAGTCTCTGCGAACATCGCAGCCGTCTCGATGTTTGCATCTGCTGTTCCAAAATCGCTAGTTACCTTCGTTCCAGAGGGGCATTTGGGAAGAGCTTTATTTTCAGTGGAGGGTAACCTTCGGTAAGTCTCTGATCTGCCCAGAAGGTTATCCGTTTGGCAAATTCCGTCGCGTCCGCTGACAATTCGTGTCAATCTGGAAATCCCCACTTGCCGGTTTCGGGAAACTCCGGCGCGAACAGATGCTCGTGCATGCCGTAGAATGTGGCGGCGTTGTTCCTGAGCGACCCGATGGATTTCTCCGCAGACACGTTCCGCATCGATTCTGAAATCGCGCGCGCCTGGACGCTCCCTTCGGTGCTCTACACAGATCCCTCCGTGTTCACCGCGGAAAAAGAAAAAATATTCTCACGCACCTGGCAGGTCATCGGTCACGCCAGCCAGGTGGCCAATCCCGGCGACTACTTCACTGCCGAACTGGTCGGAGAGCCTTTAGTGTGCGTGCGCGGCGTCGACGGGAAACTGCGGGGTTTTTACAACGTGTGCCGTCACCGCGCCGGACCTCCCGCCGAGGGCTGCGGTTCGCGCAAGCTGTTTCGCTGCCGATATCACGGATGGACCTACGGCCTCGACGGCTCCCTGATCAGCGCCACTGAGATCGATGGCGTGGAAGGATTCCGCGCCGAGGACTTCGCCCTCGCACCCGTGCAAACCGAGGAGTGGTTCAACTTCGTCTTTGTGAATCTCGATTCGCAGGCGCGGCCGCTCCGCGAAAGCCTGGGCGAGTTGCCGAAGCAAGCGGAGAAGTTTCCATTCGCCGGGATGAAGCTGTTCGAACGCCGCACCTACGACATGCAGTGCAACTGGAAAACCTACGTCGACAATTATCTTGAGGGCTATCACCTGCCCAGCGTCCATCCCGGGCTCAATCGCGAACTGGACTACAACGCCTATGTCGTCGAGCCTTACGCGCGGCACGTTCGTCAGTTCAGTCCCATTCGCGGCGCGCAAGCGGGCGATTCGACGCCGCGCCGCTATCCGCAAGCCGGCGAAGATTTGACCACCGATTACTTCTGGATCTTTCCCAACTGGATGCTCAACTGTTATCCCGACAATGTCTCGTTGAACATTGTCCTGCCGGTCGAACCGGAGCGCTCCCTCGCCATCTTCGAATGGTACCTGCCGGAGAAGGACCATGCGGCCCCCGCGGGCAAGGCGGCCGTCGACTTCAGCCATCAGATCCAGATTGAAGACGTCGGCATCTGCGAGGCGGTGCAAAAGAATCTGCGCTCGCGCAGCTATTCCCGTGGACGCTTCAGCGCCAGGCAGGAGAAGGGAGTGCATGCTTTTCACCGCATGTATGCCGAGATGATGCAACCGGGCTAAGTGGCCGAAAACCACCACTGTTGGCCGAGGTCAGCCGATTTGATCGATATTGACTGTTCCTGCCTGTGGATTGATCTGCTTCTCCATTGAAAACAAAAGAGTTGTAATCGACCGAGTTGCCGCTCTTTGGCAGGGCAGTTGCCATTCCCCTATGCAGGGAAGTTCGCTCTTATGCCATACGGAACAGCAGTTCGGACGGAGGTCGTTATGAAAGACAGACTCTTCGGAAAATTCGCAATCTTGATTTTGGCAGTGTCAGGTGCGCTGTCCGTTGGCGCCTTGGCGCAGACGACCGAGGAAGGCCCCGGCCCTTCGGAACAGCCCAGCGCCCCCATGGAAATTGGCCAGGTGCAGGATGCCCCGCCTGCGCAAGACGCGCAACCCACTGAGGCGCAGCCCGGTGGTCCCTCCGGCGAAGCTCCGGCCGAGACCGATCAGGGCGTAGCCCGCGTCAGCTTGATTCACGGCGACGTCTCGACGCAGCGTGGAGACTCGGGCGACTGGTCGGCAGCCACACTGAACCAGCCTGTCTTGACCGGTGACAAAGTTTCCACCGGTGACAACGCGCGCACGGAAATGCAGCTCGACTTCGCCAACACTCTTCGCCTGGGCGCGCACAGCAAGGTGAACGTTGCGAACCTCACAAAGAAAAACATTCAGCTCCAGTTGAGCGAGGGTCTCCTCTCCTATTCGGTTTCGAAAGACAGTGAAGCGGAACCCGAGATTGATACTCCCAACGTCTCGGTGCATCCCTCGCATCACGACGGCGTGTTTCGCGTTGAAGTGCAGCCCGATGGCGACACGATCGTGATCGTCCGCCAGGGCGAAGCGCAGATCGCGACGCCGCAGGGCAGCACCGAGGTGCATGCTGGCGAGATGGCAACCGTGCGCGGCACCAGCGATTCCGCGCAGTACAAGATTTCGTCCGCTCCCGATCGCGACGACTGGGATCGTTGGGTGAGCGACCGCGATCACATCATCCGCAACGCGAACTCCTGGCGGCACACGAATCGTTACTACACCGGCTCGCAGGATCTCGACGCCTATGGACAGTGGCGCCATGTAGATGACTACGGCGATGTCTGGTATCCCAACCAGTCCGACGACTGGGCTCCGTATCGCAACGGCAACTGGGTCTATGAGCCTTACTACGGTTGGACCTGGGTCGGCTACGAGCCCTGGGGCTGGGCGCCCTATCACTACGGTCGATGGATGTACGCTGGCGGCGCGTGGGGATGGTGGCCGGGACCGGTGTATGGCTGGTACCGTCCGTTCTGGGCGCCGGCGTATGTGTCGTTCTGGGGCTGGGGCGGCGGATTTGGCTTCGGCTTCGGCTATGGCGGTTGGGGCGGCTTCGGCTGGCTCCCGCTCGGACCCTGTGACTATTTCCATCCGTGGTGGGGTGGATACGGAGGCCGCTTCGGCTGGGTCGGCCGTGGAGGCTGGGGCGGCGGTCGCTTCGGTGGCATCCGTCCGCTGCATAACGGATTGCGCTTCTCGAACCTGGCGAATCTGCATGACCGGCACATCGGTAGAGCCATGTCGACCGTCAATGCGGGTCACTTCGGCGCGGGCCGGGTAAATGCGGTGGCAGCGAGGCCAGAGCAGTTGCGCGGAGCCCGAATGATGGCCGGCAACTTGCCAGTGGTTCCATCGCGGGCAAGTCTTTCGGCCAGCGGACGCGCGGCGGCGTCTTCGACGGTGCGCAACGGTGGTCCACAGCGTTTCTTCGGAGCGCACAATAACATGCAGCGCCCCGTGTCGTTCCAGCAGCAGACCGCAAATCTGCGGCAGACGATGCAGCAGAACCGTGTGGGCGCGATCCCGGCGGGCGGACGCTCGAACAACGAGTCGTTCGCGCGCGGCACGATGCAGCGACCGAGCGCAGGAACGTCTGCGAGTCGTGAAACTAATAGCTTCGGCAACCGCGGCGTAAGCAACGCTGTGCCCGCTAACCAGAACCGTGGAGGATTCCGGTCATTCAATCCTCCGAACAATGCTTCGAATGGCGGCAACCGCTCGTCCGAACCGGCGCGCGGCACCGCGGCACAACCGGTGGATCGCGGCGGATACCGTCCCTTCACGCCCCCAAGCGGAAACAACCGCCCGTTTGCGGGCAGCGCGGGCTCGCGTCCGGAACCGCAGCATGGCACCGTCCAGGCCGCACCGGGCGAGAACCGTGGTGGTTTCCGTCCATTCACTCCGCCTGCGCGCAGCGACATGTCGCGGGGATCGAGTGGCACGTCGGAGAACCGCAGCACCGGCGGTTACTGGAATCGCACCGCGCCAAGCTCGAGCGGACAGCGTGGCTACTCCGATGGCTACGGCCGCGGATCTTCGCGTCCGCAGCTCGACATGCACCAGCCGGTCGTGCGCGGCCCTTCGGGTGGCGGCTATCCGCGCGGCGGCTATAGCACTCCGAGCTACAGTGGTCCGCGTGGTGGTCCGAGCTACGGCGGTTCGCACGGCGCACCTAGTTACGGTGGCGGCGGCGGGCGGGCTCCCAGCGGCGGAGGACATGCTCCGAGCGGAGGCGGTGGTGGTGGTCACCCCAGCGGTGGTGGGGGCGGTCACTCCAGTGGCGGAGGTGGTGGACACTCGGGCGGTGGCGGTCACTCCAGCGGCGGTCATCGCTAAGCTGAGGAAGTGTTAGGGCTGCTTCCGTGAATGAATTGCTGTAAACGAAGTGAAGTCAGAGGCGAGCAGGGCGCGCTCAAACGGCGCGCCCTTTCTCTTAGGGACAGGTTTCAAGTTTCAACGTTTCAAGGTTTCAAAGTGAAGAAACCGCAATCACCCTTGATGCTTTCCAACCTTGAAACCTTGAAACCTTGAAACCTTGAAACCTGCCTCTCTAAGGCCTGGCGTACGCTGGACTGTCCGGCTGCGGCGGGTCGTAGTCGCGTCCATACTTGTTCTTGTGAGTGACCGTTACATCCGACTCGGCCAGGGTGACGTTCCCCAGAGTCGTCTCCCCCGGCGTGACCGTGATCTCGCGGCTCAACGCACGCAGCGACTCCGTTGAGACCGAGGAGTGAAACACCTGCATCTGATAACGTCCGGGCGGAACGTCGGGAATGCTGAGCTCTCCCCGCGCATCGGAAATGGCGTAATACGGCGTTGCCACGGCGATGACCACCGCGCTCATCTGCGCATGAATGTTGCAGAAGATGAACGAAATCCCCGGCTTGTCGAACTGCACGAAGCGCGTGGTGCCGCTCTCATAGAGTCCGAGATCGAAGCGCTTTCCCTCGAACATCGAAAATACGTTGTGAAAAAAAGGATCGTGGTTGGGAAATTCCACCTTGCCGCCGACCGGGATCACCAGCAGGGAAGGCTGAAAGCTTTTGTTCTTCTGCACGAGTTGTGGAATTTCAGACGGGTTCTGTTGCGGTGCTGCCACCGTGCTTGCCAGCGGAGTCAGCCAGACGACCGCCTTGGAAGCGTCCTTCAGCCGATGACCATTGTGCGTCAGTTCGACATGCGCTTTCAGCGGCTGCTGCGCTTGAGCGCACGCCATCGCGATCATAAGGAACGCGAGCGTCAAACCGCGATCATACAAATGAGTTTTCAAAACAAGATCCCCACAGATAGGTTGACCTGATTGAGCGAATTGCTGCTGCTATAGACGGGAGACGTGTGAAGCCGTCTGACTTCCGCGGAAAGAACCAGATCCGAGCGCGGCCGGAAGACCAGGTTTCCCAGGGCCCCGCGGTTCCTCCCTATGATCAGTCCGAAGTTGTCCTGATCGGTGGCGAAGCCGCGTATGTCGCTGGTAAACGCATCGTCCTCGGAAATGACGCCGTTCAACTCCAGCTTGGGAGTCAACTGGAACTTCAGTTGAGTCCACCCGCCCGCGGTATTGAGCCCTCGCAGCGGACTGAACGGCAGTGCGGAAGGGCCGCCATAGACGACCGAAGTTCCTACGGCCGCGCCCAGCCCGCCGATGCCCCGGCCGCGATAAAACTCACCCGACAGCCCGAGGCGCGGGAGGATGGGAACCTGCCAATCCGCCATGCCGGCCCAGGCATCGACATATCGTCCCCACGTCCAGTTCTGCCGGCCATAGTACCCCGCGACGCCAAAGCCCAGGGGCCGCTGCTTCACCGGCCGCGACCATGCGGTTCGGAACGCGAACGCGGGTTGTCCCGACATTTCGCCGGCTTGCGCCGTTCTGTCGAACGAATTGGTGGGAGGTTCCCAGTCGAGATTGTCGAGAACCCCCGCCTGCAGGGTGATCGTCTGCTGATCCGTGACCGAAAACCGATGTTCCACGCGGAGTTGCGGCGTCCAGCCCCAGAGATTTCCGGCAAAGGCGAACGCAGGCGTAGCCAGCGACGCAAAAGATGTCGGAGACAGCGGCGAGATGAACAAGGTATCCTGGCCCGCGACGATCGACGTGTGCTCCCAGTCGAAACGCAGACTAGCGGTTTGCAGCCGGACCATGCCGAAGTTCACGCCATTCCCTATATTCGGAAAACCTCCCGCAAAATCAAACTGCACATCGGCCGATGTTTTGGCTCCAAAGACTTTCGGACCGAAGATTTCCAGCCCAACCTCGGACTGGCGCAAGCTAGCGCCGACACTGGCCAGAGGCGTAAGGCCAGGCACCCGCAGCGAGTAGTCGGGGAAGTCGGCACTGTTGGAGCCGCCCACATTGCGGAACGCGTTCATCAGGACGATGCCGTGCAGCCGGGCGCGATACTTCGATGCGGTCTCGATCTTGGTCTGATATTGCTCGTCAATTTTCGAGCCCAGGAGAGAGCTGGATTCTTCCAGCTTCTGCACCCGTTCTTCGAGCGACGTCCCATTTGACGGTCCGCTTTGTGCAGTTTCCCCCGTCGCGCTGGCGTGTGGTCCGCTCTCCGCCGCCGTCGCGACCTGTGGGCCGGGAGTCGGCGCTGGTTGCTCGAGCAGCGCCCGGGTGGCCTGCAGATCCTGGCGCAATTGATACATCTCGGCGCGGGACTGTGCATTTTCGGCGCGCATCTCTTCCACCAGCGAGCGAAGCTGGCGGACCTGATCCTGCAGGTCATGAATCGCCGAGTCACCTGCAGTCGCTGTGAGGGCCGCAGGCGCGTCTTGCGCCCAGCCGGAAGCACTGCACAAGACCAAGGCGGCGACCGCGAACGCGGCCCCACGGAGCGTAGGGGTCCTAAGGTTTTTCACACCGTCCTCCTGCACTCATCCAGGGTCCGGCACGGGGAACAGACCGAGAAATCGTGCCTAAGGGCCCGGATGCGAAACCGAATTCTGGCTGCTACTATCCCGCTGTATCGGAATGAGAGACGGCACCTCGACGCCAGCTTCGTCGGTGCCACGTGGAGTATCCTGACCGCGGCCGGGCAGTACGATGCGGAAGACCGTCTTGCCTTGCCCGGTGCGCTCGACAAATATTTCGCCATTGTGATCCTGGACGATCTTCTGTACGACCGCCAGGCCCAGGCCGGTCCCATTCTCCTTGCCAAAACTTACAAACGGATGGAACAGGCGTTCGCGTATGGATTCCGCAATGCCGGGGCCGTCGTCGACCACTGAGAGCGTGATGGCGCCGGAAATCTCTCCGGCTGTTACCTCCACCTTGCCCCCGACCGGCGGCGCGGCTTCACACGCGTTGAGAAGCAGATTGTACAGCGCGCGCTCCAACTTGCGCTGGTCAAACCAGCCCGAGACCTGAGATCCGCACAGCACGTCGATCGATCGCGAGTGATGCCGCGGATGCAGCCGGACTGCCTGCACGGAGCGCTGAATCGTTTCCGCAACGTTGCCGTAGGAGGGGTTCAGCGATTCCCGCGTACGCGCGAATTCCAGCAGGGAATCGATGAGGTCGGTCATCAGATTCACCCCGGTTCGCACTTCCTGATACAACTCCTCGCGCTGCACCGGCGTCAGGTGGCTATCACAGAGGAATTCCGAGTTTGCAACGATGGCAGCCAGCGAATGCCGCAGATCATGCGAGATCGAACTTGCCATGCGGCCGATGGTCGCCAGTTGTTCGGACTCCAGCAGGTCGCGCTGGCTCTTGAGCAGACTGGCGCGCATGCGGTCGAATGCTCTGGTCAACTCTGCGACTTCGTCTCCTCCACGAGAATCCAGCGGATGATGGAAGTCTCCGCCTGCGAGCGCCCGCACGCCGGCCACCAGGCTTCCCAGAGGCCGGGTGAAGGTATGCGAGATGAAGAACACCAGTCCGCTTCCCACCAGCACTGCTGCAAAGCCCAGCAAAAGCAGATAGCGATTCAGTTCGTCCAGGAACTTTGTGGCTTGATCGTAGGAGCCCAGGACGCTGAGGCGAACCGGCGAAGTCGGGGAGCCGGACAACTCGATGGAAGTGGCCAGAAAACGTTCCTTGCCAATCTCAACGTCACGTGGTTCTTCCTGAACCGAGCCCGTGATCAATGCCTGAATGGTTCCGCCCCGCACCTGCTCCGGCGGCAGGGTGGTCGCGATCACTTCATTTCCGCAGGAGAAAGCCACCTGGCTTCCCGCCACCTTACTCACTCTCGCCGCGAGCCGGTCGTTGATCTCGTAACCAATCACCAGAAATCCAAGCAGCGTGCCGTCGGTGCGGGATCCTCGATAGATGGGCTCGATGAACGTCTGATACAGGTGATGCTCGCCCAGCCACCAGTGGCTGGTTTCGCCGCGATCTTCGTCCAGAGATTGCTGGAAATATTTCTCCGCCGCCTCGCGGTTGAATCCCGGAGTCTTGGTGTGCAAAGCCACGACCTTGCCGTTGCGGTCGACCAGCACAAACAGGTCGCTGCCCGCGATGTCGTACACGGCCTGGGATGCGTCCTGGATGGTGACCGGATCCGAGCTGGTCATGATGGAGCGGGTGATGGGCAGGTCGGCGAGCAGGCCGACGCCGCTGGTCAGCATGGTCTCGCGCTCGTGACGGAAATCCTGAAACGCCGCCACCGAATGGTGCAGGTTCACGGCGATGCTCTGCCGGACGTTGGTTTCTACGCTTCGCCTCACCAGCAGCAGGCTGATCGTCGTCAGACCGGCCGTGATCAGCAGCATCGACAGCAGAAAACGCGTACGCAGGCGCAATCGCGGCAGAACTACGCCAGCCGACTCACCTGAAGTATTCGGAGCAGTATGGGGCACGGACTCGGTCGATGGGTTCACGAGAATCAGCGGACAAACTTATATCCCATACCATGTACCGTGCGAAAGTGTACCGGGCTCGATGGGTCTTTCTCCAGTTTCTGGCGAAGTTTCAGGATGTGGTTGTCCACGGTCCGGGTGGAAGGATAGTTCTGATATCCCCACACCTCATTCAGCAGCTCATCGCGGCTGATGACGCGGTCCGCATTCTGCACCAGAAACTGAAACGTCTTGAATTCCTGCGCGGTCAGCACCACGATCTTGCCTTCGCGTTTGACTTCCATCTTCTTGAAGTCCACCGAGATGTCATCGAAGCTCACGACCTGCGCCTCGGGAGCGCGGGTGGTGTGGCGCAGCGCTGCCCGCACCCGCGCCAACAGTTCCCGGGGACTGAAGGGCTTGGTGACATAGTCATCGGCGCCCAACTCCAGCAACAAGACCTTGTCAGAGACGTCGCTGGCCGCGCTCAACACCACGATCGGCAAGCTCGGGGATAGCGCCTTGATTTCTTTGCAGACATCGCTGCCGGAGACTTTCGGCAGCCGCAAATCCAGCACCATCGCCGCCGGCGGAGAAGACTGAAAGCTCTCGATCGCCGACTGGCCGTCGGACTGCGTTTCCACCGTGTATCCCTCGGTTTCAAAAAGGCGCCTTAGCGCTTTTTGCACCGCCGGATCGTCTTCGACCACCAGAATGCGTCCAGTTGTCTTTGTCCCAGGCACCGGATTCACCGTTCTTCCAATGCTGAATGGAGTTGCAAGGTTCCCCATATGTGGCCTTCCAATCTTTAGGGGGAGTCGCTTCCGGAGCCCCGATTTCAAATCCGGAAGTGATTCGACTCTTTGAAGCTTACAACTGTTTGACGAGGAATCAGCCGCTAAGACTCTGGTTTTGACATACTTTTTACAAATCCGTGTCCGTGTCAACAACCGCGACGGAAGAAGGCGTGCAACGACAATCCTGTCGTAAAATTGACGGCTTGCCAGCCACCTCAAAGCTAGATGATCTCGTTGTTGTCCTGGTGCGCCCGCGCAATCCCTTGAATATTGGCGCGGCCGCGCGTGCCATGTGCAATTTCGGGGCGCATCGCCTGCGGCTGGTGAATCCTTACGCCGCCGGCTTTCGCGAGGCGCGTTCGGCGGTTGGCGCTGTCCACTTGCTCAAGAGTGCTGAGGTGTTCAAAACTGTCGCCGACGCAGTCGCGGATTGTGCGCTCGTCGTTGGAACGACCGCAGTGCGCGACCGGGCGTTGCAGCATCCTGTCCGCCAACTCAGCCAGGAATCCGGAAGCGAAATTTGCGCCCAACTGCAAGCCGGACGCGTTGCGCTCCTCTTCGGCTCTGAAAAGATCGGTCTCACCAATGACGACTTCAGCTATTGTCACTGGCTCCTGACCATCCCCACGCGGGAACAGCAGATCTCGATGAACCTGGGGCAGGCAGTGGCGGTCTGCCTCTATGAGTTGGCGCGCCACGCTTCCTCCGTACTGCCGGTGGAGGAGCGTGAACCAGCGGCCACCGGCGAAATCGAAAAGATCACAGGCCTACTGTTCGAGTCTCTGCAACTCAGCGGTTATGTGAAGCCGGGGACCCACGCCATGTTCGAAAAGAGACTTCGCCGCGTCATGCTGCGGCTCAACCTGCAAAAGTTGGACGCAAAAGTCTTGCTCGGGATGGCTCGTCAGATCGTCTGGAAACTGCGTCAAGGCAAGAACTAGCGTTTCGCGGGCTGCGACGAGGCCTGAATCCCGCTTCGCTTGAAACGAAATTGCAGCAGCCATGTGCTGGCTGCGGGCTGCCCGTCCACTTCTGGAGGCGTGAATTCCCAACGCTCCGCTGCCTTCAACGCCTGCCCCGCAAAATACGGACTGGAGCCCGACGACTTGAATTTTGCCTCGGTCACTTTGCCCGAAGCATCCACCTGCACTCGCACCGTCACTTTGATCGTTCCGGTGATGGTGTTCATCGCACTCTTCGGAGGGTCGGGAAGGACCTGGTGCAGAACCTCACCCACGGGGGCCGGCGCCAGTGCTTTCCTTGCAGGCTGGGTTGGTTTCTGGGCGAGCTGTGCTGGGGCCGGTGCTGCCTGAGTGGACGGCTGCTGTGTTGGCTCCGGAGGTTGCGTCGAAGATTTGTGGTCACGGAAATACATGACCGCGAGAACAATCCCGACAACGGCGACCCCAAGCAACGTCAGCGCAAAGGCTGGCCGGCGAGTGGTTGTTCGAACTTGGGCGGGCGGCTCCGGCGGAGCCGGCACAGATCTCGCCGAGGGCTGCAGCCGCGCCTGGATCTCTTTCAGCGAGCAGCGCCGTTTCGGATCCAGATGCAGGCACTCGCGCACGATTCCGCGGAATGGATCTGGAATGCCCCCCGGCAACCCTGGCTCCCGCTGCCCCCCGCCGTCTTCCAGCGAAACATTCTGGGTGAACGCAGCCACCAGCAGCGCGCCCAGCGACCACACATCGCTTTCCGGCAGAGCGATTCCCGCCGCCGTCTCCGGTGCGTCATACGAGTCGATTCGACGCCGAGGCAACTTCGGTTGCGCAGCGGAATCGATGTTGTCACTCGACAACTTCAACTGATCCCCAACCGCCAGCACATTCGACGGCTTGATCCGGCTGTGCACGAAGCCGCTGCTGTGAACATAGGCGAGCCCCTCCAGCAACGGCGGAATCATCTCCGCCACTTCGGCGGCATCTAACGGGCGCTGCGGGAGAACCTGCGACAGATCGTCATCTGCGCATTCCATCACCACATACACGAAAGCCGCTCCATCCATCTGGCAACGCCCACGTTCGAATGTTCGAATCAGGTGCGGATGCGAAAGTTTGGCGGCGGTCTGCAGGCGCGAGAGCTGGCGGTCGGCATCTCCGCCTTCCGCCGCGATGAATTTGATCGCGGCTTTTTGCGTGGGCGCTCCCGCGACGGCGGTGAGAAAGACCGCGCTGTGATCGGAACCGCCCAGCCACTGCCGAAGCGGAAATTTTCCCTCGACCGTGCGGCCTTCCCACGACTTCCACGACTCCGGCTTGCTCATGCGGGGCTCACCTGCGACCAACATTCTATGCCATCGCCAAAGAAACAGTGGCACAGCACGTCGAATCGCAGGTGCAGCCCCTGCTTCCGAGTTCAGCGGCTCTTGTAGCTGAACGTAACCTTGGTTTCCTCGTCCAGCACCAGCGGCCGCACGAAGCTGAACGACGTGCCCGCGCGCGGCACATCGATGGCCACCGGCAAAACGCCGGAGACCCGCTTCTGCAGGTTCACCACGTTGATGGAGGCATTCTGGCTGACCGCTCCCGGCGCCAGCTTGACGGCCTGATTGTAGTTTCGGCCGTTCATCCCGGAAATTCGGCTTTCCGTGTAAACGGTTGAGAGTGACGCCGACTCGGTGTTCATCATCGGCGCCTCGGCCGTGACCTCCACCGTCTCCGTCGTGCCGCCCACCTGCAGCGAGAGGCCGAACATCGAGGGCTGATCTGCGTTGTATCGGATACTGTTCACGCTGGACTTGAAGCCGGAGGCGTCCGCTCTGACTTTGTAGTTTCCCGAAGGCAAGCCCAGCAACGCCCAACGGCCAGACGAATCGGTTACGCTACTGCGACTCGTTCCATTGTCTGAGGACGTGACCGTGATTCGGACATTCGGAACCACGGCTCCGCTGGGATCCGTTACGAACCCGCCCATCTGCCCCGCTGGAACCTGTCCCGGCGGAACCAGACCGGCCTGAGGCTGGACTTGATAGTTGTAGTAGCCTCCCAGACTCATCCCGTCATCCCGGCCGGCAACTTGATCGCGCACCGGCACCGGCACCAGGTTCGAAGCGATTACGTCTCCACCGAAATCCTTCACCTTGTAACGCTCGGGCAGGAAGACTTCCCAGTTCAGCAGGCTGATGGGAATGTCCATGCTCGGGAGACTCAGATCGGCTCCGCCTTTCTTGGCGAACGGAGCGCCCGAATGCATGAACACAAACGAGACCGTGTACGGCCCGCTGGGACGGAATCCCGGACGCAGCAGCGGCACGCGGCTTCCATCCGCCCCTTGCACCGGCTTGACGCGCTCGCCGGCAACTTCAGCAGAAAGAATCGTCGCGCCCTGGGGCAGCGCGACCTTCAAAAACGGCTGTGCCTGGTTCTTCACCGTCAGCTTTACTTCCGTCAGCGACTTGCCTTCGGAAGTCACCATCGTCGTGACCGACGCACTCTCGGCGACCGCCGCGAGCACGCTCCCGTCCGGATATCGCACCCAGTTGAGCGCGAGCGTTGGTGTCTCGCTCGGCTGGCGGTGATAGCGGAACGCGGCCTGTGGCGGGTAGTGCGCCAGCGACCGCAGGTAAGGATTCGCTTCCTTTACGTCCATGCGCTTCAATCCGCCGCCTTCCTTGGCAGTGATCTCCATCGCGCCTGCACCCTCCACCAGCACCTCTCCGTCTTCACGCTGCGCGCCTTTGAAGCTGAGAAATGGTGCGTCTGCTTTCGTGTCGTTGATTGAACGCTCCATCGAAATCAGGAACTGATGATTACGCAGGCCGGGTGCATTGACTTTCAGCATCAGCACGCCCGCCTGAGTTTCCGCCGAATCCAGAGTGGCTCCGGTCACGCCTGTGATCTCGTAGCCCGCAGGCAACTCCACGTGGAATTGCGCCGGCTCACCTTGCACGACCGTGACATCCGCGAGCACCGTTACACGCATGAGAGCTTCGCTGACAGAGACCAGAGTCTTTTCTTCAGCCAGGAATCGCGTTTCACGCGGCACCACCGGAGCGACCACCTCGCGCGTCGCCCACCAGACGCTGGCAGGCTGTCCGGGGACGAGCGTGGCTTCAATCGCGGTGTGCCCGTTCTCCGATTTCCGGCTGGTGATTACGCCGGGGCTGACATTGGCGAACGTATGCTCTCCGGGAATCACCAGCGCAAGCTGCACGCTGCCCGCCGCCGGCACAGGAAGATTGAACGAAGCGCGCCCCGCGTCGATGCGCAGAGGCAAGCCCGTGTCGAGCGCGAGAGAAAAATCTCCCGGACCCGGCAGCAGCGCGGCATGCGTGCCGCCCTCTTGAATCAGGGCCACGCCCTTGCCGCCCTGATGCGCGTCGAGGATCGTCATCCCGCTGGTTAGCGGAACCTTGCTCACGCCCTTGCGGAATACTTCGCCCTCAAACTCCACCGAGCCCATCACTCCGTTGCTCTCCACCCGCAGCTTCACTTCGGCATGTTTGATCGAGTAGGGAAGCGGCGCCACGTCCAGCTTCTTCGGCAGTTTTGCCGCAAGTTCGACGAGCTTGTTGTATTCGTCCAGCGTAAGCGTCACGTTGCCCGGATCGGGCAAAGGCAGCGTGGATTTCTCTTCGCCCGCACAGCACAGCGAAGCGGCACACAGACAGCCAGCCATCATCATCATGAATCGTGTGTTCTTCATCGCACACCTCCCTTTTTGTCACGCTGGAAATTGAACTGCGCTGCTGGAGACTGGTTCTCGCTGGTCAGCTCTGAAACCAGGTAAATCGACGGCCCAAACGCCGGAAAATCGACGTTGACCGGCAGGACGCCCGTCACCTTCCCGCTCGAGGATTTTGCGCGGAAGCTGTCGAGCAGCGCCTTGGTGGCGTCTTTCTTCTCCTTGCTGTTGATGTCCTGCAGTTGGGCGAATTGCTCCAGGCGATCGAACTCCTTGCCCTGAGCCGGAACCGGCGATGCCGCGCCAATATCCACAGATCCGCTGGTCGGCGCAAGCGCCGCCGAGATCGGGTTCTGGAACTCCTGCGTGCGGAATGTTCCCGGCTCCGCCGTCACGCGGAACATAGGCGGGTAATACAGCAGCATTCCGGTGCGCGAGATGGGAAGATCCAGCGCAGGGAGCGTGATCTTCTCCTGTCCCTTCTCCTGCCACGGCGTCGCCTTCGTGATGTACATGATCTCGATCGCAAACGCAGGCGCGTCCTCTCCGCCGCGCGACTTTTCGAGCGGCAGCAGCAGGCTTCCATCCGGCGATTGCCCCGGACGCACCGGCCTTCCCCCAAGTGACGCGCTCCACACCGTCGCCCCCGCGGGCAGCGTGATCTTCACGAAGTTGCGCTGGTTGTTGCGGACCGCATACCAAGCCTGTACCAGTTCCTTCCCGTCAGAACTCATCAGCACGTGATAGCGCGCCTCTTCAACGTTTGCCATGAGCACGGCCTGCTGGTCGTAACGCGCAACGTTCAGGCTCAACGAGCGGTTCGCTCCCGCTTCACCCGAGCGCACGCGAAACGCAGCCAGCGCGGGAGACTGGCGGCTCGCCACCATCTCGCCGAGATCGGTCGCATCCGCGTCTTCCAGTCCTTGCGCTTTCTGGCCTTTGATCTCGCCTGCTCCCAGAATCTCGACCGCTACGCCTCCGGTGTCGCGCTCCGTATTGAGCAGCCGCAACAGGGGAATGTCGATGACGCCGTCGCGTGGCAGCCGCGCCTCACCGTTGATCACAAAGCGCGCCGTGTGCTCGACCGGCTCGAGAAACGTCACGGCAAGTTCGCCGTTCTTCATCTCCCAATCCGCGATCAGCGCGCCGGACACCTGGTTGATCGTGATTTTCTCCGGGAGTTGTATGCGCACTTCGCGCGCCGCTCCCTGCACCACTTCGAGGCTTGCCTCGGCATAAACGGAAGTCGCGTCTTCCCCGAGGCTGACCAGTTGTGTCAGCGATCCACGCAACCGCAGAGGCAATTCAATGTGATGATCTTCCGTCTTCTTGCGCCAGGTGAAGGTCAGCGCCTCGTTACCGCGGCCGTAAGCCAGCCACTTGGTCTCGCCCACAGTCTCCGATTTCTCGGAGAGAATTCCTCCGCCCACCCGCAGGTCAATCCCCTGCCGCGAGAGCTGCACAGCTGCGCGAGTCACGCCCGATTCCGTCGAAGGCAGCGCGATACTCTCGTCTCCCGTGGAGGCTTGCACCGGCACATCTACATCGAGCGCCAGCATCGAACGTCCCGCGTGCGAGAGCAACGCGCAGAGATGAGTCCCACCTTTTCCCGGCGCTCCCGGTACCAGCGAGACCAGCTTGCCGTCGAGGCGCGCCTCACGAACCAGCAATCCTGACGGGATCGGCACTCGCACCCAGCCATCTTTCAAGACATCGACAGTGAGGCTGGCCCGGCCCGATGCCAACTCTCCAAGCACGTGCAGGTCGTAGTCCACCCGCGTCAGCGTCGCATCCAGCGGCGGCGGTTCAGGATCGTGCTCGACCGGATACGCCTTGGCCCGCAACACGCGATACTCATCGACCGGGATGACCACCCATCCCGCGTTATGAGCGGGCTCAACCGGCTTGTCTTTGTCTTGAGCTCGGGCCGCAAGTCCCGCAAAGAAAGCGGCAGCCACGAGGCACGGAAGCAATCGCTGGTGAACGAACTGTCTGACTTCGGAAAGCACTGCGAGAATCGACATTGTCATATTCAACCCTCACTCCAACTGTTCTGGGGATACGCATCTTTCACTGGGGGATGTTCGGGCGGCAATACCGCTCAGAGTTAGAATGGCCGGCCAGCCGAAAATTGCAGACAATTTCAGATGGGTTGAGGCTGGGTTGGTGAGGCTTGGTTACCTGGCAGGCTGCTGAAAGACTTGATCGCCGCCTCTGTTTTGAAAGGGCGCGGCTTTGAGCCGCGCCGTAAATACAGCAAAATCAATCGCGGCCTTAGCCGCTGAGGTCACCTCCTGCCTGGCGAAAGAGTTTTTCAGCAGCCTGCTAGGGAATCGGCCGTTCCGGGCGACCGGAACCTCAACTCTGCTGTACCATACCAGTCGAATTGAGTAGCGCCGGCGTCTCGCCGCCACTGCCGGAGCTACCAGAGAGCCGGGAGGTCCCATTGACCTTCACCACAGAAAAATCCCGCCAAGCCTACGAAAGCACGCTGGGCGTGCTGATCGAGGCCAGCAGTTCTTCCTCGCGCGGTCCCGCGAACTTCGGCAAGTACCCCATCTTCATGGAGCGCGGCCGTGGCTCCCGCATCTACGACCTCGATGGCAACGAATACATCGACTGGATGATGGCCTTCGGCGCGCTGCCCCTGGGCCACGCGCATCCCGAGGTCGTCGAGGCCATTACCGGCGCCGCTGCCACCGGAGCGCACTTCGCCACGGCGACTCCCGTTGAACTGGAAGTCGCGGAGATGCTGCAAACCATGGTGCGCAACGCCGAACGCGTGCGCTTCGCCAACACCGGCACCGAGGCGGTCATGGCGGCGATCCGCCTGGCGCGCGGCGTCACCGGACGTCCCAAGATTCTCAAGTTCGAGGGACACTACCACGGCTGGCACGACGACCTGCTGGTCAGCTCCAACGTGTTGCCGCCAAGCGCTCTGGGATTGCGCTCCGATCCGGTGAAAATTCCCGACAGCTCCGGGTTGAATCGAACAGCGCTCGACGACACGATCGTAGTCCCATGGAATGATCTGCCAGCGCTGCAGCGCGCCATTGAAAATCATCCCGGCCAGATCGCGGCGATCATCAGCGAGGGCATCATGGCCAACATGGGCGTGATTCCTCCGGCGAAAGGATATCTGCACGGATTGCAAGACCTCGCCAAGGCCAACGGTATTCTGTTCATCCTCGACGAAACCGTGACCGGATTCCGCATCGCTCCCGGAGGCTGCCAGGAGTACTACAAACTCTCTCCGGACCTTGTGACCTTCGGCAAAGCTCTCGGCTGCGGTCTGCCGGTGGCGGCCTTATGCGGCCGCGCCGAAGTGATGGACGCGCTGCAGTGGGGCGGCGTCCTGCACTATGGCACGCACAACGGATCGCGCATCGGGATGTATGCCGCCCGCGCCAACCTGCGCGTGCTGACGCGCGATGACAATGCATCTTTCCGTCATACCTGGCGGGTTGCGGAGCGGCTGGTTGAAGGCTACAAATATTTGTTCCGCAAGAAGGGCATCGCGGCCATTGTGCAGAATGTCGGCCCGATGTTTCAGTTGATGTTCACCGAGCAGCCCGCCATCCGCGACTACCGCGAGTTTTGCCAGCACGTGGATCGCGCCGCATTCCAGAAATTCGTGCTGTCCCTGTTCGAGTTCGGTGTGTATGCCTCGCCGTCGGCGGCGCTGCATTCGATCGTGACGCTAGCGCACACAGATGAGGATGTTGAGCGCACGCTAGAAGCGGCGGAGAAGGCGCTGGAGAAGAGTGGCTAGCGAAGAACGCGTGAAGACCCTTGCCACGAGCGGGCGCGGGTATACTTCGGGAGCATGAGCAATTATTGGAGCACCGTCGAACCCTTCTGGGAAGCCATCAACATTGGCGAAGGTCCTGAGGTCTTTCGTAAGACCTTCGAAACGGTCCCTAGGGTGTCGGGCCTGTTGTTTGCAGCTCATTTTTGCCAATCCGAAGTGTGCAACGGAGGCTTCCGACAGTTCTTTTCGAATAGCACCGGAGTACTTGCTCCTGAGGCTGCCGAGGGTTTTCGGGAGATTGGGCAGCCAAAGATCGCGACGCTCATCCAGTCCGCGATGGGCCTAGTTGGCTCTCCGTACCTTCGTGATCGAGAAGAAAGGCAGGCACGCCTCAAGCAAATATCGAAAGACTCACTCGACCTTCTAGACGAAGAGTTCTTCGATTTGATTGAGTCGGAGAATGGAGGATTTCAAGAGGCAGCGGATAGTTACGCCGAGCGGTTGGGACAGAATAAATGACGGACGCGTCTAACTGAGATGCAACGGACCAAGATCGCCGAACGCGCAGTCCACCTTCTATCGCTCGAGGGCAAAGTCGCCATGGTCACCGGTGCCGCCTCCGGCATCGGGCGCGGCATCGCCATCCGCCTCGCCGAGATGGGAGCGTTTGCCTCCGTGCTCGACATCGATGCGAAGAAGAACGAAGAGACCGTGGCTAAAATTCAAAGCCAGGGCGGGGAAGCGCTCTTCACCAAATGCGACGTCCGCAGTGCCGCCGATTGCCGGCACGCGGTCGAGACCGCAGTCAGCAAGTGGGGACGCATCGACATTCTCTGCAACTGCGCCGGCATCGCCATCCGCAAAGACGTGGTCGATCTGACCGAGGACGAGTGGGACCGCACACTCGACGTCACGCTCAAAGGGATATACCTGCTCTCGCACGAAGTCGTCCCGCACATGATTCGCACGGGTGGAGGCAGCATCATCAACATCGGCTCCGGATGGTCGCTCAAAGGAGGCCCCCGCGCCGCTGCTTACTGCGCTGCAAAAGGCGGCACGGTGAACCTAACGCGAGCCATGGCGATTGACCACGGCAAGCACAACATCCGCGTGAACTGCGTCTGCCCCGGCGACGTCGACACGCCCATGCTGCGCAGCGAATGTGCTCAACTCGGAGAAGACGCTCAGACATTCATGCGCGAGGCCGCCAACCGCCCGCTGGCCCGCGTCGGCACGCCAGACGACATCGCCAACGCGGTCCTGTTCCTGGCGAGCCCCATGTCGACTTGGATCACCGGCGCCGCCCTGGTCGTCGACGGCGGCGGCCTGGCGTAGCACAGCCCAAACCATTCTCACCACGGAGGCACAGAGACACGGAGCACGTACACGAAGAGACGGAGCAACCGTGGAAGAGCGGCCCTTTCAGGGCCGCGTAGAAAGCGAGAAATGGACTGGGCTTTAGCCCCCGGGGTTAGCCGCCCCGTCGTTGCCGGGCCGCCTCGTACAGCACGATGCTCCCCGCCACCCCCGCGTTCAACGACTCCACCTGCTCTGCATGCGGGATCGCGACCAATTCATCCACCTGCGCCATCAAGCCGCGCGGAAGCCCCGACCCTTCACTCCCGATGAACACCGCCGCCGGCCCCGTCAGTGCAGCCTGATCGAGAGGCGTCCCCTTATGCGAGGAAGTCGCGATCAGGCGCACATCGTGTGTACGAAATTTCGGCAGAATGGCCTCGATCCCCCCGAACGCTTTGCTGCTGACGAGCGGTATTCGAAACAAAGATCCCGCCGACGCGCGAATCACCTTCGAATTGAACGGACTCACCGTGCCTTCTCCCAGCACGACCCCGGCACTGCCGAACGCCTCCGCCGAACGCATGATCGTTCCCAGGTTCCCCGGATCTTGCAGCCCCGCCAGCACGATCACCGGCCCGACCTGTACCCGCTCCAAAATATCGTCGAGAGAAAACTCCCGCAGCCGCACCAGCGCCGCCACACCCTGCGGCGTCTCGCTGGGCACAGCCCCGTCGAAGAGACTGTCCGCCAGCAGCAGAGTCTCCACGTGTGAACCGATCTGCGGCAGCAGACGTTCTGCCAGATTCTGCGCCGATTCCTTGAAGAACACTGCACTGAATCGCAGACCGCTGCGGATCGCCTCCTCCACAATGCGGAGTCCTTCGATGGCGCAATCGCCGCTCTCGGTGCGTTCTGCCCGGCCGAAGGCCTGCCGCAGTTCTTTGACCAAGGCGTTGTGCCGGCCTTCGATGCGTCGAAGGCGTTGCCGCGCGCTGGGTTTGAGATCCGAAACTCTTGACATGTCTTTATTGGAGCAGTCCAAAGTCTTTAACCACAAAGGACACGAAGGCTCACGAAGGAACAACCCAAGATTTCCTTCGCGCGACTTCGTGTCCTTTGTGGTTTTAGCATTTTCCAAACCGCAAGGCGCTCATCTTTCCGTCCCTTGACGTATTATGATAGGTTCCGCCGTTCAATGAATTCATTCTTTAGCAATTAAAGAAGGAGCGCTCGTGCGCGCCGAGATCGTAAAAATTAATTCTGACACTCCCGAATCTTCCCTCGTAAAATACGCCGCCGATCAAATCCGTTCCGGCGAAGTGCTGGGCATGCCTACCGACACGTTCTACGGACTCGCCGCCGATCCCTTCAACCTGCGCGCCGTCGATCGAGTGTACGAGATCAAGACGCGTTCGCGGCACAAACCGCTCTCGCTCCTCATCGAGAGCACCGACCAGGCCGAAGAGTTGGCCAAGCCTCTGCCCGAGGAATTCTACGCGCTGGCCCGTAAGTTCTGGCCCGGCCCGCTGACCATCATCGTCAAGGCTGGTTCGCGCCTGCCTCTCAAGGTGACGGCCAACACCGGCAACGTGGCTCTGCGCATCCCCAACGCCAAGATCCCGCTCGCCGTCGTTACCGCTGCCGCTATTCCGATTACCGCGACGTCCGCCAATCTGAGTGGTGCCTCGGAGTGTACCAGCGCCGAGCAGGTGCGCGACCAGCTGCAGGGACGCATCAACATCATCGTGGATGGCGGCGATTCTCCGCGCGACGTGGCCTCGACCATTATCGATCTCAGCGATGAAACCGAGCGCTGGCGCATCATCCGAGAAGGCGCGATTCCCGCGGACGACATTTCGAAGTTCTTTGCCCAGGGCTAAAACAGTGAGGGCGAACTGTAGAGGATGACCGACGAAGCCGCCAACCAGCATCGATCCTGGCGCTGGTGGCTGCGTCTGCTGCCCCTTGCCGTTCTCGCCGTCGTCGTCTTTCTGCTCGTGACGGCCTTCCGCATCGTGCACGCCGCCTCGCTGCAGGAAACTCCCCGCGCCGACGCTATCGTAGTTTTCGGCGCCGCCGAATACTCGGGACGTCCCTCTCCGGTTCTGCGTGCCCGCCTCGATCACGCGCTCGATCTCTTTCATCGTGGAGTCGCGCCCGTCGTCATCACTACTGGCGGCGCGGCCTCCGATCCCACATTCACCGAAGGCGGCGTGGGCCGCGACTACCTGATGCGCCACGGCGTCCCCGAACGCAGCCTGATCGCCGAAACGCAGGGCAACGACACCTCGGAATCCGCCGTGCGCGTGGCCGTGATCATGCGCGCCAACGGCCTGCACACCTGCATCGCCGTGAGCGACGCCTATCACGTATTCCGCATTCGCAAACTGCTCGAACACGAGGGTGTTGGCCCCGTCTACATCGCCCCGCGACCGGACTCGCGCCCACACACTCTCATCCAGCGCACGATGTCGCTCCTCCGAGAATCGACCAGCTACTTCCTCTGGCGGATCGGGATTACGTGAGGTTGGTTGGAACGAGGAATGGCCACGGCTCAGAGCAAGGTCCTGGGGCTGGATAGAAACGGGTTCACCACCTCAACCCCGTCCAGTTTCTGACCTGCCTGCAGATCCTCAGTGAGCAGATAACTGCACGCCGCAGCCTTGGAAGCCGCCACGATCAGCGAGTCCCAATACGAAAGACGGTAACGATCCTGAAGCTTCCAACCGCGCTCCAGCAACGCGGCGTCCGTCACCACGGGGCGCCATGCGAGCAAATCGCGAATCTCCGCGCGCGCGTCGTCCACCGATGCCGACCGCAACCGAAGCGCGTTGACATAAAACTCGCCGAGCACCTGAAAGCTCACACGCCCCAGACGGCTTTTCCACAATGCCTCACGCCAGTCCCGCGCAGCCCGCTGCTTCTGTAGATCTGCGTTGTCAAAGGCGTAAAGAAATACGCTGGAATCAACGAAGACGGGCGCGGTCATGAGCCTCCTCGCGCGTCAGGTATCGGCCGTTGCTGCGCAGAAAAGGCTTCCGCGTGAGAGCCCTCCGCATGGCACGCTCATAGCCGGCATCGGAAGCCATGCGCTCCTTCAGCAGTTCCCCAAGGAGTCTGGACACACTCGTGTCTTGCCGGGCCGCCTCGATGCGAGCCCATTTCGCGACGTCTTCCTCCAGAGTCACGGTTACATTGCGAAGCTGTGGTTTGGATGACACGGAAACAGTGTAACACGAAATCAGTGTGATTGGACGGGGGACGACGAAGATCGACAGTCAAGCAAAGACGGACTGGCAGCATAGCCGGGACCGGGCTTCGGGATGTTGTCCCCTCTACGCGAACAAAAACTCCTTCGTCCTTAACTCCTTGATCGTATCCCGCAGCTTCGCCGCCTTCTCAAACTCAAACCGCTTGGCCGCTTCGCGCATGTCGCTCTCCAGTTTCCCGATGTAAGCGTCGACTTCTTCCTGCGACTTGAACTCCGGCATGCCTTCGGCCTCGCCTCCGGTCAGGTCGGTATAATCCGCCGCGACGATGGCCGCCAGCGTCATGTCCAGCGGACGCACGATCGACTCCGGCGTGATTCCATGCTCTTCGTTGTAAGCCGTCTGGATAGCGCGCCGCCGCGAGGTCTCATCCATGGCACGCTTCATCGAGTCCGTCTGGCGGTCAGCGTAAAGAATTGCGCGCCCGTTCAGATGCCGCGCGCATCGCCCGATGGTCTGGATCAGCGATCCCGTTGAGCGCAGGAATCCTTCTTTGTCAGCGTCGAGAATCGCGACCAGTGAAACCTCCGGCAGGTCCAGCCCTTCGCGCAAAAGATTGATGCCAATCAGCACATCGAACTCGCCCTTGCGCAGATCGCGCAGAATCTTCACCCGCTCCAGCGTCTCGATCTCCGAATGCATGTAGCGGCACTTCACGCCCACTTCGGCGTAGTACTCGGCCAGATCCTCGGACATCCGCTTGGTCAAAGTCGTCACCAGCACCCGCTCGCCCTTCTCGACCCGCGCGCGAATCTCGTGCAGCAGGTCGTCAATCTGTCCCTTGACCGGACGCACCTCCACCGGCGGATCAATCAGCCCCGTCGGCCGGATAATCTGTTCCACCACCACGCCTGCCGACTTGGTCAGTTCGTACGGCCCCGGCGTCGCCGACACATACACAAGTTGATTCGTGCGATGCTCAAATTCCTCAAACGTCAGAGGACGGTTGTCGAGCGCCGACGGCATCCGGAATCCATACTCGACCAGCACTTCCTTCCGCGACCGGTCGCCGGCGTACATCCCGCGCAACTGCGGCACCGTCTGATGCGACTCGTCGATGAACATCATGGAATCGCGCGGAAAATAATCCAGCAGCGTTGGCGGAGGCTCGCCCGGAAGCCTCCCGGTAAAATGCCGCGAATAATTCTCAATCCCATGGCAGTAGCCCATGGCCTTGATCATTTCCAGATCAAACATCGTCCGCTGATGAATGCGCTGTGACTCGACCAGCCGTCCCTGCTTCTCCAGTTCGACTTCCCACCACGCCAGCTCTTTCTTGATCGAATCCACCGCCGACGCCCGCGTCTCTTCCTTCATCACATAGTGCGTCTTCGGATAAATCGGCAACCGCATGTACTTCTGCTTCACCGTCCCAAACAGCGGATCGATCTGCGACAGTGCCTCGACCTGATCTCCCCACATCTCGATGCGGTACGCCATGTCGTCATAGGTGGGGAAAACTTCAATGACGTCGCCACGTACTCGAAAGGTTCCGCGGCGGAACTCGCCGTTCGTGCGCTCGTACAAAATGTCGACCAGCTTGCGCGTGATGTCCTCGCGCTTGATCTTCTGCCCCTTTTCAAGGAACAGCATCATCCCGTAATACGCTTCCGGCGAACCCAGGCCGTAGATGCAACTCACCGACGCGACAATCAGCGCATCGCGCCGCTCAAACAACGACCGCGTCGCCGACAAACGCAGCTTGTCGAGTTCATCATTGATGGTTGCTTCCTTCTCGATGTAGAGATCGGCAGCGGGAACGTAGGCTTCCGGCTGGTAGTAGTCGTAATAAGAGACGAAGTATTCGACCGCGTTGTGCGGAAAGAAACTCTTGAACTCGTGATAAAGCTGCGCGGCCAGCGTCTTGTTATGCGCCATCACCAGCGTCGGACGGTTCACCGCCTCAATCACCTTGGCCATGGTGAACGTCTTGCCCGACCCCGTAACGCCGAGCAGCACCTGATGCTGCTCGCGATCGTAGATGCCGCGCGTCAGCGCCTGGATCGCCGCCGCCTGATCCCCCTGCGGCTTGTAACTGGAAACAAGTTTGAAGTCCATGAAAGAAGCAGCCCTTAGCTGTTAGCTCTTAGCCTCTAGCCAAACTAGCCGAAATCGAGGACAGATTCTGTCCTCGATCTTGCTTGTGTGGGGACGGTTGTGTGGGGACGGGCGCCCCGCCCGTCCGCCGAGCGAAGCTCGGCAGGTTTCCCCGCCAGCTCCACAGAACCGAATTTCGCCGACAGAGAATCTTTCTATTATAAACCGAGAAAAATCTATAACCGCGAACAACACGATGGCGCACGAAGGAGCTCTTGCTTTTCCTTCGTGAACCTTCGCGTCCTTTGTGGTGAATGAATTCCCGGACTCGAGAAAAAAGTTAGAACCCCGCCGGCCGCTCCGCTGCGACCCCAAACGCCCGCTCCAGCGCAATCCCCGCCGCCCCCAGAGTCCCCTCATCGAACAGCCGTCCGATGAGCGTCACCCCATGCGGTACGCGCCGTGGCGTCGCAAACGTCGGCAGCGGATGCGCCGGGTCGGGCGCCCAATCGCTGCGCGCCTGCCGCACTTCCACGAACCCCGCCCGCAACGTCAGCGACGGATGCCCGGTGTTATTCGTGATCACCAGCATCTCATCGCGCAGCGAAGGTACCAGCAGCAGGTCCACTTCGGAGAAGACCCGCGCCATCTCCTGCGCGACCTTGCGCCGCATCCGGTCGGCCTGCACGAAATCGACGGCCGAAAGAAAGCGCGCCTGCCGGAACAGATTCGGCCATGCATCCGGAACCTGCATCTTGAGCTCGTCAAGCCCGCCGCTCAATGTCAGTTCCTCAAACGCCGCCGCGCCCTCGGCAAACAGAATCAGATTCAGCGAGTCGTAAGGCCAGTCGGGAATGGAAACCTCGACTAACTCGAAGCCCGCTTTCTTTGCCGTTTCCAGCGCCGCGCGATCCACCTCGGTTGCCGGACGCTCCTTCATCCACGCAGGAAAATATCCGAGACGTAGTCCCTTAACGCCAGCTCCAGCGTCGAAGTCGAGATGGCTCTCCACGCACGCCGTATCTCTCACATCCGGCCCGGAGATCGCCTGCAGCACCAGCAGCGCATCTTCCACACCGCGCGTCATTGGGCCCAACTTGTCGAGCGACCAGCACAAAGTCATCGCCCCGGTGCGCGGCACGCGGCCATACGTAGGCCGCAGCCCAGTCACACCGCAGCGCATCGACGGACTCACAATGCTTCCCCCAGTCTCGCTGCCAATCGAGAATCCGACGAGCCCTGCTGCGGTCGCCGCGCCCGGTCCGGCGCTCGATCCTGACGACCCTTCTTCGGGCAGCCACGGATTCCTCGTCTGCCCGCCAAACCAAACGTCATTCAAGGCCAGTGCCCCAAGGCTCAGCTTCGCGACCAGCACCGCGCCTGCCGCGTGCAGCCGCTTCAGCACCTCGGCGTCTTCCGTTGGAATGCGGTCGCGGTACGGTTCCGCGCCGTACGTGGTCGGAATGCCCGCGGTATCCAGCAGATCCTTCACGCCATACGGAATTCCGTGCAGCGGCCCGCGGTATTTCCCCTGAGCGACTTCTTCATCGGATTGTTTCGCCTGCTGGAACGCCACATCGCGAGTGATGGTAATCGCGCAACGCAGCTGGGGATTGAACCGTTCGAGCCGCTCCAGGTAAATGCGTGTCAGGCGCTCCGATGTGAGTTTCTTGCTTTCGATCCAGCGGGAAAGCTGCGTCACCGTCGCGAAGGCGATGTCCTCATCCTTCACCGGAAGGGAAGTCGCCTCATTGCTTCGGACGAACCGGTCGCGTTGCGCGCTGGCTTTCAGGCCCGGCAGCATGGGATCCCATCGCGTGGCGGGGGCCACCATCGTCTCGATCGCCAGCTTTCGCGGACCAGTCCGCCGTTCGTAAACGGAAGCCAGAGTTCTACGCCAGGTCGCGGCCGCCATCGCGCGCTCCGACTCACTCATCGGAAACTGCACGATCTTCTCCGCCTCCGCGAAAGTGTTGACCGACACCTCCGGCCCAAACGCCGGCCCCGCGCCAAACGCAGGCGGCGCGCCGGGCGGCAGCGTAGAGAGATTCTGCGCGTAGATTCGCGAAGCCGCCGCCGCGCCCAGGACTCCCAGGGAAGTGATCGTCAGAAATTCCCGCCGTGAACGTGAAGAAGACATGACGCTCCCTTGATGGCGCGATTGCAACGAATGCCAATCACAGCCCCGATGTCATCCTGAACGCTGGCGAAGCCAGCGTGAAGGACCCTACGTCAGCCGCCGTAACGATGCAGTGGATGGGGCCACCACCGGCGCATACATTGAGCCAGATCTCGCCAACCGCACTGCCCGCGACCGCCGTCGTCCGGTCCCTCACCGCGGCCTCGCCGCGGCTCAGAATGACAAATGGTGGAAACTGCGGTGCCAATCTGCCCGCCGCAGGAAACCCTTACTCCACGCTCGCCCGCAACTCCACTTTCTTCGTTGTAATCGTCACCCGCACCGCGGGCAGCACCGGCCGCGGATACGGCTCGCAATAAGCCTCAACCGTGATCGTCCCCGGAGTGCGTGTGCCCTGCACGATCACCTGCGCCAGCCCGTTGAACAGGCTCCGCTTCGGTTCTTTGTCCGACTCCTGGCAATTCGGATCGCCGTTGCCGACTCCGATCAGCGCACCTTCACCCGATACCTTGAAGCTGATCCGGTTTCCTGCAGTCGGAATCGCGCGCCCTTCTTTGTCGAGAACTTCCACTTTCAGGATCGCGACGTCTTCCCCATCGGCGTTGATCTCCGTGCGGTCCGCCGTGAGCCGGATTGCCACCGGATCCCCCGTCGTCTCGCGTTTTTCTGTGAGCACGACTTTCCCGTCTTTCGTCCCGCGCGCCTCAAGCACGCCGGGCTCGTATTTCACCTTCCACTCCAGATGCGTCAATGGTTGCACCTTCTGCGACCCCTGACTCTTGCCGTTGAGGAAGACTTCCACCGAATCCAAGTTCGAATGCACCCACACCGAAATCGGCTCACCATCGCGCTGATCCCAATTCCAGTGCGGCAGCAAGTGCAGCACCGGCTCCGATCCCCACCACGACTTGTAGTAGAAAAAATTGTCTTTGGGAAAGCCGCACATGTCGACAATGCCAAACTGCGAGTTGATCGACGGCCACCCGTATGGCGTGGGCTCTCCCCGATAATCAAAGCCGGTCCAGGCGAAGCCTCCGGCCAGCCACTCCCGCGTGGCGTAGAACTTCCACCACTCTTCGGCGAGTTGCGACCAGTCCGTATGGTTCAGGTCGTAGGCGCTCACCCAATTGCGCAGCTTGTCGGTCGAGTAGATGCCGCGCGTGCACACGGTGCTCGCGGTCTCCGAGCCCACGCAAGGCGTCTTCGGATGCGCCTTGTGCCACTCGTCGGGAACTTTCATGTTGTAGTTGAATCCCATCACGTCGAGTTGTTCCGGGAAGTGCGTTTCGAAGGCCGTATTTACCGCGGCCGTACACATGCGCGTGGGATCGAGTTCATGCGTGCGTTGGATCATGTCGTCGATGACGCGCACGCCTTGCGGCTGATACATCATCGTCCACTCTTCATTCCCCATCGACCACAGAATGATCGACGGAGAATTGCGATAGCGCTTCACCATGGTTTCCAGTTGCGCCATGCCTTCGGGATTCGAACTCATCAGCCGCGTCTCGCACATCATCATCATGCCCATGCGGTCGCACGCCTCGACCCACTCCGGCGTCGGCATGTTGTGCGAAGTGCGCACAGCGTTTCCGCCCATGTCTTTCAGCACCGCGACGCGAAACGCCTGCAGACGGTCTGGAAGAGCCGCGCCGACGCCGGCGTGATCGTGATGGTTGCAGGTTCCTTTGATCTTGACGGACTTGCCGTTGAGGAAGAATCCCTTGTCGGCGTCCCACTTGATGTCGCGCACGCCAAAGGTCACGCGCTCGGCATCGCGCGCCTTCGCGCCGGACTCGACGATCACAACAGCCGAATACAGGTTGGGAGTCTCCGGAGACCACACCGCGGGATTCGCCAGATTCGCGCTCGCAGTGAACGCCGCCGACCCATCGGCGGCGACGGACTGCGGCGCTGCATCTGCCGTGGCCACCGTTTTTCCCGCGGCATCGACAATCTGCCAGCGTACGCGGCAACTCTCCGCCTGCTTGCCCTCGTTCTGCACGATGGTCGCGAGACTCAGCGTGGCCGCGCCGCCTTTGACCGCGGTCCGAACGTAGCTGTCGCAATGTCCAAGGTGCAGGGCATCGGTCTTCGTCAGCCACACATGCCGGTAGATGCCCGCTCCCTCATAGAACCATCCGTCGCCAAAGCTGGCGTCCATGCGCACCATCAGATAATTCTTCCCGCCATAGTTCAGGAAGTCGCTCACGTCGAACCGGAAGGGCGCATACCCGTTGTCGTTGCGTCCGATGAAGTAGCCATTCAAAAACACCAGCGCGCTGCGGAACGCCCCGTCAAACTCGACCACGATGCGGCGTCCGGAATCTTCCTTCGGAACGTCGAACACGCGCCGGTACCAGCCGATGCTGGTCTCGGGATAGCGCCGGCCCAGCGGCTTGTAGCCGTGGCTGTTCAATTCTTCATCGCGCACAAAGGGCAGTTCCGGCGCCCAGTCGTGCGGCAGGTTCAGCGAACGCCACTTCGAGTCATCCAGCTTCGCCGTCGAGAACCAGAGTTCCCCGCTCTTGGCGAAATCTCCCTGGCCCATCCCAAAGCCCAGGTCACGCTGCGGATCGGAGGCGTGTCCCTGAAAAAACTTCCAGCCAAAGTCGAACAGCAGACGCTCCCGCGGAGGCAGCGCCCCCGCCTCGGCCGGTGGATAGGCCGCCAGCAAAGCCTGCGCGCGCTGCAGGGAACCTGCGACCAGAGTCGAAGCCGAAACCGCCAGGCCGGAACGAAGCAGATCACGACGGGTAAGAGTCATCGTTTGCCTCAAGAGACGGGAATGAAATGCGTCCAAGCCGCGGGGTTGTTGCGATGACGAAAAAGCCCGTGCGCTCGCGACCTCGCATTATAAAGCCGCAGCGTGGGTTGTCTAGGTCGCCCGTCGATCCATCTGCGCACCGCTCTCTAGTTTGTCATCCTGAGCTGCGCTCTTTGCGGCGAAGGACCCATGTAATAAGCCGGCGCTGACGGAGGCGCTGGCAGAGTGCAGAGGTCCTTCGCCGCTGTGATGAAGCGCCCGCAACGTTTCTGCATCTACTGCTGTTCCTTTTCCGGCGCCTTCTCCGGCTCTTTAATTTCTCCCATCCCCACAATCTTCGACGAGGCGCCAAATTTTCTGTAGTCGCGATAGGTCTGCTCGCCGTCTACGTTGTATCCCTTGAAGAGCGCGACCCGCGCGTCAAACTTGTAGGTCAGGTGCTTGGGCAGCCAGATTTCATCCGTCATTCGCAGCTGTTCATAGTTCACGCGCGTTCCTTTGTGGATGCGCGCCAGCACCCATCCCACCGATGCCGTGTCGACGGCCTCGATCGCCATCTTTGACAGTTGCAGGTCGCCCTTATCGATCCACAGCCGCCCGCGAAATTTGTGGACGAAGTCTGCTCCCTTGTCCTGTGGCGCATATCCCGGCCGCGGATCGCCATCGATGACCCATGCCTCCCGCCCATCGACGAGTTCCGTGCCCACCAGCTTGAAGTCGTGCGAATCGGCCACCTCGCTGACAAACTTGCGCCCTTCCTCGTGCTGCCTGGCCTCTTTCTCCAGCCGCTTCTTGCGCTCGTCCTCTGATTCGTTCTTGCGCTTGTCGATGATCTTCTGGATCTTCTCCTCTTCCTTGTTCGCCTCCTTCGCCTCGAGAGGCTTGTCTTCCTTCGCAATCAGCCGCCGTACCTGCTCGCCGTAGATCTCGACGATCTCGTACGTCTTGACTTCAGTAGATTTCACCTCGCCCTTCCCGCCCATCGAATTCTCCACGTCGCGCTCGATGTAGGTGTAATCGCGCTGCTTCTTGTAGTTGTCGCGATAATTCTGCGCCACTACCCGCGTCAGCTCGCGCATCTGCTCTGGCGAGAGCCTGCCGTCTTTGTCGGGAGTCAAGTCCGGCTTCGGCTGCTCACTCACCTGCCTCGTGACGGAGGGATCGGCGGCAGGTTGAGGGACGGGAGTCGCAGGTGCGTCCTGCTGTGCGGCGGCGCTGAAACACGCGAACGCACAAAGCACGAGGGCCGGAAGTCTGCTCCGCATAGCCTTCATCTTAAATCCTGTTCGCTCCGAGTAGCGGATCGCAATGAAAAGCGAGGAGTGCAGGACAGCAGGGATGCGTCCCACAGATTTCGTGGAAGGAAGAACGAATGCTGCATGAAGAAGACGTGTTCAATAAATCCGAGTGATGGTTGAGAGAGTGATGGTTTAGGAGGTCGCGGCAAATCTAACAAATGTGGGCAGCACCGTGGAAGAGCGGCGCTTCAGCGCCGCGTGAAGCACGTAGATTCAATTTGGGCTTTAGCCCCCGTGGTCGTATCTTTTGCCCACGTTGCGTTTCCCCGAGCCGGTCAGGGCCCGACCCGCTCCGCCCCATGCTGTTCCACCGCAAGTTGGCGGCAGGTGCGCGCGATGACGCTTTGCACCGCACTGTCTTCCGTGAACTGGAAGCCGTAGCGGAACGCACTGCGCTGGCGCACCAGGGCATGCACTTCCACTTCCCCCGAGGCCAGCGAGAGCTCCAGCCGCACTACTTCGCCGATCGGCACCTCGACTCGCAGCATCGCGGAAATGCCCGACTCGCTGATGTCGACCGTGTGTCCGCGCACCACGGCCGCGTTTCGTGGATAGACACGAACCTCAACTTCAAGCTTGTAACGAGGATGGCGGCGAGTCTCCACGAGTTCGCGAGCGAGATTCGTTCCGAATAGATTGTTGAGTTCCATGCGACGCCCTCCGGCCCGCGTTTGTGACTGGCCGCGAGAACTCGCCACCCTAGAGTGCGTCGAACCACACTGCGAATGCAAGCGCAGGCAGGCCTTCAACCAAAGGATCGGCTCATCCCGTTCCCAACTTTAGGGCGCTCTGTTAGCCCCTTGTTTTGTGTGCCTTGCCCAGGCATTCCGCCTGAAACAGCCGCTCATCCACGCGATGCAGCCGCTTCTCCTGCGCCTTGGTGAGCAGGGAATAATGCTTCACATCGAACAGATGATAGACGATGAACCACACCGGCTTGTCGGTGGTCATCCAGTGCTGCGCGTCGAAACGCTTCAGATTCACGGCAACCGAATACCGCCGCAGCGTGCGCTCGCGCCGCAAGTTGAAGTACGCGTTGAAATAACTCAGCGCCAGTTCTCGCAAGTTTCGATAGACCGGCTCACGCCACCGGCATCCGGTGTAATTCGACTTCGCCACCGCCCCCCAGCATCCGTCCTGACGATAGATTGCGATCACGTGGTCGGTGTCATGCTCGGCTTCGAAATCGAGCAGCAGCGGTGGATACCCGTTCGCCCGCAGCGCCGCCGCCCCAAAGATCGCTCCTTCGAGACAATGCGACGATTGCTCGGCCAGCACCTTCCGCGGCGACCACGCCGTGTCCTCCAGGTGATACGGCATGTCGTCAAGAAACGTCTGTATGCCGTAAGGATTCTTCATGCTGCGCAGCTTGCGCAGTTCTTTGTTGGTAAATCCGCCTGCAGTGCCGGAGTGGTTGTCGTTCATTCGTTTGGCCAGGTGATCCTCGTGCCAGCAGTGTAGCGTATGTCAACGCGAGATGAATGAATGTAAACGCTGGCTTCGCCAATTGAAATTCCTAGCATTCTGCCAGTGACGCGGCTAGTCTTTTCACATGAGGAACTGCGGAGTACGAGTGGGCCTTCTGATACTCGTTGTCGTCTGCCTCGTTTCAGCGCAGACAGCCAATAAACCTGTCGCGGAACAAAAGAGGGCCGACGGTCAGGCAGATGCCCTAGCAATGCAAATAAGTTCCGAGCTTCGCAGAGCGGTTCAAGACAGTAATATTGGCGATATCGGCGGCAATCCAATGTGGAAAGCCGCAGGTCTCACTTACGACGTCCACATGTCTGATTGCGAAGACCGCTGGGTGGTTCTGTATCACAAGCCCGAGGACCATAACTACACCTACGGTTTCGTCTACATTGACCCGCAAGCGGGATTCACGCTGCATTTCTTTGGACGCTTCACAATTGATATGGATGGAAACTATCATGCCGCACCGAACCCACTCCCTCCAGACAAGTACAGTCTGAAGATTCGCTTGGATCAGAATGGAATTGCGGCTCTCCTTCCGCCCCGTGGTCTAGCCCAGCTTGGCTTGCCGGAGAAACCAGACTGGCTGCACTTTTACGAAGACAAGGCCGACCCCGTTACACACAAAGTCAGCTGGGGATCCTTTTACAACGGCATAGGAGACTCGCGCCGAGCGATCGATTATCTCGAATCTGCCTATAAGGAACGACCTGACGCGCCTAAGCTAGTGTTCGAGCTTGTTTATGCCTACAACGCGCTTGAACGACCGGAAGATGCTATTCGCCTGTCCAAGGGCGAGTTTGCTAAAAGTCCCAAGGACGAGTTGCTGTGCCGGGAAATGGCTTTTGCTTATCTTCATCTGAAGAACTACAAGGAAGCGGCAACGCAATATCAGGCTTGCATCGCATTGTGCGGTGATGCGGAATCCCAGCTAGCCGAGAAGAGCGAATTGGCGATGAACCTAAGCTCAACATACAAGGCTCTGGCTGATACTCCAAATAGCGAAGCGTGGCTGGAAAAGGCCAAACGCTGGGCACCCAAAGGGTCACCCGTGTACAGGTACTTTCACCCGGGAGAGGAATAGCTATTGATAAATCCCGAGATTGCTCATTGAGGACTTTTGAGAGTTATCCCCTTTGTCGCTCTCGGAGTGTTCCCGCTTGTCCCCTACCCGCGAAAAACCGTTACCAGTTCCTCGGGATGATCCACGGTGACGTCCGCAGGCTCGTCTTCCAGCGTGTGCGGCGCGAAGCCGTAGCGGACGGCGACGGTCCACATCCCGGCATTGCGTCCAGTGCGCACATCGACGTGGGAGTCGCCCACGATCACAGCCTGTTCGGGCGCCACGCGGCTCTCGGCCAGCAGTTGCAGCGCACCTTCCGGCTCCGGCTTCTTTGTAGCGAAGCTGTTGCCGCCGTAGACCTGCTGAAAATATTTCCCCAGCCCCAGCGCCTCCACGATCGCGCGCGAAGGATTCACCGGCTTGTTCGAAAGCACCGCCATACGCCGCGGGTGTCCGTTGCCGGAATTCTGAATCGTTGCCAGTGCCTCCTCGATTCCGGGATACACCGTCGTGTGATCGAGCTTGTGCGCGCGGTAGTACGTGAGAAAGAACTCCAGCCCCTTGCGCACCAACGGCTCGTCGACGGCCTCGCCGCCCAAAGCCCGCTGAATGAGGATCGGTGCGCCGTCGCCCACGTAGCTGGCGATGACGTCCTCCGGCAGTTCGGGCCGCCCAATGTGGCGCAGGGCCGCGTTCACCGAATGCACCAGGTCGAGGCGCGAATCGATCAGCGTGCCGTCAAGGTCGAAGATCACCAGCTTGATGGAGTGCGGGTCAAAGGCGCGGCGGGTACGGATCATGCTCTTTCAGAATAAAGCACCCGCCCCGGGTTGTGTAGCGGCGGGCTCGTGTGGGGACGGGCTCGTGTGGGGACGGGCGCTCTCGCCCGTCCGCCGAGCGAAGCTCGGCCAGCCCTTGCCATCAGTCGATATTTCTAGTAGTATCGAAATATGCCAGCAGCCACCACCAAAGCCCCTCCCCCTACCAAGTCCGCCGAGCGCGTCGCCAAGTACGCCGACATGTTCTCCGCCATGGGCACCGAGCCCCGCCTGCGCATCATGCAGTTGCTTCTGACCGCCCATCCCGAAGGACTCGTGGTCGGCGAAATCCAGGACGAACTGGATATCCCCAACTCAACTCTCTCCCATCATCTGGACAAATTACGCACCGAAGATCTCGTCGAAGTAAAGCGCGAAGGCACTTTCCTGCGCTACACCGCCAACACGGAGGCGCTGCAGGAACTGCTGCAATTCCTCTACGCCGAATGCTGCACTCGCAACAAGGCCGTCAAACCCCAAGACATCGTGCAAATCTGCAAATAGGAGTCGTCTTTATGAGCACCACGGACACTACTGATATCAAGGAAATCGTAAAACAGAAATACGGCGAAGCCGCTTTGCGCGTCACGTCCGGAGGCAGTTCCTGCTGCGGTTCCACTCCCGGCAACGGATGCGCCGATCCCATCACCACCAATCTCTACGACGCTACCCAAGCCGGACAAATTCCTGAGGAAGCGCTGCTGGCCTCGCTCGGCTGCGGCAATCCCACGGCGCTGGCCCAGTTGAAGCCCGGCGAGACTGTGCTCGATCTCGGTTCAGGCGGCGGCATCGACGTGCTGCTCTCAGCGCGCCGCGTTGGACCCACCGGCAAAGCCTACGGCCTCGACATGACCGACGAAATGCTCGCCCTGGCCAACGAGAACAAGCGCAAGTCGGGCATCGAGAATGTCGAATTCCTGAAGGGCGAGATCGAGAGCATCCCGCTGCCTGATAATTCGGTCGACGTCATCATTTCCAATTGCGTGATTAATCTCTCCGCCGACAAGAACAAAGTTCTGCGCGAGGCCTTCCGTGTCCTCAAGCCGGGAGGCCGCTTCGCCGTCTCCGACGTCGTCACGCGCGGCGAAATTCTCCCCGAGATTCGCCAGAGCGTGCTGGCCTGGGTGGGCTGCATTGCGGGAGCGCTCGAAGAGAACGACTACCGCAGCAAGCTCGCCGCCGCCGGATTCGAGCAGATCGACATCGAGCCCACGCGCATCTACCGCGCCGAAGACGCGCTTGAGTTCCTCTCAGGCCAGCAGATTCCCGTGCAATTCGATCCCGCCCAGATTGACGGAAAGTTCTTCAGCGGCTTCATCCGCGCGGTGAAACCAGCCGGCGCACATCAGCCCTGCTGCGGACCAACGTGCTGCAACTGAAATCGAGAGAACGGAATGCAACGACACTACAACGTTCTGTTCCTGTGCACCGGGAACTCGGCGCGCTCGATCCTGGCCGAGGCGATTCTGAACTTCAAAGGCCGGCCAACGTTCTCGGCTTTCAGTGCGGGGAGCCATCCCACGGGGAAGGTGCGTCCCGAAGCCCTCCACGAACTCGAAGTCGCGCACCTTCCCACCGAGGGCCTGCGCAGCAAGAGTTGGGATGAGTTTGCCCAGCCCGGCGCTCCCGCGCTCGATTTCGTCTTCACCGTCTGCGACAACGCCGCCAACGAAGTCTGCCCGGTATGGCCCGGGCAGCCGATCTCGGCCCACTGGGGCGTGCCCGATCCCGCCGCCGTCCACGGATCGCAGGCGGAAGTCGAGCGCGCCTTCCGCGACGCGTTCTTAACCCTTGAGCGCCGGATCGGTCTCTTCCTGAGTCTTCCTCTGGCCAGCCTCGACGGCCTTTCGGTCAAGCGAGAAGTCGACGATATCGGACGTCAATGATTCTACGGTCGAGGATCGGAAATAAATGAGCAACGTAACCTCCCGCCTGAGCTTCCTCGACCGCTTTCTGACGGTCTGGATCTTCACCGCCATGCTGATCGGCATCTTTGCAGGATGGGCCCTGCCCGGCATTGTGCCGTTCTTGAACCGCTTCAGCGTGGGCACAACTTCCATCCCCATCGCGGTGGGGTTGATCCTGATGATGTACCCGCCTCTGGCCAAGGTCCGCTACGAAGAGATGGGCGAGGTGTTCCGTAACAAGAAAATTCTCGTTCTCTCGCTGCTGCAGAACTGGGTGATCGGACCCCTCCTCATGTTCGCCTTGGCCATCATTTTCCTGCGGGGATATCCGGAATACATGGCGGGCCTGATTATGATCGGGCTGGCGCGCTGCATCGCCATGGTAATCGTGTGGAATGAACTGGCGAAGGGCGATACTGAATACGCTGCCGGTCTCGTTGCCTTCAACTCGGTGTTTCAGGTGCTGTTCTATTCGCTCTATGCGTGGATCTTCGTTACCAAGCTGCCTGAGCTATTCGGACTGCGCGGTTCGGTCGTGGACATCTCGATTCGTGATATCGCCAAAAGCGTCTTCATCTACCTGGGAATTCCGTTTCTCGCGGGAATCGTCACGCGTTTCACGCTGCTGCGTGCCCGCGGAAGACAGTGGTACGAGAAAGCCTTCATCCCCAAGATCAGCCCGATCACACTGGTCGCGCTCCTGTTCACCATCGTGGTGATGTTCTCGCTCAAGGGGAGCTACATCGTCCGGTTACCGCTGGACGTGGTCCGCATTGCCATTCCGCTGTTGATTTACTTCGTGGTGATGTTTCTGGTGTCGTTCTACATGGGGCGCAAACTGGGGGCAGACTATTCCAAAACCGCAACCCTCTCGTTCACCGCCGCCAGTAACAATTTTGAGCTTGCCATTGCCGTCGCCGTCGCCGTTTTTGGGATCAATTCCGGCGCGGCGTTTGCCGCCGTCATCGGGCCGCTGGTCGAGGTTCCCGCGCTCATCGCCCTGGTGAACGTTGCCCTTTATTTCCAGCGAAGATATTTTGGCCAGGTGGTCAGCACGGTTTCCTGAAGGGCACGATCTTCACCCCAAAAACACTTTCGCAGCCTGGGCGACTGCGGCCGCCTCGGCTGCGAAGTGTCGTACCTGAGCCCGTTCTATGGGGAGGACTACGAACTCAATAACGTGCTCAATGGAAGAGCACTCTACTGGCTGCCCCGGAGCGAAGATAGGAGCCAAATCACACATCACCGTGACCGTGGTCACATGGTCTGACCACGTTCGGATTTCCACAATTGCCACGACGTGCTTTGCCAACCCCGCGCGAACATATACAATCCAAAAAGTTCGTCGCGCGATAGGTGGGATCGTTGCAGGCGGTTGGGAATCTAATTCTCAGGAACCGGAATCCGGGATGGCCACGACAAAAACTGACCCCAAGCTTGCCCTAACCGCCAACGGAGCCAGGAAGTCCAAGGTTTACGAGGGACTTACCCGCGACCAGCTCATTCAGGCCTACCGCATCATGTACACCTCCCGGCGCATTGACGACCGGGAAATCCTGCTCAAGCGCCAGCAGAAAATCTACTTCCAGATGTCGGGCGCTGGGCACGAGGCGATCGGCATGGCCGCCGGACTCGCGCTGAAGGCTGGCTACGACTGGTTCTATCCTTACTACCGCGACCGGGCCCTGTGCCTTGCGCTGGGCGTCGAGCCTTACCAGATGTTTCTGCAGGGCGTAGGTGCGGCCGACGACCCCAGCTCTGGCGGACGTCAGATGCCTTCGCACTGGAGCTATCCGTCGCTGCACATCGTGACCCAGTCGTCGCCAACCGGATCGCAGATTCTGCAGGCCGTGGGTTGCGCCGAAGGTGGACGCTATCTCGCGCGCCATCCCAAAGCCGCCGAGCTTCCGCCGCAGGGCGTGCTCGACTATCGCCAGTTCAAGAACGTCAGCTTCCAGGGCGACGAAGTCACTTACGTCTCTCTCGGCGACGGCACCTCGAGCGAGGGCGAGTTCTGGGAGGCGATGAACGCCGCCGCGCTGGGCAGGCTGCCGGTCATCTTCTGCGTGGAAGATAACGGCTACGCGATCTCGGTGCCGGTCGAGGTGCAGACCGCGGGCGGCAGCATCTCGCGGCTGGTCTCTGGGTTCCCCAATTTTCACTTTGAAGAAGTTGACGGCACCGATCCGGTGGCAAGCTTCGTGGCTTTCCAGCGCGCCGCGAAATATTGCCGCGAAGGACACGGGCCAGCATTTGTGCACGCGCACGTCATTCGTCCGTACTCGCACTCGCTGTCTGACGACGAGCGCTTGTATCGTCCCGACGTGGAGCGTGAGCGCGACGCGCAGCGCGACCCGGTGACGCGCACGCAAATGTACTTGTTGCGCGAAGGCATCCTCGACGAGAAGGGCATCAACCAGCTGGAGAAAGAAGTTGAGGCTGAGTTGCAGATCGCTGTCGACCGCGCGCTGGAAGCGCTGCCTCCCGCACCCGAGTCGGTCATGAATTTTCTCTACTCGCCGGATGTCGACCCGGCCTCGGCCGCGTTCGATACGCAGCCCGCCATCGTGGAAGCGCCTGCCGACGTCAAGAAGCCGGCGACCAAGACCATGGCCGATCTGATCAACGCCACGCTGCGCGACGAGATGAAGCGCGACGAGCGCATCGTCATCTTCGGCGAAGACGTTGCCGACTGCAGCCGCGAAGAGTATCTGAAGCGCAAGCTGGTCAAAGGCAAAGGCGGAGTCTTCAAGCTGACCTTCGGCTTGCAAAATGAGTTCGGCAACGACCGCGTGTTCAACTCGCCGCTGGCCGAGGCCGCGATCGTGGGCCGCGCAACCGGCATGGCCACGCGCGGGCTCAAGCCTGTGGTCGAGATTCAATTCTTCGACTACATCTGGCCTGCGATGATGCAGATTCGCGACGAGCTCACCGTGATCCGCTGGCGCTCGAACAATGGCTTCTCGTGCCCGGTCGTGATTCGCGTGGCCATTGGCGGATACCTCACCGGCGGCGCCATCTATCACTCGCAGTGCGGCGAGAGCATGTTCACTCACATTCCTGGACTGCGCGTCGTGTTTCCGTCGAACTCACTCGATGCCGCGGGGCTGTTGCGCACCGCGATTCGCTGCGACGATCCGGTTCTGTTCCTCGAGCACAAGCGCCTGTATCGCGAGTCGTATGGGCGGTCGCAGTATCCTGGGCCGGAATACATGATCCCGTTTGGCAAGGCGAAGATCGTGCAGCCGGGCACGGACCTGACCGTGATCACCTACGGCGCAGTGGTGCCGCGCGCGCTGCAGGCCGCGCAGAAATTGGAGCGCGAGCAGGGAGTGAAGGTTGAGCTGATCGACCTGCGCAGCCTGAATCCGTTTGACTGGGACACGATTGCCGCGTCCGTCGCCAAGACGAATCGCGCGCTCGTCGCTTACGAAGACACGCTCAGTTGGGGATACGGAGCGGAGATCGCCGCCCGCATCGCCGACAAACTTTTCGACCAGCTCGACGCGCCCGTCCGCCGCGTCGCTGCCAAAGACACGTTCGTCCCCTACCAGCCGATTCTGGAAGACGCTGTCCTGCCGCAGCCGAATGATCTGTACCTGGCGATGAAGGAACTGGCGGAGTACTGAGGCGGAAGTTGTTGTGGCTGAGGGGGTTGCAGGGTCACGCCCGGGAGTTTTCCACAGTGTTCCTGAAGGAACATTTGTTTTACCGTTTTGTACGTACATTTCCTGAAATACCTGCAGGTCGAACGGAGAGAATGAGTTATGGGGCGCGCCAGCGGTGACCACGGGTCACAAAGCCGCGAGTCACGGTGAGACCTAAGGAAAAGAAAAAACACGCGCGAAGGCCCTGGCAACGCGCCTTCAGAAACTAGTGTAACGTCCCGTCTGTCCCCGCATTTCCCGCATTTCCCGTCTGTCCCGACATTTCCCAAGGTTTGCCATCTCTCAGCAATTGCGAGTCCGATATCTTATCGGAAAAATAAACGAAGGCGACCGCTGCGCGCGGAATATATATTGCGCTTGAGTCTTTTTGTCCGAGGATATAGAACCCTTCATCCGCTTCATCAATCAATTCGACAGAAACGGCCTTGCTCGGGCTTATTGCAGAGTCCTTCGTGAAGCCCATAGTAACTGGGATAGGTGCTCCCCCACCCCACGACGCTTTCAAATGGGGGTAGTAATACTGTGCGAATGCCAAGAGGATGACAAACAGGGTGACTGCAGGCTTGGACCATTGTCCTCCCGCCAGCAGGTTCTGATTAGAGCGCACCTTTAGTTCGACAAGCGTGACTACGATGACGGCATAAAACCAAAGCGCGACCGTTTCTAGTCGGAAGATGTGCCCGACCAACAAACCCTTTACCGCGGAAGTAGCAAAGAACAACACCAGCGCGACAGAAGCAACTGCGGATACAGCAGGAGAGAACTTCTTCGATTGAGCAACGAAGAGCACCAACCCAAGGGACACGAGAATCGCAATGAGCCAGACCCACCAAAACTTTCGTGGTGAAGACGCGGGTGCGTAGTCCGCAAGGTTAAACAAAATATAAGTAAGCGGGACACTCGACCCGAGACAGGCGACCCATACTGCATACGCACTTTGTGCGACCTCACTCCAGGGGAGGGACTTCAATCTTACCGCGATAGAAACGGGAATCGACGTAAAGAAAAAGAACCAAGCCCCTGCGGCGAGAATTCTAGGCCGGAACGGATTTATGCCGATGAATCCGTAGTTCGAGTGATGGATTGAAACGATGAGAAAGCCGCACGCGTACAAACCAATTGCGAGGGCGGCGACGCCTTTTGACAGGGAATCAGCCCACGGCGCAATACCAACCAGCTTTCTAGCTTCGGGTTGGGGAGTGGAGGCCACTTAGTCTGCTAGAACTATCCTACTGCGGAGGGGTTCCCAGAGTACATTGGGGGGTGCCCTACCCTGTCAACCTAGCATGTATCTGAGTGGCATGAGCGATTTCTCACTTGCATTGATTTCGTGATTGGAGTAAAAAAGCTGCACTGTGAGGGGGTCACGGCTTTGGCCGTGGCCCCTTTTCCATGTCGCGCAAAAGGAGAGCGAATGGCAATCATCAATTTCTTGTCGCTCGTAAATGAGGCGGCCGACTTTTTTCAGGAATCCTCAAGGATGATAGTGACTTGGGATGGCCGAAACGCACTAGTAAAGCCAGCTCTTGAGCACCAGGATCAAGTGGATACCGCGATTCTCAATCGCAGCATCACCTACGGATTCTTAATCGACTCAGTCTTGGAGGTTCTCACGAATGCCTACGGAATCGCGCGGGACGAAGGACGAACTGCAATCGACGAGTACGTGGTCCGGAAGTCGATCGCTAAACGCTGCCCTTACGTAATGTGGTGCTAGGTATGCACGCAAATCCACCGCCAAATCCTGATAAATCCGGGCTTGAAAAGACGGCCGATTTTGTCAACTATGTGCTCGCGCTCGCAACGGGCGCGCTTGTATTCAGTGCGGAACTGATCAAGAAGGACTATCCCATGACGCCGCTCGCCCGCAATCTCGTGCTCGCGTCCTGGTTTCTCCTGTCCCTTTCTGTCGTAGGGGGCATGCTCGCGTATATGCGGATACCCGTTATGCTTTCCGATAGCAATTACGATCTCGAAGACAAGTTCCTAACGCCCCCCGGCAAGGTCCAGCAGATCGCGTTCTTCGTTGGGATAATTGTGCTAGGTGTAGCGCTGGGTACTCTTCTCTGGAATCGCGACGTTTCGGCCTCGGAAACGAACAAACAGGGAAGCACCGACGGTCGTTTGCCATCGCCCGATCACTATGTCCTTGGAAAGAGCGCGAAGGTATTCAGCTCCAAAGGAAGCGTACATTACCACACCCTTCTTTTGAACGAAAGCACGGGAGAGATGTGGGAGATGGTCTGCGCGACAAACGCAACGGTCCAGTTTCGAAAGATCGCCGTTGAAGGGCTGCCTCGGCGGCCCGAAGCTCAAAAGAAGTGACCAAACCTCGGAGGGTGCCCGCCGAGTACCGGGTGCCCCATTTTTGCGTTCTTTGCAAAAGGTGGGATTCCACGAACCTCAGTGAATCGGGATCTTGATTTCTCCCCGGAAGCATCGTGGCGACACGGGGGCTGAAGCCCGTGTTCTTTTATACGGGGCTTAACGCGGCTCTTGAAGGGCCGCTCTTCCACGGTGGCGCTGGCGTCCCGGCACGGCCGACATCGTTTCTTCGCGGTTGGGTGAGTTCTTTGGCCACGGATCTAAACGAATTCTCACGGATGAATCTTCAAATTCTTTGCTTTATCCGCGTTGATTCGTGTAAATCCGTGGCTTATTTTTTGTGCGCCGGGTCCGCCGTTTCTTCTGGATGCTCTGCGTTGTAGGCTTTCCAGGCTCCGTCGATCACATAGGCGTGAATGGCGTCGGCCTGTTCTGGGGTCATGCGCAGGTTGGGGAAGGCAAACTTGGGGGGATTCAGGAATCCGGGCATGCCTTTGTCCCAGTGGGTTCCGCCTAACACGATTGCGTACCAGTCGTCGTGCACGTCCGGAGGAGCGTAGCGCAGATCGGGGATGGCTCCGTCGAGCACCCAGGCGCTGCTGCCGTCGAGATGCGGCGAGTGGCAGCCGTCGCAGTAGAAAGTCTTGTAGAGCTTTTCGCCTTCCTTAATTGTCGCAGCGTCGGCGGTCTGAGCCGGTGGCTTCGGAACGGGCGGCACTACGTCAGGTGGAGTGGGGAAGGGAACGTTGCCGCCGAGTTTGAACGCTAGAATCCGCGAGGGGCCGCGCTTCGACTTGGGAGTGCCCATCGTCCACGAGGGAGCGAACAGGCGCGAGCCTGAGCCCCATCCTACCGGGAGCAGAACGTACTGCTCGCCGTTCACCAGGTAAGTTACGGGAATCGATTCGATGGCCGAGCCGGTATCGAGCGACCAGACTTTCTTTCCGGTGTCGGCGGTGAAGGCGGCGAATTCTCCGTTGCCCTGGCCTTGAAAGACAAGGTTGCCGGCGGTCGAGAGCACTCCGCCGTTGGTGGCGATTTCTTCTTCGACCGACCAGCGCTCGGACTGAGTCACCGGATCCCACGCGATCAGCTTGCCTTCGGTCTGCCCCATCCACTCGCCGGTTTCGACTTCGGCGTGAGAGTTGGGCTTGCGATCGGTGGCGGGAATGTAGACGAGTCCGGTGCCCGGGTGGTAGCTCATCGGCCACCAGTTGTGGACGGTCCACTGCTTGCCGCCGCCTTGTGACGCGGGAACTTCCACGGCCTTGCCCGTGGTCAGGTCGACCGAGGTTGCCCAATTCACTTTCACGATCGGCTTGGCCGAGAGCAGTTTTCCGGTTTGCGCGTCGAGCACGTAGTAGAAGCCGTGCTTGGGGACGGTCATGGCTACGTGATGCTTTTCGCCGTTGATGGCGAGATCGGCCATGACGATGTGATTGTTTTCCGTTTGCAGGCCGGGCGAACTGGTCTGGTAGTGCCAGACATATTCTCCGGTGGTGGCTTTCACGGCGACGATGCATCCGGCGAAGAGTTTGTCGCCCTGGGCACGGAGGGCCGAGAGTTCTCCGTAGTCGGCGCCTGCTCCGGCGGTGCCGAAGATGACGAAGTCGGTCACGGGATCGTAGGTGATGGCGGTCCAGACGTCGGCGCCGCCCATCTTCCAGGCATCGCCTTTGGGCCAGGTCTTGGCGGCGATATCTTTCAGGGCTTTCGATTCGAAGGGCTTTTTGGGATCACCGGGAACGGTCCAGAAGCGCCAGAGTTCTTTGCCGGTGTTGGCGTCGTAGGCGGCGATGGCTCCGCGGACTCCGTCATCGGAGCCGTTGTAGCCCATGAATACCATGCCCTTGGCCACGTGCGGCGCGTTGGTGATTCCGGTCTGCGTGGGCTCGCAGACCAGGGACTCCCACACTTGTGTGCCGGTGGCGGCGTTGATGGCGACCAGGCGGCAATCGCCAGTACCGACGAAAACTTTGCCCTCCCAGACGGCGACTCCGGCGTTGGTGCGCGCGGAGTAAGAACCGTTGAGCGCCTGATCGAGGCGCACCTTGGGATCAAACTTCCAGATTAACTTTCCAGTTGCCGCCTCGATGGCGTAGACCTTTGACTGCGGGGCGCTGATGTAGGCGACGCCATCGACGACGATGGGTTCGGAGACGATGCCCATGGCGCTGTCGACGTCCATAAACCAGGCGAGGCCGAGGGCGGAGACGTTCTGATCGTTGATCTTTTTGAGCGGGCTGAAGTGGCTCGAGTCGAAGGTGCGTCCGTTGAGCAGCCAGTTGGCGCCATCGGTGTCGGCGGCGACGCGGGCGGCGTTCACGTTGCCGATTTTGGCGGGACTGTCGGCGAACGTGGAGGAGAGGACGAGCATGGCTGCGAGGAAACATAGCGCAGTCACGGCGGAGATCTTCAGGACGACGGTGTATCGATTTGACTTGATCATATGTGTGGCCCAGAAATCTTTGGCCACGGATTTTTACGCGGATTGTCACGGATGAACCTTTCTGAATTTGGTTTATCCGTGTTGATCCGTGAAATCCGTGGCGTGGTTTCTATTCAGCAAACAGCATACTGTAGATGCCACCGCCGAGTGCGCCGCCGATCAAGGGCGCGACCCAGAACATCCACAACTGCTGCAGTGCCCATCCGCCGGCGAAGATTGCGGGGCCGGTGCTGCGGGCCGGGTTCACCGAGAGATTCGTCACGGGGATGCCGACCAGATGAATCAACGTCAGGCAGAGGCCGATGGCGATGGGGGCGAATCCCTTGGGCGCGCGATTGTCGGTGGCGCCCATAATCACGATCAGGAAGAATGCCGTGAGCACAACTTCGGCGACGAAGCCTGCGAGCAGCGAATAGCCGTTGGGAGAGTGGTCGCCGTAGCCGTTGAGGGCGAAGCCGTTGTGAATGTCGAAGCCGACATTGCCGCTGGCGATGATGTAGAGCACGCCGGCGGCGGCGATTCCGCCCACCACTTGCGCGATGACATAGGCCAGCAAGTCCGAGGCAGGGAAGCGCTTGCCCACGACGAGACCGATGCTGACGGCGGGATTCAAGTGGCATCCGGAGATGTGTCCGATGGCGAAGGCCATGGTCAGAACGGTGAGGCCGAAGGCCAAGGCGACGCCGGCGTATCCGATGCCGACGCTGGGAATGCCGGCGGCTAAGACCGCCGAGCCGCAGCCGCCGAAGACCAGCCAGAAAGTTCCAAAGAATTCCGCCGCTGCACGCTTGGTGATCGGCATAGGGATCTCCTTGTAAGCTACGGATCTGAAATGAATCGTGGGCCCTTTGTAGCGTGGCAAGGGTAGCACAGGGGAATCAGAATCTGAAGGGGCTGGCAGCCGAACCGCACCACGGATTTGCACGGATTCTCCCGGATAAACCATTGAAGCTTTTGGGTGATCCGTGGAAATCCGTGGCTTGGGTTGCGCTCCAGTTACGAACGCTTTGCCTGCAAGCGGTTCGGGATTGTCCGTTCTGTCGGGGAAATGCTAGGCTGCGAAGCAGTGGGTTCTACCGTCGCTAATCCGTTGAAATCCGGGACGCCGCTGTCTGGCCGGGTGGCCGGGTGGCTGCAATCGTCTGCCGCCGAAGTCTGGGTGAAGTTCCTGCTGGCGCTTGTAGGCTTGGGGCTGGCTTTCGGAGCGGCGCTGTTTTCGACGATCTCGCGCGACGCCGGGAACCTCTGGGCGACGGTCATTCTGGCGTCGACCTCGCTGGTGCTGGCTGCGCTGGTCGGGCTGGTCACGGTGCCATATCTGGCGCGGCGCGCGGCGGTCGAGCGGATGCGCGAATCATTCGATTACGACGTGACCAAGGCCGGAATCATCTACGTGCTGGTCACGCTGGTGATCGGGATTGCCGCGCTCAACACCGGCAACAACCTGCTCTACATCGTGGTGGCGGCCATGCTGGCGGCGATCCTGGTTTCGGGATACGTCTCGGCCTGGGTGCTGCGCTACCTGGAACTCGATATTCGGCTGCCCGAGCATGTCTTTGCCGGGCGTCCGGTGCTGGGCCGGATCGTGTTGCGCAACCCGCGGCGGGTAATGCCCTCGTTTTCTGTCCGCGTGGTTTCGGCCCGGAAGAAAAGAAAGAAGGCGGCGAAGCAGTGGCAATGGGAGGCGACCACGTTCACCTTCCCGTTCAACCGTCCGAAGGAGCAGCAGTGGCTGCGCTTGCCCGATCGACGGCTGCGCCGCGTGACCATGATCCCGCCGCCTCCGGGGATTTTTCAGGGGATGGCATATTTTCCGTTTCTTCCGGCCCAGGCCGAGGCAAGCGCCGACCTGCAGTTGCAGTTTGACCGTCGCGGCTGCTATCGGGAAGACAGCTTCGGGCTGGCGACGCGTTTCCCTTTCGCGTTTCTCACCAAGACGCGGCACGTTTCGCTGCCGCGGGAAGTGCTGGTGTATCCGCGCATCGAGCCGACGGATGAAGTATTTGAAATTCTGCCGCTGGTTCGCGGCGAGTGGGAAAGTTTTGTGCGCGGGCGCGGTTCCGATCTTTACCGCATTCGCGAATACATGCCGGAAGACTCGGCCCGGCACGTGGACTGGAAAGCTACGGCGAAGTCGGGGTCGCTGAAAGTCCGCGAGTTTGCCCGCGAAGATGAGCGCAAACTTTGCATCACGTTTGACAATCCCGAGATTGGACTGATTTCTGAAGCTGCCTATGAGAAGGCCGTCGATCTGGCGGCCTCGCTGGCGTGGCATTTTTCGACGCAAGAGGCGGAACTGTCATTCCTGATTCCCGGGCGGCCGCGTACCCGCGATCTGCACGAGTTTCTGGCGTGGCTGGCTGTGGTTGCGCCGCTCGGCAGCAAGTCGGCAAAGGGCGAGGCAGAAAAGCCTGCTGATCTCTTGCACGAAGTGAGTTCTGGGCCAGCCGACGAATACAACATCGTAATCACTGCGCGCCCGCGAGGAACTGTGCCGACTGCTCTGTGGAATTCATCGTACTTCGTATTCCTCAGTGACAAACCGACGTCTGTGGAGGCGGACCCCGTCTAAGCTCCTGGCTTCCGGTGATCCTGCCCAACGACTAGTCGTAGAGATAGACGAATCGGGTGTCTGGCAGCATGCCGGCAGAAATCTTCCACGCTTGGAGCCATGCGTCTTTCGCCGTCTGTGAGGTGCCATCGACGGCGAGGCCGGCGCGATAGTGTTCGAGAGCCTTGACGCGCGCCGAGCCAGCTTCCGCCTGATACGTAGCGGGTTCGCCGTAGAGTGGTTCCCCTCCGCCCGCCAGCGTCACGATGTCGGAGTAGGCGTCTCCCACGATGAAGTGCACCTGCGCTGCGGTCGGCGCGTCGAGGTTTTGGGTAAGGAGCCACTCTCCGTCGGCAATTACTTTTCGAAAGAAATCATGCTGTGTTGCCACGAATCCGAGTCCTCCGTGCACCAACCAGATGAGCGTCGCCATCTGCCCTACTTTGCTTTCGGGATCCAACTCTCGCGCTTGCTTCATCCAGTTGCTGCTGTACACGTAGGAGTCGCCAAGTTCGTCGAAGTCGAAGGTGGCTCCAAGCTTTTCCAATTCCGGACGCCTCCCGACGGCTCGTCCGCCTCCCGCGAGGTTTGGGTCGGCCTCACAAGCAATAGCCAGGAGGCGGTCCGCGACGTACAAGCCGGCCGCGCGCTGCGGCGGTGGCAGAGGTTTGATCGCGGTGAGCCAATCCCGCAATGCTGGCACTAGTAACGGCTGCCAGTTGCTCTTCGCAAGTTGTTGGGCCTGTTCGGACTCAGAGGTGCCCTGGAATAGCTTGTTGAACAGGATTGTGACTTGGCCGGAAAGCTCAGCGTTCGCTCCGCTCATGGCCATTGCCTGCTTGAACTGTTCTTCTTCCGTGGGCCGGTAGCGATACGTCTTGAACTCGCAGTTGAGGTCGCGATCACTGCCGCAGCCGAGGTGCAGCGAGGCAAGAGCAAAGACAGCGCCAGCGTCGGGACTCTGGCCCGCGTGGTCTGTCTCCTTTGGATCAAAAGCCGTTACGACCTCGGACTCGGATTTCCATCGGCCTGCTTCGAGCCAGTACGCGGATCCAAAGTAGCCCGTCCCTTTCAGGCCCATGCTGGCTCCGTACCTGCTCGCGAAGTGCTGCTGCAGAGTGCGGGCGAATGCGCCGCCGTCCGCCTCGCTGACAGCGCGTGTTTCGATGCGGCTGTTCGCCAGGAAGCAACCGCTATCGATCAACTCTTGCCCGGTGAGCGTGGGAAATACCGCCGGCGTAGGCGGTTCCGGAGGATAGAAACTCGCAGTCACCGTAGTTCGCCTGCCAGAAGCAAGCGCTACGGTTTTCACGTAGGATCGGCAAACGTTGAAAAGGTCATCCTTGGATCGTTCCCAGCCCTCGTTTTGGCCGCGCTCGCCCACCCATTTCCCGAATGTGATCCTCTCGGGCAGTTGGTCGATCTCGCTATCGGCGAGCGTGGCGAACGCCAGCGCCTCGCTCGGATCTGGTACCAATGGCGCAGTCTCCGGCCGGGGTTGACCTGGTGGCGGCAGCGCGACCGGACGGTCCGCAGGGACCGGGGCCGCCGAAGCCTCATGCCGAGCGTGCAGACGCAGGGCAGCCAGCATCGCTGCTGCAATTACGATCACAAGAACAGTGATCTGGATGGTTCGTTGCGCGGCAGGGGATAGCGACATGCTCTTCTCCTGCTGCATGGTAGCGACGCTTGTCTGGCTGGTCTACGTTACTTCCGAAACGAGCGCCTCTGCCGGCGGAGATTCCCCGAGGAGTCTTTTCCGCGTTTGTCCCAATTTGATCGGTTGGCCGGCATTTTCGAAATTCTCCAACCTTTTCCCTTTCTTTACATCTTGTTTTCGGCATATACTCGCGCCCCGGTAGATGCTTTGGGACAGCTCGGACTTCTGCAAGCCGGGAGGTATCAAATGCGGATCTGCGACCTGATCAAAGATCAGGATACTTATGAAGTGGAACTGGGCCACACAGTTCTTGAAACGGTACGCGCCATGGTCGAACGCAACATTGGAGCGGTACCCGTCGTCCACAGCGGCAAACTGGTAGGGATTTTCTCCGAGCGCGACCTGATGCGGCGCGTGGTCGCCGAGGGCCGCGATCCCCGCAGCACGTGCATGGCTGAGGTGATGACGGACGATCCGTTGGCGGTCGGCACCAGCGAAGAACTCGAGACCTGCTTGACCCTGATGCGTCGGCACGGGTTCCGTCACCTGCCGGTCTGTCATGAAGGACAGTTGGTGGGGATTGTTTCGCTGCGCGACATTCTGCTGCATGATCTGAATGAGAAGGATGACGAGGTGCGCATGATGCGGGCTTACATCCACTCGATGCCCGATGCCTGAGAGACTGAAGGGCAAGAGAAATCCCCGGCCATGGGGCCGGGGATTTCTAGCTTTGAGGTAGTCCACCTCGGGGGCTAAAGCCCTGTCGTTTTGTGGGGGCTGACGGCGCGGCTTGAAGCCGCGCCCTTTCAAACACAGGAGCGGCCAAAGACGGAAGCCGCGCCCTTTCAAACACAGGAGCGGCCAAAGACGGAAGCCGCAACCTTTCAAAACACAGAGGCGGTTAAAGACGGAAGCCGCGCGCGTTCAAAACGCGTAAGGGTTCAAGAACAGAAGCCGCAACCGCTCAAACCGTCTTAGTCGCCAGCGGCCCAGAACTCTGCCGGGGTGTTCGGAGTGATCAGCCGTCCGTTGGGTGCGGCTACAAGGCCCTGCTCAATCTCTGCCAGTTTCACCCGCTTGATATCCCAAGCCAGGCCCAGCGTCTTGAGCGCCCAGATGCCGTACCAGTTCATGTCGACTTCGTACCAGGTAAAGCCGTGCTGTGCGGCGGTCGGATGCGCGTGATGATTGTTATGCCATCCCTCGCCGAACGTCAGCAGAGCCACCCACCAGCTGTTGGTGGAGAGATCGCGCGTCGCGAAGCGCCGTGTTCCCCAGGAGTGCGTGGCGGAATTGACCAGCCATGTGGCGTGCAGTCCAACCACCGTGCGCAGGAAGATGCCCCACATCAGGAAGGGCAGTCCTCCGATGGCAAGCAGGATCGCGCCCAGAACAATCATGGGAACATAGTGATATTTCGTAATCCAGACGTGGAACTTGTCTTTGGCGAGGTCGGGGACGTAGCGGGCGAGCGTGGTCGTGTCGTGATGCATCGACTTGCCCATCAGAATCCATCCCATGTGCGCCCACCACTTGCCTTCGATGGGAGAATGCGGGTCGCCGTCCTGATCGGAGAACTGGTGATGAATGCGGTGCGTGGCCACCCAGAAAATCGGGCCGCCTTCGAGCGCCAGCGTGGCGCATACAGTCAGGAAGTACTCGACCCACTTGGGAGTTTTATAGCCGCGATGCGTGAGTAGCCGGTGATAGCTCATGCCGATGCCGAGACTGCCGGAAACCCACCACAAGAACATCGCGACCAACAATGCCTTCCACGTGAAGAAGAAAAGTGCAGCGACGGCCCCGACGTGAAACAGAGCCATAAAGATCGCCGTGATCCAGTTGATTTCGTGTTTCGCTGCCTGAGGTTTTTCGAGATCTTGCAGGTCCATATCCAAAGAGGATCCCCATTTCCTGTAGTCTTCGACGCTGAAGCTACCTGGATTAAAGCTATCTCAGGTTGGGGAGCCGAACTGTAATACTTGTGTAATAGGGGACTTAGAGGCATTACGGCGGTAACGAAACGGGAAAACTCTGTCCTTGCGCTACGCGCAACCCCGGACGGGGCGTCCGGGGCTACATTGCGTCCGGGGCTACATTTACGCGGCTTTGCCTTTGACCTGGATGCCGGCCCATTTTTCCAGCAGCGTGAGCGTGGCGGCGTAGTCAAGGTCTTTGTGGCCGTCTTCTGTCGCCATCTCGTAGATCTCTTCGACGGTTTCGAGGCCCGGCAGTTTGACGCGGGCTTCTTTCGCGGCTTCGAGGGTCAGGCGGATGTCTTTGTGCATGAGGCGGAGCGGGAAGTTCGGCGTGAAATCGCGCTGCAGGATGAATGGGGCTTTGTACTCGACCACTCCCGACCGGACCATGGTGGACTCGATGAGAGAAACGAGTTGCTGCGAGTCGACGCCAAGTTTTGTGGCCAGAGTGAGCGCTTCGGCGAATCCTTCGTAGATCATCGCGATCTGCAGGTTCATGGCGAGTTTGGTGGCCTGTCCCTTGCCGGTCTCGCCCATGCGGAAGATCTTTTTGCCCATGGCTGCGAACAGCGGTTTGAGGCGTTCGACTTGCTCTTCGGCTCCGCCAACAATAAACACCAGGGTGCCGTCTCGCGCGCCGATTTTGGATCCGGTCATGGGGGCATCGATCCAGGCCACGCCCTTGGCCGCGACTCGCCCGGCGAACTTCACCGTGGCCGAGGGAGAAATCGTACTCGAGTCTGCGATGATCGCGCCTTGGGCTAGCGACGGCTCCGCGCCATCTTTGCCGAAGATTACGTCCTCGACCGCATCGGTGTCAGAGACACAGAGCCAGACCACTTCCGCTCCCTGGGCGGCGGCCGCCGGATTCGGTGCGACGCCCGCGCCTTCGACGAGTTTCCCCGGAGTGCGGTTCCACACGGTCACTTCATGGCCGGCCTTGACCATGTTCGTGGCCATCGACTGGCCCATGATTCCCAACCCCAGAAACGCGACTCGCATGCGGAGCTTCTCCTTAGATGTAGAACAAAGACGACCAGGGGACGATTTTCGGATTAGATATGACGCGGCTGAGAAGGTCAAGCGCAGGTGAAGAAATTCGTGGCGAGAGTGTTTTGTCGGCCCGCACTGTGAAAGTTTCTTCACATCGACACGACTTGCAACTATGGGATATAGTGCGCGGGATGCGTATCGGTCCGGCATCTCTGGCTCGGGCCGACCCTGCGGATGGGTGAATCTCCTCACGCCAAGGAACGTTCCGATGACACGTGCAATGCTCGTCTTTTCTCGTGGAGGCCGCGGTCTGGGCCGACTTACTGTGCTGGCCTTGGGGCTGGCGTTTGTGCTGCCCGCTTCTGCCCAGAGCCCGCTGGTGAGAATCAGCGTCGATACTCTCACCAATACCGACAGCGATCATAAGACCGAAGTCGAACCCGACATGTTTGCCTGGGGCAATACGATTGTGACCGCATTCCACGTCGGACGCCGGCCCGGAAGCGTGGGATGGGGAAGCGCGGACGTGGGCTGGTCCACTTCGACCGATGGTGGCAAGACCTGGCACTACGGCGATCTGCCCGGCTTGACGGTGAACTATAAGAGCGGAACCTATGGCGCCGCCGCCGACCCTTCGGTGGCGTACGACGCCAAGCACGGGCAGTGGCTGATTTCAACTCTGCCGCTCGCTGGGTTGAGCTGCTGCTCGCTGATCGGGGACGTTGCCGTCAGCCGTTCCACGGACGGTGTCCATTGGGGCAATCCCATCATCATTGATAAGACGCATCTCGACGATAAGAACTGGAGCGTTTGCGACAACACGCCGACCAGTCCTTTTTACGGCAATTGCTACACCGAGTGGGATCAGGCGTTCGGAACCGGCGACGTTCTGATGAGCGTGTCGAGCGACGGCGGCCAGACCTGGGGACCGGGACTTGCGTCTTCCGATCATGCCGGAGGCCTGGGCGGCGAGCCGCTGGTGCAGCCGAACGGAACTGTCATCGTTCCGTTTGAAGGCGGAGGCATTGATGTATTCAGTTCCACCAATGGTGGGGCGAGCTGGGGCAAGAGCCAGCAGATCGCGATCATTAACAGCCACTTCGTGGCGGCGGGGCTGCGCAATCCGAACCTGCCGGGGGCAGCGATCGATGGCGGAGGCAACGTCTATGTTGTCTGGTCCGACTGCCGTTTCCGCTCAGGCTGCAAAGAAAACGACATCGTCATGAGCACGTCGGCGGACGGCAAGACGTGGAGCACGGTGACGCGCATCCCGATTGATCCGACGACCAGCACGGTCGATCACTTCATTCCTGGAATCGGAGCTGACCCGGCGACGTCGGGCGCAAACGCGCATCTCACGATCGTTTACTACTACTATCCCAAGGCCAGCTGCACGACCAGCACCTGTCAGTTGGATGTGGGCTTCACCACTTCCACCGATGGCGGCGCGACCTGGACCGCGGGCAAGAAGATTGGTGGGCCCATGAACGTGAGCTGGCTGCCGAACTCCGATAACGGGCCGATGGTCGCCGACTACATCGGAGTTTCTTATTCCAACGGCAATCCGTTTGGCGTATTTGCGGTGGCGCAGGCTCCGACGGGAACCACATTCAATGAAGCGATGTACACGACGAAGTCACCACTGCCGGTGTCGTTCGATGAGCCACGCTTCAGTTCGGCGAATGATCGTCCGGTGCCGGGCGCCAAGTCGGATCACGAAATGAAATTCTTCTATGACGACGGGGGACACCGCGAGATTCCGCGGTCGCACTGGATCACGAACACCGAATCGCAGTAGTGCGGGTTGTAAGCCCTTCTGCCGCCAGCGGAACGCTGGCGGCTTTTTCATTGGGGGTGCGAAGATTAGAAACATTACCGCCGTACCTATGGCGGAAACTAAAAAGCAGCATGCTCCTGTGGAAATTCATCTAAAATTCATACGTGAATGCCCGGTAAGAATATACGCAGCATCGTAATGATTACTCGGCTGCGATGCGCAACCGGTACTACCATGAACAGGCTAGCCAGACTTAACCCGGGCCCTGTAGCAGGATGATCAAACAAACGCTTCGCAATCCGGCCCTTCGCAAGCGCGCCACCCAGTTCGGACGTCTTGTGCGGCACTCCGCCGTGACTCCGCGCAGCGGGCAGACCCACAAGCCCCGCCTCGCCACCAATGGGGAACTCGGCGTCACCTTCATCGGACACGCCAGCTTCTTCGTGCAGATCGGGGGGAAGAGTGTGCTCATCGACCCGAACTTTGCGCGCTGGCTGTTTGTGCTGAAGCGGCTGCGACGTCCGGGTTTGCGCATTGCGGATCTGCCTGCCATCGACCTGGTACTGGTTTCGCATGCGCACTTCGATCATCTTCACCGGCCGTCTCTGCGCGCGCTGGTGCAAAACAATCTGCGGACGCGCGGGGTTGCGCCTGCGATCATCATTCCGACGCACGTTTCCGATCTGGTGTCCGATCTGGGCTTCTCGGAGATTATCGAACTCGACTGGTGGAAGAACTCGCGTCACGGCAATCTATCGGTAACTCATGTGCCGTCGCGACATTGGGGCGCGCGCATTCTGAAAGACTCCCACCGCGGGTACGGCGGGTTTGTTCTGAAGGCGGGCAAGCACTCGGTGTATCACGCCGGTGATACCGCATATTTTTCCGGCTTTAGCGAGATCGGACGGCGCCTGGCTCCCGAGCTGGCGCTGCTTCCGATTGGCGCCTACAATCCGCCGACCTTCCGCAACGTTCATGCCGATCCTGCCGATGCGACCAAGGCGTTTCTCGATCTGAAATCACGCTGGATGGTTCCCATGCATTACGGCACCTTCCGGCTGTCGCATGAGCCGGTCGATGAACCGTTGCAGTTGTTGGACCAGGAAGCCCAGGCCGCCGGAATCCGGGACCGCGTGGTCGTGCTGGAAGAAGGCGTAACCAGGTTCTTCTAGTTTTCCTCTGTGAACCTCTGTGCCCCCTGTGGTGAATGCTCTTCTTTCATACTCCTTTGACAATCATGTCGCAATCCCGGGTGTAAACTGCTGGGAAAATTTCCGCCCAGGAGGCCTTATGCCCGCAAAACCGATTCCCGATGGCTATCACACGCTCACACCCTTTCTGACGGTCCGGGATGCAGCCCGCGCCATCGAGTTCTACAAAGCCGCGTTTGGCGCGACCGAGCGAGGAGTCGCGAAAGGACCGGACGGCAAAGTGATGCATGCGGAACTGAAGATCGGGGACTCCGTCATCATGATGAGCGACGAGTATCCGGAGTTCGGATCCCTCTCTCCCGAGTCCGTGGGGAACACCAGTATGGGGCTGCACATTTACGTGGAGAACGTCGACGCCGCATTCGATCGCGCGGTGAAAGCTGGCGCGAAAGTGGAAATGCCGGTCATGGACCAATTCTGGGGAGACCGCTACGGCAAGTTGAAAGATCCCTTCGGCCACCAGTGGTCGATTGCCACGCACACCAAAGATCTGTCCATGGATGAAATGAAGCGTGCCATGGACGACGCCATGTCGAAGATGCAGAAGACCGCGTGACGACTGCCGGCCCGAGGGCTGCTCATGTGGCGACAGCCGCCTCGGCTGTCCCGCATGGGCGAAGCCCGCGGCATGAGACGCTCACCAGGCCAGCAGGATTCTCAGATCCCGCAGATTGTTCCCGGTCGGCCCAATCTCGATAGCGTCGCCAATCGCCTTGAAGAGCGGATAAGCGTCGAATTTCTCGAGCGCGGTCCGCACATCTAAACCTCGGGCCCGGGCGCGCTCTACGGTGCTGCCATCGACAATCGCTCCGGCGGCGGGACTGTTGCCATCGATTCCGTCAGTGCCTGCGCTGAGGACAGTGATGTTCTCGCCCACGATCTTCTCCGCGCAGGCCAGGGCGAACTGCTGATTGCGCCCGCCGACTCCGCCGTTCATGACCTTCACCGTAACTTCTCCGCCGGAAATCAAACAGGCCGGCGAATAGATCTGGCGCAGTTCGCGCACTCGTTCGACCAGGTATTGCGCTGCCTTGTCATAGTCCCAGTCGTCGCACGAATTGTCGACGTCCACCCAAAATCCCGCTGGTTCCGCCACGTTGCCAGCCACTCCCACCGCGGTGTCGTTGGACAGCACCGTCCACCAGCGCGCGCGCTGGAATGCGGGATCGTCGGATTTCGGCGTTTCCTCCAGGGCATGACGTTCAAACAGTTCCCTGGTCGACCGAGGGAACTGCTTCAGCAGGGCATACTTCTCGGCGATGCGGTAGCAGTCGTCCACGCTGGTGGAATCGGGCATGGTTGGGCCGGAAGCGAGCGCGTCCGGAGTGTTGTCGGGCACATCGGACACGAGCAGAGAGACCTGCTGCGCCGGAAAAGCGGCTTGGGCCAGGCGTCCACCTTTCACCGCGGAGAGGTGTTTGCGTACCGCGTTTATTTCGGCGATCGGCGCTCCGGAATGCACGAGAGCGCGGTAGGTGGCGATGAGATCGTCAAGGGAGATTTCGTCGTCGATGGGCTTCTCGACGATGGACGAGCCCCCACCGCTGAGCAGGAACAGGACCAGCGCGGACGCAGGTTGGGACTCAATCGCCCGCAGGATCGCGCTGGCGGCCTGAATCGATTCGGCGTTCGGCGTGGGATGGCCGCCGCGAAAGTAGCGGAACCCGTGCACTTGCGAGGCAGGCTGCACGGAACTTGCCACGATGCCTTCGAGCGACGATCCGACCTGCGCGCTGAGCGCTTCGACCATCGTGTGTCCGGCCTTGCCGAGCGCGATCACCAGCACGCGCGAATAGGAGTGCAGGTCGTAGAGATCTTCACGGACGCGCAGAACTCCGCGCTCGCAATGCAGGTGCCGTGCGAACGCTTTCGCAATCGACGAATGCGGCAAAGTTTGCGTGAAGATGGTGCGCGCAGTCTCGCGCATCTCGCGGAACCTGGATTCGCTGGCGGGGTCGGGCATGCGGAGTGATTATAAACAGCGGTGAGCTATCAGCTATCAGCTCTTAGCTCTTAGCTCTTAGCTCTTAGCTCTTAGCTCTTAGCTCTTAGCTCTTAGCTCAATCTGCGATGCAGCGATGTAGTCGAGGGTTGGCGATTATGTAGGGATCCTTCGACTTCGTGATTGCTTCGCTTTGCTCGGCAATCACTGCGCTCGGGATGACATCACGCGGGTTCAGCTGAGCGCTGACGGCTGAGGGCTGATGGCTTCTTTGACCCACGCTTCGATGGCGTCGCGCAACTCGCGCAGGCGGCCTTCGAAGAAATGATCGGCGGCGTCGATCATTACCAGCTTTTTTGGCTCGGCTGCGGACTCGACCAGTTGCTCCAGCTTCGCCTTCGGACCAAATTTGTCCCGCGTGCCGCTGATGAACAGCTTGGGCTTGGCGCAGTCCCGCAGGAAGTCGAGCGAGTAGATGCGCGGTTCTTCGGTGGCCTCGGCGACGGGAACGACCGGGGTTCCCACGCCGATCACGGCGCGAACTCGCGGGTCTGGGCAAGCCGCGCGCAATCCTACCGCGGCGCCGAAGGAGAATCCGGCGAGGAGAAGCGGCAGGTGATACTCCGCGTCGAGCCAGTCGAGTGCGCTGCGGACGTCGTCGGTTTCGCCGTTGCCTTGATCGTGCTCGCCCTGGCTGAGTCCTGCGCCACGGAAGTTGAAGCGCAGCACGGGAAAGCCGAAGCTGTTCAGCGCCTTCATGGTGTGGAAGACGACTTTGTTGTGCAGCGTCCCACCGAAGAGCGGGTGCGGATGGCAGACGAGAGCGGCATGGGTGGCGTTCTCCGCGCCAGCATTGAGCAGCGCTTCCAGGCGTCCGGCAGGACCGTCTAGGAAGAGCGAGCGGATAGTTGGGGCCGAGGGAATCACTGCTCCAAGATTACACAAAGAGCGGGCGTCGGGCGTCGGGCTTCAGACCCCGGGCCTCAGACCTCGGACCTTGGACCTCTGGCCTCGGACCTCAGACCTCGGACCTCGGATCTGACCTCGGACCTCGGACTCAAGCTTCATCGGTGCCCGAGAAGGCCTGACGCCTGAGGTCTGAGGTCCGAGGTCTGCGGTCCGATTTGCTATTCTCTCCTGCATGGACGCTGTCACGTTTACGCGGCAACTGGTGGACATCGAGTCGATCTCGGGCGACGAGACGGCTGTTGGGAATTATCTTTACGGGGAACTTTGCCGCATCGGATACCAGACCCGCAAAATGCCGGTGGAGGGCGATCGCTTCAATGTCTATGCGACAGGGGCGGAAGAGCCGAATCCTGCGGTAGTGTTCTCGACGCACATGGATACTGTGCCTCCATTTATTCCGTCGTCGGAGGATGCTGGGCGGATTTATGGTCGCGGGTCGTGCGACGCCAAGGGGATCATCGCGGCGCAGGTTGCGGCGGCGGAGCGGTTGCGATCGGAAGGAATTCACGTCGGGCTGCTGTTTGTCGTGGGTGAGGAGCGCGACAGCCTGGGGGCTGAAGTGGCGAACCAGAACGCTCCTGCAGGATGCCGGTTTCTGGTGAATGGCGAGCCGACGGAAAATCATATTGCACTCGCGTCGAAGGGAACGCTGCGCGTCGAGGTGACTGCGAGGGGACGCATGGCGCACTCGGCGTATCCGGAGTTGGGGGAGTCGGCGATTGACAAGCTGATTCCGGCGCTGACTCGGTTGCGCGCGATGGAACTGCCTTCCGATCCGCAGGTTGGGCCCTGTACTCTGAACATCGGACTGATCGAAGGCGGACGCGCGCCGAATGTGATCCCGGATTACGCGCATGCGGATTTGCTCTATCGACTCGTCGGTACTTCAGACCAGTTGCGGCGACAGATTGTGGCGGCTGCGGGTGATCAGGTGGACGTGACGTTCCCGCTGGAGCTTCCGTTTCTTCGCCTGCGCACCGTCGATGGATTGCCGACGATGATCGCCAAGTTCACGACCGACATTCCGAAGCTGACGAAGTGGGGGGAGCCGTTGCTGATTGGTCCGGGGTCGATTCACGTGGCGCATACCGACGGCGAGTACATCGAGAAGCGGCAGTTGGCCGAGGCGATCGATCTGTATTCCGCGATTGCGAAGCAGTTGCAGCCTTGAAAGTCCAAAGCTAACCGCAGAGTTCGCCGAGAACTGCCGCCGAGGGCGCGGAGAGTTACACCAGGCGGCGACTTGCAGGAGTGAGAGGATGCCTCACGCGCGGCGCCGTTTCCGGTTTCCAGCGATTCCTAAGAACCTAATCCGGTTTACCTTCCGAGCCCTGCTTGGGCTGGGACTTTTGCTGATCGCCGGAGTTTCGCTCTCCGCCTGAAGTCTGGCCTGCACGACCACTATCTTCCCGATCCATGCCCTCGCCGGGACTGTCTTCGCGCGGTTCCGAGGGCGAACGGTCCTGTTCGACTCCTGAAGAGAATCCGGGCCTGATGAGGACCTGGCGAGAGCCAGGCAGCATTCCCTGCACCTCGACGATTCCTTCGAAGACGTCGACGTAAGTTCTGCGCTTCTTATTGACATCGACCAGGAAGCGGGTGCCACGAACGGTGATGACGGCCGAGGGAGTGCCCATGCGGAACGAGGGAGTCTCGCCCATACGCTTCTTCACTTTGACGATAATCTGGCCGAGAAAAAGTTCGAGAGAGAATCCCTTGCCTTGATCGGGCGATCTGAGCACAACATTGCTGTGACCTTTGACCAGCACCTGCGATCCATCCTGCAGTTCCAGCAGCACGCTGCCTTTGAGCGTTTCAATCTTGCTCTCGGCGGCCAGCGTAGCTCCGCGCTCGGCTTTCACCGGAGTTCCATCGGGAGCGGTCAATGTCGCTTCGCCCTTAACTTCGGTGACAGTGGCCGAACCAACCGGCAGCACCGTCTGCTGCGGCGGTGTGGTTTGGGCTACCGCCAAGACCATCACGGCGGCCACGGTCAACGAAATAGGGAGGAATCTCCAATGGGTCATTTCATCACCTCTGACGGAGCGTCCACGCCCGTCTTTGCCGGCAGATGGATTTCGAACACCGTGCCGGACGCGTCACTCATCACCTGCACCGAACCACCGTGCTTTTCCGCGATGCGCTTCACGAACGCGAGACCGAGGCCCCAGCCGGGCTTGGCAGTTTGCACGTCCTGGGCCCGGTAGTAGGGATCAAATACATGAGGAATATCTCCCGAAGTTATCGGCTTGCCCTGATTACGCACAGCGATCACCACCTGTTCGGGAGAAGAATAACAGCGAACCTCGATGTCGGTGCCGGACTTTCCATACTTGATCGCATTGCTCACAAGATTGAGAATGGCCCCGCTGATCAAGGTGGCATCGCCCTCCATGACGACGGCCGCCCCGGCGTCCAACACCAGTCGCATGTTTGCACCGGTTGCTAATGGGCGCAAGATGTCGAAAACCTGGCGAGCGACGTCGTGGAGTTCCAGAACGTCGGACTTAGCCGGCTTGGCGCCGGCATCGAGGCGCAGCACGTCGAGATAGCTGTTGATGAGTGCCAGCAGGCGCTTGGACTCCCACAAGATTGTCTCCGGGGCGCCTTCGCAGTCGGGGGAACCCGGAGAGCGAATCATCATGTCGGCGAAACCCTGGATGGAGGCCAAGGGAGTGCGGAGTTCGTGGGTAATGAAAGCCAGGGCCTCGGTCCGGGCTCGGTCGCGCTCGACGCGAGTTTGCAGACTGCTGAAGGTAAGAATGGTGCCGCCGCCCGGCGACAGCCGTGTGGGAGGTAAGGAAACTGTACGAACGGCGTAGAGTTTTCCGGACAGATGAACTTCTCCCTCCTGACCGTCGCCAGCGGAAACCAGCGGAGCCGCGTCTTCCGGGACCCAGCGGGCACGGAGCTGCTCCAGCGACAGGCTGCTCGAAGGAGCGAGCGCGGAGGCGAAGGCCTGGTTGTTCAACAACAAATTCCCTTTCTCGTCGAAGATGGCGACCAGATCCTGCGTCGATTCCAGCAGGGTTCGATGGAGCTCGTAGAGAGAGCCGAGTTCTGTTTCCAGCTGGTGCAGCAGATCAAGCTTCCATGAAAGCTCGTCTCCTTCCCGCGTGGCAGGGGCCTTGCGCTGTACGGCCAGCCAGGAACGCAGGCCCATCAACTGCCGGGTCACGCTGCGCTCGACCAGGGCAAGGTCGGCGGCGTAAACGAGCAAGGGCCCGGCCATCACGGCGAATAACATGGCTCCAGCGGGCACGATGCGCGAAGCCGCCAGGAAAGTGAGAAACGCAATCCCGTACACGGCCATGGCGAGCACCACCAGCAGGGCCACGGACATCCAGCCGCGCCAGCGACGAAAAACGACGACCACCACCACACACGTAAGCGCCAACAGCAACGCGCCAAGCCCGCTGGGAAGCTCATGGAGCAATCGTCCAGCCAAAATCCCGTCCAGAATTTGGGCGTGCACCTCCACACCCGGTGCGGGCAACTCGGTGGCCAAGGGAGTATTTAGACGATCGCTGATCTCTGTACCGCCAAAACCAACCAAGACGGGACGGCCGGTCAGGCGCGCCCTGAGCCCCGCGCCCTGCAGGACGGTTGCGGCCGAGATGGTGTCGAACGGGTCTGGCCGGAAGGGGATGCGGGCAAGAATTGGCTTTGCCGAAGTGACGCGGGCTGGGTCGTCGGCTCGCGGAATGTTGTACTGATCGAGGAATGCAGCGGCGCGCCGCGCGTCGGTTCGGCGAGCGACTTCCACTGCGAAAGCCCAGCGGGGGCCGTCGATGGTGAGTTCCAGGGGAGGGAAGCGACGGCAGATGCTGTCGGCGTCGAGCACCGCGTGGGCGTGCCCCACCGCGGCTGCTGCTTGCGCGAAGGCCGGCAGCGGCTCCACCCAGTGGGGCCCGTCGGGAAAGGCTCCAATCTTCCCCACAATCACCGCGCGCCCGCTGGCACGGAGAGCACTCTGCAGGGCGGCGTCGGCATGGGCGGACTGGGGCTCCGACAACAGGACATCGAGGCCAATCGTTGCTGCACCGCTGTCCGCGAGGTTGCCGACCAGCCTGCCGAGGAGTTCGCGCGACCATGGCCAGCGCCCGTACTGTCGCAGACTCTCGTCGTCGATCAGGACTAGTACCACGGGGGAGCGTTGAGCGGGTGGTGGCGCCAGCCGAAAGAATGTATCGGTGACGCGCAGCTCGGAGTCCCGCACCACTGGGATGAGGGAGAAGGCAGAGACCATGGCCAGCAGGAGAAAAGATAGCCCGAGGCGCGCACCCCAAATCCGGGGAGTGCCATTGTGGGCTTTGTCGATGCCGGGATTTGTGGTGTGGTTGGGCACGATCCTGAACAATAGCAGGAGCGAGCTTGGGGCGCCGCATCCGGTTCGAGGTTAGCGTCAGGGCGTGTGCCGGGCTGTGATATGGATCACAACCAGAGCGACATGTAACCCAAACGGCAAAGATACGCCAGATCTAGCGTCCTGGCCTGCCTTGGATAAACTTTCGAAGAGATTTCCTGATTAACCGCGGGTCGGCTGGCGTACCAGTCTTCTGCGCCGTGTTTGCAGGCGCCGCAAAGCGGAGAGCAGTCCGCGGTGGGGCCGGATCGACATGGTTTCGAGCGAGTAGTTGAACGTGGCTCCGCAATCACAGCACACCTTATAACTGTGATTGTGGAGGGTGAAGACCCGGCTCAACTTCCGATGGTGACAACCGAAAGCAAACTCCAGCACGCTGGCGAACGGAAGGGTAAAGCTTTCCCACAGCGGAGCTTCTTCTGACTGCATCATGTTGCATATACCTCGGAAGGATTCAATATTGTCCTTCGGCATATCCTGATCCCGCGTGAGTGCTCCCACTGGCATGAGTGATGTGCTCACAGCAAGGTGCAAACCTCGTCCCAAATCTCGTGCTTCATGAAACAAACGTTGTGGTTTCAAGGTCTTCGGAACCGATGCGCGCTCCGCTAACCTGTGCCAGAATGGAACTCGAGACATGACCTCTGCCGCCAGCGTTTCCGCGCAGCTCTCTGCCATTGCCGAATTGCGCTGGCGCATGTTCGTCAATGGCTTGCGCAGCAAGCGCGGCAAGCTGGAACTGTTTTCCCGCATCCTCGTGACCGGCGCGTTCGCTGTCGGCGGCCTGGGCGCGTTTGCCCTGGCCACCGGGCTTTCTTATTTTTTCGTCTCCCAGGACAAGGCTGAACGCCTGGCGTTTCCGTTGTGGGGCCTTTTTTTCTTTTGGCAGTTCTTTCCGGTCATGGCCACGGCGTTCACCAACAATCCGGATTCCTCTGAATTGCTGCGCTTCCCCCTCAACTATCGTTCGTATTTCCTGGTCCGGCTGGCCTACGGATTCTTCGATCCGGCCAGCGCACTGGGCACGGTTGGGTTGTTTGGAGTCCTGCTCGGGGTCACCATGGCGCGGCCGTTGCTGTTTCCCTGGGCGCTGCTGGTGCTGTTCAGCTTTGCCATCTTCAATCTGGTGCTGATGCAAATGATTTTCGCCTGGATTGAGCGCTGGCTGGCACAGCGCCGCACGCGCGAAATCCTTGGGGTGCTCTTCATTCTTACGATGCTGGGCTTCCAGCTCATCGGCCCCATGGCGGAGCGCCTGGGCAAGCGCCCGCATCCCCAGCTGGTGCGCGTCCTCGAGATCGGGGCGCAGGTGCAGGCTGTATTGCCGCCGGGCCTGGCGGCCGACTCCATTTCACAGGCCGCCCACGCACATCTTTTCGTGGGCTTCACTTCGTTGCTTTTCCTGGCTGCGATGACGCTCGGGATCGGGGCGCTTCTGCACCTGCGAATTCGCGCGCAATTCCACGGGGAGAATCTCAACGAATCCGCCGCCCGCCCAACCGCAAAGCAGGCGCAACGGCTGCAAATCGGTTGGAACCTGCCGGGGTTCTCCCAGTCGGTAGCGGCCGTATTCGAGAAGGAAATGCGTTATCTCGGGCGCAGCGGGCCCATGCTGTTGACTCTGATCATGCCGATCTTCATGCTGCTGATCTTTCGCTTCGGAGCGATGAATGCGCTGAGCCACTCCGGCGCCTTCAGCCGAACGCCAGACCTGGCCTTCCCCGGCGCGGCGGCTTACTCACTCCTGGTCCTGACCAACCTTGTCTACAACAGCTTCGGTGGCGATGCCAGCGGCATGCAGTTCTACTATGCATCTCCAGTGCAGTTTCGCCACATTGTGCTGGGGAAGAACCTGACCCATGCGGGTGTGCTTCTGTTCAACGCAGCCTTCGCCTGGATCGCCGTGACCTACCTCTATGGCGCGCCCCATCGCACGGTCACTGTCGCTACTCTGGCCGGACTGCTGTTTGCGGCTCCGCTGAACTTCACCGCCGGGAACCTGCTTTCGATTTATGCCCCCAAGAAGCGCGACTTCTCGACCTTCGGCCGGCAGAATGTCTCGCAGACCACGGTGCTGGTGAGCTTCGGGTTGCAGATCGTTGTGGTCGGCGTGGGCGCGGGCGTATTCGCCGTTGCTCGCTACTACCGAAATCTCTGGATTGCCGCGCTGGTATTTCTCGTTCTGGCCGCGATCTCGATTCCAATTTATGTGACGATTCTCCGCCGTCTCGACACGATTGCAGTCGAGCGCAGGGAGACCTTGCTGGCGGAGTTGTGCCGGGCCTAGCGCAATCGCTGCAGTGCGAACGCACGGCCCATCGTAGGGTCACTCCCCTTCCGGTTTCGCGAAAAACCGATATCCCACTCCCCGCACCGTCACCAGGTGCCGCGGATGCCCAGGATCGTCTTCGATATAACGCCGCAACCGCACCACAAAGTTATCGATCGCGCGGGTGTCGGTATCCTCGTGCAGGCCCCACACCTCTTCGAGAATCTGCTTGCGCGAAACAATCTTCCCGTCGTTCTGCACCAGATGCCGCAGCAGTTCCGACTCCATCAAGGTCAGATGAATCGTGCTGCCGCCCGACCGCAATTCGAGCGCTCCAAAATCGATGGTCTTTCCGGCGAATGAGAATCGGCCGAAGTCGCCTACGCCGCCCTCGTTGTTTTGTGGCGTCGCAGCCGCGGCCGTCTTCCCTCCGCGCATCCACTCGCTGCGCCGCAACAGGCCCTGCAGCCGCGCCAGCAGAATCGAGAGATCAAACGGCTTGGCAAGATAGTCGTCCGCCCCGGAGGCAAAGCCCTGCAGCACATCCTCGGGACGCCCGCGCGCCGTCAGCATCAGCACGGGCACGTAATTGCGCGCGGCCCGCAACTCCGAGACCACGCTGAATCCATCTTTTCCCGGAAGCATGATGTCGAGCACCACGGCATCAAACGATTCCTTCTTGCCCAAAAGCTTGTCCGTAGCGGCCTCGCCGTCGCCTGCGACTTCCGCTTCATATCCCTCGGCTTCGAGATTGAAGCGCAGGCCCTGCGCCAAGTGCTCCTCATCTTCCACCACGAGAACCCGGCTCATGCGTGCGCCCCTGTCGCTGGCAAATCCGTCCTGGGCAATTCCGTTTTCGGCAATTCGATGACCAGTGTGGTCCCTTCTCCCTCGCCCTCGCTGAGCGCGAAAGCCCGGCCTCCGTGTTTCTTGGCAATGGCTTTGACGATAAACAGGCCCAGTCCCGTCCCCTTGACGTGGGCGAGCGATCGCGGGGTCACGCGCTGGAAGCGCTTGAAGATTCTCTTGAGATCGTCCGCGGCGATACCGACCCCGTGATCCTGAACACTGAGGACGATGCGCTTCTCGTCGGGGGTGTCCAGCCGGACTCTGACGTCCACGTGTTCGCCGGAGTATTTGATCGCATTGTCGAGGACATTGGAGACCGCGGTGCGCAGATCCTCGGCGCTGCCCTGCACGTGGAGTCCGTTGCCGTTCGCCACTTCCTCATAGCGCAGTGCCTCGGGCTGCAGGTGATGCCGGGCGCGTGTGGCTTCCATGCAATCGCGGACCAGTTGACCGAAGTCCACGTCTGCCTTCTCGCTGCCCGCCTTCTTGTCGCCCGCCCGCCCGGCTCGGAGCACCTGCTCAACCGTCTCGGTCAGCCGGTCCACATCGCTCAGCATGAGCCGGTAGAACTCCTGCTTCCGCGTGTCCGGCAGGTCCCTGCGCAGCAGCGTCTCCAAATGCAGGCGGATCGATGCCACGGGTGTCTTCAACTCATGGGTCACGGCATTGATGAAGCTGTCGTGCTGCTCGCTGCGGCGCAGCTCCCGTACCAGAAAGATCGTATTGACGACCATGCCCGCAATGATCAGCGCGAAAAAGACGATGCCGAAAAACAGGAGCACGCCCTCGCGCCAGTTGAGGATGATCCAGCCAACGTTGAGAGCGACCGCCAGCGCCACCAGGCCAATGCCCAGGCAGAGAAAGAACACGATGGTTCCGCGGCGGCTCGAGATGCGCATGGCGTTCGAGGTGATTCTACCGCGCCCGCCCGCTTAGCGGCAGCACTCTCCCGCACTGCCGGGTATTCCTGCGGTTTGCGATGTGTCGTATTAAGTCGTATATATCTGGTGAAATAAATCGAATCATATATCTGATATAGTTTCCCATCGATTGATTCCACGAGGAGAAACCTCTTTGAACTCTGGTTCTCGCAAAGCCGTCGTCCTTTCGTTGTTCTGGGCCTGCTGTCTACTGTCAGCAAGCGGACAGGACACCGGCCCGGGCGGATACTTCGCCAACTGGTTCAACCGGGTGAACAAAACCCAAGCCGAACAGCCTCACTGGATTACTCCTCTGTTCACCACGACTCCACGCCTCGAAGAAGAGTTTCGCTCCGACATCGCCTGGACGCCTGCTTCCACCGGCGACAACTGGAACTATGGCGGCGGCAAAGGGCTCGAACTGATTCCGACCGAGCACACCGAGATCATCCTCGGTGTGCCCCCGTATCAAGTTCCCGCCCAGGGACCGAACGGCGGCGGCAACATCCCGCTTTTGTTGAAGTACCGCCTGCTTGCCAGCAACGAAGAACACAGCAATTACATCGTCACGGCGTTCCTCGGGGGCAGCATTCCCGCCGGCCGATTCGCATCGAAGTACGGATCCATTACTCCGACCATCGCGTTCGGCAAGGGATACCGCAACTTCGACGTGCAGAGCACTCTGGGCTGGACCATCCCGACTGGAGGCCGCCAAACCACCGGCACACCGGTGGTGTACAACGCGGCGTTTCAATATCGCGTTCTTCGCAAATTGTGGCCGGAGGTTGAGGCCAACGTGACCTTGTGGCCGAACGGAGGCACCAAGCTGGTCGGACAAAAGCAGGTATTCATGTCACCCGGCCTGGTCGCCGGCCGCTTTCACCTGTGGCGACGCCTTGGGATGAGCGTCGGCTTTGGCGAGCAAATCGCCGTGACTCATTTTCATCAGTTCAATCACGCCAAGACCCTCTCGATTCGCTTTCCCTTCTAGAATTGCGAGGACCGAATCTCTCGGTTAGGAGGCCCAGCCTATGGCCGGCAGACGGAACAGCAGTACGGACGCGGCGGAGATGCTGCTTCGTCCGCGAGACGCGGCGGTGCAACTGCAGATCAGCTATCCCACCATCAAGCAATGGATCTACCACCGCAAGCTGCGCGCCGTGAAAACGCCAGGCGGCCACTACCGCATCCCGCAATCCGAGATCGACCGGCTGCTCTATCGCACGCGCGGTCACAATGAGGATGAGCGGCGTGTGAGCTACAAGCGCATCAGCGGACGCAACCAGCTCGTCGGCCGCATCGTCGACGTCCGGGTCAGCGGACTCGTGGCCCAGGTCACGCTCTCCGTCGGGGGCCAGCTCATCACTTCGCTCATCACCTCGGGCGCCGTACGCGAAATGAAGCTGAAAAAGGGGCAAACCGCCGCCGCGTTGATCAAGGCCACCGAAGTGATGATCATCCGGGTCTGACCCGGGCTGTCATCCCCAGGAGTAATCTCCGAGGAACGCCCCAAAAAGCCACAAAGCCTTCATCCGATGCCAGTTGACCTCATCTAGCACGAAGGTAACTTGCCCTGGTACCGGTGCAGAGGTAACGTTACTTTCGATTACCTCAGTGCATTGAACATCAGGTTACAAACGGCTAGCCTTGCTTTACAAAGGTAGAACTAGCGCGCGGTGAGCGGATGCCTTGGCTGTGGGTGAGTCTTGGCGGGTATCTGAGTCACGGCCCCCGGTGAACCAGAAGCATGAGCGAGAGAATGAAGCTGGTCTATTACGCGCTCTGGATCATGCATCCCGTACTGCAGCTCGGGATCGCGACCCTGATGCTGCGTCGCGGCCTGTTTCGCCCCTTCAAGTTCTTTTTCGGTTACATCCTTACGCAACTTCTAACCTTTTGCGTGGTTTTCCCGGCATACGTCTGGCACAGTTATTCCGCCCTGTTCTACCTCTATTGGAGCTGCAACGCGGTCAGCGTGACCTGCGGCTTCCTGGTGATTCACGAAGTTTTCGTCGATGTCTTCAAGGTGTTCCACACGTTGCGCGACCTGGGCACGGTGCTGTTCAAGTGGGCCGGCCTGGTGATGCTGCTGGTGGCCGCGGTGGTGTCGGTCTCCACGAACTCGTCGCAGATGGCGCCGTGGATGCAAGCCATCGTCACCTCGCAACGCTGCGTGCGCATCATTCAGGTCGGGATGGTGATGTTCCTGCTCTTCTTTGCGCACTACGTGGGCGTGAGCCGCCGCCAGCACAGCTTTGGGATCGCGCTCGGCTTCGGCTCGTTCGCCGTGATTGAGCTGATCCTCATCAGTTCCTGGGTGGGCAGCCATCTCGGTGGCCCGTGGATGAGCATCATCAACATGAGCGCCTATAACAGCAGCCTGCTGTTATGGCTCGGTTATGTGGCCGTCAAGCGGCCCGCTCGCGACGCGTCCCGCTCGCTGCTGCAGCCCCAGCGCTGGGAGCAGAGCCTCTCTGACATTCATCACCCCCTGCCCGCGGATTCTCTGATTCCGATGTTCGAGGGGATGGTCGACCGCGCCCTGTCTCGCCAAGTACCAGTTCCAGCGCCATTGTCAGAAGGTGCCGCAGCCGGAGCTTCCGGCTCGGCCACCAGCACGGGCGGCTTCGCCGCGATCATCCGCGCTACTTCCAAGACATAGGCTCACCCCCCTAAGTTCGACCTTTCCTTTCAATGCACTAAGCCCCTCGCCAGCCCCTTCGCATCAGGCCCATCGCCACTCTGTCCGGAAATCGTAAAGATCATGCGACCGGAAGTAGCCCCAGTGTGCGTTCAGTCTTCAGCGCCCTGGAGTGCCTCGGAAATTGTCATAAGTTAATGGTAGTAAACAGCTTAGAGGTGCACCAGAGAACTACAGGAGGGGGTGAACGGGAGTGGAGTGAACCAAAGGTGAAATTTGTTGCACACAGAACTTGACAGCTGCCCTATAATGCGGCTCCGCGTCGGAGTTGCCAACCTTGGAAACTTTGCGCGGATATAGGAGACGAACCCATGAAACGTACAATCAGGATTGCGATCCTGATCGTAGGACTAGTGGGCACATTCATGGCAGCGGCCGTTCCACAGGTTCCCGCCGCGGACGGCGGCCCGCTCATTCTGTGCCCACCCAAACAGGCAAACTGTCAATCTTCCCTGCCGACCTAAACTAGGGGACGCAGGCCGTGACCGGCAAGGTCACCAAAGTAACCTGCAGTAACTGGGCCGAATACAAGGGCTTGCAATCTTCGGGCTGACGGACCTCATACTAACCCGCCAGCCCTCATTTTTTGTGTCGGGTAAATCGTGTAGATAACCTGGGAAAGCCTACCGGGATTGCACGAGTGCCCTGTGCAAATCCTGGCCACTAAACACGGGTGGCTGGCAGGTCGAGCCCGAGCAAATGACCGCAAAAGACTTATCCGACCCAAGCTGTGGAAGATTGGGAATGGTGGCCGCCAGCGCGGGCGGCAGGTTTTCGGCAACAGCCTGATTCGAGGCCAGCCGGAGTGTGCTCCTGGTAAACGCGAACGGCGCAATGGCTGCCGCCTGCAGTTCGTCAACGGCTCCGTCTTCCCCGGCAATCACAACCACCTGCGTCGGACTCTCCAGAAAGTGGACGACTGCAATGCCGTAGCTAGCGGCGAAAATGCCAAACTGCTCAGCTACGCCGGCGAACGTCTCCAGCGTCTGCTCCGCCTTGTCGCGATAGCTGGCCTCGTTGGTGTAGTGATGCAGGCGCATGAGCGCAATCGCCGCCACTGGATTCCCGGCTGGCGTGGGAGAGTCCTGCAGCGGCTTGCGGCGCGTCGCCAGCACGCCCAGACTCTTGCCCTCAGTCGCGGGCTCGCTGTCGAAGAATCCTCCCGAGGTTGCGTCGAAGAACCGGGCAATCATCGCGTCCGCGATCGCCCGCGCGAAGTTGAAATAACTGAGATCCGCGGTTGCCTCGTAAGCGTCCAGACACGCCAGCGCGGTGAAGGCATAGTCCTCGAGCATCCCGGGCACTTCGCGATGCTCCGCCGCAGGATCAGAGTAAGCGACGACGTGTAGCAGCGATGCCTGTGTGGAAGTGGCCGGTGTGGAAGGGGCCGGTGTGGAGCGGGCACTCTTGCCCGCTTCTTGCCCTGTGCTCGACCCGTGCCTCCAAGCCGCACTCAGCACCCGGTCGAGCGACCGCAGCGCAAACCCGCGTGCTTCCGCCAACCCCAGCACCTTCGCCGCTTCCAGGTAAGCCGAAATGCACATGCTGTTCCATCCCACATACACGGTCTTATCGACGTAAGGAGTCGGCCGCTGCAACCGCGCCGCATACATTTTCTTCTTTGCCGACTGCAGCAACTGGTTCACGCGCTCGGATGAAAGGTTCATTCGCCGCGAAATTTCTTCGATCGGCGCGCGCACGTACAGCACATTTTTCGCTGGATTGTGATGCATCTCGCCGATCTCGTTGATGTCGTAGTGCAGGGCCGCCACCTGCGCTACTTCCTCGGTCAGAACCGAACGGGCTTCCTCCAGCGTCCAGGTGAAGTAGTCGCCGTCGTCGTCCATGTTGATGTCGGCGTCCTGCGACGCGTAAAAGCCGCCGCGTTCGCGATCGCTCAGCCACTCATCCATCCAGCGAATGATGTCGCGCGCGATATCGGCGAAGAACTGCGAGCCCGTCGCCTGGTACGCATGCACGTAATTCTTCAGCAGTTCGGAATTGTCGTAGCACATCTTCTCGAAGTGAGGCACCACCCACCGCTCGTCGACGGAATAGCGATGGAACCCTCCCGCAAGCTGGTCATACACGCCACCGTTGGCCATGTGTGTGAGTGTGCTGACGATGACGTCACCAAGGTCCGGGTGCCCCATTTCTCGCGCGTCTTCTTGCGCGAGAAGTGGGGATTTTGACTTCCGTGCATACCTCTCAATCAGCAAATCCAGCGCCGACGGATGCGGGAACTTCGGCGCCGACCCAAACCCGCCATGCTGCGGATCAAACATCTTGAACGCCGACTCCTGAATCGCCGCAATCACGTTCGCCGACACCCGCCCATCCCGCCCCGCAAACGACTCCGACTGCACGATCGCGTTCTCGACCATCGCCGCCTGCTCGACCACGTCGCCATGCTTCTCTTTGTAAGCGTTGGCAATGCTCAACAGCACCCGCCGAAAGCTCGGACGCCCGTATCCATCCTGCGGTGGAAAATATGTTCCGCCATAAAACGGCTTCCCATCGGGTGTAAGAAACGCCGTCAACGGCCATCCACCCTGCCCGCTCACCGCCTGCACCGCCGCCTGATACCGGCTGTCGATATCCGGACGCTCGTCGCGATCCACCTTCACCGCCACAAAATGCTCATTCACAATCGCCGCAATCGCCGGATCGTCATACGACTCCCGATCCATCACATGACACCAGTGACACCACACCGCCCCAATGTCGAGCAGCATGGGCTTGTTCTCGCGCTGCGCCGTGGCGAAAGCATCCGGCCCCCACTCATGCCACTGGATGGGCTGGTGCATGGCGGAGCGTAAGTAAGCGGAAGATGCCCGCGAGAGGGAATTGAGGGAGGTCGTGGTCATACGTTGCAGTTTATCGTTCACTAGCGCGTCATGTCTCTTGTCTCTACACGAGTCGAGGTTCGTTTGAAGACGCGATAGATTCGCTGGTCCGAGGATTTATGTGGGAATGCGAGATCCGACACGGCGGGCTTAATAAGGTCCGTGTAGTCAAAGGACAACTTCGACGAACTCCATACCATTTGTACGCTATTAGAGTATAGGCCGGGATTTCAGCCGCGCGGCGTGGACGACTTTGAACTGCGATCATCCGAGCCAGGAGAGTTCTTGTTCGGCGGGGCGTTCGCCGCCGACGACGCGCAGGAAAATTTGTTCCAGTGTCAGCTTTTCGCCGGGGGGTTGGGCGCCGTTGCTGGCGGGCGTTTGCGCTTCGACTCCGGCGCGCAGTTCTTCGAGGGATCCCTGGGCGACGAGGCGTCCCTGATGGATGATGGCGACGTGGCTGCAGAGGCGCTCAACGATTTCGAGCACATGCGACGTCAGAAAGATGGTGGCACCGCGCGCGATCATTCCCTGCAGCATCGATTTGAGCGTGCCGGCGGCGATGGCGTCGACGCCTTCGAACGGCTCGTCGAGGAACAGGATCTTCGGGCCGTGAATGACGGCAGCCGCCATGGCAAGCTTTTTCTGCATGCCGTGCGAGTAGTCGGTGACGAGTTTCTTGGGCTGATCGGCGAGTTGCATGAACTCGAGCAATTCGGCGGCGCGTTTGGCGGCAGTCTCGCGGTCGAGGCCGTACATGCGTCCGGCGAAGCTGAGAAACTCTGCGCCGGTGAGGCGTCCGAAGAGTGCCATGCCTTCCGGCACGACGCCGATCTGGCGCTTGACCTCGACGGGATGGGCCATGAGATCGAGACCGAGAATTTCGATTCGGCCCGAGCTGGGCGCGAGCAGGCCGGTCAGCATTTTGATCGTAGTGGATTTGCCTGCGCCGTTGGGGCCGAGGAAGCCGAAGAATTGTCCGGGGGCGACGCGCAAGTCAACGCCGTCGACGGCCACGAGTTCTCCGAAACGGCGGGTCAGAGCCTGCGTAGAGATGGTGGGTGCGGAGTCCATCGAACTTTCGAATCTAGCATAGGAGGGGTGTTGGGCGTCGGGCTTCAGACCTTCGGGTGGTGCAGATGAATCCTCTCACTACGATCGCAACGGAGGCGCATGCTTTCCTGAAAGCCATGCCGCTGCAGTCAAAACCAATGTAGTCACGATTGAGAAAACGATGGGAAGAATGAAAAAGAATTTCCAGCTTAAAACCGTGATGCCGGCAAAGCATAGGGCGAACGTCCACGCGGTGCCGCGCATGCGCGCCAAAGACTCTGGCGGAAGTCGGCCTAGCTGCCAGGCCAATACCACCGCGAGCAGAAGAAACACGCTGACAAAGAGTCCGAAGCCGCGATAAAAATCCCAGTAAGTCCGGCTGAATCCCATGATGTAAAAGTGAGTGGACCGCATGGAGACAAGGTCCACTCCCCACTTGGGATCGGACCAGGGGAAACCAGATGTATGTCCGGCGTCAAAAAGCACCAGAAGAACGGCAGCGATTCGATAAAACGTAGATGCTCGCATTCTTTCCTCCAGAGATCACGGCAGCGGGCGCCACTTTCCTGCCGCGCAGGTTCAAACTGTAGCATTACTGCTCTTCGGCTTCAGACCTCAGACCTCAGACCTCAGACCTCAGACCTCGGACCTCGGACCTCGGACCTCGGACCTCAAGCCTTTTGGCACGGAAGCGAACTTCCGGATGGCCAGCTATAACGGAAAGTGGAGCCCCTTCTCCGCGTGTGGGGACGGGGCTCTCGTTTTGTGGCCTGCTACTTCGCGGCTTCCTTCTTTTCGGGCTGCTTCTTCTGCGTGTCTTCCGTCCAGGGCGGCACGATCCCGGCAGAGCGCGCGTAGGCGATCGACTGGCCGAGATGTTCGGCGGCATGACGGACGATGAAGAGCAGGATGCCGCGCTCGGTGTTCTTGCCTCCGAACCAGTCAAGGCTCTTGTCCAGATCGGCATCGGGCATGGCCTTGATGGCGGTCTTGGCGTGCGCGAAGGAATCTTTCAGAGTGGCGATCACTTTGGCTTTGTCGGTGGTCGATTTTTCGAAGCCCTTCACGTCGAATCCCGTAGGCGGCGGTGTGCCGACAAGTTTGTAGAGGTTGTAGTTGGCGGCGGCGACGTGGAGGAACACTTCTGCGAACGAGCGCACGTCGGCAGTCGGCCGCCACGCGTACTTGTCGGCCGGGATGGCTTCGGCGAGGCGCGTGAACTTGTCTTCCTGAACCATGACCTCCGCCATGACTTCGCCGCGATAGCCGGTGACGCCGGGAGTGCCGTCCTTGTAGGGATTCAACTGAGCCGTAGCGCGCAGGGCGCCACACGCGAGCACAAACAGACACAGCGACGAGAGAGCACGTTTCATGCGAGAGTCTCCTTTGAGATGCCAACAGTCTAGCGGGTTGGCGGATTCTGTCGAGCGGGAAAGTTTTGTCGGTTACTGTTTCGAGGCTTCTTTCTTTTCGGCTGGTTTCTTCTGTTCATCTTCGGACCAGGGAGGAACGACTCCGTTGATGCGCGCGTAGGCGATCAACTGTCCCAGGTGTTCGCCGATGTGCGGGACGATGAAGAGCAGAACGCCGCGCTGCGTGATCTTTCCGCCAGACCAGTCCAAAGTTTTGTCGAGGTTAGCGTCGGGCATGTCAGTGATCGTTTTCTTGGCGTGGGCGTACGAGGCTTTCAGCGTGTCGATGATTTTCGCCTTGTCGGTGGTGGATTGTTCGAGCCCCTGGACGTCGAGCCCGGCGGGAGGTTGCGCGCCCACGGATTTGTACATGTTGTAATTGGCGGCGCTGGCGTGAAGCAGAACCTCCGCAATCGATTTCACGCCGGGTCCGGGACGCCAGGTGTACTTATCGGCGGGGATCGCCTCGGCGAGTCGAATGAACTCGTTCTCCTGGATCATGACTATGGCCAGCACCTCGGAGCGATAGCCGGTCACGCCGGGCGTGCCATCCCGGAAAGGATGCACCTGCGGCGTGTTTTGAGCGGCGGCAGTCGCGAGGGCGGATAAACAAAAAACCACCAGGATGCTTTTCATGCGGGAGTCTCCTTATGCGTTCCACGGTCTAGTTGATGCTGGTCAGTTCATCGAAACCTGGTCGTGCGCCAGAGGGAAATTCCGCAGGTTGCCAGCAGGAAAGACATGGCTACGCTGAGAGCAACTGCCCATCCCATACCGATTTCCATGCGTGGAAGCCTGGCTACGATTGCGAGGGCGACGAATAAAGCCGTTGTGCCCAGGATAAGCAGCCAATCGAAAATTGTTCTGGAGTGCGCGGCTGAGCCGTAGGACCTGCCTTCCATTCCCGCGCGCACATATTCTCCTTCTACGCCGTAGCGCTCGCCTTCGCGGTCGGCGGCATCACGCCAGCTGGAGTGCTCGCTCTCGGTAGCCGATGACAGCGCAATGGCCACGGCGCCGAGCGCCATCAGAATCGAGCCTCCGGCGACCTGCACGTAGGTCGCGTGAGTAGCTCCGCGCAGTTCGTGAAACACGAGAATCCCCCAGAGCAATCCCCAGAGTTGATTGGTGTTGGAAAGAGGGATGCCGCGGCTGATGCCGACGTACTTGGTGGCGTATTGCTGGAAGAGATCGCCGATGACCCAGACGAATCCTCCGAGCATGAGCCAGAAAAGGACGGGGCGTGCGCCGTTGAGTTCGCGCCAGAGTGGGGCTGCGCCACGATAGCCGATCGCCAGGGTCAGCATGGTGACGAGTTCTCCAATGGTGAAGAACGTGATGAACGAGAGCGGGTTCATGCCGGTGAGATAGGCCTTGCGGTAGGGAATGTACATTGTGCCCCAGAGGATTCCTGCGCCCAGAGCGGCGGCGATTCCGAGGGCGGCCTTGCCGGGAGCGGCTTCGTGCGAGGAGGCGACGGCGAGCAGCGTGGCTCCGGCGAACATGGCGAGCGCGCCGCCGATGACGCCGAGCCAGCGCTTCCATCCGGCAGCGTGCAATTCGTTGAAGAGCAGGAATCCCCAGAAGATGCCGAGCAGGCTGTTGGTATTCCACAACGGAAAGGCGATGCTCAGGCCGACGTTGCGGATGGCGTAAATGGTAAGGGTGTTGGCGACGGCCCACATGCATCCGGCGAGGATGGCCCAGACGACGAGGTGAGGCGCCTGGCCGACATCGGTGCGGATGTACGCGGTGCCGCGGATCAGTGCGGGGACACTCCAGCGAGCGAGGAAGACTCCGCAGACCATGACCAGCGAAACGGTGATGGGGGAGATGTTGGGATTGACCAGCTTGATGGGAGCTTCGGCGCCGCCGAGCCAGGCCCCGGCAGCGAAGCCGCAGAACATGCCGAGCGCCTGCAGGCTGCGAAGGCGGGCGGAGAGCACAGGATGGTGCGCGTCGGGAGCCTGCGATGGGACGGTCGGGTTCAACGGAGCTTATCCAGGAGCAGGATGCCGCCGATCAGGACGGTGAGGGGAATCCAGAAATGAAGGTCGGTGGCAATGGCGCGAAACAGATTGGAATAGCTGCCGCGGGAGTTAGGTCTCGCCAATGAGCAACCTCGGAATCCGATTGTCGTATCCGGGGTGCCATCTTAGGGGCGGAGGGGGCGGGAGTCAAGGAACCCGGATTCTGAAGGCGAATGCAGTATAATCTTCGGTTTTGCAGGCCAGTGTTCAAGGAGAAAGCGTGAGGCTGTTACCCCGGGAAACGAAGTTCTTCGAGTTGTTCGCCGAACTCTCCGGCTATCTGACCGAGGGAGCCCAACTGCTGCGCAGCATTCTGGAGGATCCTCACGATCTGAAGATGCGGGTGGAGCAGGTGCAGGCCATCGAGCACAAGGCGGATCGGGCGACGCACGCCATCATCACCAAGCTTAACCAGAGCTTCATCACTCCGTTTGACCGGGAGGACATTCACCGGCTGGCGTCATCGTTGGATGATGTTCTCGATTTCACCAACGCGGCCGCGCACCGGCTGGTGCTTTACAAGATCCACGAACCGCCTCCGGCGGCCGCGGAGCTGGCCGGATTGATTGTGCTGCAAAGCGAGGAACTGGCGCGCGGCGTATCGCTGCTGGAGAAGAATGGATCGGTGCTCAAGCATTGCGACGAGGTCAACCGTCTGGAAGACGAAGCCGATCACGTGAGCCGGCGGGCCATCGCGCAATTGTTCGACAGCGAAAAAGATCCCATTCAGCTGATCAAGCTTAAAGAGCTGTACGAAGTTTTGGAGAACGCGACCGACAAGGCGGAGGACGCCGCCAACGTGCTGGAAGCCATTGTTCTGAAGAGCGCGTAGTGTTGCAAGACAAGCAACGACGAAAAAGAGAACCATTTCCCCCATGCGCGTCGATGTTCTACTGGTCCTGATCACAATTCTGGTGGCGCTGATTTTCGACTTCGTGAACGGATTTCACGATTCGGCAAACAGCATCGCAACCGTAGTTTCCACTCGAGTGCTTTCGCCCAAGCTCGCCGTCGTGTGGGCGGCGACGTTTAATTTTCTGGCGGCATTTTTTCTGGGCACGGCAGTGGCGAAGACCATTGGAAGCGGCATGATCCGGCTGGAGTATGTGGACCAGTATGTCGTGCTGGCGGGTCTATTCGGCGCGATCGTCTGGGACTTGTTGACGTGGTGGTGGGGGCTGCCGACTTCGTCATCGCATGCGCTGATTGGCGGCTACGCGGGAGCGGCCATGGCCAGGGCGGCGTTGCGCTCGGGCATCGCGTCGATACCCAGCGTCATCATTCCGCATGGCTGGTCGAAGACGCTGATCTTCATTGTGGTGGCGCCGGTGTTGGGTCTGGTTCTGGGCTTTATCTTCATGGTGTCGATTTACTGGATCTTCCGGCGGTCGGCGCCGCAGTCGGTGGATCGCCTGTTCCGCAAACTGCAGCTGGTATCGGCAGCGTTATACAGCCTGGGCCACGGCGCTAACGACGCGCAGAAGACCATGGGGATTATTGCCGGCGCGCTGTATACGGGCGGGTTTATGACCAAGTCGGACATGGTGGGCAGTTGGGGGCGTCTGCACTGGCCGATCATTCTGTCGGCGCACGCCGCCATTGCGGCGGGAACCTACTTCGGTGGATGGCGCATTGTGAAAACCATGGGGCAGAAGATCACCAAGTTGCGACCAGTGGGTGGCTTCTGCGCGGAGACGGCCGGATCGATCACTCTGTTCGCCACAGCGTTGGCGGGAATTCCCGTGAGCACGACCCACACGATCACGGGTGCAATCGTCGGCGTCGGCGCGGTTCACCGGTTGTCGGCGGTGCGCTGGGGGATTGCCGGACGAATCATCTGGGCATGGGTCTTGACCATCCCGGCGTCGGCGCTGGTGGCGGCGGTGACGTTTGCGATTATGAATAAGCTGGCGTGAGCGGGGCAGCGCGGCCTTGCACATCCCTTAGTCGGTGTTACAGGCCGGGATTGCGATCTGGGGAGAAGGTTTTCCGGTTCCGCTTGCGTCATTCATTTTCTTAATGATGTCGCTCGTTTGATTCCCTTCGATTCTCTTGTCTGCGAAGTGCCGAATGTAGTCGAAAACGTCTTCTTGCCGCACTCGGACCTGTTGGCCCGCGTGAAGGGTTGGAACCCACTCCGGTTCATTCTCCAGTAGCCCGTCAATCTGACTGCCTTGCCAACTGGTGACCTCGACCCACATCCACTCTGTGCCGCCATCTTGAGTCTTGAATGGCGCCTTCACTTGAATGAACTCGCCCGGGTCCAAACCCGCGGCAAATGCTCGTTGCAGTTCGGGTAGCTTCGCTTTGGCTCGCGCACTGGCTTCGAGCAGTTCGTCGTTGTGCTTGATCATGGTGATGGAATCCTCCCAACCGAAGAATGACCCAAACAGCGCCTCCTGCTTTGCGCCCTGATCGTTGCCGGGATATTTGTCGGAAGCAAGCTCGATCAAACGATTTTTCGGATCTCCTTCTTCCCAAATCCCTTTCTTCAGCGTGAGGCAAGCGACCCCAGTTGCATTCGCCTTCAGTGACTTGATCCGATCGTCCCGTACGTGTGGATTCTGTATTCCCCGCAAGATCAGCATGAAATCGCCGCTCTTGCTGAAGGGTTCACCCTCGGCAATGGATTGGGAGAAGAGATTGATGAGGTTCCCCACTTGGGAACTAGACGACCAGGCTGAATCCTGAATCACAACGTCTGGCAACCCCATCTTAGACATGCCCAACGTTATCGCCCTTACCGACTCACCTTTGCTGTAGGACTGGATAACCATTTGACTTGAAACATCAGGCACCCTGGCAACCCACAATGACAATCTCTTCTCGTGCCAGGCGTCGGGAGAGAAGACCTCTCGGGTCTCCTCGTCCCACACCAAACCACCCGTCTTGCGGGCAATTTCCTCGATGAGTTCGTTTGCATTCCGCAATGCGGACCAGACGTACTCTTTGGGATGACCGAAGTCCAGAACGAGAGCTTGAGTGACATCCTGCAATTCCTGCCCTGTTCGCGGCTGATGCCGTACCCGGAATACTGAAGGGCCTTTACGCTGGGCGGCGCATACTCCTTCTTTACGTTCTTCTGCAGGTATGCGTGAACGAAAGGCGTGCGCGGGTCCTCCGGAAGTTCATCAACCAGTTTCAGATTTGGATGTTTCCCGAGCCCTTCGTGAAGAATTGCGAGAGCATCCACCTTGTGACTCGCGGGCATCAGGTACACCGCGTACTCGAAGTGAATCGGTTCGGCCATGGCTGGGCCGGGAGCGATCACATTGCCATTCCGGTGTTTGCTGCAGGAACACAGGGCGAACATCAGCGATACGGTCGCGACAACAGCAGTGGCAGAAGCGCATTTCATTGCGCCAATCGCTCCTTGAAATCAAACTAATATGCGAAGTAGGAGTTTACCTTGAACTGTGGCGAATTGCGGTCCTCAGGGGCTGAAGCCCGAGTCATCATGTTGGCGCTTAATCGGCACGGCTGTAAGCCGTGCCCTTTCAAACCAAAGGTGCATTCCCCCGGTTTTTTGAGGTGTGTAGTCCCCATTCGCCGCGGAGGACATCGTCGAGCTGCGCTCGACGGACAGCTGATGGCGGCTGTCCCCACAAGAACAAAAAATAAACGCCCGGGCTTGCGCCAGGGCGTTCGTCGTGGCAGAACTACGGCTTCTTAGAACATGTTCCAGAGATACTGGTTGTAGACCTCGTGGTGGAATTGGACTTCCTGCGACTTCACGAAAGTTCCCAACAGGCGTGCGCAGCGGTCGGCGGAGGCCTGCTTCAGGTCGGCGTACCGGCCCTTGACGTCCTCGCCGAGGATCGTCGATATCCACGGAGCCTTCTTGAAGTCGTCGAGCGCGGTGTAGATATTGTCGGGCAGGTAGCGCTCGGCCTGGCGAAGGTTCTTGATCTTCGCGGTCTCGCCGTCGAGCCCGGTTTTGAAGATCGAGTACATCACCAGGTAGGGGTTCGCATCGGGAGCGACGGAGCGAACCTCAACGCGCATGCTCTTCTCGTTGCCGATGGGAATGCGGATCATGGAGCCGCGATCGACGGCTGACGCCTTGATCTGGTTGGGCGCTTCGAAGTGAGGATCGAGGCGGCGATAGGCGTTCACGCTGGGATTCAGCAGCAGGCAAATGTCGTTGCCGTGGGTGAGGATGCGGTCGACGAAGGCCCATCCCATCTTGCTGAGTTTCTCTTCGCCCTTGGCATCCCAGAAAAGATTCTTGCCGTTCTCGCTGATGGAGACGTTGGTGTGCATGCCGCTGCCGTTGACGCCCACGACCGGCTTGGGCAGGAACGACGCAGTCAGGCCCATGTTGGTGGCGACCTGGCGGCAGATCAGCTTGTAAAGCTGAATCTGGTCGGCGGCGGAGACGACTTCGCCGTAGCCGTAGTTGATTTCGAACTGGGACGGGGCCACTTCCGGATGGTCTTTCTCGTTCTGGAATCCCATGGCGCGCTGCACTTCGGCGGTGGTGTCGATGAAAGTGCGCAACGGGTCGCCGGGCAAAGAATGATAGTAGCCGCCGGTGTTGACGTACTCGAACTTGCTGGTCTCGTGATAGTGGCGCTCGGCATCCGGGCCCTTGAAGAGGAAGCCTTCAATTTCATTGGCGGCATTCAGCGTGTAGCCCTTCTTCTTCGCGAGATCGCCAGCGTAGTTCTTGAGCACGCCGCGAATGTCGCCAGAGTATGAGGTCCCACCCTTGTCGATGACTTCGCCGAAGACCAGAACTTTGCCGGAGCCGAAGACGTCGGCGGGTGCCCAGTAAAACGCTCCCCAATCGATGCCGAGGCGCAAATCGCTTTCGCGCTGTGCGGTGAAGCCGCGGATGGAGGAGCCGTCGAAGGTCAGATTGTCCCAGCTCTTGAGCAGGAATTTCTTGTCATAGTCGAGCATGTGCAGGCGGCCTTCGAGGTCGCTGAAGAGTACGGTGACGGCCTTGATCCGCTTTTCGTCGGTCAGGTATTTGATCCGCTCTTCCTGGATCTTGTCAGGGGCGGTGCGGTTCCTGCGCTGCTCCTTCGCCTTCAGGTTGAGTTCTTCCAGTTCGTCGTAGGACAGTGCCAGGAAATTGCGCAGTTCAGTAGGCATGGATGTGGTTCAGTCTCCTTCGCTATGGAACATGAGTTGAGTCAAAACACTTCACGAATACTGGAAGTTGAAATGGCTGGTTTCAACACGGACGTTTCAAACACGGACGTTCTAACACGGACATGGAACTCGGAAGAATAGCGCGAGGGGAGGAGGTCAGCCAATCGAAAAAGCTGATGCGAGGCATAAAAGGGATTTATTCGGGAAGGCGAAAGCAAACACCCCGACGCTAGTTCGTACCGAAGCCTTGTCCAGGGAGCAGGCGCATGATCAGACCGAGGGCTGTGAGTACAGCGATGAAATAGGCGGTGGTGGCGTGGCTGGGGCGCGCGGGAAGATGGCCGGCGAAGAATGCCTGATATCCCGCACCGATTGCCACGAGTAGAAAGAGATTCTCGCCAAGAGCCCACCACAAGGCAAGGGACGCCGTAAGCAGAACGATGCGCTCCACCTTGCTCAAGGCGAGGGCAGCGTGGCCGCCGTCGAGCATCCAGATCGGGATCAGGTTCAGAATGTTCAGCCAGGCTCCCGAGCGCGCCAGAGCTGCCCACAAAGGATCGTGGGTCTGATACCAGATCGCGGCGCAGGCGACCGACGCCAGGAATCCCGCCAGCGGACCAGCCAGGCTGATGGCGGCTTGGGTCTCGATGGGAACGCCCAGCCCTTGCCAGCGAACGTACGCACCGAAGCCAGGAAGGAACACGGGCATGTCTGCGGGCAGTCCGCGGCGCGTGATGTCGATGTAGTGGCCCATCTCGTGAATCAGAATGAGAACGGCGAAACCGATGCCGAACTTCATACCGAAGGCCGCCCAGTAGAATCCGAAGAAAGCCACGAAGCTCAGAAGAAATTTAAGCTTGAAGATGGTGCCGAGAAGGAACTTGCCCTTCGCCAGAATGATTGCGAGCGGTCCTACGGGACCAAGCTTTTGCGCCCACTTATTTTCACTCGGCGGCGGCTGAATCTGATCAGCCAGAGCATCGAGGGAGCGAGCGTGACTGACAATCCAGTCCGCCTGACGGGAATTCCGCGGCAACAGGGGCAAGCCCATGAGCCAGCGCTCGCGCGCCTGGCGGAAATCGCGCTTTGCCTCCAGCGCCTTCGCCTCGGAAGCCAACTGATCGAGCCGTTCGGAATGGACCAGAGCATGGCAGTTGGCGCACACCAGTGCGTCGGGAGCGAGATCGCTCGAGCAGCGGCGACAATTGCGAATCAGATCAGGAGTGACGGTCGACACAACGGCCTTCGGAAAAGACTCCTCTCCATTTTACCCGCTTAGCCTCGGGGTTTGACGGAGTTGTCGAATGGCCCGTCCACAACAACGGCCTTAGGGGCGGTGAGCCTGACTGCGATACTGACCCCGACGAACAGGATCACCAACCCCATCACTCCGCCAAACGGGTTGTCACCGAAACGAGTGAAGGGGAAGATGAGGGCGTCCGGAATCAGGCGCACGTCAAAAATACTCAGCCCGGGTGTGTAGTGAAGCCAGACAGGAATCCTGGCCAGAGTGCAAGACACGTAGGTCAGAACGGCCGCGACGATCTGGTAGCGCCTGCCGGCGATGCCGCCCGAGCCCTTGATCATCGCCGTGCCCACCATCCAGCCAACGGCCAGGGAAGCATATCCAATGGAAATGCGGGTGATGATCATGAAAGCGGAGTAAAGAACCAAACCCAAAGCGGCGGCTCCGACGCCGAATAGAAGGGCGCGCGTGAAAGCTGACGCGCTGTCGAAGCCAAGTTCAGTTCGCACCCGGTCGGCGCAAGATGGACAGGCCATCGACGCGTTGACCCGGTAGTACGTCGCTCCGATGGGCTGGTGGCAGAAGTGGCAATGGTCGCCGCCGGGAGTTCCAACGTATTCGGCGGTGCCGAACTGGGGACTGGGAGTAAGCGAGGAGTCCGTCATGGCCGGGTACGATATCACAGAAAATGTCTGCGTGGGCAGTGCTTGCTGGCCGAGATGGAGTTGCTCTTACTGGCGGTGGGCGGAGGCGCCCGCGGCGAGTTCGCGCAGAGTAGTCAGGAATCCGGCCGCGGTGCGCGGGTCGTCGAGCGCGTCGAGGGCGATCGTGGCGGAGAACTGCGGGGACTCGGGGCGAAAGCGGACCTGCAGCACATCCTGCTGGCGGACGGTCATCAGGGTGTTGAGTTCGGGAGTGGAATCTTCTTTCCAGTGGGTGCGCGTCGTCAGGACGATGGGGCCGGGTTCGTAGATATCCCACTCGCGCTCGTCGCGCTTGCGGGCAATGACGCCGCGGCTGTGAGCGCACCAGCGATGGCGGACGACATCGAGACGGAAACTGGGGGATCCGCCGAGATCGGCTTCAAAGGTCAGAGTCTCTTTTTGTTTGTGAACGCGGCTCAGGATCCAGTGGACCGGCAGCGCTCGCGGGCGGAATTTCATGGTTACGCGGGCGTTTTCAAAACTGCGGGAGGGAAACTGGATGCGGGCGTAGAGGCGGGAACTGTTGAGCCACTGGAAGTCGGTGACGCGTCCCTTGCCGGCGCAGGCCGACTGCACCCAGCGGAGCGCCGCGGCGCCGCGGCGGCGATTGTAAGCCGCGAAGAGGACATACCAACCCCCCAGGGCCACGATCGCGCAGACGACGTCAATGACTAGAAGGCGTACCACAACGTCTTCCCACACCCCTCTGATGCCGATGGTACGTCCGAGGTTGCGGGAAGGGCAAGTGGACAATAGTCCCTGAAAGCGGAGAAGCTGTGGAAAATCTGGAAGAGTGGCTTTCGGCGCTCGGCTTCCGGAAACCCTGCCTGACAGGCGCAGCGGCTCCGAAAACCGAGAGCCGAAAGCCGAACGCCGAAAAGCGTCCGCTACAATGTGCCCGTGGCCCTCGTCATCCGCGATTTCAAGCCTGAAGATTTCGAAGCTCTGTGGCGCATGGACCAGGAATGCTTTCCGCCGGGAATCTCGTACTCGAAGCAGGAACTGAAGTCCTACATTCGCCACAAGGGGGCGTTCACGCTGGTGGTGACCGATCCAGACAAGGGTGAGATCCACGGTTTCCTTATCGGGCACGGCGCGGCTTCCGGACATATCATCACAATTGACGTTAGTGCGGGGGCGCGGCGTTCGGGCGTGGGATCGTTGCTGCTGCGGGCCGCCGAAGACCGCTTGCGGACTGCCGGGTGTCACACCGTGGGGCTGGAGACGGCGGTCGATAACGTCACGGCGCTGTCGTTCTACAAGCGGCACGGGTACAGTGTGATTCGAACCTGGCCGCACTATTATTCCAACGGCGTGGATGCGCTGGTGCTGAGGAAAGAACTGGTAAAGTAAGCGTCATTCCCCAGGGTCAAAGACTGCATGAAGAGCGTACTGTTGTGGCTGTGTACTGTCTTAGTGGCGGGCGGGGACGTGTCCCAAGGCCAGGATTTACGGATTGTGCCGATCGATGTTTCAATCCCAGAGCCGCCAATTGCGTTCAAAGCCGATGGACGTTGGGACCTGGCCTATGAACTGCGCATCGCAAGCTTCGCGGACTCTGGCGATGTGACCATCACTCGCATCGATGTGCTCGATTCGAATCACAAGCAGCTCGTTAGCCTGTCTGCGGAGAACCTGAAGCTATCTGTGGATCCGAAAGCCAGCGTAGGCCTGAAACTCGGTCCGCGGACATTCACCACCATCTATCTATGGATTAGCGCCAGCTCACTGGACGAAATCCCTGAGTTGCTGCGACACCGTGTCACCGTCAAGTTGTCCGACGAACCCGAGGAGGTTAGCACTGAAACCCCGGCTGTAGCCGTTGATCGAAAGCGAGTAGTCGTCATCGGCCCGCCCCTTCGCGGCGACCATTGGCTCGCGGCCAACGGCCCCTCCGACTCCTCGGTTCACCGCCGAGCCATCCTGCCAGTGGGCGGACGTGCAAGCATCGGTCAGAGGTTCGCCATTGATTGGGTGCAGGTCTACCCCGACGGCGAGGTATATCGCGGGGATAAGGTCAATAACAAGAGCTATCCCTGCTACGGCCAGCTGGTGTATGCGGTGTCCGACGGCGTCATCACGGAAGCGAAGGATGGAATTCCGGAGAACACGCCCGACCCTGACTCTCGCGCCGTTCCGATGAATCTGGAAACGATTGCCGGGAATCACGTCATCGAGAAGATCGGGGACGGATTGTATGCCACGTTTGCTCACCTGCAGCCGCGGTCGTTGCGCGTCAAGGTGGGAGATCATGTTCACGAGGGGCAGGTTCTGGGGCTGGTCGGGAACTCGGGGAATGCGACCGCTCCACATCTGCACTTCCAGATGTGCGATGCGAACTCGGTCCTGGGATGCGAAGGCCTTCCTTACGCACTGCGCTCGTTCGAGGTGGAAGGACGGTGGCAGCCGGGAGGCTCCGTTTCGAAGCACGAGCTGGAGCTACCGACGGAAGGCGAAGTGGTCAAGTTCGTCACAGCGCCGTAGCCGAAGTGTATTCTGGACCGTCCGGAGGTTGCATTCCGCTGTCTTCTCCGGCCACTTTGCCAAGATGAAAGTTGCCATCCAGGGTGAGCGCGGGTCGTTCAGCCACGAAGCTGCGGAGCGGATGTTGCCGCGCTGCACGGTGGTGCCGTGTGCGCGGTCGGCGGAGGTGTTTGACCGCGTGGGGGAAGGATCGGTGCACGCGGCGGTGATCCCGATCGAGAACACATTGGCTGGAACGGTCGCCGAACATGCAGACTTGATGGTCACCCGCGATGTGTTCATTCAGGGCGAACATCTGTTGCGGATCGTGCACAACGTGATCGCGGCGCCGGGGGTGAAGATGGCGGCGTTGCAGCGGGTGATGTCGCATCCGGTGGCGCTCGACCAGTGCCGGGATTTCTTTCGGTTGCATCCTCAGATTGAGGCGGTTCCGTTTTATGACACGGCCGGCAGCGTGAAGCATCTCATGGCGAATGAGTTACGCGACGCGGCGGGCATTGCGGGCAAGCAGGCGGCGCGCGAATATGCGGGAAAGATTTTGCAGGCGGGCATCGAGGACGACAAACAAAACTTCACGCGATTCTTTCTGATTCGCAAGCTTAGCGGAGAAGCGAAGAAGGGAAGCTCCGGCTACCGGCGTCTGATTCCGCGCGGGGCGAACAAGACTTCCATCGCGTTCAAAGTGAAGAATCTGCCGGGGGCGCTGTTCAAGTCGCTGAGTGTGTTTGCGCTGCGCGACATCAGCTTGAGCAAGATCGAGTCGCGGCCCATGCGCGGGCGTCCGTGGGAGTACGTCTTCTACGTCGACTTCCTGCGCGGCGATGACGAGCCGGCGCGCAACGCGCTGCGGCACCTGGGCGAGGTGGCCGAGTTTGTAAAGGTGCTGGGGATCTATCCCGCGGCGTGATGGGGCGAACCTTTTCGCCAGGGTTCACGTCAAAGAATGAAGCTTACTTCCGGAGGATCAGCATGCTGGAGAGTCCATCGAACCGCCGCAATTTTCTTCGTCAAACCTCCATCGCCGGGGTTGGTTTGCTGGCTCCATTGGCGGCGGCCCAGCAGAAGCCGGCCGACAATGACAAAGCCAAGGGCGACGAAGGGATTTCTCCCGCCGAAGATCTCATGCGCGAGCATGGCGTGCTGAATCGAGTACTGCTGATCTACGACGAGCATTTGCGCATGATGGCGGAAAAACGTCCCTTCGACGGATCGGTGCTGGTGAATGCCGCCGACATTATCCGGCACTTTGTGGAGGAGTATCACGAGAAGCTGGAAGAAGATTTCCTGTTCCCGAGATTCCGCAAAGCGGGGAAGCTGGTCGGACTGGTCGATACTTTGCAGGCGCAGCACAAGGCGGGACGAGAATTGACGGCGAAGATTCGCGAGTTGGCCGCGGTTGCGACACTGAAGTATGTGTCGTCCGATAGCGACAAGCTGGCGGATGCGTTGCAGGCCTTCCTGCACATGTACCGGCCACACGAGGCGCGCGAGGATACGGTGCTGTTTCCGGCGTTCCGCTCGATCGTGTCGGCCCACGAATACGACGCGCTGGGCGATGATTTCGAGAAGAAAGAAGACGAGTTATTCGGTGACGAGGGCTTCTTCAAAGTCGTCGATCAGGTGGCGCAGCTTGAGAAGAAGCTGGGAATCTACGAGTTAGCGCAGTTCACACCGAAGTAACGCACGTCGGGGTTCTTTCGTTACGCCCATTCGAGAGAAGCCCAACCGCGAGAGGCGTTCAGCCTTTTAAAATACTAATGTCTGCTGGTTACCCGGCGGAAATCATTCGGAGGAATCTTAGATGCGTTTCTTGAAATTTGTAGGTGTGGTGCTGGTGTGCCTGTTAGCGTTCGGCCTGGCTGCGACGGGGGAAGATGCTGGAAAGCACGATGTAAGCCGAGTCGAGTTTGTCGCTCCGATTCGGGTGGGAGGCGCACTGCTGCCGCCCGGCGAATACGTGGTCCGCCATACCATGGAGGGAGCGGACCATGTCATGGTGTTCCAGTCCGTGAACCACAAACACGCAGACGTGAAGGCGAAGTGCCAGCTGGTTCAGTTGGGCAACAAGGCCGATCAGACCAGGACTGTCTACGATCTGAACGCGGCGAAGGAGCGAGTGCTGCAGGAGTTGGTGTTCCGCGGCGACACCGCCAAACACGTTTTCTAGAATCCCATTGGCCCACCCACGCCGGATTGACGGTGTCTGCGGTCAATCCGGCACCTGACCGTCATTCTCCCTTCCTTATACAGCTCACGCGGCGAGCGGCGGTGCAGCCCTTTCCAATTTAGTGCTTGCAAGCCCGCATCCCCCGGCGTTAGCCTCTGCACCTTAGACACATTTCCAGGGACGAGTAAAGGAATAGAATTCAAGCTCTTACGGGAGGGCTTCGGGTCCGCCTGAAACCTTTCTGGCAGGAGTATCATCTAAACTTGAGCGAGTTACACTCAAGGAGACCCATGAGCCAGCAGACGCCAGTCGAGCGCACTCCTAAACATAAGGAAACAAATGAACAAAGGGCTCTCCCGGTGCTCCCGGTCAGGGACACGGTTTTATTCCCCCACGCAGTTCTGCCACTTACGGTGGGGCGGGAAAGTTCAGTTCAGCTGATTAATTCTCTCGGCGAAGACAAGACGATCATCGTGGTAGCGCAGCGCGAGGCGCGTGTGGATGCTCCGCAACCGAGCGATCTTTACACCGTAGGAACTTCCGCGGTGGTTCACAAAGTCGTCAAGATGCCGAACCAGAGCCTGTTCGTTTTCGCCGAAGGCTTGGAGCGGGTGCGCCTGGGCGAGTTCACACAACTGACGCCGTTCATGAATGCCTACTACTCCGCGCTACCGGAGGGTACGGCCCCGATCGCGACTTCGGAAATCGAAGCGTTACAGCGCAACGTATTGACTTTGTTCCAGCAGATCGTCGCGGGATCTCCGACATTGTCCGATGAGCTCTCGACCGTAGCCATGAATATCGACGAACCGGGACGGCTGGTGGATTTCATCGCCTCCTCGTTGCCGTCGCTGTCGACGCCGGACAAGCAGGACACTCTGGAAACGCTCGACATCCACGTGCGGTTGGAGAAGATCAACCAGCATCTCGCGAAGGAACTCGAAGTCCAGCAGTTGCGCAACAAGATTCAGAGCGAAGTGCAGGACCGCGTGCAGCAGACGCAGCGCGAGTACTACCTGCGCGAGCAGATGAAAGCTATTCAGAAAGAACTGGGCGAGCAGGATGAAGGCCAGCGCGACGTTGAAGATCTGAAGAAGAAGATCGAAGAAGCGGGCATGCCCGACGACGTGAAGAAGGAAGCGCTGAAGGAGTTGGGCCGCTTGTCGCGCATGTCGCCGATGGCGGCCGACTATTCGCTGACCCGGAACTACATCGAGTGGCTGGCGGTGCTGCCGTGGGCCAAGACTTCGGGGCAGGAGATTGAGATTCCCAAGGCGAAAGAAATTCTCGATCACGATCACTATGACTTGGAGAAGGTCAAAGACCGCATACTCGATTACCTCTCGGTTCGCAGACTGAAGCCGAACATGAAGGGGCCGATTCTGTGCTTTGTGGGGCCTCCGGGCGTGGGCAAGACTTCGCTGGGCAAGTCGATCGCGCGGGCTTTAGGCCGAAAGTTCACGAGGCTGTCGCTGGGCGGCGTGCACGATGAAGCTGAAATTCGCGGCCACCGGCGCACGTATATCGGAGCGCTACCAGGGCAGATCATTCAGGGGATTCGGCGAGCTGAGACGAAAGATCCCGTGTTCATGCTCGACGAAATCGACAAGGTGGGGCGCGATTTCCGCGGCGATCCGGCTTCGGCGCTGCTGGAAGCGCTCGATCCGGAGCAGAACGCAAGCTTCCGCGACAACTATCTGGACGTGACCTTCGACTTGTCGAAAGTGCTGTTCATCACGACGGCGAACATGCTCGACCCGATTGCCGAGCCGCTGCGGGATCGCATGGAGATCATCGAACTGCAGGGCTACACAGAAGAAGAGAAAGTTCACATCGCGTTTCAGTATCTGATTCCGCGGCAGGTTGACGAGAACGGCATTACCGCGGAGCAGATCGAGTTTCCGGAAGAAGCGGTGCGCCACGTGATTCGCCACTACACGCGGGAGGCGGGTGTGCGCAGCCTGGAACGCACCATCGGCACGATCTGCCGCAAACAGGCGCGGCGACTGGCCGAGGGCAAAACGGAGAAGCTGACTGTAACCAAGGAAGTCATTCAAGAGTTTCTGGGCGGAATCAAGATTCGCAGCGAGGGCGAAATTGCCGAGCGCACGGAGCGTCCAGGAGTTGCAGTGGGGCTGGCGTGGACTCCGTCCGGCGGCGATGTGCTGTTCGTCGAAGCCAATGCCATGAAGGGCAAAGGCGGATTCACCATGACCGGACAGATCGGACAGGTCATGCAGGAATCGATGCAGGCGGCGTTGACGTGGGTGCGGTCGAACGCGGAGCGGCTGGGCGTGCAGGAGGATTTCTTCGCCAACCACGACATTCACATCCACGTGCCGGCGGGCGCGATTCCGAAAGATGGTCCGTCAGCCGGGGTGACGATGGCGACCGCGCTGGTTTCGTTGTTGACCAAGCATCGCATCACTCCGCTCATCGCAATGACTGGCGAGATCACGCTGAGCGGCAATGTGCTGCCCGTGGGCGGCATCAAGGAAAAAGTGCTGGCGGCCAAGCGTGCCGGAGTGCGCGACGTGATTCTTCCCGCCGACAACAAGATGAACGTGGAGGAAGATCTCACGCCGGAACAACTGGAGAACCTTGCGGTTCACTACGTCAAGACAATCGAGGAAGCGCTGCGGGTTTCGTTGCCTGCGGTGGCCGAGGGAACGGCGGCGAAGATCCTGACTACGACGGTGAAAGAGCCGGGGATCCGCGAAAAGGTGCTGACCCAGGCTTGATCAATCTTCGGATTGCGAGGCCAGCCTCAACCAGACTGGCCTTTTTCATTCCTACTGGCAGCCAGAGAATGCGAGAGTGGCTGCGGCGCTGCTCTGGCCGGGCGCGACCGTCAACGGCATATTCGTGGTGCTGGTACTGGTTCGCATCTCCGACGGGCTGCAATTGAGGGTGCTGGTGCCGTCAGTCGTAAACGCAAACGCGTCGATCGTATAGTTCACGGGGCCAGCCACGGGGGCAGCGGGCTTCTGACTTGGCCCTGCGAGGAAGGCTCCTACACTGGGATTCAATGCCGGCACCGAAAGTGTGTAGCTGACGCAATCGGTATTCGCGGGGCAACTCGATCCAGTTGCCGTGGTCAGATTCGCGGTTGCGGCGGATTGTCCAGCCAACGGGATCGTCACCATCGTTGCCGAATTGATCGGCTGCAGCGCGGAGAGTGAGATGTCCGCAGCAGTTGCGGCTGCGCCTGTGCTCGTGGTGATTTGTCCGGTGATCGAGCCGGGCGCAGTGCTGATTCCGGTTTGCGCCACGACCGGCACCATCCCTAACGCATTTCCAGGTTGTACGCCGGTGATAACCGTGGCGGCATAGGCAACCTGGGTTCCGCTGACGGCGACCGCGACGACATCGTACGTTCCTGCTGCAACCGGGCAGAAGGAAAACGCGCCCGAGGCATCGGTCACGGTTTCCATGATGACTCGATCGACGCCAGAACCGTCTTTCTGCTCCAGAGCCACCACGGTTGTTCCGCCCGAAACTGCCTGGTTGGTAACGCTGTCGACGATCGTCCCGTTAATCGAAGAGGAAGTCAGGCTCACTTCGCCGCCGTGCAAGACGGGCTTCAGGCGATAACGGTTTTGGCCTTCCGTCACGATGGATTCACATGCGTTGAAGTCGATGTCCAGATCCTTGGTCTCTCCCGCGGCGATGACAAATTGGCCGCCCGCGATCTGCCCGGAAGGAATCTTGAGGCCGGTCTGCGATTCGCTCGACAGCAACAGCGGTTGCGCCACACTGGGACTGCTCGAAAGCATCACGCAATTGGCAGTGCCGCCACACAAGTTGTTCGAGACTGCAGAATTGTTGCTGGCCAGCATGATGCGAATTTGCTGGTAGCTTCCCGGCTGCAACGCCGTCGTGGCGCCGAGCGTGGCGAGGAAGCACTGATTGTTCGCCTGTCCCAGCAGATCAACCTGCTGAGGATTCTGGGAGAGAGAAGGAGTGAGGTCGATCCATCCTGAGTCGTTGCTCCCAGCGCTGGAGCTGGCGTTGATTTGAACGTCTGTGATGGTGACGTAAATGTGGCTGAACGTTCCCTTGGGCCCGGAACAGGTTGCGGGATCGCTGACGCGGACATTCACGAAGGCGCCGGTGCTGGTGGACGAAGATTTCCCGCTGCTGCAGCCGGAAAGGAAGAGCGCGGAAATCAGAAGCGCAAGAATGAGTGTGCAAAACGGTGCAGCTTTCAGCATGGCAGAACCTCGAGAGCCAGAAAATGGGCTCGATGTCGATGAGGGCGGGAGGGTCCCTCGGAAACTGAGGCTGCATTCTTCATGCCAACATTTCGGAATGTCGCGTATGTCGATGATAGTCAACGCAATAGAGATGTTCCAACCCGGGCCGGAGTGACATTCGAGCGGAGGGAATTCCGGAACATCTTGCGCCGTAATGAAAAGATTTCCGGTTAGGTCGCGGTACACTGAACGCCTGATGCGAGTGCGCGTACTATTTTTCGGGATGTTGAAGGAATGGGCGGGGAAGCCGGCAGAGGAGATTGAGCTGCCGGAGAGCGCATCGGTCCGCGAGGTGCTTCTGCATTACGAGTCCCGAATTCCTCAGTTGAAGGGCGCGCTTGCTTCCCTGGCCCTGGCGGTGAACCAGCAATACGCTGCGCCGGACACGCTTCTAAAGGCGGGCGACGAAGTTGGATTGTTACCACCCGTCAGCGGTGGAGCTGGCGGGGCGGCGGGCGAGACGCCCACCCCTTCGGCTTCGCTCAGGGCAGGCTCCCAGCCGGCGGGACGCCAGCGCTACGCTTCGATCGTGCGCGAGACTATTGATACGCCAAACATCGTTTCGCAACTCAAGCGTGGCGAGGACGGCGCGACCGTCGTGTTCGAGGGCGTGGTACGGAATCAGACCCGGGGCCGCAAGACGCTTTATCTTGACTACGAAGCCTACGAAGAAATGGCTTTGCAGCAGATGGAATCGCTGGCGGCGCACGCCGTCGCGCAATTCCAGATTCGCGATGTCGCCATCGTCCACCGTCTGGGAAGGCTCGAGATTGGCGAGACCAGCGTGCTGATTGCGGTGGCATCCGCTCATCGCGGCCCGGCCTTTGATGCCTGCCGCTGGCTGATCGACACGTTGAAGCGCACAATACCGATCTGGAAGAAGGAATATTTTGAAGACGGAGCAGTATGGGCTGACGGAGAGCCCTTCCCAGCGGAGATTCCCCGCGCGAATTCCTGAGGGCGAGGCAGCCTCTGCATCCCGGTCGCATCTAAGTGAACGGCGCATCAACAGGTATAATTTCGGCATTCGATAATTTCTTCAATCAATGAGAAAACCCGCAACGAGCCGGCTTCTGGCAGTCCTGCTGATTTCTGTCTGCGGCTTGCGGGCGCAACAGAGTTCACCGCCTCCGGTCGAGGTCGCACAGGCTGCATCCCCGCAAAAGAGCCGGCAGAGTCAGTCCGAGCCTGAAACCACGCTGAAAGTCGACGTGAACCTGGTCAACGTCTTTGTGACGGTGACCGACCAGCACGGTGCCCCCGTGGGCGGGCTGACCCGGGAGAATTTTGTTCTCAAAGAAGATGATCGCGAACAACTGATCAAGGTGTTTGACCGGGAATCAGCGCTGCCGCTTTCGATTGCTCTCGGCATCGACACCAGTCTGAGCACGCGCCACGACCTGCCGCTGGAACAGGCGTCCGCCAAACGCTTTGCCCATGAGATCATGCGGCCGATTGACGGACTCTCCGTGTATTCGTTCAGCGAGTTCGTGCACGAGTCCGCCGCGGGATACACCTCGGATCTGAAGCGCATCGACGAAAGCATCGATCACATTCGGGTGGGCGCCGCCACGGCCCTGTATGACGCCATCTACCTGGCATCGCGGGAACTCGATCATCGCAAAGGGCGAAAAGTGCTGGTGCTGATCACCGATGGCGGAGACACAATCAGTACGGTCGACTACAAAGGGGCTGTTCGCGCGGCCGAAGAAGCCGAGGCGCTGGTCTACTCCATTATCGTGGTTCCGATCGAGAGCAGCGCCGGCCGCGAAATCGGCGGCGAGCATGCGCTCATTCAGCTCTCCGAAGACACCGGAGGTAAGTACTATTACGCCACCTCCGTGGCGCAACTGGACGAGGCCTTCCACAAGATCAGCGACGAACTGCGGACGCAATACATGCTGGCCTACTATCCCTCGCAGCATACCTCGTTCTCGGACTTCCGCCGGATTGAAGTCAAAGTCTCAGGGGTGCCAGAAGGCGCAGGCTACCGTGTGCGGCACCGGGCTGGGTACTACACGGTGAAGTCGGGGTTCTGACGTTTTAGCCGAGAACACCCTATCCCACTGACCAGGTTCCGAAACGGTCAGTTGCTTGGAACACTCGCCGACGACGCCAATCATCCATTTTTGCAGACGTTGAATACCATATTTGGGATCCTTCCGAGACCATCTGTCTCGCTTTGCCTTGTTCATGACAGAACAAAACAGCGGTAAGTGATTGAGTTAGTTACACACTAGATGTGAGGCGCTCTGTCTACCGATGTGCTGGTTGAAAAATTGCAGGGATTGGGACTAAGATTCGGTCCAAGTTGCGGACATAGGGCTGTTTTTCGGGTTGGGTCTGTGGTGTTTTTTGTTGTTCTGTGGATGGGCGATCAATCTGGTCCGTCAACCGTCGGTAAATCTACTGCAGGGCGTTCTGACAGAACGAGAATTCCTCGACAAGAAGTGATTCTGAAAGGTAGGTGGACGATGTTGAACATCAACGCTCCAGAGCGCAGCTTTCAATGGAGTGTGCTCGCACTGGCTTGTCTGTTCGTGTTTCTGGCTTCTGGGTCCCTGGTAGCCCAGACAACCCTGAGTACTGGAAGCATCACTGGTACAGTCACCGATCCGACGGGCGCTGTGGTGGCTAATGCCAAAGTCGTCATCACCAACACCGCCACCGGGCAAAAACTGGATCTGGCGTCCAATTCGGCTGGCGTCTTCAATTCTGGCCCGCTTCCCCCCGGCACCTACAAAGTGCAGGTTTCTGCCAAAGGTTTCAGCAGCGCCAGTACAAATCTGGCCGTCCAGGTCGCCAACGAGGCAACCTTCAACGCCAAGCTTCAGGTCGGGCAGGAAAGTCAGATTATTGAGGTCCAAGGGTCCTCAATCCAAGTCAACACAGAACAGGCCACGGTCCAGGGCGTTCTGACATCGGACCAGGTGGAGAACCTGCCAGTCAACGGACGCAACTTCCTCGATCTGGCCCAGCTGGAGCCTGGCGTGCAAATCCAGGACGGGCAGAACTTCGATCCCACCAAGGCCGGATACTCATCCATCTCGTTTGGCGGCCGCTTCGGGCGCACCGCGCGCATCGACGTGGATGGAGTTGATATCAGCGACGAGACCGTCGGCACCACGACATCGGACGTTCCGGCCAGTGCCATCGACGAGTTCCAAATTAGCCAGTCCTCGCTCGATCTTTCACAGGACGTGACTTCATCGGGCGCGGTGAACGTGACCACGAAGTCAGGAACCAACACCCCACACGGAGAAGCTTTCGGCTTCATTCGCGACCACTCCTTTGCGGCGAATGCGCCGGGTGGACATGATTACGCATTCCAGCGCGAACAGTTCGGTGGCAAATTTGGTGGACCGATCATCAAGAACAAGCTCTTCTTCTTTCTCGATGGAGAGCGCACCAAGCAGGATGCATTCGCAGCGGTGGATCTGAGCGGGACTCCGTTTTTCACTTCGGGCGGCGGCTTCAGCCAACCCTTCCGTGAAAACAATCTGCTCGGCAAAGCGGACTATACTTTCGGCAATGGCGCCAAGGCGTTCTACCGCTACTCGTACTTCTCGAACTCCTTGTTCGCGACCTTCGGGCTGGGGTACTCCGTCTACGTCAACAAGGACATCACGCGGAACCATGTGTTGGGGTTGGACTTCACCCACGGGACTCTCACCCATAGCATCCGATTCTCTTATCTAAAGTTCCAGAATCAGATCGTGGATGCCACTCTCACCAACAACGCACTTCCGCTCTGCTGCACGGGCTTGGAGATCAGTTCCGGCAGTTTCTTTGTCGGGCCGAACCTCCTTGCTCCGCAGAGCACCCCGCAGGCGAACCGGCAAATGAAGTACGACGGCACCAAGGTCTTGCATTCGCACACGCTTCGTTACGGGGTGTCGTTCAACCACATTCAGGGCGGCGGATTCGCCAACTTCTACGGGACCGCACCTCGCGTTTCCTTTAGCAGTAGCGGTGGAAACATTGCAAATGCCTTGAACGGGCCATTCCCCGGCCTCAACGGAGGTGACAAGTCCACCAATCCGCTGAACTACCCGGTCACCCGGCTTCGTGTGGGCAATGGGCAAGGCTTCAACACGCTGGCGCCTGCTTTGGGCTTCCCGGCTGGAGGGTTGGGTCCAGACAACCGTCTTGGGCTCTACGTGGGAGACAGTTGGAAGGTAAAGCCGAACCTCACCGTGAACCTTGGTCTGCGTTACGACCGTGACACCGGCCGTACCGACAGCGACCTTCCCGACAACCCGGACATCAATGCCGTCTTCCCGACTTGGGGAAACCGGGTCAAACAGGCCAACATGAACTTTGCCCCGCAGATCGGAGTTGCGTGGGATCCCAACGGGAACGGCAAGACGGTGCTCCGCGCCGGCGTAGGCATGTTCTATGAGAACGTGATCTACAACAACGTTCTGTTTGATCGTCCCTTCCGATTGAAAAACGGCGCCTTCAACGCGGTTACCAGCGCCTGTTTCCAGGGGACATCACAGTTGGTATCGGTGAACCAGGCCGCCGGCGGGTTCATCGCGCCGTCCCAGTACAATGCCTCCACTGACCCGACCGGTATCTGCGGCAATCCCTACATGGGCAACGTCATCCCGCAGATTATGTCTTTCTGGGGTCAAGTCCTTGCTGGGAATCCTCTGGATCTCCAAGCCCCCAATCCAAACTACATCAAGAACTTTTTGGATATAGGGCTCGGAGTGCCCGGACCGGCGCTGTTTGCTCCAAACTATAAGACGCCGGTTTCGGTCCAGATGAACATCGGCATCCAACGCGAAATCCGACACGGGATGGTGTTTAGTGCGGATTACTTGCGCAACATCGAAACCCGAACACTCCTGGGAATCGACATCAACAAGGTCGGGGATGCATCGACCTTTAACCTGGCGGGAGCGCAGGGGGCTATCTCTGCTACCAACAGTGCCTTCGGGTGCGGCACAGGTTTCGACTCTGCGTCGATTGATTGTGCGATCTCGGGTGTTAACAATGACGGAGTTGGCGCATCGATGGCCGACTACGCGGGCAATGGTCTGGGTACCCCGAACGATTCCGTTGGGATTGGCTGCAACCAATCCTTCGGCCTGGGACGTCCCTGTGCGTTTCCCGGCCTCAATACGAACCAGAACCAGGCGTTCTTCCTCAAACCGATCGGGCGCTCGGTGTACAACGCGTTGCAGGTAAAATTGGTTCACAACGTCAACAAGCCTTTCCGGGGCGTGAAGGCGTTGAATTACCAAGTGGCGTACAGCTACTCCAACTTCAGCAACACGGGTGGCGCGCAGTTTACCGGCACGCCCGCGGACAGCGACCAGGACTTTGTGTTGTCGGCTGGGGACAACAACCGGCCAGGCAGGTATTACGGGCCGGCTTTGCTGGACCGCACTCACCAACTCTCGGTCGGCGGCTACTTCGACGTGCCGGGTGGATTCCGTATCGGGCTGATCAGCCACTTCGATAGCCCACTGGCGAGCGCGATCGTGTCCCCAAACTCGGGCGCACCGGGTGAAATCTTCCGCACGGACTTTACCGGTGACGGAACGACAGGGGATCCCATGCCGGGTACCCACCTGGGACAGTTCGATCGAGGAACGAACGCGAGTGGACTGGCCAAACTCATCAGCCAGTACGACACCACTACCGCCAACCAGGCAACTCCAGCCGGTCAGGCACTCATCACCAACAACCTGATGAGTCTGAGCCAGTTGCAGGCCCTGGGCGGAGTAGCTCCGTACGTCTGCTTGCCGGTGAACGACTCGAACGCCAACTGCGCGCCCCCAACATCGGCCGGCAATCAGGTTGATTTTGGCTGGCTGCGGGCGATGGACCTGAAACTCTCCTGGCGGCACACGTTTAAGGAGCGCTTCACCATCGAGCCCAGCGTGGGTTTCTACAACCTGCCGAACTTTGCCAACTTCAACCTGCCTCCGAATACCATGAACGGCATTCTGTTTGGCAACGGCAACGGTTCAATTAACGGCACCACTCGTTCCGACCAGAACTCATTCCGTGTAGGCAACGGGACGGGTGTGTACTCGCTCGGATCGTATCGTCAACTCGAGTTCGGTTTGCGCTTCATCTTCTAAAGCGAACGAACTTGCTCGATTCTGGCCACCAGCCTTCGGGCTGGTGGCTTTTCTTTATTCATTCCAGGTTGTCCCGAGATACTTGCAGGTGGCCCATCAACCGCGCTAGCATCCAGCGGGGGTAAATATGTCGCGCAATAGACGTCTTCCACTGCTTCTCTGCGCAGTACTGCTTGCTGCCTTCGCCGTGACCTCCGGGCAGGCGCAGTCTTCAGGTCCCGCTAATTCGGCCAAGAGCCTGCAGGACAAGATCGTGTTCGTGCGTGCCGATCCTTCCTTAGGCGTGTCTTCCATGCGCTCGATTACCGTGGCCGAATCCAGCCCCGGTGCGATTGGAGAGCAGTCGAACATAGCGACTGGTGCCGGTGGCCCCGGTGGCGGTGGCGCCATGGTTACTACGGCCCACGATGCCCCCGACATGGAGGGACGAGCGGTGGCCAATCCCAAGACCAGCGAGATCGCGCTGATGAATCCGGATGGTTCCGGGGTGACGCGACTGCGTGTTTTTGGCTCAGACCCAATGCTCTCGCCGGACGGATCAAAAATTATCTTCTGCTCGCAACACGAGACAATCTACTCGCAGATTTACGTGATGAATTCGGATGGTTCGGGAGCCAAGAAACTGACCGACGCCAAGAACGGGGATGCGTGTGGACCTGTCTGGTCGGCGGATGGCAAGAAGATCGCATACTATGCTTTCGCGCTGACCCAGCCGAGTCGAAATCCAGAAATCTGGGTGATGGATGCGGATGGCTCCAATCCCAAGAAGCTCATCGATCACGGAATGGATCCTTCGTGGTCGCCCGACGGACGCCAGCTTGTTTTTTCGTCGCACCGGGATGGCATTTTTCAAATCTACGCAATGAACGCGGACGGATCCAACGTCCGCCGTCTCACTAAGCACAACTCCGAGGACTCCAATCCCGCATGGGCACCGGATGGAGCTTCCATTCTCTTCATCTCGGCGACGCCAGACGATCACCGGGCATTGTTCCTGATGGGGGCTGACGGATCGGACCAGCACGATATCGGGCACTCCAAAAAGCAGGATTACTGTTTTCCTTCGTGGTCTCCGGATGGGAGAACGATTGTCTTCTCCGTGCTCAACCGGCTAGGTTCGCAGGGGATCGTGACTGGGGAAGAAAAACCTCGCTGTGAACAGTGGAGTGGAGAGTATCAGATTTTTGCCATGGGAGCGGACGGCAAAGTCAAGCTGCTGACGAATGCCAAGGTGATGGGAACTCGTCCATCGTATGGACGAATCGTCACTCCCTGAGGCGCTTGGAGGTGTCATGTCGTGTGCCGCGCGTGCTCTATGCCTGGCTTGGGTAGTTTTCGCTGGGCTTGGTTTAGTTTGTGCGCAAAGTTCGCCTCCCGCGGCCGCGGCCCCAACCAAATCCGTGCATGACAAGATTGTCTTTGTTCGCGCAGATCCCTCTATCAGCGTGTCTTCGATGCGTACCATCACTGTTCCCGAGAATGGTCCGGGCGCGATCGGCGACACCGGAAATCCGGATACCGGTGTGGAGTCGCAGGGTACGCTGGTCACCACCACGCACGATGCGCCCGATATGCAAGGCCGGGCCGTCGCCAATTCGAGAAGCAGCGAGATCGCGTTGATGAATCCGGATGGCTCCGGGATCAACCGCCTGCACGTCTATGGAGCGGATCCCATGCTCTCGCCGGATGGCTCGAAGATCGTCTACTGTTCGCAGCGCGAAACCCTGTATTCGCAGATTTATGTCATGAATTCGGATGGATCTAACCCGAAGCGGCTTACCAATACCAGGAATGGAGATGCTTGCGGACCGGCGTGGTCTCCGGACGGAAAGAGGATCGCCTATTACGCTTTTGCGTTGACCCAACCCAGCCGCAACCCGGAAATCTGGGTGATGGATGCGGACGGATCAAACCCCAGGAAACTGATCGATCATGGACTGGACCCCTCATGGTCGCCCGACGGGCGCACAATCGCCTTCGCCTCACACCGCGATGGAATTTTTCAAATCTATGCGATGAACGCGGATGGAACGAGTCTCCGGCGTCTCACCAAGCATAATGCGGAAGATTCAAGTCCGGTATTTGCGCCGGATGGCGGATCGATCATCTTCGTGTCCGCTACCGGGGACGATCGCCGCGGGTTGTTTCTGATGGCTCCCGATGGCTCTGGCCAGCGCGGGCTGGCTCACTCCAAGCATGAGGACTTCTGCTACGCCACCTGGTCCCTGGATCGAAGGACAATCATCTTTTCCGCGCTCAACCGTCTCGGGTCCCAGGGGATCGTCGCCGGGGAGGAGAAGCCGCGGTGTCAGCAATGGAGTGGCGAGTATCAGATTTTCGCCATGAACGAAGATCTGCAAATCAAGAGATTGACCGATGCCAAGGTGATGGGAACTCGGCCCTCATTCGGTCGAATCAGCACCCCGTAGGTATCCGCCCGCTCATCGCGGCGAAGGGTGCGGGGTTATTGGTTCAGTTCCGTCCGCAGCCGCTTCGACAGCTTCTCGATCTGTTTCAACTTCTCGATCACGTCTTTGGGTAGTATGCCTTTGCGGACGCTGGCCACATCCGACGGGATGGTCTGCGCGGTGCGGGCCAGGTCGTCGGCTTGTTTCTGTAGTTGAGCGAGGTCGACCCGGTGGGGCAGAATTGCGGGAGACTCGTTCGGCTGCGCATCCTGGTCCAGAGAAGGAGGCGGCGTGGGGAACTTGCGTTCCGCTGCCTGTGGAACGGCCTGGGCGACGAGCAAGGCAAGTATTACAGGAAGGGAAAATACCGCGAATCGCTTCACAATGCGCCTCCCTGGGAAAGGAAGTGGCTGCTATTGTACTCCCGAATGGCCCATGCCCAGCGGGTTGCAGGTTGCGGCCCGAAGCATTGTGTACAATGCGAGCATGGCGTTTCGCGCTCCACAAGCAAGTCCCAATGCCAAACGTGGCCGCACACCTCCTCCCGAAGATACTTTCGAGGAGGCGTTGTTCCTGAAGGCGCTGGGGGAAAAGCAGAGGCCGGTCTCCGTCAAGTTGATGGACGGTCAGGTCTTCCAGGGATGGATCGAGTACTACGACAAGAATATGGTACGCCTGACGCGGACGGGCGCGCCCAATCTGTTCATCTTCAAGCACGAGATCATGTACATCGCCGAGGACGGCGGGAAGCGGAAGTAGGGAGCAGGCTTTCGGCGTCCGGCTTAGGCTTCCGGTCCTCAACCGAGAGGATTCCATCGCCTAACTTTTTGTTCGTGAGACCGCTATCTTCCTAAGGAGATGTCCCGAAATCCGGCAGCCAAGCCGGCAGCCAATTTCTCATGCCAGTGAACGCAGAAGATTCGCAGAGTTTTCTTCCCGCCATGACGTCCATTGCGCGCGAGGCGGGCGCGCTGCTGCTCGAGTACTTTCACCAGGGACTCAAAATCGAATACAAGGGCGATGCCGATCTGGTGACGGCGGCCGATCGGGCCTCAGAAGTGCTGATTCGCGAGCGCATCAAGAAGCTGTTTCCGTCGCACGACGTTCTGGGCGAGGAACAGGGTCTCAACGATCTGGGCGGGGACTACCGGTGGTATGTCGATCCGCTGGACGGCACCACAAATTTCGCCCACGGCTATCCAGTGTTCTGCGTGTCGATGGCGATTGAACGCCGTTCGAAGACAGAAGGAACGCGCATCGCCGGAGTGGTGTTCGATCCCACGCGCGACGAACTTTTTACAGCCGAACTGGGGAAGGGAGCGCACCTCAATGGCAAGCCGATCCAGGTGTCGAAGGCTGCGCAGCTGAAAGAGTGCCTGCTCGCCACCGGATTTCCCAGCCACAAGCGGCACAAAAATCCCAACATTTACTTCTATCACCAGATCACGCTGCGGACGCACGGTGTGCGGCGGGCGGGGTCGGCGGCAATTGATCTGTGCAACGTGGCGTGCGGACGCTTCGAAGGCTTCTGGGAATTCAATCTCAACCCCTGGGATACAGCGGCTGGAGTGCTGATCGTCGAGGAATCGGGCGGCAAGGTCAGTCGCTTCGATGGCACCCGGTTTGAACTCGACAGCCGGGAGACGCTGGCGTCGAATGGGCTGGTGCATGACGCGCTGCTGCACGAGTTTCAGGAGATATTCAACGGCCGCGGGCTCGATCCATTGCCGGATCCACGAGTGTATCCGCGTTAGCCGGGCGAACCCACACCCCGGCGGGCGCGGCGTTACAATGAAGCATATGGGGACGCCGGCTCTCCGGCGGCTAATTCAGGAACCCTCAGGCTAACGTGATCAACTCACTTCTGGAACGCCAAATCGAAAAGCGGACGGACCAGGTGCGTCTGCACGGACGCATCCTCTTTCTGACCGAAGACCCGGAACTCATCAAAAGGCAACTGGCAGGCGAAGACCTCGCGTGGGACACGCGGAATCCGGCGAACAATCCCAAGCTGCGCGACGACATCTCGACCGATGAGATCACTCCCGCGCACTATTGTTTTTACTTTGACGAAACGCTGGGGGAGATCCCGTACCTGGGCCTGAAGTGCGGCAACGTAACCCCGATCGGCCGCGGCGATGTAAAGCGCGGCGGCTTTGTCTGTGCGGTGAGCGGCAAGCGGCGTGGCAAGGGATCGAGCCGCGAGCAGTCTCCGTATGCGGAGATGTGCGCAGGCATCCGGGTGGTGATTGCCGAGAATATCGAGCGCATCTACAAACAGAATTGCCAGAACCTGGGGTTGCTGACCTCGACGAACTTTTCTTTGATTGACCGCATTCGCGCGGGGGAACAGATTGCTTTGAGCGAATTCACCACCGGCGAGGATGAGATTACGCGGCAGGTGATCGAGTATGGCGGGCTGTTTCCGTTCAATGTGGCGCGGATGCAGGGAAAAGTATTCCTCCCTGCGATGGAAGACGCGGGCAAGAGTGCCCGCGCCACACGAGCCATGACACTGGCCGAGAAGATCTTTGCCCGGCACATGATCAACGAGAAGGCTGCCGTCGGCGTCGCATCGGTGAAGCCCGGCGACACCGGCTTTGCCCAAGCCGACCTGCGCTTCAGCCACGAATACGTCACGCCGATGGCGGCGATCTTTTTCGAGCGTTACGTCGGCAAGGATGCGAAGGTGAACGACGCGTCGAGCATCCTGTTCTTCCGCGACCATCTCACGTTTCTCGACGAAGTGATCTCCGAGGAGAAGAAGAAGCTCGGGCTCCTCGACCTGGCCACTCAACTCAAACTCAAGCAGCAGGACTTCGCGCAGAGGCAGGGAATCAAGCTGCACGGCGAGTTGACCGACCGCAAGGGCTCTGAGGGAATCTGCCACTCGATTGTTCTGGAGAGCTACGCGCTGCCGGGGCAGCTCAACATCGGTTCTGATTCGCATACTCCGCACGTGGGCGCGATCGGCTGCGTCGCGTTTGGCATCGGCACCACCGATGTTTTCAATTCGTGGATCACGAAAGATGTGCGGGTGAAGGTGCCGGAGTCGGTGAAGATCGTGGTTCGCGGCAAACGGCATCCCAACGTCACCGCCAAAGATTTCATCCTGAAGATTCTGAGCCTCGACTACGTGCGCAGCGGCAAGGCCCTGGCTAAAGTCATGGAGTATGCGGGCGAGGCAATTGAAGAACTGAGCGTCGACGAGCGCGCCACCATGACGAACATGGCGGCCGAGATCGGCGGATTCACTGGCATCGTCGCGCCCGACAAGAAGGCAGTCGATTTTCTGGTGGAGCGGCGCGGCGTCGATCGCAAGAAAGCCGAAGCCATGATCGAAGGACTCTACAGCGATCCTGGTGCGCAGTATGCCCACGTGATCGAACTCGACGCAGCCGACATCACGCCGATGGTGGCCACGCCGGGTGATCCGGGGAACGGCAAGTACATCCGCGAACTAAACACGCCGGTGCCAGTCGAGATCGCCTACGGCGGTACCTGCACCGCAGGCAAGAATGAAGACATGGACATGTACGCGCTCGTCCTTGCGGACGCGCTCAAGCACGGCAAGCGCGTGGCCAACTCGGTGAAGTTCTACATTCAGTTCGGCTCGCAGGAAACGCGCGACTACTGCGTGCGCCGCGGATACCTTGAGGTCTTCCGCAATGCCGGGGCGCAGGTGATCGAGCCCAGTTGCGGTGCCTGCATCAATGCAGGGCCGGGAGTTTCGACGCGTCCCGATCAGGTGGTCATTAGCGCGCAGAACCGCAACTTCCCCGGCCGCAGCGGCCCGGGACAGATGTACCTGGCGTCACCGCTGACGGTCGCGGCCAGCGCGGTCGCGGGATACATCGTGGAGTACGAACCGAGCGAGAAGAGGGAACTGGTCGGCGCGTAAGACGTAGGCGGTGATACCCGGCCTTGCCGTTTCGGCTGGCCCACTCGTATGCAAAATTGCACCGTTCAAATGGCCGACTTCAAGCCGTGCGGGCGGCCCCTGCACAAGGGTGAGTCAGCGTGCTTGATGCACTTCTCTGGTCTCAAACCTATCGAAGACTTTCAGAGCGAAGTGGAAGCGCTGATTGCGGGTGAATCGAGATACAGCAAGCCGGGTGTCGTCGACTTCCGGTCCTTTTGGTTTCCGGATGGTATCCATCTTGCCGACAAGTCGTTCACAGAATACGCCTGTTTTATCGATGCCCAATTTGCTGGACCTGCGGATTTTTCTCGTTCTCGCTTTGTAAAAGATATGAACTTCGCTGGGGCGAAACTGCTGCATGATTCCGATTTCAGCCAGGCAATCATGGAACAGAGAGCTGTATTTGCAAGATCATGCTTTCGCGACGCGAGTTTTAACAAGGCTGTCTTCAAGAAGACGTCGGACTTCAGAGAGTCTAGCTTCGGGTTAAGGGCAGATTTCGGCGACGCCGAGCTTTATTCGCCGAACTTCTCAGACAGCAACTTCACCGGAAGTGCGTGGTTTGGCGGCGCGAGATTTTTTGAGGGGACTAGTTTCCAGTGCGCTCACTTTGAGAGTGGGGCCCGTTTCCCTCACGCAAAGTTTTTCGGCCCACTGAGCTTTTCCTACAGCAAGCACACCAGCGAGGTCTCGTTTACGGATGCTGTATTCCAAGACGCCAAATTTGACTGCGTACACTTCGCCAGTTCTGTAGATTTCTACAGAGCGGTGTTCGCTGGCCTAGCGAGTTTTGATATGACCAAGTTTCAGCGAGTTAGATTCGAGTCGGCACGCTTCGATAAGGGTGCGAATTTCGGCTCGGCAACATTCGGCGATGAAGCCGAGTTTCAGGACGCTAGATTCGGATGTTCGCTAGACGGACTAGCGGTTGCTGATTTCAGTAACGTCAGATTCGAAAAGCCCGCCCGAGTTTGGTTCACCCAAGTAAACAAGAGTGCGGATATCGGCCTGCGTGCCCGTTTTCTTAACTGCGATGTGGAGCAGATCCATTTGGAGGACGTACGCTGGCATCGGCGCCACTGTCGAATGATTCTCCAGGATGAGATCGACGTGGTCTGCGACAACAGGGAATGGGCAGGGAAATTTGACAAGAGCCGTGGGCATGAACTCGTAGCAATCGTGTACCGCCAGCTGATCAACAACTTCGACAAGGTTCGCTCACTTGATCTGGCCGAGGACTGCTATTGCGCAGCGATGGATATGAGCCGGCGCAATCCTCACGTACCGTTGCTCGCGAGGCTCGTACTGAGCGTATACAAGGCTTTTAGTTTGTACGGCAGCAGTTATACGCGAGCGTTAGTGGTCCTTTTCTCTCTTCTGCTTGTGTTTGCGTGGGTCTTTTCAGTGCCTTGGCTCGGCCTGCAACCTGCCCCTTCGAATCCTGCTAACGTGCAAATGGCAATTTCCACCCTTAGACGCTATCCGGCTGGACTAGTTCACTCGCTAGAGGTGGCAACATTTCAGAGGGATGCAGCCTACGTTCTCCCGTTGCGTCGCGGGCGAGTAGCTACAATTAGCGAACAGGTATCAATTCCTATTCAGGTTGGACTGCTGCTCTTAGCACTTCGCCGACGGTTCCGTCGTTGAGCGCCCACGACGCGGCAAAGATTTTTGGGCAAACTGCCGGAACTGGAACTCGAACTCATCCGGTGAGAAGATGCCTTTTTGAACCAGGAGGGTATTCATTGCATAGACCGTGGCTCGGAAACGCTCTTCGCGGGATAGTTTCTCTATCGCTTCGTCGTAGGCGATGAGTTCCTTGCTCTGAGATTCCGCGTGCTCCGCCCGGCCAGCCTGTGTAGTCGCCATAAGATCCCCCGCAGACGCCATTCTATCCCGCCGAAACTGCTCCACCAAGCAAAGTCCTCTCGGCGGCTGAAGACTCACGCTATCCGTATCGATGCTGAAGCGTCTGACCCCTCCAGGAGGACCCCCATGAACCGGTCCCGCCTGCTCCTCGTCGCTGGCCTCACGATCGCCTTTGCCTCGGCCGCCGCAGCATTCCACACGTCATCGCCATCTAGTTCGCACGTGGGTTCTGTAGCGACTGCCGGGCAGATGCTCGAGCCTCGCTCGGGGCACACCGCAACCCTGCTGCCCGACGGCAAGGTTCTCATCGCGGGCGGCATGCGGCGCAATCAGGACTTCTACAAGTCCGCCGAACTCTATGATCCGGCGACGGGAAAATTTCTGCCCACTGGCGAGATGGGCAGAGGGCGCGTGGGCCAGATTGCGGTCCTGTTGCGCTCGGGCAAGGTGCTGATCGCCGGAGGATGGGTGGGGCACGGATGCACCGACTCGGCCGAGCTATATGATCCGGCCACCGGAAAGTTCAGCGCGCTCTCCAGCAAGATGACCACGCGGCGGGGTGACGCCCGAGCGACGCTGCTGAACGACGGCGACGTGCTGATTGCAGGCGGGGAAGAGAGTGACAACCACTCTTTGGCCTCCGCGGAAATCTTCCACGCCAAGACGCTTTCCTTCCAGCCGACGGCTGCCATGCACCGCGCCCGCGTGTCGCACACGGCAACGTTGCTCAACGATGGACGCGTTCTGATCGCGGGTGGCTATGCGGACAGCGTTTTCGCGAGTGCGGAGTTGTACGACCTCAAGACGGGCACTTTCACAGAGACCGGTAATCTTGGTGTCGCGCGCTGCAAGCATACGGCCGGCGTGCTTCCTGACGGACGTGTTCTGGTTGCCGGCGGTTCCGATTCGCGCGGGTGGAGCGGGAACCTGAACAGCGCAGAAATCTACGATCCGAAAACTGGGAAATTCACAGCGGCTTCCTCGTTGCATGACGCTCGTTTCAAGTTGCCCGGCGAAGCGGTGCGTCTGGAAAGTGGAAGCCTCCTGGTGGCTGGCGGCAGCAAGGAAGTGGAAGTGTTCGATCCCGCGGGCGGGAAGTTTCGGGTGGCGGCCGGCCAGATGAGCGATTCGTGGCATTTCATGGCCGAGACCAGGCTCCGAGACGGCAGCGTTTTAATGACTGGCGGATATCCGAACAATGATCGTGCGACTGCCCAGGCATGGATCTACAGGCCCTGAGATGGGTTCGGCGGCCTAAGCGAAGACGAGCTCAGCTCTTGCCCGCCGCAGTTCCACTCTTCCGCTTCAGGTCAGTCAATGCGGGGAAGGAGCTCGGAGCAACCAGCGTGCGTTCTTCACACTGGGTTCCGCTCGTGCGTGAACTCGCGAGCAACTGGATCGCGTCGCCCACCAGCGGAGGAGAAAAGATCGTTGCCGCAAGCCTTCCCTGGCGGACCCAGGTCTGCCCGGCTTTGGGCACGCCGTCGCATCCTGTGATCGGCAGGGCCAGCCACGAGTCGCGCTCCTTCATATCGGTGAACTCTTCGAAGGCGCGGCGCGCGCCGAAGGCCATATCGTCGTTCTGACAGGCGATCATGCCGACGTGCAGCTCCCGCGAAGTACTCAATCCCAGCCAGGATCGGATCGCATGATAACCGCTCTGCTGCGTCCAGTCCCCCTTGAGAGTCTTGATGGTGACTTTGGGAGGCTTGGTCGACATCATGCCTTTGGTGCGCATACGAGCTACATCGCGAACCGCCGGACCCTCGATGTAGAGGACGCATCCCTCGTCGCCAAGAATCGCCGCCATCTGCTTGCCTTGAATCCTTCCGATCTCCTCGTGGTCTGAGAGCACTGAGAACACGGGGACCATCGCGTGCTGGCGGAGTTGCGCCAGATAGTCGACGCCGGCGTTGATCACGACCCAGCCAATCCCAGCCGAGACGGCCGCTTTCGCGACCTGCAGCATGCCGGTTCCGACGGGTTCGACCACAATGGCGTTGGGACGCCTGGCAGGGTCCTGCACGAATTGCAGAATCTGCTGCGTCTGCAACACGGCGTCGTTGTTGGCGTAGATCACTTGAACGCTGGCGCCGAGCTTGCGAGCCGCCACCTGCGCTGAAGCCGCCTGTTCGAGTTGATAATCGTTGTCTTCTGTAATGAGTGAAACCAAGATATTCAGTTTGTCCATGGACGCGCCCGACAACTGATCCGCACTTCTGTCGAACATTAACGCATCTTTATGTACCCCTTGAAAGGTCACTTTAGTTTGGTCGAAGTACCAGGATCAGGTCTGTGCTTTACTGGGAAACTGCGCGTAAGTGGTTGAAATTAAGCAGGATGGTTGAAATCAACCAGTCCGATTTCCGCAACTTTTCAGACTCTGCGGCGTTCCAATCAGTAGCAGGAATTGGAAAGGTTCCTGGATCAGGGGTGGAATAGAAGTTCCCGGGATTCAGGACAGGAGGTGAGTATGCGTTATCTGAAATATGTCGCTTTGATGGCCGTGCTGATGATGCCGTTAGCGTATTCGCAGGCGCAGGTGGGTGTGGGGATTGGCGTTCGAGTCGGCCCGGGCTATTATGCCGGACCGCCGGTCTGTTCCTACGGATACTACGACTACGCTCCTTATGCTTGCGCCCCCTACGGGTTCTACGGCCCGGACTATTTCGTAGATGGCGTGTTTATCGGCGCCGGCCCGTGGTATCACTGGGGTCATCCAGCGTGGTATTGGAATCGCGGCTTTTACGGACGGCCGGGCTGGGGACGGGGCTACTACGGCGGCCGATTCTATGACCGCGACCATGATCGCGGCTTCGACCGTGATCGTGGCTATGCTCGCGGATTCGAACGCGGGGAAGGTCGCGGCGAACATGAATTCCACGGCCATGGCGAAGTCCGTGGTGGAGGCAATTTCCACGGTGGAGGTGGGTTCCGTGGTGAAGGCGGTTCTCACGGCGGCTTCCATGGGGGACGCCGTTAACCGGACCCTGTAAAGGAGAATTACGGACGGCTGGCAGCTTCGCGCTGCCGGCCGTTTTTCTTTGTACTTTCCGCGGCGGACGCTGTACCGGCCGCCCGCATTCTTGCTAGAATGTCGGGTCGCGCGACCGCCGCGGTAGTAAAATGAAAGCGGAACTCCCAGGAGACTGACACCTTTATGGCCTACGTGATTGCTGAGCCGTGCATCGGTACCAAAGACACCGCATGTGTGGATGCGTGTCCGGTCGATTGCATTCATCCCAAGAAAGACGAGCCCGCCTACGCTACCGAAGAGTTGCTGTATATCGACCCGGTGGAGTGTATCGATTGCGGCGCCTGCGTTCCGGTGTGCCCGGTTTCCGCCATCTTCGCGCTCGACGATCTGCCGGAGAAGTGGAACGCCTTTACCGAGCGCAACGCCAAGTATTACGGGCGGTAAGGTCGACCGGGCTAACTTCGTTCTCTATCTCTCCACGGCTTCGACTGTTCGGTCGGAGCCGTGTTTATTTTTGCGCGGCGGCCGGCGGGTTCAGTTTCTCCTTCAGCGTCGTCATGGCCATGTCGAGGCAGGGATCTTTTTTCTGCGCGAGCGCATAAGCGGAGGGGATGCACATCTTGTCGGGAGTCACGCCCACCTTCTCCAGGTCTTGATTATCTGGGAAGATGGCACGCGCGACCGTCGTCTCCACCCCATAGGGGACGAAGGGATTGATGCCGATTGTTTGCGGGAAATATTGCGCAACAGAAACGGCTCCCATTGTCTTATCACCGATCACCATCCCTCGCCCAGTCAACTGGATGTGCCGTGCAAATATTTCACTGGCGCTTGCGGACTCACTGTCCACCAAAACAACTAAGGGGACATCCCAGAAGGAGGGTGTGTGAGGTTTGGCAATCACCGATTCAGACTTCCCGCGAAATGCTGCCTTCATGATTTCGGTATTATCTTTGTGAAAATAGCCGGCAAATCGTTCGAGCACTTCAGTAGAGCCGCCCAGGTTACCTCTAAGGTCAACTACTAGCGCGCGAGCGTCTTTTACTTTCCAAAGTGCCCTTTCGGCCCGGTCCGTTTCGAAGCTCGGAATTCTGACATATCCAACATCGCCATACCGCTCGGACTGAAAGGGGGTCTCTTTGCTGAGTATTTCCGCCTCGCGCACGCGGTCAAGGAAGTAGGCGTGGTCCCCTGCCTCTACGGCAGCAAGCCGCGTGGGTAGCTCCGCTTGTAAGGTCAGCCGTTTCGGTATTCCGTCAACGAGCACATCAACTACCATGACTTCTTCAGGCTGAATAAATCGATAGTAGATGAGTGTATGAAAGTAATGTTTACGATCCGCCGGGACGCCGTCGATTCCAACGATTGTGTCACCGAGCTTTAACCCCGCCTGTGCTGCAGGGCCTGTTTCCTGAATCTTGTAGATACGGGTCGCGTTACCGAAGGGTTTCAGTTGAAAACCAAATTTCGGTTGGCGCGTCTGCTCTGGCGGAATGAATCTGGTGTGGGAATCATCGAGTTGCAGAACCATCTCGTCAATCGCGCCGTACATCTCCCCGACCCGATCGGTTGCATTGATCTTGGACTCCGCATCTGCCAGCGCCTTCTTCCAGTCCACCCCTTTCATTTGTGGATCGTAGAAATGTTTCTGGAGAACTTCGGCGACACCTCGCGCGATCATGCGCGCCAAATCGCGGTTTCCCTTTAAACTTCCCTGGGCGGACGCGGCTCCAGGCAGCAGAGCGGCGACCAGTATCGTGCACAGAGTCCTTCGGATTGCGGACCGAATCATTGCGACCCTCCGAAAAATGAACCCCGCACGATAGCACGTCTTTTCTCCGAGAAGAAGGGTTTTTAGATGGCTCGAACTCGAGGCAGCAAAGTCCAGGTTCCCGTTCGAGAGAGGTGACTAGACGAACGGTGGCCGCATTCTTAACCTGTGGGCCAGGCGAGGTTGATTTGTTAGGAGTCCGCCCAATCAGCGATGGGCTAATCCGTACGCCACGGCACTTGCCGATCCAGCGATATTCACGAAGGACGTGACACGCTCGAGCTTGTGATGCCCGGTCTTGTGAAACATGTAGCTGATGCTGATCACGCCTCCAGTCTCCAGCGCAAAATTCGCGGCCAGCCCCGGAGTGCTCCCGCTGAACACGCGGGCGATAGGATCGAGTTCCCGTCCGCCGCTCGCCAGATTCGCGCGGGTGGTGAAGAAGTCGGCCGTTGCCATTGCGCCGCACGCCGTAAAAAGGATCCGGTTCTCACGATCCCAAAAAGGATGCGTCTCGTACACCCTGGGCAGCCGAGTCACCGGTGTCGCGATTACGACCGCTGCTGGCATCGCTGCGATGGGGTGCACCGGAAGCGTCGGCATTTCAGGAGCGAGCGGAAACGCGTCGGCAGAAGCCATCTCCACCGATGCAACCAGCACGGGAGCATCGGCCACCGGCTCCGCAGCAGAAGGGCTGACTGTTTGGGCAAACAGCGACCCGGACAGAACGGCAGGCGCCAGGCCGAGCATTAAGATTTTCAGTGACTTACAAAGGGGATTCATAAGTATGGTGACTTTAGTAGTAGTTCGCAATTGTTCTTTAGGACTTGTACTTTCGCATCCCGGGGCAGGGGATAAAAGGGTCCCAAAGTGCCTTGCGGACTGGTTACTGATGTCACCCGGAAGTCCGACAGGAGCAGGTTCTGTCGGAGCGGGCCAGAATCCGACGCCTGAGGACTGAGGTATGCCAGAGGCGGATTTAAAGCCGTACTCAGACGCGCGGTCTGCTCTTCCACTAAAATCACGCTCAGACATGGCTCTGCGAGAATCAGAAGCGATCGTGCTGCGCACCTATCCGCTGCGCGAGGCCGATCTGCTGGTGACGCTGTTCACCCGCACTGAAGGCAAGGTGCGGGGCGTAGCGCGGTCGGCGAAGAAGTCGAAGCGGCGCTTTGGTGGAGCGCTCGAGCCGCTGACCTACGTGCGGGCTTTTTATGACGTGCGCGAGCGGCAGGAACTGGCGCGGCTCGATGCCTGCGAAGTGCTGGAGTCTCCGCTGGCCTCGGAAGTGACCTATGCGAGGGCCGTGGCGCTGGGACACATCGCCGAATTGCTGGATGAGTTGCTGCCCGACTACGAGGCGAACGACGCCATCTTCCGGCTGACGCTCTCGGTGCTGCACGCGCTGACCGGGGCGGAGATCTGGATGCCGGTCACTTATTTCGATCTGTGGCTGACGCGGCTGGTCGGATTCCTGCCGGAACTGACGGAGTGCGTCGTCTGCGGCCGCAACCTGAACGGCGACCGGGCCTACTTCCACGTCCTCGCCGATGGCCTGATGTGCGCCGAAGACAAGCGGCTCGCGTCGTCGGAGATCTCCAGCGAATCGCGAACGCTGGCCGCGCAGATGTTCCGCGCTCCCGTCGACAGCTTCGCGCAGTCTCCGTGGCCCAAGTCGCAGGGCGCCGACTTAAGAAAGTTCCTGATCCAGATTCTGCAGCGTCATCTGGAGAAGAAGCTGGTGACCGCTGGGATGCTGGAGAAAGGCGGATTCTAGGTCCCGGACAGCACCGTGGAAGAGGGGCGCTTTCGCCGCGTGACGGAGCCCAACATTGTTGGTTGACCCGCTGGTTGACCCGGCTGGTTGCCCCGGATCGAATGGAGATGTACGCCGCGATGCCAGGTGCGGCGGGCTACCTTACGAGGCCGAGACCGGAGGTGCTGTCCTCAGCAGCGGCAGCACCACGGCAAACGTCGTGCCTTTGCCCACGACGCTGGTGACCTTGATGTGGCCCTGGTGGTCTTCGACAATGCGCCGCGCCAGCGACAGTCCCAGACCGGTGCCGTCGCCTTTCGTCGTGTAGAAGGGGCGGAAAATGTTGGGCAGGTGGTCCGGGGAGATGCCGCGTCCGTTGTCGGCGACTTCGACGACGGCGTTCGTTCCCTGGCGCTCCAACGTCACCGTGATCTTTCCATTCTGATCAATCGCCTGCTCAGCGTTCAGCAGCAGGTTCAGCAGCACCTGGTGAATCTGATCGCTGTCGTGCTCCACTTCTGGCAGGGACGGATCTTTGTGCAGCGCGATCTCGACGCCCTTCGCCATCCCCTGCTGGCGGCCCAGCATGACCGCATGTTCGACGGTGGTGTTCAGATCGCTCTTGCGCACCCTGGGCGGATGAGGCCTCGCCGTCTGCAGCAGGTCGGTAACGATGTGGTTGATGCGCGCGATTTCCTGGCGGACGTCTTTCACCACCGCGCGGGCAGGGCTGGAAGAGGGAAGGTCGCGGCCGATGATTTCGATGACCCCGGCAATGCCTGCCAGCGGATTGCGAATCTCATGAGCGAGGCCCGTCGCCATCTCGCCAAGAGTGGCGAAGTGCTCGGCGCGCGACATCTGCGTGCGGTGCAGGCGTACGATTTCTTCGCGGCTCTCGCGCAGTTGCTCGACCATCTTGTTGAAATTGCGGCCGAGGTCTCCGATTTCGTCGTTGCGGTGGGCAAAGCTTACCGAGACGTTAAGGTCACCGCCGCCCAGTTCGGCAATCTTCTGCTGCAGTTCGACCATGGGGCGCTGCACAGTGTAGGTCAGGACGACGAGGAGCGCGCCGCAGATGGCGACCGCGCCGGCGCCGGCGACCAGCAGCACGATGTGGCGTTCAGGGTCGCGCCACGAGAGCGTTGCCAGCAGGAACAGCAGCATGCCTCCCAGCAGGACGCAGGCGATCGGCACCAGCGCTTTAATCTCCCAGTTGATGCGCAGCCAGGGCAACTCAGGATCCTGCGCCGGGGACGCGGCAATGCCAGTCACGGGAGAAGGGTTCGTGTCATCGCTGGCGTAGCCGGTACTGAACGAACTCCTCCGCGACGGTGGATGTGGGGCCGTTTCGTTAGACTCGGGCTCGGGTACCGGGTTGGTCATTTTGTTGAGGGTCTCAAGCATACGCATGCAATCCGGGCAACAAATATGTGACTCCGAAGAACGTGAACATTACCACAGCGAATCCAAGGATCGCGAAGTAAGCGGCGCGCCGTCCCCGCCAGCCGCGCGTGATCCGCATGTGCAGGTATCCAGCGTAGACCAGCCAGGTAATCGCCGCCCACGTCTCTTTGGGGTCCCAGCTCCAGTAGGAACCCCAGGCCCGGTTGGCCCAGTAGGCGCCGGCGGCGATCATCAGGGTGAGCAGAGGGAAAGCTATGCAAATTGTTTTGTAGGTGATGCGATCAAGGGCTTCGGCGTCCGGCAGCAGCCGCTCGAGATCTTCGCGCCTCCACAGCAACAGCAGGTAGAGCAGGTTGGCGAAAATTCCACCCACCAGCGCCGACAGAATGAACGGACTCGCTGCCAGGCTGGTGGCATAGAGTCCGTCGGCATCGAGCGAGGGATAATGTCCGTCGCGCGTGCGCAACAGGAAGAACACCAACGCCAAAGATTGCAGCAGAATGCCGATGAATACGGCGCGGTTGGCGATGTTGAGGAAGCCTTCGTTTTTTCTGATTCGAGCCAGGATGTAGAGCACCAACGGCGCCGCCACGGCAGCGAAGACCAGCAGCATCAGCCAGCCCAGGTCAGGAATCGTGACGAACAGCCGCACACCGCGCGACAGGAAAACTTCCTGCTTGTTCTCGGCGTCCCAGGCGACGACGTTGAAGCCGCCCCACCGTTCAAAGCGAGTCAGGAAAGAGGCATAGAGTCCTACGGTGAAAATGCTGGTGGCGGCCAGGAATGTCTCCGTCTTCATCTTGTCCTGGATGAGGAACATCATGGCGAGCGCGAAACTCAAGGCGCAGGCGGCGTAGGCCAGCATAGCCAGGGTGACGTGAACGTGCAGCCAGGTGGATTGCAGCGCGGGGACCAGCGGCCGGACATCGCTGCGCAAGAGTTGCATCAACACCACGCCGACGATCGCCACCGGCATGGTCACGGTGCCGATCACCTTCACGCCGTATTTCTTTTCCGCGATCAGGGTGAGAGCGGCCAGCGTCCATACAAAGCTCAGCAACATCTCGTAGAGGCTGGCGAATGGGGGATGCCCGGCCTCATACCAGCGGTGCGCCACCGCACCGGTATTGGCAACGAGGCCGGCCCATGTGGCCAGAGAAGCAAACTTGATATAAGACTCGGTTCCGGTAACGCCGAAGCCCAGATACAGCGCGCCTGCGCCCGCGTAAAAGACCAGGGCGGCGTAAAGCAGGTTGGCTTCGCTCACAATGCTTCCGCTCTTGACGACATTCAGAAAAGCCATGAACAGCAGGAAGGCAACCCCCAACCCCACCATCACGACCAGGGTCGTGCCAGTCGCGGGATGCTGTTCCACTTTTGCTCGTGACATACGTGCTTCCTTTCCTTGTCTTGCTTGCAACCGCCGGACTCACTTTCCGGCGAGAGTCGTTCTTGCCACCGAGGCGGCTGGCTTTTCCGCAGCAGCCACAAGTTGCGCTTTCAGCTCTTTCTGGATTTGTTCCACGAGCTGCTTGAATGAGTGCTCGAAGGCGTCGCGATTGCGGTTCGCAGTTCCGCCGATCCACAGCGAGAGGTTGCCGCGCGCGTCCTGCACCGGGACCACCCAGAAGCGTGTGTGCACGACGTAGAAGACAAACGTCAAGCCGATCGCTATCAATACGACTCCGGCCCAAACCGACCACTGGCCGGGTTCGTGCGAGACTTCCAGGCCGGTAAAGACTCCGGTCTTCAGATCTTTCGGCGTGAACGCGTAAGGAGACGACGCATTCTCGGCGATGCCCGGAATCTCCGGGAGCCACACGTTTACAGCCTTATTGGTCTTCGCGGAGGTGACGATCATGTGTACGGCGGGATTGACGACGTCGTTGCTGCGGGCGTAGACATGGCCGTCCTGCACCACGAAGTCGGGGATGAACTCCGCCAGCTGAACTTTGGTGTCGGGGTCGAGGGAAACAATCTGATTCGGCCCCAGCGAGATTTCCTGCGCTGTTCCTGTTGTTCCTTGCGCCGGAGTTGCGTTCAGCGTCAGGCGATCGAGCTTGCCGGTGCGTCCGTAGCTGGCCTGGTAGAAACGGATTCCATCATGTACCAGCGGATCGTTGACCACGATCTCTTTGCGCGCAAGCTCACGGCCTTCGTCAACCACCGCCAGCTTCGACCACCAGCGTTTCGGTGTGCCGTCGGTATAGGTTTCTTCGCCGGTGCCGTCACAGCGGATGGAGAAGGGCAGGGTGCGAACCGTTCCCGTTTTGGTTTCGATCTGATTGCTGGCCGTGCCCGGGCTGAGCATCATGAATCCGCGCCAGCCGTAGAGCGCGTCGACGATCCCTCCGAGGAAGATCAGCAGCAGGCTGGCATGCACGATGTAGACAGCCATTTCCGAGATGCGATTTCGTTCCGAGAACAGCGAGAAGCTGTCGGTACGCACGATGCGCTCCGATTTGAAGTGCAGATGGTGGAGCGCGCGTTCGGCGGCGCTGAGCCCTTGTTCTTCATCGGCGATCGGAATGAGCGCCTGCGTGGGCAGAACTTTGCGAAAGGTTTCGTCCGGGCTCTTGTACGGGCGGCTGAAAAAGCGCCAGGAATTGGGGAAACGCTGGACGGAAGCGGCGATAATGCTCAAACTCACCAGTACCATCAGGGCTACGAACCAGCGCGTGTGGAAGACGTCGGTCAGGCCGGTGGTGTCGAGAAAGCGCAGCATGGCTGGCGAATAGGCGCGCGCCATATCGTCGGGATCGGTCATGGGACGTTGCAGGATGACGGTGCCGGCGGCGGAGAAGATGACGACCAGGATGATGAGGACAACACCGGTCTTGATGGAACTCAGCGTCTGCCAGGTCTTGCGGCACGCGGAACGAAGTGATAGGGCCATATCTTGCCTCTTCCTCGGTTGGTCGAATGCACTTTCGGCACCAACTCATGGAACCTGCCTCAATCTCTTTATCTTCAGTGGTTTGCGGTGCGGGTGCTGACTTTATTACTGCGCTCAGATGAGCGATATCACTCATGGCGAGCAGGGGTGATTGGGATTTCACCCACCGCGGCAACCCTGTGATCCTGATCACAATAAAGAAGTTAGGTCGTGCGTGATTTCACCAGTGCCAGTGTGGGAGAAGGCCCATTTCCGACCTGGGTCGGGGTCCCGTTGAAAATCGCAACATCGGTGTGAGTCAGCCCAACTCGTTCTGTTGCAGACAGTTACATCTTCTAAACGGCGGCGCAGCATCGGGCAAGATTTGGGAGACGGTCGTGCACAAGCATAGGTTGCAATGGTCCCAGAGCGACAAAGTCGAGCGCTTCCGCACCCAGAGGCAGGCACCGGGCGAGCCCTCCCCAAGTTCGTATTGTCGGTGGTTTGTCTTCTGGTATTTGCGGTTGCACCGGCGGTCGCGAAGACCCATCCCGTCCCGCTCGAAAAGAATGTGGACGCGGCCAAGTGCCTGGAGTGCCACGAAGAGAAGAGCAAAGGGAAGGCGGTCCACTCGGCGATCGCCACGGGATGCCTGAGCTGTCACGAAGTGCGGGTGAGCAAAGATGTGACCCGCATCAAGCTGATTACGACGACGACCCAGGCGCTCTGCCTCAGCTGCCACGATGAAAAGAAGGTGCAGCCTGGGCTGACGATGCATCCTCCGGCGGTTCGGGACTGCGTGAAGTGCCACGATCCGCACCAGTCGGACAATCCGAATCAGCTGCGGAAAGCGACCTCCGGGGCAACGCGAGACGAGAATCTCTGCCTGGCTTGCCACAACATCGGCTTGAACATGCCGAAAGATGGCAGCCGTCACGCCGCGCTCGATATGGGCTGCGACACCTGCCACGTCACGCACAAGAACGGCGACCGCGCCAAGATCGAATTCGCAGCGCACCTGAAGAAGAATGTTCCCGCGCTCTGCCTGGATTGCCACGACGCGAAGGATGCCGCCTTGCAGAAGGCGCACCTGGGACAGCCCTTCGGCGGCGCGAACTGCCTGCAATGCCACAATCCGCACCAGTCGGCAAAGCCCAAGCTGATGCAGACGTTCCTGCACGTGCCGTTCGAGAGCAAGATGTGCGACAGCTGCCACCAGCCGGCCAAGGACGGCAAGGTTGTTCTGACCAACAGCGACACGCGCGCGCTCTGCCTGACCTGCCACGAAGAGCAGGGAAAGAAGATTGAATCGGCGAAAGTGCAGCATCCGGGCGCGGCCGGCGATTGCGTCGCGTGCCACAACCCGCATGGCGGCAAGACGCCGGGGTTCATTCAGCCCGATCCGGTCTCGGCTTGCCTGGCGTGCCATAGCGATCAGGCTGACCAGATGAAGAAGGCGCACCCGCACCAGCCAGCGGCGGTGCAAGGTTGCGCGACCTGCCACGAGCCCCACGGCGGCGAAAACGAGCACCTGCTGCGGGCAGCGAGTCCGAACAAACTGTGTCTTGAATGTCACGGGCCGGATGCGAATCCGCAGAAGCTCGAGAGCGAGCATCTGGTCACGATCTTCGATGGCAAGGTTCGATTGCCCGAAGACTATTTCCGCAAGGTGACGATCCTGCCGATCAAATACGGGCACGGACATCCGACCGATCATCACCCGGTCAGCGATGTGATGGATCCCGGGGATCTCACCAAAGTTCTGAAGGCGGTCAACTGCCTGTCGTGTCACCAGCCGCATTCTTCGGCGCAGCCGAGCCTGCTGGTGAAGGATCAGCCGAACAACATGGCTTTCTGTATGTCGTGCCATACGAACCTGTCGAGGTAGGAGTTCAATACGGAGCGAGCGATGTCGAGTGCGATGCCCAAATCGATGCAACTGGCGGTGAGGATGACGGCCGTGGTTCTTGCCGGTCTGATGGCGTTCTTTATCCTTGCCGATCCCGCGGCTCTTTTTGCAGGAACCAAGAAGAAGAAGGTAGAGCCGCCCAAGCAGACGAGCATCCTGGACGCGGTCGACCTGTCGAAGATCGTGTGGCCGAATCCGCCCGCGGTCACCCGGATCAAGTATCTGAACTATTTCTGTTGTGAAAAGTACGTTCCGCCGGCGCAAACGAAAAAAAATACCTGGATGGACCGCATGGCCGGTGGCGAGACCGACCAGCAGAGGCAGGCGGACAAGCCGCTGTTCGCCCTGTGGACGCCTTACGGTCTGGCAGTCGACTCCAAGGGCAACCTCTACGTAGCCGACGGCAAGGTCGGAGCGGTCTTCATCTTTAACACAGAAACCAGAGAACTGCAGATGATCAAGCACGGAGCGCAGGCGCGCTTCGGCGACATCATTGGACTGGCCATCGACGACTCCGACCGGCTGTTCGTTTCCGACACGAAGATGCACCGCATCCTGGTGTTCGATAAGAACCACAAAGTGGAAGGCTCGATCAGCCAGGGCGTGGCCGATCCGGGCGGCATGGTGGTCGACAACGAGAACCGGTTCCTTTATGTAGCGGACGGCGCGCAAGACGTCGTTCTCGTCTACGACGCCGACAAGCTGACGTTCATTCGGAAGATCGGCACGCCGGGGAAGAATCACACGCTGACCGATCCCGGCAACTTTTCGGTTCCGACGAATGTCGCCCTGGACGCCGACAACAATCTCTACGTCACCGACACTTACAACAACCGGGTCGAAGTTTTCGATGCCGACGGCAACTTTATCCGCCAATTTGGAAAGGCGGGCGACCGGCCGGGAACGCTGTTCCGGCCCAAGGGAATCGCGGTTGATGTCGACGGCCATGTCTGGGTGGCCGACGCGGTGCAGGATCGAGTGCAATGCTTCACGCCCGAAGGCGATCTGCTGATCTGGATGGGAACGCACGGCAAGCTGCCGGGCGAGTTCCAGGCGCTGGCCGGACTGTACATCGACAAGAACAACCGGATCTTCACCACCGAGCAGTATCCCGGACGCGTGCAGATGTTCCGCTACTTCACCGATGACGAGGCTAGGGCGGAACTGGCGCGGCGGAAGGCGGAAGAAGACAAGAAGAAAGAAGGTGGGGCAAAGACGAGCGCAAAGGACAGCGCTCCTGCTGCACCCGCCACGAGTTCTGCGGCACAGAAGCCGCAATAGAGTTTGGGCGTCCGCGGACGGCCAAAAGGGAGTCTGGCCTTATAACCGGCTCCGAATTGATAAGAAGTAGCCGTAGAAGTAACAGCTGTTACAAACAGGAGGTCTTAAACCTTATATGAGAAAAATGATGTTCGTACTCTTCGTCGTTATGCTGGGCGTAGGTCTTGCGGCAGCGCAGACTTATACGCAGGGCGTCGGCTTAAGTGGAGCTGATGTTCTCGGTGCCCACAACAATGGCGGCCGCGGATGCGCGGGTTGCCATGCTCCTCACAGCGGTGCGGCAGGTGGCGGCGGCAATGCCATCACCGGCGGAACCACCACTGACCCACTCTCCGGCAGCAACGCGCTGTTCGGACAAGATGTAAGTCCACTGTTCGGCCAGACGCTGACGTTCGGCCAGGACGGCAACGGCGGCCTGGGCTATGTTGAACTGCTTCCAGGCGCAACCGCAGCCTACACCACCAACACAGAAGAACTTCGCGGAATCATGATGTGCCTTGCCTGCCACGATGGCCAGATCGCCAAAGGGCAGATGATGCAGGGAACGTCGTGGGAGCAAGCGAACAAGCTGCTGCCGGCGGGCGTATATGGCCCGAATGGCATTCCGACTCTGCTCGGCAATGACAACGGCAACGGCAACACCTCGAAGTACGGGAACGACCACCCGGTGGGCACGGCCGCTACTCTGGGCGCGCTCCGCCTGGTCAGCTCGCCTCCGAAGACGACTGATCCTCTGACCGTGACGGTAGTGAACGGCTCGATCACCAACATCGTCCCGACAACCGGATCGTACTATGCCACCTTTGCCGCCAACTACGGCTATCCGTCCATCGCGGGCAGCCCGTGGTCATGGGGTTTTGCGATGCCCAACGGCGCAACGGACGCTTCGACCGCGTTCATGACGTGCACCACTTGCCACAACCAGCACGTGATGTACATCTACGCGGCTCCCAGAGGGAAGCAGACGGGCGCCAAAATTGCAGGCGGAACTTTTCCGACCTACTTCTTTGTGAACGCTCCCTACAACCCGGGCGCTGGCAACAGCAGCCCGACGCTGGCCGCTTCGACGACCCAGTTCTGCCGCCAATGCCACACCGGCGAGCAAAACGAGGCCCTCGGAGTCAATAACGTACAGACGCAGTTCTAATTTGCTTCATAAGGGGGAGAGGTCTTCCTCTCCCCCGATTTTTCAAAACCTGAGCGGAGGAAGGAAATGAAATACCAACGGAAGCACGCGACGATGACGGGAACCGCGCTGCTGGTTCTCACGTTAACGTGCGGCGCGCAGGTGGTTGCCTCCCACGCTCCAACCCTGGGCAATGCTCCAGCAGCAGCGGCTGCAGTGCCTCAGACACCCACAATCGCTCCCGGCAACCCCATCGTGCGAGTCAACGGGGCGGTGCTGACGGATCGCGATTTGGCGCGCGAGATTCAGACGATTTTTCCTTACGTCCAGACGCACAACGGCGTTCCCAAGAGCATGGAGCCGGAAATGCGCCAGGGCGCGCTCGACATGATCATCTTCGAAGAGCTGGTGTATCAGGAAGCGCTGCGGCGCAAGATGACCGTTTCCCCGGAGCGCATGAAAGCCGCGGAAATCCGCTTCCGCAAGCAGTTTACGAGCAGTGATGAATTCAACCGGGTGATGCAGGTGGAAACGCAGGGCTCACGGCAGTTGATGCGGGAGAAAATCCGGCGCTCGCTGCTGATTGAGGACTTGCTGAAAAGCGACGTGGCCGATAAGGCGAAGGTGTCGCTGGCCGAGGCGCGCGCTTACTACGACCGCAATCCGAAAAAATTCGCACATCCCGAGATGTTCAGCATCCAAACCATCTCCTTTATTCCACCGGGAGACGCCAATCCGGATGCGCTGAAGGAAGCGGCCAAGCATGCCGACGACGCGCTGAAAGCGGCGAAGGCAACGAAAAGTTATCAGGAGTTCGGGCTGCTGGCAGAGAAAGTTTCTGAGGACGATTGGCACGTGAATATGGGCGACCGGAAGGCGGTCGAGCGCGAGAAGTTGCCGCCTCCGGTCGTGACCGCGGCCCTGGCGATGAAGCCGGGACAGGTCAGCGATCTGATCCAGCTGGGCACGGCGTACACCCTGTTTCGCCTGAACGCGCACGTTCCGGCCGGCACGACTCCGTTTGACGAAGTGAAGACGAAACTAGCGACGGATCTGCAGAAAGAAAAGAACGAGCACCTCCGCTCCGCCTTGAACAAGCGGCTGCGAAAGGCAGCCAAGATCGAGGTTCTGTGATTGGCCGAGCCAATGCGGCGCTGTCGAAGTTCCGGCCGGTTGGGCGTGCTGAGGTAGAGATCAGGTGGGCGATGTGGGCCAAGTGGATTCTCAAATCGTGCGGGTTGCTGGCGGGTCTTCTTGCGGCGGCGTTGCCATCGGTCGCTCAGCTGGAAGTCGGCGACGCCTGGAAGATGAACCTCAGCGGCAACGTCGGATATAACTATATCGGCGACATCAACAACGGGGCGTCCAGCCACAGCATGGGATTCTACGGCGACGCCAACCTGAGCGGCAGCTTCTACAATCCCAACTTCCTGAGTTTCAACGTCCAGCCTTATTACGACCGCGCGCAGTCGAACTCGGTCTATGGCGACCTGAGCCACAGCCGAGGGGTGAGCGCGAATGTAAACCTGTTCAGCGGGAGCCACGTTCCCGCATCGATCTCCTTTTCCAAGGGGTACAACAGCACCGGGCAGTTTGGGGTTCCGGGATCGGACATCGGACTGGTGCAACACGGCAACAATCAGGGTTTCGGAGTGAGTTGGAGCGCGTTGCTGCCCAACATGCCGACGTTCACCGCGAGCTATGCCATAGGAGATGGAACATCCGAGATATACGGTTCCCAGCTGGAAAACAGCCAGTCTAACAAGACGTTGACCCTCCTTTCCACTTACTCGGTGGCGGGTTTCCGCATGATGGGCGGTTACACTCACCGCAATGTCGATTCCAGCTATTCGCAGTTGCTCAACGGATCTCCGGAGCCGGTGCGGTCGAACTCGGCCAGCAACAACTATCAGTTCAATGCGCAACACTCGTTTCCCATGTCCGGTTCATTCAATGTCGGATGGAGCCGCACGGGGTATGGTTATGACTATCACGATTCCTACAACACGAAGAGTTCGGGAACTTCAGACTCTCTGACGGGCATTCTGGCATTTCGTCCCACGAGGAAGCTGAGTGTGGACATCAGCGCGAATTACAACGACAGCCTGCTGGGTGACGTGCCCGAGCCGATCCTGAACGGTGGAACGGCGGTCACCAGCGCCAGCCTGGGCAGCTTCCGGAGTATTCTGCTGAGCACGGATGCGTACTATCCGGTTTTCAAGGATCTGACGGTGCACGGGAGCGTCAGTCACATTCAGCAGGATTTCTTGGGAAAGACTTACAGTTCGACGCAGTACGGCGGCAGCGTGAACTACAACCTGAACCGCAGGTTTCTCGGGTCGCTGACATTTTCGCTGGGCGTTTTCGACTACGCAACGCAGGACGGCAACGGTGCGCTGGGCTTTGTGGGCAACCTGAACTTTAATCGCAAGATCGACGGATGGGATGTGAGCGCGAACACGAGTTACGCGCAAAACGTGCAGACGCTCTTCGCCGTCTACACCACATCGAACTACGGATGGGTGGTGAACGTCAGGCGCCGCCTGGGCAACCGCACTTATTTCGGGGCGGGATACGGCGGATCGCATAGCGGGCTTTCGCAGATCGCCGGCTCGTCGAACAGTTCCGAACGCGTGTCGGGCGCTCTTACGTGGCACTCGTACAGCTTGAACGGCTTCTATTCAAAGTCCGATGGAGAGGCCATACTCACGGCCACGGGCCTGGTGTCCGTACCGGGGAACCTGCCCCCGGGGATTTTCGCTCCGGGCTCGGTCATGACATACAACTCCAAGGCGATTGGGGGAAACCTGAGCGCGGTGTTTGTCCGCCGGCTCACGGTCAGCGTGGGCTACTCCGATGGCAGCGGCCGCACCATCGATCCTGCGATCAACACCTTTACCAGCACTCAGCTCTACAACGCCATCATGCAGTACAGGCTGAGAAAGATCTATCTTAATGGTGGATTTACCCGGCTCCGCCAGAGTGTGGGTACGGCGGGCTCAGTTCCGGTGACGGTGACATCGTACTCGGTTGGGTTCTCACGATGGTTCAACTTCTTCTGAGCTGCGGGAAGAAGAACGTTCTGCGTGCGGCGGTTTCGTGCGCAGCGATCCTGGTGTGCCTCGCCGCGCCAGGATGGGCGACCAAGGTGCGCAAGCAGAAGGTCGAGGAGCCCGCTCCTCCGGATCTGATCCTCGAGGGCGGCCGCAAGCTGCACTGGGAGCGCAGTTTCAGTTCAGAGAAGGAAATGGAGAAGAGGCCCGGCTTCTTCACCAAGATGGTGAACGTGATCATCGGCGAACCCGATCATCCCCGCCTGGTGCGGCCCTACAGCGTGGCGGTGGACTCGCGCGGCCGGGCGATCGTCACCGACCCGGGCGCGAATGGCATCCACATCTTCGATTTCGAACAGCACAAGTACAAGTTCATCGAGCGCCGCGACAAAGATAGAGATCCCATGCGCTCGCCGCAGTGCATCGCCGTAGACGCGCAGGACAATTTCTACGTTACCGATTCCGAGGCGGGAAAGATTTTCGTCTTCGACTCGAACGGGAAATACAAGCGCGCCATCGGCAGCCTGAAGGGCGGCGAAGGATTCTTCAAACGGCCCACGGGAATTGCGGTCGACTCCGCCGCCGACCGGATCTATGTAACGGACACATTGCGCAACAAGGTCTTCATGCTCGACATGAAAGGCAGCGTGCTGCAAACCATCGGGAAGCAAGGCACGGGGAATGTCGAGTTCAACGTGCCCACGGAGGTGCTCGTCCACGAGCAGAATCTGTTTGTGGTGGACGCGATGAACTTCCGCGTGCAATTCCTCGATCGCTCCGGTCAGTTTCAGACTTCGGTGGGGCAGATCGGGGATTATTCCGGATCGATGTTCCGGCCAAAAGGGATTGGCCTCGATTCCGAGGGACATCTCTACGTGGTCGATGGGTTGTGGGGCGTGGTGCAGGTTTTCGATCAGCAGGGAAGACTGCTGTACTACTTTGGCAGCCGCGGCTCGCGCAACGGGGAGTTTCAGTTGCCCGCGGGATTGTTCGTGGCTCACGACGATCGCATCTTTGTAGTCGACTCGTTCAACCGGCGCGTCCAGGTCTACCGCTATTTCGGATTGCCCAGGCAGGCGGCGGGAGGGCAGCCATGAAGCGACTCTGGCTGATCCCGGTTGTGCTGATGCTTGGGATCGCGGTCCATGCGCAAACCAGCGGCGCTGACATCCTGGGTTCGCACAATCTGTCGGCGAGCGGCACCGGGCCGGTGAAAGGGCAGATGGACGCGTGCCTGTATTGTCATGCTCCGCACTCGGGCGTGGGAACTCCGAATGGAGCGCTGTGGAGCCAGACCCTGTCGGTGCAAACCTACACCGATTATTCCAGCACGACGATGCACAACACCACGCAACAGCCCATGTTAGGCGCCCCCAGCACTCTGTGCCTGAGTTGCCATGACGGCACGGTCGCGGTGGGACAGACGCAGCCCTACGGCAATCTTCAGATGACCGGCAACATGATCGCAGCCGACGTCTTCGGATCCGGTCTGCAGGGTTCACATCCGTTCAGCCTGAAACTGCCCATGGTGGATGCCCCCGACCTGGTGCCATCGCTGGCGTCGACGCACACCACAGCCGATCCGCTGAAAGCGGTGACTCTGATCAACAACAACGTGGAATGCAACAGTTGCCACACGCCGCACGCGCAGGCGATCGACACCGTGTCGCAGAATTTCCTGGTGCGTGATGGCTCCAGCGGGCAGGTGTGCCTGGCCTGCCATGAACCGGACGCGCGCACCGTCAGCGGGCAAACGAATCCGCTCGCGCAGTGGTCAACGAGCATCCACGCGCAGGCCAGCAACAAGATTGCGAATGCGCCGGTTCTGGGGAGCTATCCCAACGTCGCCCAGAATGCCTGCATCTCGTGCCACATGCCGCACAATTCGCTGGCCGGGCCGCGGTTGCTGCGCGGACCGGTGCCGGCCGTCACCAACATGGACGCGTCCACGCAAAACTGCATGACGTGCCACAACGGCGGGTCGAACATCTCGCCGGCCATTCCGAACGTGTATGCAGAGTTTGCCAAGATTGCGCATCCCTACCCCAGCGGCAACAATAGCCACGACTCCGGCGAGCCGCCGCTGCTGATTAACAACCGGCATGCCACTTGCGTCGATTGTCACAGTCCGCACGCCTCGCTGGCGGTGACGTCGTTCAGCACGCCGCTGCCGCCCGTGATTCGCGGCTCGCAGAATGGCGTGGCCGGCATCAGCGGGACAGATGGGACCACGATTCTGAATCCCGCGGTCAACCAGTTCGAGAATTGTCTGCGATGCCACGGCACCAGCAGCGGCAAGCAATCGCTGGCCGTGTTCGGATACCTGCCAACGTGGGCGGTATCCTCAGCCGATCCGCTGAATGTCATCAATCAAATGACGACGACGTCGACCTCGAGCCATCCCGTGCTGCACGACCGCAGCAGCGCGCTGGCCCAGCCCAGCCTGCTGAGCTTCATGTGGAACCTGGACGGCAGAACGCAGGGCCGGGCGATGAGCTCGCGGATTCTCTGCACCGACTGCCACAACAGTGACGACAACCGCGAATTTGGCGGGACGGGCCCGAATGGTCCGCACGGGTCGGTGAATTTGCACTTGCTGGAACGGCGTTACGAGTTCAGCCAGGTCGCGCCCCCTCCGGCGGGCGGACCGGGGACGACGATCCTGAACCTGTTTCCAAGTCCGGTGCTGGATCCGGCGGCGGGCGGTCCTTACTCGATGTGTGCAAAGTGCCACGACCTGAATCAGGTTATTTCGAACACCAGTTTCAGCGAGCACGCCCGGCATATCAACGACGGCTTTTCCTGCTCCACCTGCCATACGTCGCACGGCATGGGCGCGCCCTCCGCCAACATTTCTGGCGAACGCATGGTCAACTTCGATATCAACGTGGTCGCGCCCAACGGCGCCACTCCGGTTTCGTACAGCCGGGCCACGAACTCGTGCAGCCTGACCTGTCACAACCATGCTCATAGCCTGGTGGACGCCGCCGGGGCTCAGCGAAGATTGGGGCGCTGAAGTAAGGTATCTTCTCAAAGTTCGTCCCAAGGCAGTGTAGCCGCGCGGGACGAGTGTTATGCCTGCTCTCACCCCTGTAGAGAATCTGAAGAGTTGCCGGCCTGTCTTCTCGTCGATCGTGCGGATCGGTGCCAGGTTCGCGTAACCAGGAAAGCAAAAGACACAAGGCCAAGTCCGGAGCGACTTGCTTGCAGATTCCAGTGCCGGCCGCTTACAACGCCGGCTTGTCTGTCCTGGTGCCGGGTGCGATGTTCAGATGCTGCTTCGCCTGCGCGAGCATTTGTTTGATCTGGTCTCGCTTGGGATCGTTCGGATTCACTTTCAGGCAAGCCTGCCAGGCGTCAATCGCCGCCTTGGGATCGGATTTCCCGTGCCACTCGAACATCCCCAGATTAAACAGGAGTTTGGAGTTCTTGGGGGCCAGCTTGATGGCGTCGTGCAAAGTGGCAATGGCCTTGTCGATATCTCCCAGCGAGTAATAGACGAACGCCAGCGCGTTCATGGTTTCAGCATCCGGCTTCAGCGAAACGGATTGCTCGTAGTATTGCTGCGCGGTCTGATACTGTTGCGCCGCCATATAGGCGCGCCCGATCTGGGCGAGAAGCGCCGCGTCTTTCGGATTCTTCTGGAGATCGGCAAGCATGGGCGCGGCCTGCTTGTCTGCCATGCGCTTCATGTCCTGGGCGCTGGGCATGCCGGTCATCCCCGCCGGAGCGGCAGGCGCCGAAGCTACCGAGGCGGTTGCCACGTTGGCACTGGCCTGGGCGGGCGCGTGCACCAGGTACCCCATGACCACGCCCAGGATCAGGCAGATCCCGGCCATGGTGTAGGTTTGTGTATTACTCCAGAACTTGGGTTGGCGATCGCTGGCTTCCATGAATCTCCTTCGTGCGCGGAATGATTTGATTTCCGCAGGTTCCGACGAGTGGACCCTCAAGGTATGAAATGCATGTGGAGGGCCAAATCCCAGCGGCCCACCGAGTGAGATAAATGCTTTGCTTGTAACACCGTACGTGCTCCTGGCGGAGAGGTTGGCTGGGCTTCCGCAGATCACTTCTTAACAAAATCCGCGCCGGGGAGAGTGATTTCACGCACCACGATCCGCGCGGTGGCAGGCTCACAAATTCGTGTGATTTGAATCACACACCGGCTGGCGGAGTCACGGGAGAATGCCTACACGAGCTCGCACAATTTGAATTCGGGGACGTGATTATGACGGAAGGACAAACTCCCACGACCGGAAACTGGACCAGTACTCAGGCATACGTGATCTCGGTAGTGTGCCTGCTGCTGGGCGTTGCGATCGGATATCTGGCGCGCGGTTCGGCTTCGACGCAGGCCGCGGCAGGCGCTCCCTCGCAGCCAACGGCGACGATCCCTGCTGCCGGAGGCAGCGGCGCGGTGCCCGCGATGCAGACTCCGACGCCGGAGCAACTCAAGCAGATGGCTGACGCGCAAGCCGAGCCTCTGCTGGCGCAACTGAAGAGCAATCCGAATGATCCGGACTTGCTCTACAAGATCGGAAATCTCTACTACGACGCGCAGCAGTATCCAGAGGCCGTGACATATTACGAGGGGTGCCTGAAAATCAATCCGAAGCAGACGGACGTCCGCACCGACATGGCGACGGCCTACCATTTCATGGGTCAGACCGATCGCGCGCTGCGGGAATACGACGAAGTGTTGAAGATTGACAGCAAACATGCGAATGCGCTGTTCAACAAAGGCATGGTGGAGTGGCAGGACAAGCAGGATATGAGCGGCGCGGTGGCCTCGTGGAAGCAGTTGCTGGCCAGCAATCCAACCTATCCGGACCGGGAGCGCGTGCAGGGCCTGATCGCGCAGGCGGAACAGCACCTGAGCATGAAGTCCGGTGCGCCGGGGAAGGCTTCGGATAAAGCGAACTAGCAAGCGCCGGAATAAATGGGATGCTGAAAGAAATGGGACTACTGAGACCTGGGACTTGGGATCGTTAGCCTTGAAAGGGCGCGGCTTCCAGCCGCGCCGCAGGTCGCGCGAAATAAGTTCGGCTTTAGCCGCCGAGGCGCGCTCGGTCATTGAAGAGTTCCATGGTGCGATGTGATGAAAGTTCCACATGAATTCTGATCGCAGCACGACCGAAGCGGTGCCTGTCAGAGGCCGCCGCTGGCTGCTGCTGGCGTCGGCCGTTTTGGTCCCGCTGCTGGTGCTCGGACTCGTCGAGGCGGCGCTGAGAATCGGGGGCGTGGGATATCCGACTTCGCTGCTGACTCCCTGCACGGTGCAAGGCAAGGCGGCTTCCTGTTACAACCTGTTTTTTGCCGCGCCATTCTTTCCCGCCGGCTCTGTGCAGACGCCGCGCCTCTATTCGATTCCCACGCAGAAGGCGACTGGAACCTACCGCATCTTCGTGCTGGGAGAATCGGCGGCGATGGGCGATCCCGATCCCGCCTACGGATTCAGCCGGTATCTGGAGGCGATGCTGCGGCAGCGCTTTCCATCCACGAATTTCGAAGTCGTGAATACAGGGAGTGTTGCGATCAATTCGCACGTGGTGCTGCCCATCGCGAAGGGGCTGGCGGATCAGCGTCCAGATCTTTTCATCATTTACTCGGGCAACAACGAAGTGGTTGGGCCCTACGGGCCCGGAACCGTGTTGACTTCTTCGGGAATGAGTATCCCAGTTGTGCGCAGCAATATTTTCTTCCGCTCCACGCGGATCGGCCAGTTGGTCACGAAGCTGGGCTCACAGAAAAAACAGTGGCGCGGGATGGAGATGTTTCTCGACCAGCAGGTGCGCGCCAATTCTCCTCTCATGCAGCAGGCCTACGCGAACTTCGAGCGCAATCTGCGGGACACAATTGCGGTGGGACGCGGCGCCGGGGCGCACGTCATCGTGGCCACCGCGGCCACCAACCTGGTAGATTGCGCGCCCTTCGCGTCTTTGCATCGTGAGGGGCTGAAGGATGAAGACCTGCGTTCCTGGAACTCGCTGCTGCAGCAGGGCAGCGAGAAAGAATCCGCAGGCCGGTATGAAGAAGCGTTGAAGCAGTATCTCTCTGCCGCCAAAATTGACGGTGAATTCGCCGAGCTTGAGTTCCGGATTGCGCGCTGCCTGCGGCATCTTGGCGAACCCAAGTCGGCGAGAGAACACTTCGTTCGGGCGCGCGACCTCGACACGCTGCGCTTTCGCGCTGACAGCGAGATCAACCAAATTAACGGGTCGGTGGCTTCCTCAATCCCCGGCGTAGGAGTGGTGGACACGGAGGCGCTGCTTTCGAGCGCCAGCCCGGACGGAATCATCGGCAGCGATCTGGTGTATGAGCACGTGCATCTGACACCCACGGGCAGCTATCTCCTGGCACGCGCGATCTTTGAGCAGATTGCGGATAAGATTCCCGGCGTGGCCTTGCAGGCGAGTTCTGATGTCCTTTCCGAGGCCGAGTGTGAGCGGCGGCTGGCATTGACCGGCTACGATCGATCGCGCATCGCTTCCGAAATGTTGCGGCGGCTGCAGAGCGCTCCCTTCACCAATCAGCTCAATCACGGCGACCAGGTGCTGCACTTCACGATTCAGGCGCAAAGCATGAGCGAGAAGCCGAGCGATACGCTGGCGCAGTATGAGTGGGCGATCGTCAGGGCGCCGGAAGATCCCATGCTGCGTCTGCGCTATGGCATGTTCCTGTTTCCCTACAATCGCAACGCCGCCGCGCAACAGATGGCCATGGCTCAACCGTGGGATGGGTATCCCGTGTTCCTGCCGGATGGGACTCAGATTCGGTGAGTGGTTTTTTTGAGTGATCTGCGTCACAATCCGGCGATCACGTTTTGAAAGGGCGCGGCTTCAGCCGCGCCGCATGGGAGCCATTGAGGATTGGGCTTTAGCCCCCGAGGGTGCCCACCTCAGGGGCTAAAGCCCGCATTTGTTTGCGCCTGGGACGGCGCGGCTGGAAGCCGCGCCCTTTCAAACACTCTCCCTTTCAGATCATCTAGGAGAAGAGTTCTAGAAGCTTCGATACATCAGTTGGCCGACGCCGCCGCTCTGCGTGAGCGTGATCATCCAAACGAAAAGCAGCGCGAGAACGTAAAGCGGAGGAATCCAGAACCAGCGCCAGCGTGCGAGGACCGCTGCCACGCCCGATTGGCACGGGGCTTCAGCGCTTTCGCTGTGGCGGTCGAGCATCGCAGACACGGACAGAACCAGAGCATACCCACTGGCCATGAGCACGATCAACAGATACAAGCTTGAACTCAGAAAGTGCGAAGCATAACTCGTGGGCGATGCGAGTGCGGACAGCATCTGCCGGGCCTGAGACCACGAGTCAGCGCGGAAGAAAATCCATCCCAGACTGACGAGCGAGATGGTTGCGATCCACGAAAGCGGCGTCCAGAGTGCGGGGGGATGCCAGTTCAACTTGCGCTCCACTTGTTGCACCAGGCGGTGCGCCACAAGCAGCACGCCGTGATAGAAGCCCCAAAGAAAAAAGAGCAAGGTGGCCCTGTGCCACAGTCCGAAGGCGACCATCGACAGGACCAGGGCCAGGTTGCGCCACCAAATTTCGCGGCGAGCGGTGGCGAACGGCAGGAAAAGATAGTCGCGAATCCAGAATGAAAGCGACATGTGCCAGCGCGTCCAGAAGATCGACGGCGTGGTTGACGCGAACGGGCGCTGGAAATTTTCCGGCACGGTGAAGCCCAGCGCTTTGGCCGCGCCGATGGCGACGTGCGAGTATCCGGCGAAATCGAAGAACAGTTGCAGTCCGTAGCCGAACGCGAGGCACCAGACGTCGGGACCGCTCCAGCGCGCGGCGCGGTCGAATCCGCTGACGATTCCATCCCCGGCGAGGATTCCCTGGCCGAGCAATTTCGCCAACTGCATCATGAAGACGCCGATGGCGATGCGGCGCAGGCCTTCGGCGACGTCGGTCTTCGAAGTCGTCCGCTCCGAGCGTAACTGCGGCAGCATGTCGGGCATGCGGCAGACTGGGCCAGAGATCGTGACCGGGAAGAACGCCATGTAGAGAGCAAACTCGACAAACGACGGATCGAGTTCTTCTTCGCGGTAGAGATCGAGAAGATAGCTCAGCGCCTGGAAGGTCCAGAAAGAAATGCCGAGGGGCAGCGCCAGGTGCGCGAACCGCTGCAGCGATGAGAAGGGAAGCTGGACGGCCGCTTCCGGCAGGTACTTGAAAACACCCAGCAGCGTGAGGTTCAGAGCGATGCCGGTCGCGAGCGGCAGCGCAGAAGGTTTCCGCCGCAGCCATTTGCCGATGAGATAGTTTATGAGGGTCGACGCGAACAGCACTGCGGCAAACCACGGCGCCCAGGTGAGGTAGAGCGCGTAGTTCGCCAGCAGCAGAGCGGCCTGCCGCACGCCTCGCGAATGAACTTTCGCGAAGACGAGGACGCAGGCTAGAAATCCGACAACATACGCGATGCTTTGGAACAACGCTCCTCCACGGCGCGCCGCAGTTGAACTCGCCGAATGTGTGAACAGAGTGTTGCGGGGACAGGCAGACCAGCATAAAGGCCCGGCGCACGGGTTACAAGAAGGCCCTTCCTCATCGCATACAATGTTGTGTGATTCGATTCGTCAACCTGATCGAAGCGCTGGACGCAGCGCCCGGCGACCGGCCATTTGTGACGGCGTGGATCGACGAAGACGAGCGCCATACCGTCACGTTCGCGGAGTTCCGCCGCCACGCCCGGCGGGAGGCGTCGGTTCTCGAGAGCCACGGTCTGACGGCGGGCGATCGTGTCGTCATCATCATGCCGCAGGGGATTGCGGCCATGACGACCTTCGTCGCGGCCATGATGCTGGGCGCGGTGCCGGCATTTCTGGCCTATCCCAACTTCAAGGTTGAGCCTTCCAAGTACCGCTCTGGACTCGGCGGAGTCACCGCCAACCTGCACGCGAAGGCGGTCGTGATCGACCAGGATTTTCCCGAAGAGATGCTGGAATGTGTGGTGTTGGGGCCGGAGACGAACTTGCTTCGAGCGGGAAGTGTGAACGGCAGTGAACAGTCTGATCGAGAGGAAAATGTTCGCCAGATCGATCCCAATAGCCTGGCTTTCATTCAGCACTCCGCCGGGACGACGGGGCTGCAAAAGGGAGTCGCCCTGACGCACGCCGCCGTGCTGCGTCAACTCGAGCATCTGGCACAGGCATTGAAGATCGACGGCGCGACTGACTCCATCTACAGCTGGTTGCCCTTGTATCACGATATGGGATTGATTGCGTGCTTCATACTGCCGATGGTTTGCCACGTGCCCGTGGTGATGCAATCTCCAATCGATTGGGTGATGCAGCCGGAGAGCATGCTGCAGGTTGTCAGCGAGTGCAAATGCACGCTGGCGTGGATGCCGAACTTCGCATTTCAGTTTGTTCCCCGGCGCACGCCGCAGAAACGCTGGGCGGACTACGATCTTTCGTCGCTGCGTGCAGTGATTAATTGTTCTGAGCCGGTGCGCGCCAGCAGCATGAGTGAATTCCAGAACGCTTTTGGAATCAGGAGAGGCGTGCTGCAATCGTCCTACGCCATGGCCGAAACTGTTTTCGCGGTGACCCAGTCGGATATCGCATCGCCCGCGGGGCCTGCGAAGACATGGATCGATGGCCAGCAATTCCGCAGCGCGCACCGGGCGCTTCCAGTCACGGAGGGAACACCGGGGGCGATCTCATTCACGTCGTCCGGCCGAGCGCTGCCGAAGCAGGAAATTCGAATCGTTTCCGAGTCAGGTGAGCCCGCCGCGATTGATTCCGTGGGAGAGATACTCGTGAAAGGCGATTGCCTGTTTGAGGGTTATTACAACCGCCCCGACCTGACTGCGGAGGCGTTTGTGGATGGCTGGTATCGCACCGGCGACCTCGGCTTCCTTCTAAATGGGGAACTGTACGTCGTGGGCCGCAAGAAAGACCTGCTCATCATCGGGGGCGAGAATATTTATCCCCAGGACATCGAGGAAATCGTCAGCAGCCACGATGCAGTTCACGACGGGCGAGTGATCGCGATGGGCGTGTACAATCCGCAACTTGGGACGGAGGATGTCGTCGTGGTGGCGGAAGTCGAAGACGAGGCCTCGCTCGCCAGCGCTCCGCAACTGGAGCAGGAGATTCGCAGCAAGGTGGTAGCCAGCCTCGGCGTCGCGGTGAAGACGATCCTTTTGAAGCCTCCCAAATGGATCGTGAAGAGCACGGCGGGCAAGGCCGCGCGGGCGGCGACCCGGGACAAGCTGTTGCGCGAGCATCCGGAGTTGAACGCCGAGACCTAGGAGCTCACCGCCGGTTACGGAGAGACGGATCGCCATGACTGCAGAAGCGCAGCAGATGATTCAGCACATCGTCGAACTGATTCGCAAGCCAGGCCTCGTGATCGATGAGAACACTCCGCTGGTTTCTTCCGGCCTCATCGATTCGATGGCGCTGGTCGATCTGCTGCTGAAGCTCGAAGACATCACGCACAAGCGCATCCCCGCAGGCAAAGTCCAGCCCAAAGATATGGACACCGTCGCGAAGATGTTCGCCACCGCCGAACGCGTGGGAAGAGTTCGGAAGTAGCTTGTCGCCGCCTTAGCGGCCCGGCCGCAGAACCATTCTGCTCTCGGTCGGCAGCGGTGGATTATTCATCTGGTCGGCAATGTGCTTTTGAACGAGATCCCACTCCGAGCGGAGAACCATCTCCTTGATGCTGAACTTGCTCTCTTTGCGCGCGTCGTCGATGCGCATGGCCAGTTCGTTGTTGTGAAAGCGAAAGTCGACGACATCGGCCAGCGGAATGAGTTGGTCGGAAGAGCGGCCCACGATCACAAACACAACCTTGTCGGAGACCAGCGTGTATTCCGGGCACGCTTCGGGGCCCGTGTCAGCCTGCGCGCCTCCTAAGGCAACCATGAACCCGTGATGGACGGGCAGGCAGTCGCCCATCCGCATTCTTATGACGGTTCCGTGTTGATAGACTCCGGCCGACGCGGCCTGCGTGAAGCAAAGAAACAGAACCAGCCACAACGCGTACTTCATGCACTTGGTGTCAGCGAATTTCTTCATAGAAGTATCCTCTCCGGCAATGGAAGCGCAGATGCAGATTGTGTTTGGGAAGAATGCGGAGCGAGTGGAATCCAGCCGAGCGGCTGGGAAGTCGATAGGTGACAACGTACGAGGCGCGCATGTCGGCAAGCACCGCTTGCAGAATGTTGGCTTCGCCGTCCTGGAAAGAAAAGGATCGGCCTCCAGTCGATTCGGCCATCTGTTGCAGCCAGTATCTGCCGCTGGGTTCGCGCGGTGAGGCGTGCACGTCCACGGTATAGAGAACGGCGCCAGTCGCGGCAACGGCGTCGATAGCCTCGCGTAACGATGTTCCGCTGATGGTGTCTACTCCATCGGAAAACAGAATCACAACCTGGCGTTCGCCCGGTGCCGGCCGATTGGAAATAAATTCCGCGGTGAACCTCAACGCGTCGAACAGAGGTGTGGGTCCAGTGGCGCTGGCGGAGACGAGTTTCGCTTCCACCGCGGCATGATTGCAGTCGCCGGAGCAGACAACCAAAGGCCGCAGGCCAGAGAACGTGATGACAGAAATCCTGTCGCTGGAAGCTGAAGAGTTCTGAGAGAGTAACCGCAGGACGTCCCGGTTTACGGCTTGATACCGGGCAGCGACCGATTCGCTGGCATCCACCAGCAGGACGATGTCGAGGGCAGTTTCGTCGGACCGCGTGAAGCTGCGAAAGTCGCGAATGATCGTATCGCCGTCGACTACCGCGAAATCATTCTTGTCGATCCTCTCGACCAGATGATTGTTTTCGTCGGTGGTGAAAAACGCGACGCGCACTTCGGAAGTACCCGTGCGATAGGTGACTGACGAGGTGTCGTTGCTGGTGCTGGCGAAGAAAACACAGGGGAAAACCGTGAGCAAGACTGCAAATGACCAACCCTGCCGATGAGACAGCGATGCCATTGCAGGGTACTTCGGCAGACGGGGTCGTTGCTCCAGCGGGCAAAGGTATATCGGGATTACGAACGTCACGTCGACCGTTGAAAATACTCGCCTGACCACGAATCGATCGCGAGCCGCCTTTTTACCGGGCAGAGCTCACATGCGGCAAATCACCCCTCACTGTGAGCCGACTCACTGCGCCCAAACGAGGGTGCAGATAGCCTCTGGATTGTCTTCCCCCAAGACGCTTGACGTCTGGAGTGCTGTTCCGTTCCCCCAATAAGTGAGGCTTCATGCTGAGCCTCTGGTTTCTGTTTCTTTCTGTATGCCGGCGGGAGGCAATTCTCCCCCTCATATCCCCAGGCCAACCCCCTGTCTGGAGTGCGGACAACCCCGCACCGGCCTCAAACCTGAAGCGCAGCTCCGAGATTTCGCGCGTTCCTGTTCGTCCGCTGTCTTAAGTACGGCAGGAGCGCGAAGTACTACAGGAGGCGAGCCATGCAGTGGCGCTGTTTTCTTGTGGTCGTTATTTTGCTTGCCAGCGTTCCGGTTCTCGCGGGTGCCAGTCCAAAATCCAATCCCAATCAATCGATCGACCGGATTATCGCCAACGAGCGTGCCCTGTCCGACACCATGCGCAAATACAGCCCGATGGTCGAAACCTACCTGCAGCGCATGCAGCCCGATACCTCATTAGGCTTCGTGCCCAGCGAGGACCATTACTTCCTGGGACGTGTGCAGTTCCAGCAGACCAAAGAAGAGTTCTATCTCGACAAGCGGCTGGTGGAGCGGATGGCCGGAGCATTTTCGAAGCTCTACTCCCTCAGCCCGGTGGGCTTTTCCAGCATGATCTTCGTCGACCGCACCGGCTTCGACCGGAAGAACTACCGCTTCCACTTTATGCAGCGCGAATTTCTGGGTGAAGTGCGGTGCCTGTTATTTGAAGTCAGTCCCATCAAGAGTCAGTCCAATCGTTTCCGGGGCGCGATCTGGGTCGAAGACGAAGGCTACAACATCGTGCGCTTCAACGGGAGCTACGGAACATTCCACATCGATAGCTGGCGGATGAATCTGCAGGAGGGCGTGTGGCTGCCGGCCGTGGTTTACTCCGAGGAGTTTGATTCCAACAAGCCGCAGACGGGCGGTCCTCGCGTCAAAGCGCAAACCCGGCTTTGGGGATATAACCTCGGTCCGGCGGGACGCGAATCGGAGTTTGCCGAGATCGTGGTGGATCCGGAAGCGGCCAAAGATTCGTCCTCGCACCCCGACAAAAGTCCGCTCGACATTCAGCGCTCGTGGCAGCGAAGGGCGGAAGACAACGTCATCATCAAGCTGCAGGAGCTTGGACTGGTTGTGCCCGAGGGCGAGGTCGACAACGTTCTGCAAACCGTCGTTACGAATTTGGAGGTGACCAACAAAATTGTTCTCGACCCTGAGGTGCGTTGCCGGGTCATGCCGACCACGCCGATCGAAGTGGCCACGATTGGCCACACGATTCTGGTCAGCCGGGGATTGCTGGACGCGCTGCCGAATGAAGCTGCGCTGGCGGCGGTTTTAGCGCACGCGCTGGCGCATGCGACTCTGGGCCATGACCTGGACAGCAGTTTCGCGTTCAACGATCGCCTGGTGGTGCCCAGCCTCAAGCAATTGCCGCTTTTCGATTTCAAACACAACGCAGAGCAAGAGAGCGCCGCCGACGCGCTCGGGCTCAAGATCGTTGCCAATTCTCCGTACAAAGACAATCTCGCCGAGGCCGGCCTCTTTCTCAAGGCTCTCGCCAAGTACGGGCGCAGGGTTCCCAACCTGATCAAGGCGAATCTCGGGGAGAGTCTCGTGACCGACGATCGCATTTCGTTCATGAGTGCGCTGGCCGGGGCCGCGCCGCCGCTGGAACTCGAGAACCCGCAGCAGATCGTTGCCTTGCCGCTCGGAAGCCGGGTGAAGCTGGATCCGTGGGCGGGACAGTTGAAGTTTGTGAAGGCGAGTCCGCCGCGGATCTACTCGGCAAAAGACAAGCTGGCGTTAGAGGTCACGCCCTTTTCGCCGTACCTGGTTCGGGTGAATGAAGCCCGGGTCAACGACGTTCACCTCAACGATTCATCAGGAACCAGAGACCCGGCGTCGAACTCGACCCAGGAACGGTAGCGCCATGGGCCCTTTTGCGGGGATGTTGCGTTGCGTAGTGCTCATTCCGTTGCTGAGCCCGTGCCTATGCCTCGCGGAGGCACATCCGGTTCCGCTCGATGAACACTCGAGTTGCGTCGAGTGCCACGCCGATCTCGTTGCGCTGGAGCACGTTCATCCCGCGGTCAAGCTGGGATGCACTTCCTGCCACGTCGTCGAGAACCGGGAGAACGTGACGTATGTGGCGCTCAAGTCAGCGGGCGGTGGCGTTTGCTGGCAATGTCATCCGCGGGAGAAGTTGCTGCGCGCCCACTTTCCCTATGCCTCGGGCATGTGCATGAAATGCCACGTGCCGCACGCTTCCGCGAATCCCCGGCTGCTGCGCGCCAAAGTGAATGACCTTTGCCTGAGCTGCCATCTGCACACCCGGGAAACAGCTCCGTCCCGCTACATGCCCACGATCGAACTCACTCTCAATAACACCGTCGGCCATCCTTATCAGCGTCATCCTGTAGGCGGATATCCCGATCCGCTGGCCGGCGGCGAGATGTCGTGCATCAGTTGCCACCTGGCCCACGGGGGAACGAAACTGCACTACCTGAAGATGGGATCGGAGATTCCTGAAGACGCCCTGAATCAGAACACCGAGACGAAAAGCATGTGCGAGCAGTGCCACATGCGGTTGTGGGGGCTGGATGGGGAGGCCGCGGGGAAGGGAAAGAAGAAGAAAGTCAGCAAGGCTGCGACGCTTACTCGCTGACGGCCCGGCCGCCAGGGTTACGTGATGCTGACCTCCGTGTACGTGCCGTACACCTGCCGCAGGGCTTCGCAGATTTCACCGACGGTGGCGTAGGCGCGGACGGCGTCCACGATGCAGGGCATGGTGTTGGCCGAGGAGACATTGCCGTTCAGGCCGGCCTTCGGCTCCTGCCCCGCGGCCTTCTTCAGGGCATCGAGCGCGCGCTGCACCTGTTCGTTCGAGCGGCGTGCGCGCAGGGTCTTCAGCTTTGCCGTTTGCTGGCGGGCCACCGACTCATCGATATAGAGGATATGCGGGGAGCCTTCTTCGACGGCGAATTCGTTCACCCCGACGATAATCTTTTCTTTGGCCTCGACCGCCCGCTGGTACTGGTAAGAAGATTCGGCAATTTCCTTTTGCGGGTAGCCGCGTTCGATCGCCTTCACCATGCCGCCCATCGCGTCCATCTTGCTGAAATAGTCAAAGGCGCCGTTCTCCATCTGCAACGTCAGGTTCTCAAGAAAATATGATCCGCCCAACGGATCGACTGTCTGGGCCACGCCCGACTCGTAGGCGATGATCTGCTGCGTCCGCAGCGCGATGCGCGCGGCTTCTTCGGTGGGCAGGGCCAAAGCTTCGTCGTACGAGTCGGTATGCAGCGACTGTGTGCCACCGAGCACCGCCGCCAGCGCCTGGACCGCGACACGGGCGATGTTGTTCATCGGCTGCTGCGCCGGGAGCGACACGCCCGCGGTCTGCGTATGGAAGCGCATCAGCCACGTGCGCTGGTTCTTCGCGCCGAAGCGGTCTTTCATCACGCGATACCAGATCTTGCGGGCGGCGCGGTACTTGGCGATCTCCTCGAAGAAATCGTTGTGCGCATTGAAGAAGAAGCTGAGGCGCGGTCCGAATTCGTCGACGTCGAGACCGCGTCGTCGCGCCCACTCCACGTACTCGACGCCGTCATACAGCGTGAAAGCGAGTTCCTGCAGAGCGGTCGAGCCGGCCTCGCGGATGTGGTATCCGCTGATCGAAATCGTGTTGAAGCGCGGCGTGAACTTCGATCCGAACTCGAAGGTGTCGATCACCAGCCGCATCGAAGGCGTTGGCGGATAGATATATTCCTTCTGCGCGATGTATTCCTTGAGGATGTCGTTCTGGATCGTTCCGGAAATCTTCTTCCAGTCCGCTCCCTGCTTTTCGGCAACGACCAGGTACATCGCCCACAGTACCGATGCCGGTGAATTGATGGTCATCGATACAGTAGTCTTCTCCAGGTCGATGCCGCTGAACAGAATCTCCATGTCCTCGAGCGAATCGATGGCCACACCGCACTTGCCGACTTCGCCTTCGCTGGCAGGATGGTCGGAGTCATAGCCCATCAGCGTGGGCAGATCGAATGCGACCGAGAGCCCGCTGCCTCCGTGCTCGAGCAGATATTTGTAGCGCTGGTTGGTTTCCTCAGGTGACGCGAAGCCGGAAAACTGGCGCATGGTGTAGAGCTTGCCGCGATATCCGGTAGCGTGAATGCCGCGCGTAAAGGGCGGTTGGCCGGGATAGCCGAGAGAGCTTTCTTCATTCCACTCTGCGGGGAGATCGGCTTGTGTGTAGAGCCGTCGGATGGGCAGGCCGGAGATGGTGGTGAAGCGTGCGTTGCCGTACTGGTCGACGTTCACGCCCGTAGGCGCGCCGATCGGCCGCTCGGGGGCCTTCTCGAGCGTGGGCGCCAGCGTGTTCTCGGCCCAATTCTTTTCAGCGCCGGAGGGACGGCGGCCGTCAAAGACATCGGCGACGGGACTTTCGGCGACTTGCGGCGGATTGGATTGAGGAGACGGCTTCTTTACCATGCGAACCCCAGTGCTGGTTTGATGATAGGGAAGAGTGTGCGGTTGGAGCAAGGCGGGTGAGCGCAATCGGAACGACCGGTCGGTATGCGAGATCTGTCTACGCTGTCATCCTGAACCCGGCGTTAAGCCGGGTGAAGGACCCTACGACGGTTTCCGCCGCGATGAAGTTGCAGGGGTTGCATTACGCTGCGTCCAGACTGGGTATTCCTCTCCACTGCATCGAATCCGGCGATCGACGTAAGGTCCCTCGCCCCGGCTTCGCCGGCGCTCAGGATGACAGCGTTGATTTGTGGCGAGACAACTCCCACGCCTTCGCGTACTTCCACGACACATAGACCGCGTGGTAGAGGTGCAGCAGCAGGCCTTCGCGTCCGTCGAGAAAGCCGAGACGAAAAAAAAAGTTGTAGAGGAAGGTGAACAGCGGGCGCAGGACGATGTTGATGAAGCTGAATCGAACCGTACCCTTAGCCACAACCATCTCCGCTCCGAGCGAGGAGTAGCGGTTCATGTGCTCGATGTAGTCGGAGAGCGTGGGGTAGGAGTGGTGGAGGAGCGGGTAGTATAGCGTTCCCAAGCGTCCGGTTACCTGAAACGTTTCGTGTACTGCCCGGTTTTCCACTCGACCCGTGCCGCGGCGAAACATTCGCAGCTTGGGATCTGGCCAGAAGCCACCATGTCGCAAGGGACGGCCAAGAAATTGATTCTCGCGTTTAAGCCAATAGCCATCTTCCGATCCGAATCCGTCTTCGGCAGGACCGTGGCAGATTTCCTCGATTTCTTTCGTCAATCCGTTGGAGACTTCCTCATCCGCATCCAGACTCAGAATCCAGTCGCCCGATGCTTTATCGATCGCCGAATTCTTCTGCGCGGTGTAGCCCTTCCACTCCTCAACGAACAGTTTCGCGCCGAACGATTTCGCAATTTCCACCGTGCGGTCGGTCGAGCCCGAATCGACGACGATGATTTCTCCTTTGCCGTCGGCGACCAGCGGTTGCACGCTCGCGAGCGTGCGCGCGATGTTGGCTTCTTCGTTGAAGGTGATGATGACAACCGAGAGTTGCATAGCCTTTGCGATTGCTCTGCGTTCTCCGCGAGATCTCTGCGATCTCGGCGGTTAAAGCCTTTAACCGCTGAGTCCGCCGAGAAAGGCCGCGGAGAGCGCTGAAGGAACTCAGAATTGTCTCACGGCAATTGTTGATTGTTGACTGTTCATTGTTGATTGACAGCCCACCGTCTCAAAATCAGAGGGTCGAATCAACAATCATCAATCAACAACTTCTTTCCTGCGTTAGACCTCTCCGACTTCCCGCGGCTTCCAGAATCAGGAACACGATGAGAATCGTCAGCTCCGGCTCGATCGGATGCCGGTACCGTGCGTGCGGGTACACGAAATAGTACACAGCCGGATAGAACAGAATCAGTCCCGCGAAAAGCCACGCCCCGGCCCGCTTCTGACGCACCGCGCGTCCCAGTCCCCATAGCGCAAGCACCGACGTGGCCAGGAATCCCGACGTCCGGAAGTCCACCGGCGACACGCTGTTTGTCTCTCTGGGCACGCCATTCCAGTAGTAGAAAAGCCGCTTCAGACTGATCACCACAAAGCGTCCCGGATGATCGCGAACCCATTCGAACGCTTCGCGTTTGCAGGATTCTCCGTAGGCGAGTTCGCCCATCTGCCGGAATTTCTCCAGCTCTCCGCGGTTGAGATTGGGCTGGAGATAAGCCATCAGCATGCCGTCAGCACCCTTCCAGTTGCCCAGGCGGAATTGCAACCCAAAATCATCGCGGATAAAAACGAATCGTCCGAACACTTCGTAATTGCGCACCAGCCAGGGAGACAACGCCGCCCAAAAGACGACGGAAGCCATCACGACTCCGCCAAGCGATGGCAAACCGCGGCGATATCGCTGCCGCCAAATCCACAAGCCGCAGAAGGGAAGGAAGGCGAGCATCGTGGGATTGGCCAGCGCGCCAATCCCGTACAGCGCGCCGAACAGAGCCCAGCCTTGCCATCCCGGCCAATCTTGCAATTTGAGGGCGAGCAGAAATATGCATGCGAGGATGAACGGAGTGAACGTCGTGTCCCAGATCCAGTGGATCGACCAGTACCAGACGTACGGGTTCAAACCCCAAGCGTATGCCGACCACTTCGCCACGCCCTCGCCGAATGTCCGCTGCGCGATCAGAAAGATCGGAATGCACGTGAGTGTCGCGAACAGGCTGTTGATGCTGAGCAGCACCCACGCCGAAGCGTGCGTGTAAATGCCGAATACTTTGAAAACTCCGCCAATCAAATAGGGATACAGCGGCGGTTCCCAAGCGGTGGGCCCGGTCATGCCGTCATACGGACTGCTGAATCCTTCACCCAGAGTGATGGAGCGGCCGACGCGGCCCATCTCCCATCCGAATTCGAAGTTGTCGTTGCCGGGGCGGGTTCGGTACTGGTGAAAGAGGCCGATCGATGCGACTTGCAGTGCGAAAGAAAGAGGCAAGAGCCAGAGGAAAAATCTGGGAAACGCCAGCCGGGGGCTGAAGCCCCAGTCTTTTTCCGGCCGTTCACGCGGCGCTGAAGCGCCGCTCTTCCACGTCTCCATTTGCAGCGTAGTGTATCAGGCAGATTGCAGAAAACACGTAGCCGAGGACGCATTCGTCCGGGGCCGGGTTGCTTCGCTTTGCGGGCGGACGAATGCGTCCACCACTACGTGAGTCTATTGTTGTGGTTGGGTTGACGGCTGCGCGCCGGGCGCCGTGTCCGTCCGCGGGGCGACATAAGGCACACTCGGGAAGTGCGTGACCTGCCCTCGGGTTGCGTCGGCGATGTCGATGCCGGTGTGGTCGAGCAGCAAGCCGGTCGCGCGGTCCAGTTCGATGCGGGATTTTTCATAAGCCGCTTTGGCCGACACAAGATTCGACTCGCCTGTCGTGAGCGTGGCGGCATCCTGCAGGATCGCCGTCTGGGTTGTGAGGCCCACTTTCAGTTTTTGCTGATCGGCATCAAACGTCTGGCGCGCCAGATCCACGGCCGACTGTGCGGCTTGCACGGCCGTGCGATTCTGCTTGACGTCGAATTGCGCGTTGCGCACCTCGATCCGCACCTGGTTTTCCAGTTGGTGCTGGCGCACTTGCGCCTGCCGGTATTCGAGCTGGGCGCGCACCTGGTTCGACTGCGCGAGGCGATTGCGCAGCGGGATCGTCAGTGACAGCCCGATTCCCCGGTCGGGCGCGGTCGAACTGACGAGTTGATTCAGCGTACCCCCGTATCCGACAGAGGTTGATGTTTGGAAAGGCGGCGGAGCCTTCGCCGGGTTGAAGCAGAAACCGCCGGTCGTGGTCGAGCAATTGGGCACCAACGGATTAACATCGCCTCCCACTCCCGATCCGCCGTAGTACGCAAAGGCCTGCAGCGTCGGCAGCATGGAGTTGCGTACCGCCTTGTTGTTGATGTCGCGCGAATTCAGATCAATGCGGGTCTCCACCAGTTCAGCACGATGGCGCAGCGCGTCGTTGATCAAATCCTGAATGGGAAGAACCGCCTCCTCTTGCGGCACCTGCATAACAGAAGTCGGAATGACGTCCGCCTCGGCGAGGACCGGGTCTTCGATGCTGCGGCTGAGAGCGTTCTTCATCAGCAGTTGCTGAAGCTGCAGGTTGTTCTGGGCGACGATCAGGTTCTGCTGGCTGGTGGCGGCCGTACTCTGTGCGCTCACGACCTGTATTGGGGGCACAGTTCCCACCTGCGCCTGGCGTTTCGCGTCTTCGAGCGCCTTCTGCGTATAGGTGAGGGCCTCCTGCTGCACGCGCACATTCTCGTAGGCATAGACCAGATCCCAATACATATTCTCGATCTGATCGACGGTGGTGATGACTTGCAAGCGGAAAGCCACGTCGGAAATCTCGCGGTTGTTTCTGGCGATCCGGATGAATCGCGTGTTCGGCAGGAACCCGAAACCTTGCAGCAGATTTTGGGTGAAGCGAAATTGAAAGTTCGATCCCAGTTGCGGCGTGAGCAAGCTGGTGGGATTGTTGGTCGTCACGTGCGTGTTATTGAAAGATCCAGTGAGCGCGCCGCCCCAGGAGAATCCCTGGGTATAGCCGAAGTTCGACGTGTAGGTATTCTGGGCGACCACGGGGACGGGACTGAAGACGCTGACCGATTCCGTGTTGTTCTTGTCGAGCTGGAGGGTTCCGGTGAGCTGCGGATCGAGGCTGGTGAGGGGCGATCCGACGCCGAGGGTCGAGCTGACCAGACCGTTGGTGCCGGTTCCGGCGCCGCCTGCAGCGACGGTAGTGCCGCCGGTTCCGGAGCCGACCGTGCCGCCCAGCCCTCCGACGCCGCCCCCGGGAGTGTTCTGCACGATGCCGGTATTTACGCCGAGAATGCTGGCGCCGGACTTGGCGCGGAGCAAGTCCGCCTCGGCGATGTTCAGATTGTAGCGGGCGAGTTCGAGGTCGAGATTGTTCTCGAGCGCCAGCGCGATGGCGTCGTCGATGGAGAGGTAAATCTTGCCGTCGCGCATGAGCGCGTCAATGCGCGGCGAGTTCCCCAGATTGGTTTCGGCGAGTTGCTGCGGCTCGTACGGATGCAGCACCTGGGGAAATGCCGACCGCGGAACGGAATAGTCCTTGAGATGAACAAGCTGAGGCTGCGCCAACTGCGGCGCGGCAGGAGGTGTCGACTGCGAAGCCGACGCCGGCGCTGTTTGTTGCGCGACGAGCGCGGCCGGTGCAATCGCGATCAGAAAAACGACGGCGAGGCGCTGCGCCGGCAGCCTGAAAACAGAAACCAAACGCGGGAAGAACATGAGTTTCTCCTTGCGGGAAAAATAGCGCAAAGCATTTTGGCGGATCGGAGTCAGAGACCCCCATTCTGCATGCAAGACGCCAATAGCGTCACTTCATCTTAGCGGGAGAAGTTTCCAGGAAGGCCTGCGGGATTGTAAAGAATTGTGAGGGAATGCCGCCGAAACACGTAGCCCCGGACGCATTCGTCCGGGGCCGCTTCCGCCAACAACTTTTTTGCTGGGGGCCGCTCGCGTTGCTTGGCGGGGCGGACGAAATGCGTCCGCCCCTACGTGAGTTTATTGCTGCGGTTGGGTTGAGGGTTGCGTCGCCGACGGCAGATCCTTGCGCGGCGCCACGTTCGGAACGTTCGGCAGGTGCGTGACCTGTCCGCGGGCGGCATCGTCGATGCTGATGCCGGCGTGATCGAGCGTGAGGCCGACGGCCCGGTCGAGTTCGATGCGCGACTTCTCATAGGCGGCCATCGCAGACATCAAAGTAGACTCCGACGTAGCTAGCGCACTCTGGGTCTGGAGAACCGCAGTGGTGGTCGAGGTCCCGAACTGATACTTCTTTTGTTCGGCATCCAGCGATTGTCTGGCGTAGTCCACCGCGGCCTGGGCCGAAGCCACGCTGGCGCGATTCTGTTCAACTCCGAACTGCGCGTTACGCACTTCGATGCTGATCTGGTTTTCGATCTGTTGCAGACGCATCTGGGCTTGCTGGTACTCCAGTTCCGAACGGATCTGCAGGGCTTGGGCGGCGCGGTTGCGGATCGGAATATTGAGTTGGATTCCGACTCCCTTGTCAGGTGCGGTCGAGTTAACCAGCTGGTTCAAAGTGCCGCCGTAGCCGACTGCAGGGATCGAGTTGGCTGGGGCGCAGATTCCGCTAATCGCCGACGGACTGCCGCAGGTGCTATAGCTGCTCTGATCTCCTCCCGCTCCTGATCCGCCGTAATAGGCGTACAGGTCAAGGGTTGGCAGCAGAGCGTTCCGCACCGCCTTGTTGCTGATCTGGGTAGTGTTCAACTGGATGCGCGATTCCACCAGGTCTGCCCGGTGTTGCAGGGCCTCAGCAACCAGATCTTGTGCGGGCTGAACCGGTTCGTTGTCCGGCAGTTCCATGGTCGAAGTGGGGATCACTTCCGCACTGGCCAGCATCTGGTCGCGCAGCGTACGGCTCAGCGCATTCTTCATGAGCAGTTGCTGCAATTGCAGGTTGGTGAGGGCGACGGTCAGGGTTTGCTGGTCCTGAGCCACGGTGCTTTGAGCGCGGACGACTTCAATCGGGGCGAGGCTGCCGATTTCCACTTGTTTCTTGGTATCGGAGAGCGTCTTCTGGGCGAAGGCCAGGGATTCCTTCTGCACCCGCACGTTTTCGTAGGCGTAGACCAGGTCCCAGTACATGGTCTGAATCTGGTTGACGGTGGTGATGATCTGCAGGCGGAAGGCCACATCGGAAAGCTCGCGATTATTCTTGGCAATCCGGATGAAACGAGTGTTGGCGGAGAAACCGAATCCCTGCAGCAAATGCTGCGTCAGCTTGAACTGGAAGCCGGAGTTCAGGTTGGGGCTCAGGAAACTTGTCGGGTTGCTGCTGGTCGCGCGAGTGTTGGTGAACCCGATCGACATGTTGGTACCGTAGGAAAATCCCTGCTGATAGGCAAAGTTACCAGTCGTGGTGTTCGTGAAGTTGCCGCAAAAGATGCTGGTGCAATTGAACCGGGCATGATCGCTCTGCAGGGTTCCGGTAATCACGGGATCGAAGCTCGTAATATTGGACCCGAAGCCGAGCGTTGAACCGACCAATCCGCCTGCGCCTGCGCCTGCACCGCCCGCGCCGAGCGTGGTTCCACCGGTGCCGGAGCCTACCTGTCCGCCGAGACCGCCGACGCCGCCGCCGGGAGTATTTTGCACCACGCCGGAATTCACGCCGAGCGTGGTAGCCCCGGCTCGGGCGCGGAGGATATCAGTATCCGCGATGTTCAAGTTGTAGCGCGCGATGGCGATGTCGAGGTTGTTCTCGAGCGCAAGGGCAATCGCGTCGTCGAGCGACAGGTAAAGTTTGCCGTCGTGCAACAGTTGGTCGATGCGCCCGGTATTCAACAAGTTTGGCGCTGCCAGGTGCCGCGGTGTGTACGGGCCAATCGGGTTAGGGAAATGCGACACCGGCTTGGCATAGTTCAAGACGGGCAGCGCCTTGTCCGAGGCAGCCTGCGGCGCCGCTGGCTGCTGAGCCCAACATGCGACGGTCAGCGTTGCGAATAACGTTGCGGCGGCTGCGAGCCGAATATTTGAGGTCATGCGTGCGAATGGCATCTACTCATCTCCGATCGTTAAAAACCATATTGATTAAGGCCCTGCAACGAAAATTGCCTGGTCTTGCAGAAACGGCCATCCCAAAATAAAGTCCTACTCAGGATTTGTTACGCAATCGAGCGGCGGAAGGTTCCAGAAAGCTGTGGCGAAAAAGGGCTTTCGGGGTTTCCGCGTTCCCGTTCAGACTTGCGGACGCCGGTGTTCCCGGGTACGGCCCGATAGAAAACCTTGTCCATCGAGGCCAGGATTCCGCGGAAACCAACTAGTATAGCTGACCGAAATGCGATATAGCTTTCACCGCAGGGTCTTTCGAACCGATGAATTGTCCGCATGCTGTTAAATGCGTTCGATGATTCGAGCGGGATATAGGACTCTAAAGATCGCCAAATGCGCAATCTCAAAGTGATCCTCTCCTATGACGGGGCGGAATTTTCCGGCTGGCAAGTGCAGCCGGACGCAACCACGGTGCAGGGCACACTAGCCTCAGCTATTGGACGCATTACCGGCGAAAAAGTATTGCCGCAAGGGTCGGGGCGCACCGACGCGGGAGTGCATGCCCTGGCACAGGTGGTGACATTTGTCACAGAGTCATCCGTCCCCACAGAGAATTTCGTGAAAGCCCTGAACGACGTGTTGCCGCAGTCGGTGCGAGTGCTGGAAGTCGCTGAGGCGCCGGCGGATTTTCATGCGCGCCACTCGGCACGGGGAAAGACCTATCGCTATCGCATTTATCGCGAGTCCATCTGTCCTCCGTTTCTGGCGCGCTATGTGTGGCATTATCCCTACCGGCTGGATGAGGCGGCGATGGCACGCGCGGCGTGCCTGGTGGTGGGAGAGAAAGATTTCACGTCATTCGCTGCCGTGGATCCCGAGCGCGGGCGCGATGGCGAGGCGGTCTCGAATGTCCGGACGATCTTCAGTTCGTCGTGGGAGAGAGCCGGGGAGGAATTGATCTACACGGTTCGCGGCTCGGGATTCCTGCACCACATGGTGCGAAATCTGGTGGGGACGTTCATTCTCGTGGGCCGCGGAACCCTGCAGGTCGAAGATGTCACTCGCATCCTCGAGGCGCGGAATCGGTCGGCGGCGGGAGCGACGGCGCCCGCGTCGGGATTGTATCTGGTGAATGTGGAGTATTAGGAGAGATGGAGAGGTAAGACGTGGCAAGCTGCGTCTCGACGGACTAGGATTGCTTCATGGCGAGTGAGCTACAAGTCGGCGCGGGCAAGATTGTGTCGGTGAATCCAGCGACAGGCGAGATTTTGCGTGAGTTGGAATGTGTGGACGAGAGTGAAGTTCTGCTTGCGGTCGAGCGGGCGCGCACCGCACAGGCCGCCTGGGCCGATCTCGGTCTGCAGCACCGTATCGCCATCTTGCGCGAGTTTCAGGGAAAGCTCTATGCGAAGAAATCGGCGATCGCGGCGGCGATTACCCGGGAAGTGGGCAAGCCTCTGGCCGAGGCGCTGGTCACCGAGGTGCTCGTGGTTCTCGACGCGGCGCGATTCCTCATCCGCAACGCCTTCAGTCTGCTGCGCGATGAACCCGTCCCTCACGGCAACCTGGTCACCAAGCTCAAGCGCGGATGGCTGGTCCGCGAACCCCACGGCGTGGTCGGAATCATCTCGCCGTGGAACTACCCGTTTTCGATTCCCGCGACTGAGACGCTGGCGGCGTTGGTCGCAGGAAACGCCGTGGTGCTAAAGCCTTCGGAATTGACGCCGCTGGTGGCGCTGGAACTGGCTTCGTTGCTGCACGCGGCCGGTGTACCCGAGGATGTGTTTCAGGTGGTGGTGGGCGAGGGACCGGCGGGGGCGGCCCTGGTGCGCTCCTCGATCGACAAACTCGTATTCACCGGCAGTGTGGGCACGGGCAAACGTATCGCAGCCGCCGCGGCCGAGCGCCTGCTCCCGGTCGTGCTCGAACTGGGTGGGAAAGATCCCATGCTGGTGCTCGATGATGCCGACGTTGATGTCGCTTCGAGCGCCGCGGTCTGGGGCGCCTTCGTCAATGCCGGACAGGCTTGCCTGTCGGTCGAGCGGTGCTATGTGCATCGCAGCTTGTACGAGTCCTTTGCCCTGGCTTGTGCGGAGAAGACGAAGAAGCTGCGCGTAGGCAACGGCATGGATGCACACACGGATGTGGGGCCGATGATTCAGGAGCGGCAGGTGCGAATCGTAGAGTCGCACGTGGAGGACGCGAAGGCACGCGGAGCGCGGGTTCTCACAGGTGGCACGCGGTTGCCCGAGCTGGGACCGAACTACTACGCTCCTACGGTGCTGGCGGATGTGACGCATGACATGCGCATCATGCGCGAAGAAACTTTCGGTCCAGTGTTGCCAGTGATGTCGTGCAACGGTGACGACGAAGCCGTACGCCTGGCCAACGATTCGGAGTACGGATTGGCGGCCAGCGTGTGGACTCGCGATCCGAAACGGGGAGAGCGTCTGGCGCGGCGCATTCATGCCGGAACGGTCATGGTGAACGATGTGATTTCGTGCTTCGGCATCAGCGAGGCTCCGCACGGCGGTGTCAAGGCCAGCGGTGTCGGCCGCACTCACGGCCGCTTCGGTCTGGATGAGATGGTGCGCGTGAAATATCTGGATACCGACCGCCTGCCGGGGATGAAAAAAGTCTGGTGGCACGGATACGGCGAGGATTTCCGGCGGCAGATGGAAGGATTCCTGGATATGCAGTTCGCGCGGAACATCGGTGCGAGGTTGCGCGGGGCGATGCGTGCCGCTGGAGTTATGACAAGGAAGAAGCTGTAGCGCGTCGGCCGGCTTCGCTCCTGCGGCAAACTCAGGGCCGGACGGCCGAGGTGCCTGTCTCTACGTGTTTTTGGAAGGTGCGATTCACTCGTCGTGACGGTCGCCGTGGCTCGGAGGTTGTGAAACCACCAGGAGGCGGACTGGCCCAGACGACGGATTCCGGATCTGATGGCGCTTTCCCGGCAGCACTCGGATACCGCTTCCGGCGGGCACCAGCGTGGTTTCGCCCTCCACTTCCATGAGCACCTCGCCGCTGAGAATGAAGAAGAACTGTTGCGCGTGCTCGTGATGGTGGCGAATTTCGGCGGCGCCCGGCGGCATGACTTCCTCGATCACGTGAAGTTGCGGATCCTTCACCAGGTACCAGGCGTCGCAGTGATCGCCCCAGCGATAGTGTTCGGCATTTTCCCGACTGACTGTGCCTTGGCCCGCCGCCCTGGCAGAACCGGTTCCGGCCGATTTTACTTTTCTCGCCATTTCTTCTCGTCTCCTCGGGACCAGTGTATCTCGTCCTCAGTTCCCTTACCGCGTGCGGTTGCGGTACAGCGAGGCGTCTACCTGCTGAATCATCGCGTCCAGATTCAACGGAGTCCCCAGGAAGTCAGAGATCTTCTGCCCCATTTCCTTCGGGGCGCTGAGCACCTCGTGATACGGCACACGCAGCGCTTTGACATAAGGCTTGCTGTCGAGCCAAGCGTAGACTTCGCGCAAGTGCTTCTCGAAGGCGGCGCCAATCACGGCGGGGTCCGCGCCTTCTTTGTAGGTTCCACGGCGGCGCAGCATTTGGTCCTGCGAGGCCAGCACCTCCGGCAGAGGCCGCTGCATGAAGATGACACGGTACTCATGCCCTGAAGGCAGCGACAAAAGCAGCCGCGAGATCACTTTGACGACCTTGCCCTCCGCTTCCGCTACGCATGACGGATCGTTGGGCAGTTGCTTGATCCGCTCCCACTCAAGATATCCGCGCGGATTGTCGGGGTCGGCAGCGCGCTCGCCGTCGGAGAGAGGAGTCATGCCTCCGGCGACCAGCATCTGCATCATCAATGAGGTGCCGGAGCGCGGCAGACCCGAAACGATTGTGATCATGAAAGTTTCTAAAGACTAGCAGATTGAAAGCAGGGAGCGATGAGCGGCGAGCAGTGAGCAGGAACGGGGTTGCTCGCCGCTCACAGCTCATTGCTCATCGCTCACGGCTTTCGGTTACAATGACCCCATTAAGCCGAATCGGCGGCGTTTGCGCCGCTTGAACGAGGGGTACATCCTTTGGCGACGGGTGAAATGGCCACTTCCGGTTCTCACGAGGTTCCGCAGCTTTCCCACCACAAGGTCAAAGTGAAGAAGGCCGGGCAGCGTGCCTGCAACGAGAAGAATGAGAAAGGCAAATTCTGCGGCGGGCACCTGAAGCTTTGGTCCTACATGACCGACGCGGCCGAGCGCGAGTGTGGCGACATCGAGAAGGCCTGGGGCCCAAAAGCCGAAGTGTACCGTTGCGAGAATTGCAAGGCGCTTTACCTGCCGACTCCCGGGGAGAGCAAGAGGAACGTCGCCGGGAAGGGTATGATCTCAGTTTTCGGATTGACCCTGCCGCCGAAAGAGAAATAGTTGCTAGCAGTGAGCAATGAGCAATGAGCGGTGATCAATCGCCGCACATTCACTGGACGAGGGGATTACGGAAAGAACCATTGGGCGGAAGCTTAGTGCTCATTGCTCATAGCTCACCGCTCCTCGCTCTTCATGAACACCTCCGACCTCATCTACGACTGGAACAAGAACCATCCCCCGGGGATGAAGCCACCGGGCCCGGTCCTGCTCAACGACGAGACCTTGCGCGATGGGCTGCAGTCGCCGTCGGTGCGCGATCCCTCGATTGCCGAGAAGATTGAAATCCTTCACCTGATGGAGGCGCTGGGGATCAACTCGCTCGATCTCGGGCTGCCCGGTGCGGGTCCGCGAGCAGTTGAGGCCGTGACTGCTCTGGCCCGCGAGATCGTCGCGCACAAAATGAAGATTCAGGCGAACTGCGCGGCGCGGACGCACGAGAACGACATTCGTCCCATTGCCGAGATCGTGCAGAACACCGGACTGCGGATCGAAGCCGCCACCTTCATCGGATCGAGCCCCATCCGCAGATTTACCGAGGGGTGGACCGACGATTTTCTTCTGCAAACGACGGAGAAGGCGGTCAAGTACGCGGTCTCGCTGGGCCTCGACGTCATGTACGTCACTGAGGACACGAGCCGGTGCGATCCCGCGACGGTGAAGCGGCTGTATGCGACGGCGATCCAGTGCGGGGCGCGGGCGATCTGTATCTGCGATACCGCGGGGCACGCCACGCCCATGGGTGCGCTGGCGCTGGTCCGCTTCGTGATCGAAGAAGTCGTCAAGCCCTCCGGCGAAAAAATTCGCGTGGACTGGCACGGGCACAGCGACCGCGGTCTGGCAATCGCGAACTCGATGGCGGCGATCATTGCTGGCGCGAATTGCGTCCACGGCTGCGCGACCGGGCTGGGAGAGCGCGTCGGCAACACCCAGATCGATCAGATGCTGGTGAATCTCAAATTGATGGGCATTGCGCCCTGGGATCATCAGGATCTCACCAAGCTGAAGGAATATTGCGAGACGGTTTCCCACGCGACCGGAGTGCCGATTCCGAGGAATTATCCGGTGGTCGGCGACGATGCCTTCCGCACCGCGACGGGCGTGCATGCCGCGGCGATCATCAAGGCATATCACAAGAACGATATCGTGCTGGCGAACACTGTGTATTCCGGCGTCCCTTCGCACGTCTTCGGGCTCGACCAGATCATCGACGTGGGTCCGATGAGCGGGAAATCGAACGTGCTGTTCTGGCTGGAGCGGCACAAGATTCCTGCGTCGGATGACGTAGTCGACCGCATCTACCAGCGCGCCAAGCGGAGCGACCACACGCTGAGCGAAGCGGAGATCCTCGAATGCGTGCCGGCCGCGGTGCAGAAGAAATAACCGCATGCCCCTTCGACATGCGATTCTCGGTGCAGGCGGCGTGGGAGGCACGGTTGGCACCTGCCTCGCGCACCTGGGCGATTCTGTTACCGTCGTCGTGAAGCCCGGCTCCGTCGCCACGTATCCAGAACAACTTCATCTGGAGAGCTCTTTCGGGACGTTTTACGCCTCGGTCGCGTGCGCAAGAGAAGTTCCTGCCTGCGACGTTCTCTGGCTCGCCGTGAAGGCCACGCAACTCGATGCCGCTATGCGGGCCATCGTGAACCCTGATGCGCTCGGAGCGATCGTGCCCCTGCTCAACGGCATCGATCACCTCGGGGTACTTCGAGCGAAATATGGCAACGATCGCGTCATCGCCGCCACCATCGCCGGAGAAATGGAACGCGTTTCGCCCGGACACTTCGCGCACCGCACGCCGTTTCTCCGTCTCAACGTTGCGTCGGCAGGGAAGAGTCTGCTGGGCGGCGTGCTCAACGGCCTGCAGAAGATCGGCGTCGAATGCCGATTTGTCGATGACGAGCCAACTCTCATGTGGAGTAAGGCCGTGTTCCTTGCGCCCATCGCGCTGGCCACCACGGCGTTTGACCAGCCCGTCGGCGGTGTCATGAGCGATCCCGCGCGCAAGCAACTGTGGGAGTCCTGTGTGCGCGAGGCCTGCGCGGTGGCCACAGCCGAAGGCGCCAAAGTTGATCCCGAAGCTGTGATTTCGGGTGTGCCCAAACTGCCTCCCAACATGCGCAGCTCGATGCAAAAGGACGTCGACCAGGGAAACCCTCCCGAACTCGACGCCATTGCCGGACCCATCTTGCGCGGAGGTCGCCGGCATACGATTGAAGTTCCCGCCACCATGAAATTGGTAGATGCAGTGCAAGTGCGGTCGACCTAGCCTGAAAGCTCCTTAGCAGAGCGTCATCGCTACCAATCCAACGGACGACACCTCGAAGTGAGGAGTAAGACCACGATCAACGAGCTCGCCGACGGCGCGTTACCGGTAAGACATTCGCAGAATTGATTCAGGAAGGCGCTCGCCCTGAATTGGGATATTGGACCCTGCCGCATTGATCTCATCAAGATCCTCCGACGTCAGCTCGACTGAAGCGGAGCCGATGTTCTCTTCCAGCCGATGGATCTTCGTTGTTCCTGGAATCGGAACGATCCAAGGTTTCTGCGCGAGCAACCACGCTAGTGCGATTTGTGCAGGAGTTGCCTTCCTTCGCCGTGCGATCTGATTCAGAAGATCCACCACCGCCTGGTTTGCCTTACGAGCCTCTTCCGTAAATCGAGGGAATACTACTCGCATGTCCGTGCCTTCAAACTTTGTTGACGCATCAATCTTGCCCGTCAAGAACCCTTGGCCAAGTGGGCTCCAGGGAACAAAACCGATCCCCAACTTCTCGCAGATGGGAAGCACTTCTGGTTCGGGGTCTCGCGTCCATATCGAATACTCGCTTTGGACTGCGGCGACCGGATGGACCGCGTGGGCGCGGCGAATGGTGCTGGCACTCGCCTCAGAAAGGCCGAAGTGTTTGACCTTTCCGGCCTGGATCAGATCTTTGACCGCGCCGGCGACATCTTCGATGGGCACGTCCGGATCGACGCGATGCTGGTAGAAGATATCGATCACACCAGTCTGGAGGCGTTTGAGTGACGCTTCAGCAACCTGCTTGATGTGCTCCGGCCGACTGTTGAGCCCGCCCGACCGTTGCCCATCGGGAGAGATATCGAAGCCGAACTTCGTGGCAATCACTACCTGGTCGCGGTACGGGGCCAGAGCCTCTCCTACGAGTTCTTCGTTCGTGAATGGGCCGTATGTTTCAGCCGTGTCGAAGAATGTCACGCCACGCTCGACTGCTGTACGGATGACATTTATGGCTTGCTGCCTTTCGGTGGCTGGACCGTACGCGTAGCTCAACCCCATGCAACCGAAGCCGAGCGCGGATACCTCGAGATTGCCAAGTTTGCGCTTCTTCATACGAACCTCCAAAAGGGATCTCTATTTCGAGCCGTTGTAGTCCTTATCGGAAACCGGCTCTAACCAAACTGTTTTTCCCTTTTGAGTCGGTGTCACCGCTATATAGGCAAAGCCACTTTTCGGGGATGCACCGTGCCAATGCTCTACGCCCGGAAGACATTTGATTACATCCCCCTTGTGGACCACCTGTATTGGCTTTCCCCTCTCCTGATAGAAGCCAGTGCCTTCTGTAATGAGTAGAACTTGACCACCGGGGTGAAGATGCCAATCCAATCTTGCACCGGCATCGTAGGTTGCTACGGCAATGCTGGGATCGAATGTACTGTCACCTACATTCAACTCTTTAAGCCAAATATTCCCCGTATGATTTTTGACGGTGGATAGTTCACCTTTTGGGAAGATTGCGTCCCCTGTTTGCGCTTGGGACTGGAAGCTGAATACAAGGCTGACCGCGAAAGCTATGATTTGAAGTGTTGTTCTCATTTTTGTCCTCGTTTTTCATGCTCCATTCGATACTTTTGGCCAATTCGATGTCGCTGACACCATTTATGCCGGTTTCGGAGCCGGTTACTTGCGCGGCCCCGTCAGACCCTGTGCTTCCAGCCAATAGTAAAAGTCGTCGATCCAGTGATCGCTCGATTTACCTTGTTTGCGCATACCCCAGCCATGACCGCCGGAGCTGTAGATGTGAAATTCCGGCTTGTATCCGGCCGCCTTAAGTGCATCGTAGAAGGCGACTATTTGGGGGCCGGCGAGTGTGTCGTCCTGCGCCATCTCCATGAAGAAGGGCGGCACTCCTTCTGGTATCGGGGGCACAGGAAAAGGCGCGCCGTAAATCGGAGCCGCGTAGTTTGGGCGCGCGCTCGCATCCGGCTGAACGGACGCAAACTCCGCGATCATTCCGCCGGCGGAAAATCCCATGAAGACGATGCGATCCGCGGAGATTCCCCATTCGGCAGCATGTGCACGCACCACTTTGATGGCCTGAATCCCGTCGGCTATACCGTACTTTCCGTCCTCTGCGATCAAGGCGTGATCGTTCAGCTGAGCTCCGAAGCGCGCTCTACCGGACTGGTTCAACTGCGCTTCGTCCTGCCCCTCGAGTTGAGCTGTCCGGTACTTCAGGACGAATCCTGCAATGCCCCTGGCTGCCAGCCACTCCGCGACTTCGTGGGTATCCGTGCCAAGGAAAATAAAGCCGCCGCCCGGGGCGATAATAACCGCGGTGCCTGTCGCAGTGGCCGTGTCCGGCAGGTAAGCGGTCAGGGTCGGCGCCGTTACATTGACGATTCTCTGCATCGGGCCGGAACCAAGTGTTGTCTCCGGTTGCTTCCATTGCTCCGACCCGGGCGCGACACCAGGCCAGATGTTGATGACCTTGGGCGTGACAGGGGACTTGGGCGCCTCCTTTGCCTTGCTGCTGTTGTTGTTCTCTTGCGCGCTTGCTGAAGTAAAAAGAGAAGCTGCCAGCAGGCAGAGCGCAATAGACAGCTTCCAATGGTCCCTGTTTATGGGGCCGAATCCCGGCGCCGAGACCTCCGATCCAGGTTTTCCCATCGTGCGCTTCTTCATGCGGTTCTCCTTGCCCAGTTGTTTCACCCATTCCGACACTAGGGCAAATGACCGGGAAGCGGTAGCCCGATCCTGCCTACTGATTGCCTATTCCTCTGGTCAGGCGAAAAATCAATGGCGTAACTCCGGCCAGCAGCTTATCTTTATGAGCGGGCTGTACCGACGGCCAACATGAAAACCACCAAAGAAAACCCCACTCTGAAAGCAAATGCGGCCCGTGGGTTGCGCGTTGAACTCGCGGGTAAGATTGCCTTCTTAGTTGGCAGGGAAGAGAATCGGATAACCGAGATTCCCGGCGTGAGCCTTCATCGGCGGTCTTCCCCCACCCCTCCGTGCCGGACAACCTACCATCCGGGCGTCATCGTGGTCGCGCAGGGCCGCAAGCAGGTGAACATCGGCCGGACCAGCTTCATCTACGACGAGTCGCATTTCCTGCTGACTGCGGTCGATTTGCCGATCGTGAGCTGGGTGGCCGAGGCAACGGAGGAGGTTCCCTGTCTCGTACTGTCGCTCAAATTGGACATGTCGATGGTCCGGGAGTTGCTCAGCCGTGAAGAGATTCATGTCGCGGAGGCGTCGCCTGACAGTCCCGCGATGTCGATCGGCAAGACCACGCCGGAGTTTCTTAACGCGTGCTGCCGCCTGCTTGATCTGCTGGAAAGCCCGCAGGACATCCCTTTTCTGAGCGGCCTGATTCAGCGCGAGATCGTCTATCGAATCCTGCGGGGACCCGAGGGAGCGCGCTTGCGCGCAGTAGCAACCCTCGGAGATCAAAGCCACCGGACGGCTAAAGCGATTGCGTGGATCACCGCGAACTATGCCAAGCCTTTGCTCGTGGAAGAACTCGCACAGCTTGCGAGCATGGGCGTGTCCACGCTGCACCATCATTTCCGTGCGCTGACCGCAATGAGTCCGCTTCAATATCAGAAACAACTCCGGCTGCAAGCAGCGCGGAGCTTGATGCTGAACAACGGTCTCGATGCGGCCAGCGCGGCTTTTGCGGTCGGCTACGAAAGCGCTACCCAATTCAATCGCGAATACAGCCGCTTCTTCGGGCAACCTCCGATGCGAGACGTTCGAGCGCTTCTTTCTCCAGGTGCTCCGAAACTCGAATTGGTCGGTAGTCCCTGAGTCAGTTGTTCGTCGCCTTCTCGCGGCTTCTCCCTATCGTGTTGCCCGGTACCATTAGGATCCCAAACGATAGGAATCCGCCTTATGTCAGCGCATGCACTCCCGCCGCATGGTTCCCATCTTCGGTAATGCCCCCACACCTCCAACGCGTTGTAAACTAACGCATAATCGTCATGAGCCCGAATCCCCCACGCGCGGACTTGCACGATAGTGCGCCTGCTCAAAAGCAGGGATTTCCGGTTGCCGAGGTGCAGCAGGAAGTGGCGCGCCTGGCGGCCTCTCCCGAGGTGCGGTCGGCGTTCAACTGGTTTCGCGCGCATGAGCCGCAATTGCTGCACTGGCAGATGGAGATGGCCCGGATTCCGGCGCCGCCGTTTGGCGAGTCGGCGCGGGCAGCGTGGCTGGCCGAGCGCTTCCGCGAAGTTGCGCTGGACGATGTCCGCATCGACGACGTCGGCAATGTATTCGGAACGCATCCGGGATTCGGGCGTCGTTACGTCGCGCTCAGCGCCCACATCGACACAGTCTTTCCCGCGAACACGCCGCTCAACATTCGCCAGCAGGGGAGCCGCATCTACGGGCCAGGCGTTTCGGATAACGGCGCGGGCGTGGCAGCAATGCTCGGGATTGCCGCACTGTTGCGCGCGGTGCGCATCCGGCATGCGCTGCCCTTTGTGTTCATCGGGAACGTAGGCGAAGAGGGCGAAGGCGACTTGCGCGGCATGCGGCACATCTTCTCCACGCCGCGCTGGAAAGATTCGATTGCGTACAGTTTGGTGCTCGATGGCGCGGGCGCCGACACGATCGTCGCCGAAGCCCTCGGCAGCCGGCGCTTTGAAGTGATCGTGCGCGGGCCGGGAGGCCATTCGTGGAGCGATTTTGGCACGCCCAATCCGATCGTCATTCTGGCCAAGGCCATTGATACATTCAGCGCGACCACCGTGCCGTCGACCCCCAAGACCACCTTCAACATCGGAGTCATCCGCGGGGGCACATCGGTCAACTCGATTCCTGAGTCCGCGAGCATGAAGGTCGACATCCGTTCCACGTCGATGACGGAGATGGAACGTCTGGAGCAATCGCTGCGGTCGGCGTTGAATCGCGCTGTCGAAGACGAGACCCTGACGGCGGAAATGCGCTCTCCGGCACAGAAGCGGCCGAGCGGAGTGAGTTGCGAGGTGGTCGTGATCGGGAACCGTCCGGCAGGCGAACTGCCTCCGGGGGCGCGGATATTGCAGGTTGTACGCGCGGTTGACGCACAACTGAGCAATGCGGCGCAGGTGCAGCGGGCGTCGACCGACGCCAACGTTCCGTTGTCGCTGGGGCAGGAAGCCGTCGCCATTGGGGGCGGGGGCTCGGGCGGAGGAGCACATACGTTGCAGGAGTGGTTCGATTCCAACGGGCGTGAGCTGGGACTAAAGCGAATTCTGCTGACCATGCTGGCGCTGGCGGGGGTGGGACAATGAGTCTGACACTGACAGGGATAGCGAGTCTGGGCGGAGCGGTTCTCGTCGTAATTTTCGGCGCGTCACTCGGTGCAGGGCAGACCAGCGCCCCGGCGCCGGCGGACACGCGTCCCAAGGCCGACGTCATTTTCGTTCACGCTAACGTTTATACCGGCGTGCCCGCCAACACTCCGTTCAGTTCCATCCTGCGGGAGGAAGCGATTGCGGTGAAGGGTGATCGCGTTGAGGCCGTCGGCAAGACACTCGACCTCGATAAGCTCAAGGGCCCACAGACGCAAGTCATCGATCTCGGCGGACATTTCACCGTGGCGGGATTCAACGACGCGCACGTGCACCTCGACGATGCCGGAGCCACGAAACTCAGCGTCGATCTTACCGGAGTGAAGTCGCTCGACGAACTTCGCGCCCGGGTGGCGAAGAAAGTCGCGGCAGCGAGGGCGGGCGAGTGGATTCTGGGCGCGGGCTGGGATGAGACCCTTTGGCCGGTGAAAGTCACTCCCACGCGCTGGGATCTCGATGAGGTATCGAACGGGCATCCGGTATATCTGGGGCGCATCGACGGGCACATTGCCGTAGCCAATACGCGGGCGTTGCAGTTGGGCAGCGTGAACCTGGCCAGCCGCGATCCGCAGGGCGGACACATCGATCGCAACGAAGCCGGAGAGCCCACGGGAATCTTGCGGGAGACGGCGAAAACTGCGGTATTGGGCGTCGTGCCCAAGCCGACCCACCAGCAGCGGCGCGACGGGATCGAGTTGGCTCTCGCTGATCTGGCTGCGCACGGCGTGACATCGTGCCAGGACAACTCCCCCAACTGGGAGAATTTTCAGATCTACGAAGAACTCGAAAAAGAGGGCAAGCTCACCGCCCGCATCACGGAATGGCTGCCCTTCGATGATCCCGTCGAAGAGTTAAGCCGCAAGCGCGAGTTGCATCCGCAGTCGGACCTGATGCTGCACACCGGGATGCTGAAAGGATTCATGGACGGCTCGCTGGGATCGCACACTGCGGCGATGCTCGAGCCATATTCCGACGATGCGAAGAATTCCGGTCTGCCCCGATACGACGCGGCCAAGCTGAACGACATGACGAAAGAGCGCGTGCTGGCGGGATTTCAGATCGGCTTTCACGCCATCGGCGACAAGGGTGTGCAGATGGCGCTCGACGCGTTCGCCGAGGCCGAGAAGGCCGCGCGCGAGGCTCATGTGAAGGGCCCGAATGGTGGCGACGATTTCCGCCTGCGCATCGAGCATGCCCAGGTCACAACGCCGGCGCAGATCGCGCAATTCAAGCAGCTGAAAGTCATTGCCTCCATGCAGCCCAACCATCTGTTGACCGATATGCGGTGGGCGCAGGATCGTCTTGGGGCGAAGCGGGCGGCTACGTCCTACGCGTGGCTGGCGTTTCTCGACAAGAAAGTAACGCTCGCCTTTGGGACCGACTATCCCGTCGAGCCCGTGACCCCATTCCGCGGCCTCTACGCCGCGGTCACGCGCAAGAGCGAGGATGGCAAACAGGAATATTTCCCTGAACAGCGCCTCACCATGGATCAGGCCATCGCTGCCTATACCACGGGCTCTGCCTTCGCCGAATTTGACGAGAAGGAAAAGGGCAAGCTGGTACCGGGCATGCTGGCGGACTTCGTTGTCCTCGACCGGGATCCGACCGCAACTTCTCCCGAAAAGCTGCTGCAGACCAAGGTCCTGCGCACGGTGGTAGGCGGCAAGACGGTGTACGAGCTGAAGTAGGAGTTGCCTCTGAGGCGCCCTTTATTTTCACTCGATGGCGCGCCCCCATCAAACGATTTGGGCTCTTCCGGCGTCTAATGTCCAAGGGCTCATGGCGATTTGTACCCCCACCTTCGCGCCGGTTCAGGGGCTCGCGCAAATGGGTATAATCATAAGGACTTGTGAGTAGTCGGAGGGAAGTGGACCTATGGATTCCGGCGCAATGTGGATGCGCATGAAGGCTCACCGCTGGGCATACACGCTGAGCATTCTATTGACTTTGTCGGTCGGCATTTTGATTGGGACGGTGATTTCCTCGTCCGTGAAGGGGAAAGAAGGGCAAAAGGGGGACGCGACGCCGCTGACCCTGCCCCCGCCGACGACGACAACCAATCCGTTGTCGCAGGCTTTCGCGCAGATCGCGAAGCAGTTGGAGCCGAGCGTCGTGAACATCAACACGGAATCGACGATCAAGAATGTTCATCGCCGCAGAGGCGGGCAGGATCAGCAGGATGACGAAGATGGCGGTGGCGGCGGTATGGACGACTTCTTCAACCACTTCTTTGGAGGCCCCGGCGGTCAAGGCGGCCCGCAGGATGGACCGATTCGCGAGCGCTCGCTAGGTTCCGGAGTCATCGTCGACTCTAAGGGCTACATTCTGACCAATCGCCATGTGGTTGAGAAGGCGGACCGCATCCGCGTGCGCTTTGAGGATGATCCGCCGGGCGTGCAGCACGACGCCAAGGTCATTGGCACCGACCAGGAAACCGATCTCGCCGTAATTAAAGTTGAAGTGGATCGTCCCTTGCCGGCCGCGAAGATGGGAAATTCTGACGGCATGCAAGTCGGCGACTGGGTGCTCGCCATTGGCAGCCCATTCGGTCAAGCCGGCACGGTGACCGCTGGCATCGTTTCTGCCAAGGGACGCGACATCGTTCCCGGGCGCCAGTTCCAGACATTCATTCAAACCGACGCGGCGATCAATCCTGGAAACTCCGGTGGGCCGCTGGTCAATCTCAACGGCGAAGTCATCGGAATCAACACCGCAATCCTGAGCGAAACCAACGCTTATGCCGGAATCGGCTTCGCGCTGCCGTCGAAGACTGTAGTCGACGTCTACAACCAGTTGACGGGACCCGAGCACCGGGTGTCCCGCGGATCGATTGGCATCATGTTCGCGCCCCAGGATAATCCTGCGATCGCACGCGTTTACGGAGGCGGATCGGGAATCACGGTTTCCACCGTTGTGGCGGGCAGTCCCGCGGACCAGGCGGGGTTGAAGGTCGGGGACACGATTACTGCCGTCGATGGTAAAAAGGTCAGCAAGGGGAATGAACTGGTTTCCGACATCGCCTCTCGTAAAGCCGGATCCAAGGTGAGTCTGACTTTTGTCCGCAACGGCAAGCAACAGGAAGCCTCGGTCACCATCGCGGATCGGGCGAAGTTGTTTGCGTCCCGGCTCGGCGAAGATCAGGATGACAGCGGGGACAATTCTCCCAAGCAAAGCAAGTTTGGCGTAACGGTGAAGAAGCTGACACCGGAAATGGCCGAACGGCTCGACGTGCCTTCGGGCAAGGGCGTGATCGTGCAGGAAGTCAAGCCCGACTCCTTTGCAGAAGACGTCGGCCTGGCTCGTGGGGACGTGATTCTGGAAGTGAATAAGCAGCCTGTGAACAGTGAGGACGACCTGGCGAAGATCGAGTCCAGCATGAAGAGCGGCCAGGATGTGGTTTTCCTGGTGCGCGAGCGGGGCACCACCGGACAGCAGGGCGCCGGCTTCATGGCGGGAACACTTCCGTAACCTGATTTCGCCCAATTGGAACTGGAACTGTAGTCAGAGATCGAAGATGATTACGATGCCAGTATCAATTGGGCGTTTCCTTTTTTCTGGGGATTTCTGGTCGCGATTTCTGGTCGCGAAATGTAGGGTCAAGCGATTGCCGGGTCAAAAGGAATGGTGAGTGGCTGGACGGGAACTCGTAAAGCACGGCTCGGCGCGGTTTGCGCGCTGCTGCTGGGATGCGTGTTTGCATCGGCGCAGGATTCCAGCAGCGCGGCTACAGAATCCACTTCCGCGAAGAAACCCGGCTCCACTTCGGCTTCTACCTCCTCGACCTCCGGCGCGAAATCCCGGAGCAAGTCCCACAAGGCCTCTTCTGGAAAACGGTCGCGAAGAAAATCGGCGCGGTTGCGCGGTCAGCAGAAGATCGACTCTGAGCGTGCGCAGGCGATTCAGGAAGCCCTGATCCGTGAGCACTATCTCAAGGGTGAGCCCACCGGAACCTGGAACCAGGCCAGCGAAGATGCCATGCGCAAATACCAGGCGGACCACGGCTGGCAGAGCAAGACTGTCCCGGATTCGCGCGCGCTGATCAGCCTGGGCTTAGGACCGAGCAAGGACCACCTGCTCAACCCGGAGAGCGCCATGACGACGCTGCCGGATCGTCCGAAATCGGGGGCTCCTGCTCCGGCGTCTCACGACCCCGCGCCAACCTCTGATCCGCTTCCTCCTTCGAGTTCTTCTCCGGCGACTTCGAGCCCGGTTGAGAAAGACCGGACAATCCCACAATAAGTGCCTCTTGCAGCGATGCACTGAAAACAGTGCGATGCCTTCCAGCGTGTTCGCGGGAGAAGGTGCTTAGGGCAGGACTCCGCCTGTGGATTGCTTGCGCTGGCCTCGTCGCATGACCGGACGTTATTTCTATCTCTTCCGATAACTCGCTGCTGCAGACGGACGAGGGAAGTAGGGCAACGGCTGGTTCTCGAGAATCGCGCGCGGATTCCCTTCGACCAGAGCCTCGGCGACTTCTTCACCGCAAATCTCAGCGGCCGCGTCACGAGCGGAGGAAAGAATCGGGACCCGCTTCTCCATATCGTGCGCATCCGTGGCCAGCACATGAACCGCTTGATGTTCCAGCAGCCACACCGCGGCGCGGCGCGTGCGATCCCCCCAGAATCCGGTGAGGGCCGAGCCTGTCATTTGCACGACGCATCCCTGCTCGGCCCACTCCGCGACGCGCTGCAGGCTCTCGCGCAAAATCGGGTTGCGCTCGGGGTGCGTGATGATGACCGTAATTCCGTGATCTCCCAGCTTGAGGAAAGAATCCGTCGTGTTCTGGGGAATGCCGTAGTTGCTGAATTCCACCAGCAGATAACGCGTATTGCCAATCACGTAGCGGGACGGGTGGACGAGCGCGTCCTGAATGTTCTCGTACGAGAGATGAAAGTCGCAACCCAGTGTGATTTTCGGCGCGTCTCCCACAAGTTGCTGCAGGTGGGCCACCAGGCCCTGCATATACTCGCGATCGTAATGGTAGCGGTCGTTGGCGTGAGGCGTGGCGACCATGTGGGTGATGCCGTCGGCGGCCGCCGTGCGGCACATCGAGACGCACACGTCCCAGGACTTGGGGCCGTCGTCTACTTCCGGAAGAATGTGAGAATGAATATCGACCACAAGTTGTAGGAACACCGGCGCGCCAGCGGTGTTGCGCTAAGGTTGATTTAAGCAGATTCGCGGAGAAAGAGAAAGGTCAAGAGCTTCACCACAGAGGACGCGGAGGCTCTTGAACAACTTCTTTTGCGTCATCCCTGTTGATTATTGCGTCCGTACCGCTCCCGAATGAACTCTGCAATCCCCGCATACGCCTTGGTCAGCGTCGCCTCATCCGGCAGGAACACAATGCGGAAGTGCTGCGTGCCCGGCTTCTGGCCGAAGCCCGAGCCGTGCACGACCATGACATGCTTCTGGCGGATGAGTTCCTTCACGAAAATCTCGTCGCTCTCGGGAATGTCGATGCGTGGATACGCATAGAAAGCTCCACGCGGGGCGATGCAACTGACGCGTGGCGTCGACTCGCACCATTTCTGCGTGAGGTCGCGGCGGGAGCGCAGTTTGCGTTGCACTTCGACCAGATGATCCTGCGGGCCTTCGAGCGCGGGCTTGATCGCGTACTGCTCGGGATGGTTCGCGCACAGGCGCGCGCGCAGCAGGCGGTGCACTCCCTCGGTATAGGTTTTCACCGCCGCGGCATCGCCCGAGACGATGCCCCATCCGATGCGCCATCCCGGGACAAGATAATTCTTCGACATGCCTCCGAAGGTCACGCACGGCACGTCCGGCGCGACTGCGGCGAAGGCGATGTGCGGCGTATCTTCCAATATCAGCTTGTCGTAGATTTCGTCGGAGAAAACGATCAGGTTATGGCGGCGCGCCAGTTCCGCGACCTGCTTCAGCATCTCCCGCGTGCATAGCGATCCGGTCGGATTATTGGGATTGATCAGCACGATGCCGCGAGTACGCGGTGTGATCTTGCGCTCGATGTCAGCCAGTTCCGGCTGCCATGCGTCGTCTTCATTCAAGTCGTAGGCGTTGAGTCGGATTCCTAACTTGCAGAGCACCGCCGAATACAGCGGATAGTCGGGGCTGGGCGTCAGAAAATCCTCGCCGGGATTGACCAGCGCGGACAGGCAGAGGTCCACGGTCTCGCTCACGCCGGAGGTCACAAACACATCCCGCACGGTAGAGATGCCCTTGCGCGCCGCCTCGCCGCGAATGGCTTCGAGCGCTTCGGGGATGCCGGGCGACGGCGCGTAGCCGTTCTTGCCGTCGCGCATAGCCTTGTAGACAGCTTCGACAATGTGCGAAGGCGTCTGGAAATCGAAATTGAGCGGATCGCCAACGTTGAGCGGAAGGACCTTGTGTCCGTGCTGGATAACCTCATCAGCGACGCAGGCCAGGTCGCGGATGGCGTAGCGAACGTTATCGAGGCGGCTGGCGGCGGTAATCTCGTGGGTCTGAGTCAACGGCATAAAGAAATGATAACCGCACAGGACGCCGGGGACGCAGAGAAATCGGGGTGCCGAGAGGGAATCCTAGCCGTAATTCCGCGACTGGATCTTAGAGTTAGGCCCAAGACTCGAACCGATTCCCCGGCTATCTCGGAATAGTTCCAAAGTGGAAGCTGATCTGTTCCACCGTCTGAGCTGGCGCCGGAGCGTACTTCCACTTCATCACGGCCTTGGTGGCATATTCAGCGAACATCGGGTTACCGCCCTTGATCTCGACATTGGAGACACTGCCATTTGCCAACACCGTCGCTTCTACGATCACCCGTCCTTCGAAGTGGCCGTTCCTGAGGAATTCGGGGTACTCGGGGTCCACTCGGACAACCACCTTGCGGGCGTTCTTGGGAGTAGTTTCGGCGAACAGGGATGCAGGGTGAACCAGCAGCCATAGCAGCGGTGCGGAGAGTGCAGAGAGTGCGAAGAATCTTGCGATTCTGGAGAGATTCCGAAGTCCGCGAAAAGGCATAAAGGCGCCCCGTATGCTGAGAGTTGAGGGGTTGGAGGGGACACCTCGTCCATCACGGTATGGTGAGGTCAGCGGGCGGACAAGATTACCGACGTACCCGCGGCAACAGCATTCACCACAGGGGGCACGGAGGCTCACAGAGGAGACCACATTGAAGACCTCTGTGCCCCTCTGTGTCCCCTGTGGTGAAGGGGTCAGTCTTCGCGGTCGATCTGCGCCTTCTGCAGCTTGTCGGAATAATCGATATATACCGATTTCCACTCGGTATAGAAATCGATGGCGCCGATGCCGCCTTCGCGGTGCCCGTTGCCGGTGGCCTTTGTCCCGCCGAAGGGCAGGTGAACTTCAGCCCCGATCGTGGGTGCATTGATGTACGTGATGCCCGCGTACAGATCGCGAATCGCCGAGAATGCCTTGTTCACGTCTTTCGTATACAGCGCCGACGACAGGCCATACTCGATGCCGTTGGCAATCTCGATGGCGTCTTCCAGGTCGTCACAGGGAATGATGGAGACGACCGGGCCAAAGATTTCTTCCTGCGCGATGCGCATCTTGGGATCGACGTCGGTAAATACCGTCGGCTCCATAAACCAGCCGTATTGATATTCGCCCTTGTCGAGGCGGTTGCCGCCGCAGACCAGCTTCGCGCCTTCGCTCTTGCCAATCTCAACGTAGCTCAGGTCGGTCTGAAGCTGCTTCTGATTGATGGCGGGACCCATCTGCACGCTTTCGTCGAGTCCGTTGCCGACTTTCAGTTTCTTCGCGCGATCGACCAGGCGTTCGACGAATTCGCGATACACGCCTTTCTGCACGATCATGCGGCTGGTCGCCGTGCAGCGCTGGCCGGTGGTACCGAACGCTCCCCACAGGCCGCCTTCGATGGCGAGGTCGAGGTTGGCGTCGTCGAGCACGATCATCGGATTCTTGCCGCCAAGTTCGAGCGAGCAGTGTTTGAAGCTTTGCGCCGCGATGCCGCCAATAATCTTCCCTACGGCGGATGACCCGGTGAGCGAAACGGCGCGTACGTCGGCATGCTCGGCCAGCGGCGTCCCGACATCAGCGCCGAACCCGCCGACAACGTTGATGACGCCCTTGGGCAGACCGGCATCGGTCAAGGCCCGGACCAGGTTGAAGGTCGATAGCGGAGTATCCTGGGCCGGCTTGATGACACACGTGTTGCCGCAGACCACGGCCGGCAGCAGCTTCCACGACGAAATCGCCATGGGGAAATTCCATGGCGTGATCATGCCGCAGACGCCAATCGGCTGGCGCACCGCCATGGCGAACTTGTTCGGCATCTCCGACGGCACGGTAGGACCGAAGAGGCGGCGGCCTTCGCCGGCGTTGTAGTAGGCGGCGTCAATGGCTTCCTGCACGTCGCCTCGCGTCTCGGCCAGAACCTTGCCCATCTCGCGGGTCATGTCGCGGGCGTAGTCTTCTTTTCTCTCGATCAGAATCTCAGCCGCGCGGAAAACAATCTCGGCCCGCCGTGGCGCAGGAACCAGGCGCCACTTGGTGAAGGCGCGCTTGGCGGCTTCCACGGCCGCGTTCACGTCGGCTTTAGCGGACTTCTGGAAGATGCCAACCAGGTCGCGGGTGTCAGCGGGATTGCGATTCTCGAAAGTTTCTCCGGTCGAGGATTCGACCCACTCGCCGTCAATGAAATTCTTGAAAACCCGTGTCTTGCTGTCGCTGAGGCTGGCGGGGGTGGCTAGAGTATCGGTTGCCATGATTTCTCCTTGCGCTAAGAACGATGAATGCCCAAACCTATTGATGCTACAACCTGTGATGAAGTAGCGGCAAGCGAGGCCCGAACACACGTGGAGGATCTCACGATGACGGATGTGGAGACAGTGTGCGGCTTTCTGGGAGAACTTGCGCAGCAACGTTCCTGGCGCTGCTTTGTTTTTCTGTAATCCATAACAATGTCATCCTGAGCCGCGTCTTTTGCGGCGAAGGACCTGTGCAACCCTCTGGCAGCATCGGCGCAGCAAAGCAGTCCACAGGTCCTTCGCGGCAAAGAACGCCGCTCAGGATACCACCGTAAGACGACTACACATTCCAAGACAGCGTTACCGCCAGCGTTTCAGCCGCGGCCACACCTTTGCCCAGGAGTCGAACTTCTTTCCTTTGCAGATGAAGACGGGGATCTGCTGCTCGAGCGCGTAGGCATTCGGCGCGGACAAGCCTACGAATTCGACCTGATTGAACGCACGGTCCAAGACTTCTTTGCGATCGTCGAGCACGATCATGCAGTTGCCGGAGTAGTTGTGCGGTCCCCAGAGCCAGTAGGTGCGGTCTCCGCTCATGGCCCCGGGGAGGCCTTCGCGGCGTCCGAAAAAGTCAATGGCACCGGCTTGTCCGTAGTCTTGCGCGAAGATGCCGCAGTCGGCGCGCTCGGCGGCGGGAATGCGGTTCCAGGCCACGACAGTCTCGTCCGAGATCTCCTTCCATCCGAACTGGTCGGAGTACCACTGCGGCAGCGGGGCGCGGGCGTGCGAATGCTCGTTGATGGGGAGTTTAAACGGAAGCGTCTTCGTGTAGGCGATGAATCGGTCCGGCGAGAGAATCGGAACTGTGATGGGAGCGAAGTAGAGTCCGCTCACAACGATCACAATCGCCACCACCGGCTTGAGCCATGCCGTACTGCGCGAACGGTCAAAGAAGGAATCGAGCGCAACCGCTCCCGCAGCAAACAGCATGGGATAGATGGGCCCCAGATAATAGTTCTTGCCGTGCTGCAGATCAATCGCCAGGTAGCTGACGAGATAGCTCCAGCCCAGCACACGGTAGGGGCGCAACGGCTTCCAGAACAGCAGCGCGAACAAACCAGTGAGCCAGACCGGGCCGGCGATGGGGCCGACCACCAGCAACTGCTGGAAGAACCACTCGGAGGGGCCGAGGACGACGTCGCGGCCCTCGGCGCGAATGGCGCGAATCAACTGCACGAACGGCCAGTCGTAGTGCCAGTTCCAGAGAATATTCGGCAGGAAGATCAGGAACGCGACCACGCCACCGATCCAGATCCATTGGTTGAGGAATACGCGGCGCTGCTCGGTGAGCATCAGTCCGATGACAATGCCCAGGCCAAAGACGGCGATGGTGTACTTCTCCTCCATGCCGAGTCCCGCCGAGACGCCGAACCAGATCCAGTAGCGCGGGTCATTCCGCTTGATGGCAAGGATCGCGAAGTAGGCGCAGCCCATCCAGAGAGTGGGTTCCAGGTTGTTGGTGCCGAGCAGGCCGCCATTGGAGAGATATTGCGGCGCCAGCGCCACGCAGATCGCTGTGAGGATCAAGGCGTAGGTGCGTCCGCCGAGTTCGCGGGCGATGGCGGCGGCCTGTACGACCAGCAGCGCCGAAGAAATTGCCGGGATGAAGCGAATGGCGCGTAGCGAGTCTCCGAGCACGGAGCGGCTGATGTGAATCAGGAAGGGAATCAGCGGAGGCTGGTCGACGTATCCCCACTGCAGATGATCGCCGCACGACATGTAGTCGAACTCGTCGCGGAAATAGCCATAGCGGTTGTTAAAGTAGATGTGGAAGACAAGCTTGGCCAGGGCGATGCCCCAGACGATGGCCATGCCGTCGGAGAACATGGACTGCCGCCGGGGCGCGGAGACCGAGAACGCTGGAGGAGTGCTGGTCATGATGGCCAAAAAGCATAACTCATGGGTGAGGAGGATGTCAGTGCGAGTGACTTGACGCCCACTCTGGGTGAGGGGATGACCTCGAAGGGCCTCGTCCCTACGACAGGTCACTTCAGTAACGTCTCAAAGTGATTGCCGTGTACTTCCTCTGTTTTGCATGTGTTACCGTTTTCTTTAACCCCATATTCACTGAGGTTTTCGGGCAAAAGTGTCTTCCAACGATCGCAAACCGGGGATCCACATCGCGTGGACCACGATTACATACCGCAGTGTGGCGCTGCTCGTCCTTGCGATCGGCGCAATCTTCTTCGTCGCGATGCGCGTGGCGTTTCCGCAATTCACGCAGGCTTCTCTTGAGAAGGCTGGCGATGTCACTAGCAAGATGCTCGAGAAAGTGGCGGGCATGGCTCCGCCGGCTGGCACCGGGGTCGTCACCGCGCAGCAGGCACACTTCACCGCGCTCGATGGTACGGTGCGCGTGAAGAAGGGTAACGGCAACAGCTGGATCGCAGCCGACTACCGCGTGCCTCTGGAAAAGGGCGATGTCGTTCAGACCGGCTCCGAGGGCATGGCCAAGGTGGTTTTTAACGACGGAACCAGTTACACCGTGAAGCAGGATTCGCTGATCGTGATCGAGGAGAACTCGGCCAACGATCAGCAACAGACCAATGTCGCGGTGGCGGTCAGTACGGGAACCGTCGATCTCTCGACGGCGACCTTCAGCCAGGGTTCCAAATCGCAGGTCATCGTGGCCGGCGCGACCGCATCGCTGTCGCCTGAGTCGGCGGCGCAGGTGCATAACGATCCCAAGGGCGACCAGCATGAAATCCTGATGACCAAAGGAACCGGCGAGGTCACGCGCGGCGGCGAGACCGTGAAACTGGCCAACTGGGAGAAGGTCAGCTTCCAGGGAACGCAATCGCGCCTGGAGAAGAACAAGGAGATCGGTCCGCCAGTCCCCATCGCTCCCGCCAACATGGCGCCGCTGTTTTCCAGTGGAGAAGCGACCAAGGACGTCGAATTTTCCTGGACCAAGATGGCAAATGCGGTCGGGTACCGCCTCCGTATCTCCCGCAATCCTTATTTTTCTTCTACACTCGTTGACAAAAAGGTGGATACAGCCGCGGTCACGGTCACAAATCTGGGAGAGGGCGTCTATTACTGGATGGTGCAGTCTTACGACGCAGCGGGCAAAGAGTCGGTGGAGAGCGAGAAGAACCGCTTCAACATTATCTCCACGGGCAAGCAGACGGAAGCGATCGATCTGGAGTTGGATCCGTTCATCCAGCATGGACACGTGATCGAGGTGACGGGAAAGACCCAGAAGGGGGCTCGCGTCATGGTCAATGGCAGTGAAGTTCCCCTGGTCGCGTCGGATGGGCAGTTCCATTACTTCACTCCACCGCTGCCTCCGGGAGAGGCTGTGATTACGGTGACGGCGCAGACGGCGCAAGGCGGAGTGAATACGCAGCAGAAGAAGATTGTGATTCAGTAGAAGCAGATTTCAAAGTTGCAGAGTTTGAACTTGTTTTTCGGAAAACTTTGAAGCCTGGTTTTGGGCAGGGTTGGCCTGTATCACGTAGAATAGAAACAGCCACCCCGAAAATTTACGAAGCCGCCGGGATAGTTCCCGGAAAGGCAGCATTGTGAGAGAGACGGACTAAGTCGTCATGTCAAATAACGGATTTCACGGCGGTTCAACACGCAGCCACAACCTGCGGTCGCTGTTCAGCATCTTCTCCAGCGATCTGGCCATCGACCTCGGCACTGCCAACACGCTGGTGTACGCGCGGGGCAAGGGCATCGTAGTGAACGAGCCCTCCATCGTCGCCATCAACAAGAATACCGGCGAGGTGGAAGCGGTGGGCAAAGAGGCGAAAGAGATGCTGGGCCGCACGCCGGGCAACATTGTCGCCATCAAGCCGATGAAGGATGGCGTGATCGCCGACTTCAAAGTCACCGAGAAGATGTTGAACTACTTCATCCAGAAGGCGCATAACCGCAAGATGCTGGTGCATCCGCGGATCGTGATCGGCGTGCCTTCGGAAATCACGCAGGTGGAAAAGCGCGCGGTCATGGACTCAGCCTATCGCGCCAAGGCCAGCGAAGTGCACCTGGTCGAGCAGGCGATGGTGGCGGCGATTGGCGCCGGCCTGCCCATCACCGAGCCTTCCGGCAATATGGTTGTCGACATTGGCGGTGGCACCACCGACATCGCAGTCATTTCTTTGAGCGGCATCGTCTACTCTCGTTCCGTGCGTATGGCCGGCAACCAGATGGACGAAGCGGTCATGAATTACCTGAAGCGGAAATACAATCTGCTGATCGGCGAACGTACCGCCGAGCAGATCAAGATGGAAATCGGCTCGGCGCATCAGCTCGACAAGCCGATGACGATGGAGATCAAAGGCCGCAACCTGATCGAGGGCGTACCCAAGACGATCACGGTCGATGATGGCGAAATCCGCGAAGCGCTGAGCGAGTGCGTTTCGACGATCATGAATGCGATTCGCGTCGCGCTGGAGCGGACGCCGCCTGAGCTTTCGGCCGACATCAGCGACCGCGGCATCGTTCTCACCGGCGGCGGCGCGCTGCTGAAGAACCTCGACAAGCGCATCCGCGAAGAAACCGGATTGCCGGTTTCGATCGCCGACGATCCGCTGTGCAGCGTGGTGCTGGGCACCGGCAAGATGCTTTCAGACTTCAAGCTGCTGAGAAAGATTTCGATCGAATAACGAGGCGTCAGGGATCAGAGGTCAGGGGCCAGCAGAATCCCACTGACCCCTGGCCCCTGATCCCTAACCCCTGGTTTTATGGAATCCTTTCTCGGCCGCTATCGCAACCTGACCATCCTGGTGGGCGTGTTGTTTCTGCAGGTGCTTGGGCTGGCTGTGCAGGTAAAGCGCGGCAGCAGCGAGGGGCAGGACACCCGCCTGATTCGTTTCTGGGCCGTGGGTGCGGTCACTCCGTTTGAGCGCGCCCTGGTCTGGGTCCAGAACGGCACCGGCAATATCTGGCACAACTATTTCTATCTCCGCGGCGTCCGCGCCGAGAACCGTCAACTCAAAGAGCAGATCGAGCAGATGCGGCTGGAGCAGGTCCGGCTAAACGAAGATGCCGCCCAGGCGCGTCGTCTGCAGATGTTGCTTGCTTTCAAGGAACAATTCATTTCAAAGACGGTGGCCGCGCAGGTCATCGGATCGAGCGGAAGCGATCTGTCGCGAATCGTTTACATCGACAAGGGCGAGAATGCGGGGATCAAGCGCGACATGGCTGTTATTACCGCGGATGGCATTGTCGGCAAAGTGCTGCTCGTGTACCCGTCGGTGGCCCAGGTGCTTCTCATCAGCGATCAGAGCAGCGGAGTGGGCGCTCTCCTGGAGAAGTCACGCTTGCAGGGCGTGCTGCGCGGCACTCCCAATGGCGAGGTTGTGCTGGAGCGCGTGATGAGCGACGAGCAGGTGCAGCCGGGCGAGACCGTGCAAACCAGCGGTGGGGATCAGATTTTTCCCAAAGGCCTGCCGGTCGGCACCGTGACGAAGGTTGCCAACGGCAAAGATCTCTTCCTTAATATCAAAATCAAGCCTGCCACCGACCTGAGCAAACTGGAAGAGGTGCTGGTGCTGGTCGAGAAGCAGGAAAAGCAGGCGATTGCTGACGACAAAGTTCGTATCCGTGCGGCCGATATCCTCGCGCAGCGGCTGCCGTCGGTACCGGATAAGCCTGCCGTCGACCCCAACGCCCCTCCGACGGCCACGACCGCGACAACCAAACCGGCTTCCAAGGTGACTGCGCCAGCCAAGCCGGGTACCACAACTTCGCCGGCTGGAAAGAATGCGACTCCTCCCGTGGCTCAGCGCCCACCCGGCGCTGCCCCGGTTGCAGGCGGCCCGGTTCGGACTACGCCAAAACCAAAGCCTGCAACTGATGCTTTGACCCAGGCGAAGCCGGAGAGTATCCCGCCCAAGCCTGCGATCACCGAGCAGAAACCAGCGACACCGGCCACCGATCAGCCGGACCCGCAGCCGCCCCAACAGGACAGCCCACAATAGCGTGCCGATTACATACACATCTGGGGAGCAGGTTGAAGTCTACCGGTTCAGTATTCCGGTCACGATCGGTGTCCCCTTGCTGGCGCTGTTCATACAAGCCTTTGTACCTCTGCGCTTCCCCCGCTTTGCCGTCTACGTGGATCTGCCGCTGCTGGTGACGATCTTCTTTGCCATTTCGCGCCGCAGCCCGATTGCAGGCCTGTTTACCGGGGCCGTCATCGGCATCGCGCAGGACATGCTCGGACACAATCCCATCGGCATCTACGGTATCGCCAAGACCGTGGTGGGCTACGCCGCTTCGTCGCTGGGTGTGAAACTTGATGTGGAAAATGCCGGAGCCCGCCTGCTGGTCACGATCGGATTCTACTTGGTGCATTCCGCGGTCTATTTCACGGTGGCGCGCGGCATGGTCAATATGACGCAGCACTGGAGTTGGTGGCACGGAATGCTGGCCGGGCTGGTGAACGGGATCCTGGGGGTGTTCCTGTATTTCCTGCTGGACCGGTTCAAGCAGAGGACGTGAGAAACCGGCTTCCGGCTCCCGGCTTTGGGCTTCCGCTACAGGCGAACCGATTGCGCCAATGACCTTCGTTACCAGGATGGTCCCCGTTGTTGCACCATCGGATTTAGAATAAGAGTAACTCCCGAGAGGAAAATGGCATCAGCCTCGATTTCTGACTGCGTCCGCGCGGCGGAAGCCGGAAGCCTGACGCCCGAAGCCTGATGTTCGGCCGCGACGACAAAGTATCCCCGATCCGCCTGACGGCGGCGCAGTACATCATCCTCGCCATCTTCCTGATTCTGGCGTGGGGATTGTGGCGCCTGCAGGTGATGCAGAGTGATTACTACTCGCTGGCGGCGGAACGAAATCACACTCGCAATGTGCCCGTACTCGCGCCCCGCGGCAAGATTCTCGATCGCGAAGGGCGCATCATCGTCGACAACTATCCGTCGTTTTCGGCGCTGCTGTTGCGCGATTCCACGCGCGATCTCAATCTCGATGCGGACCTGATCGCGCAGGGCCTCCATCTCGATCCCAATGAAGTTCGCGCCCGCATCCGGCGCTTCGCCTCGATGCCGCAATACCAGCCGATTTTTCTGAAGGAAGACATCACGCCCGACGAGTTGCAGTTCATCGAAGCCCATCGCAACGAACTGCCGGAGCTCGACACCATCATGGCGCACCGGCGTTTGTATCCGCGCAACGGATTCATGGCGCACCTGATTGGCTACGTGGGCGAAGTCAGCGAGGATATGCTGAACCAGCCGCAGTTTGAGCTGTATAACCCCGGCGATGTGGTTGGCCGTTCCGGAGTGGAGCTCCAGTACAACAACCTGCTGATGGGCAAGAATGGTTCGCGGCAGGCGCTGGTCGACAGCCACGGCCGCGAGGTTGGACGCCTGGGAGAAACCGACGCTGAGCCTGGCAAGCAACTCAAGTTAACCGTCGACATCGACTTGCAGATCGCAGCCGAAGAAGCTCTGGAAGGGAAGAACGGCGCCATCGTCGCCATGGACCCGCGCACCGGCGAGATTCTTGCCATGGTCAGCCGTCCGACATTTGATCCCAACGACTTTGCGGTTCACGTCACACGCGATCAATGGAGCAAGCTGGTCAACGATCCCGACAAGCCACTGCTGAACAAAGCTACGCAGGCCCAGTTGGCGCCCGGATCGACGTTCAAGATCATCATGGGCACCGCTGGATTGCAGGAAGGCATCGCGCAGGACATGCATGTCACCTGCAACGGCGGGGCGGAGTTCTATGGCCGCTACTTCAAGTGCTGGATTTCCGCGCGGCACCAGGTCCATGGCCTAGTCGATATCTATAAGGGTGTTTACCAATCTTGCGACGTTTTCTTTTACACGCTCGGCGAAAAACTTGGCATTGACCGCATCGCGAAATACGCGACCATGCTGGGGTTGGGCCAAAAGACCGGGATCGATCTGCCCCAGGAAGTCAGTGGGGTGATGCCGTCGGAAGAGTGGAAGGTCCGGAATTTCAAGCAGAAGTGGTTTGCTGGTGAAACGATTTCCGTCAGCATTGGACAAGGCGCTGTGGCGGTGACGCCCATCCAGATGGCCCGCGCCTTTGCCGCGATCGCCAGCGGCGGACACATGGTTCGGCCGCACGTTACCAATCCGACCGACTTGCCTCCCGGAGTCGTGCAAGCCTCGAATGTCCCCGATGAGGTAACGATCCCGATCGATCCGAAGAACTGGGAAATCATCACGGATGCCATGGCCCAGGTGGTCAGCCCCATAGGAACCGCGGCTTTGTCTCAGATCAAGGGCGTCGATATGGCGGGTAAGACGGGGAGCGCCCAGACCATCAGCAACATGCTGAAAGCCAAGATGAGCGCCAGCGAAAAGTTGCTGCATAAAGACAATGGCTGGTTTGTTGGAGTGGAGCCCCGGCGGAATCCGGAGATTGTGGTTTGCGGATTGTATGAAGAAGGCGAGCATGGAGACAAGACAGCGCACGTGGTCGCGCAAGTCATCAAGGCCTTTGTCGACAAACAGCGCCGTAATCCGCAAAAAATGGCGGATAAGCCGCAGGGAAAGGTAGAGATTGGCGCCGTGTGGACCACGCCCGATTCGGACGGCGGAGCGGACGCTTTGCAGGCTGGGCACTTCTTCCTGGATGTCGGCAGCCAGCCGGTGATGGCGGCCGTCGCCGCACCAGGGCTGAGGTAGTAGCGAATAGCGAGAGAGTGTGTCGGAAGTGATGTCATCCTGAACCCGGCGTTAAGCCGGGTGAGGGATCTTACGACGGTTGGCGTCGGGGAAGCGGTCGAGGTCCGGCACACTGCTGGCAGATTTGGCGATCTTGTTTGCCGCAGTGGCGCTGGCGACGTTTCGTACGGTCCCTCGCGCCGGCTGCGCCGCCGCTCAGGATGACAGCGCGTTTGCTAAGAGCCAAGAGCAAGGAGCAGGAGCTAAAAGCTAAAAGCTAAAAGCTAAAAGCTGCTTTCATGTCACGTTACGTTTCATATCGCGATTTCGACTGGCTGCTGCTGGGCTTCGTGCTCATGATCTGCGGGCTGGGGGTGATGGAGATCCACAGCGCCACGGTGCACACCAAGTTTGCGGGATCGCATATCCGCCAGGTGTACTGGATCGTCGGGGGCGTGGGGGCGATGTTCCTGATGAGCCTGGTCAACTATCAGGTGCTGCTCGACCAGATTCACTGGTTCTACATCGCCGGCGTGGCTTCCCTGGTGGCCGTGCTGGTGTTCGGGCAGAAATATCTGGGGGCACGGCGCTGGATCAAGATGCCGGGCGGCAATCACTTTCAGCCGTCGGAATGGGTCAAGCTGATCCTGATTCTCGCCGTCGCCAAGTATTTTGCCGACATGCGGCAACGCGAACTCTCCTGGGCCGATTTCCTAAAGGCGTCGGCGATCGTCGGAGTCCCGATGCTGCTGGTCATGAAGCAGCCCGATCTCGGCACAGCCCTGACCTACGTCCCCATTGCCGTCATGGGAGTCTTCCTCGGCGGTTTGCAATGGAAGCAAGGGCTGGCGGTCAGCCTTTTGGCAGTCGTAGGGATCACTGCAGTCTTCCTGGTTCCCCGGGTTCATGTTCTGAAGTCGTTCCAGAAGCAGCGCCTGACCAGCTTTATCGACCCCGAACTCGATCCGCAGGGGTCGGGGTACCAAGTTGAGCAATCCAAGATTGCCGTGGGTTCGGGAGGCCTTTGGGGCGGCAAAGGCTCGCAAACACACGGTGCATTCCTCCCAGTTCCCCAAACGGACTTTATTTTCGCCGCATTTTCCGAAGAACATGGGTTCGTAGGCGCTCTTGGGGTTCTGCTGTTATACTTCATTGTGCTGATGCGTTTGACCCAGAACGCGCAAACAGCGCCCGACCGCGCTGGCACGTTTGTGGTGATGGGTGTGGTGGCTGTGCTTAGCTTCCATATCCTGGTCAATGTCGGCATGGTGGTTGGCTTTATGCCGGTCACCGGAATACCCCTGCCGTTGATGAGTTATGGTGGGTCTTCCGTGTTGTTCATGTTCCTGGCGCTGGGGATGGTAATGAATGTTCGTATGCGCCGCTTTGTGAACTAGCCGGGTGAGCCGGCTGGGAAGCCAGATTTAAGGGTTCAGGAACGAAGGAAGACGGCAGGTAGCAGTTTGCTGCGCTGAGGCGCAGCCCCAAAAATTCGATCGCCCTCGCGTTAAGGGGGTATTTCACCGGCCAGTCGAGCAGTCAAAAGCCGGGCAGGATTGAAGCTGAACAGCCGGGCAGGGAACGGCCCCCCGACCGAAAGGTCTGAGAGTGCGGTCACAACCCCGGCGGAACTAAAAGCGATACGTGCAAAAGATTCCCAAGCTTATGCAGCGGACTCGGCGAAGAGAAGAACTCTTCAGCCTAAGCCCGCCCCTATCCGGGGCATCATCGCCACGTTCAATCCTCCCGCAGCTGTTCTGACGCCAACCCGGTGAAGCCCGTCCGACCTATGAAGTCGGCGGGACCGGAGTGTCAATGAACAAAGAATTATTTGTCTCTTCCACACCACACGAAACCAAAGTGGGCCTGGTGGAAGACGATCTTCTCGCGGAAGTTTACATGGAGCGCGAGAACGAATACACCTTAGCGGGATCCATCTACAAAGGGCGTGTCACGCGCGTTCTGCCGGGCATGCAGTCGGCGTTTGTCGACATCGGCCTGGAACGCGACGCCTTTCTCTACGTTTCCGATTTCATGGAGTTGGAAGAGCACGACGACGATTTGACCGATGTCGTTCCCGCCAACCGTGGAGTGCAGGATTTACGCCCGCAGCAGCCGCGTGCCGAAAACGCCTCAGCTCCTGCCGAATTAGCCGGAGCGACAGACGCCGCGGAACCCATGCTGCAAGCCGATATCGAAGAAGGATCGGTCGAAGCCGAGAGTGAAGAGGATGCTCAGCCCGCCGTCGCCGCCGAAAATGCGGAGCCGGGCAACGGGGGAGATTCCCAGGGCCGTGAGCGTGGTGGATGGCGTGGCCGCGGACGCCGCCGTCGTGGCGGACGGCGCGACCAGAGACCTGAGCGCGGGAGTGAGCGCAGCGACCGCGGAGACCGCGCCCCCGAACCTCGCATGGCGCGGCCGGTAGAGACTGTGCCTTCGCGGCCGGCGGGTCCTCCCGCCGGGTATCAGCCCATCCTTTTGCCCGGAGAGTCGATCTCCAAGTATCAGCGGTTTTCGCAGCCGCCGGTTGCGCAACCGGCGCGGCTGACCGAGGAAACAGCAGAAGTCTCGCCTGAGCGATTGGGCGAGCCGGCAGCGCCGCTGGCCGCGACGTTCCCGGAAGACGAGCCCATCTTTGCCGCCGGGGAAGCGATCGCTGAGCCCCTGCACGAAGAGCACGAAGACACGCGTGCGACGCCGGAAGAGCCGGTTGAATCCGCGGCAACGTCGGTGAACTGGAATCGCGAATTCCGGCAGCCCGAAACTGTCAGTACTCCCGCGCTCGCGTGGACTTCCAAAGAGTCCACGGCGGTGGAGACGGCTCCGGCTGCTCAATTCAACCAAGTAGAAGAGCACGAAATAGAAGAGCACGAAGAGGTGAATTACAACCGGATCGTCCCGGTGGCAGAACCTGTGGAGGAGCCCACGCCCGTCTCGCGCGAGGAGCAGCCTCCGGTCTTCGCCACTCCGGGGACGATGGAAGAAGAGACCATCGACGAAGAAGAAGCGGACACCATCCACTACCAGACTTCTTCCGATGACGGCTACGAAGAGTTTGAGGAGGAAACGCAAGCGGCCGGTCCGCACGAGCATCTCAACGGGGACGCCCGTGAGGCGGTGTCGGAAATCCACATGGCGTCGATGACAGAATCGGGCGAGGCGCAGACCGCGGAAGGGGCGCCAGCCGAAGGCGAAGAAGACAGCGAGGAATTCGAACTGGAAGAGGCGCAAGCCCAGGCGGAGGCCCTGCTCGACGCGGAAGCCCGCGGCAACGGCACCGTCGACGCTCGCGTAGAAGTTCGCGCTCCCTCGAGCACGGCAGGCTATACGCAGCGCTCACCGCGGCAGCGTCCTGGCGACCGTCCGGGCTACGAGCGGCGAGGAGGAGGAGATCGCGGACGCCGTGGTGGAGGCCGAAGCCGCTTCCGCCGCCGCGAGTCGGCACCCGTTCCTCTGATCAGCGACTTGCTCAAAGAAGGGCAGGAGATTCTGGTCCAGATCGCCAAGGAGCCGATCGGCAAGAAAGGCGCCCGCATCACCAGCCACATCGCGCTCCCCGGACGCTTCCTGGTCTACATGCCGACGGTGAACCACACCGGCGTCTCGCGGAAGATTTCCTCCGAGGAAGAACGCCAGCGGCTGAAGCGCATCATTATGAGCGAGCGCGAGAACGGCCACGGCGGCTTCATCGTGCGCACCGCCGCGCAAAGCGCCAGCGAAGAAGAACTCCGCGCCGACATCCGCTTCCTGAAAGGTTTGTGGCAGGACATCAAGAACCGCGCGGAAAGCTCGAAGCCGCCGGCCTTGATCTATCACGATCTGAACGTTGTGGAGCGCGTGCTGCGCGACCAAGTCACCTCTGACTTCAACGTGATCTGGGTCGACACCGAACCGGAGTATGAGCGGATTTTGCGCTTTTTCAACCGCTTCCAGCCGGGGATGGTCAAGCGCGTCAAGCTCTATACCAAAGAGACTCCTCTGTTCGAGCAGTTCGGTCTGCAGGAGGAAATGAACAAGGCGCTCAAGTCGAAAGTCTGGCTGAAGAGCGGCGGATACATTGTCATCAATCAGACCGAAGCGCTGGTCGCGATCGACATCAACACCGGCAAGTACGTCGGCAAGACCGCGCGTCTGGAAGACACGATCGTCAAGACCAACGTGGATGCCATCAAAGAGATCGTCCGGCAGATCCGGTTGCGCGATCTGGGCGGCATCATCATCATCGACTTCATCGATATGGATGAGCGCCGCAACCGCCAGCGCGTGATGCAGGCTCTGGAAGAAGAACTCCGCCACGACCGTGCGCCTTCCAAGACGCTGCAGTTTAACGATTTCGGACTCGTCGCGATTACCCGCAAGCGCGTGAAGCAATCGCTGGAACGCACCATCGGCGCGCCTTGTCCCTATTGCCAGTCCACCGGCTACGTGAAGTCGGTGACCACGATCTGCAACGAGATTTACGTCGAGATGCGCAAGATCGCCAAGCACCTGGAGCATGAAGACGTCATGCTGCGCGTGCATCCCGACGTCGCCAAGGAGCTGAAGTCGAACAATGCGAAGCTGCTGAACGAGATGGAAGAACTGACCAAGCGGACCATCATCATCAAGAGCGACCCGGCGGTGCACCAGGAGCAGTTCGATATCAACTGAGCCGTCAGCTCTTAGCTATCAGCTCAGCAAACTCAGAGACGGGCGAAGGTCGCCCGTCTTTTTCTGTTGAAAAGCTGACTACCCGAGCGACCATTGTCGATTTTGCACCGGCACAGAATCGGGAATGTAGTATTGTGGTTCGCATCCTAGGGGGTTGGGAACTTCGTTTTCCGGGGTGCAGTCGTGAACAAGTTTCTTGAGATCACTCTTGGAAAACAATGCTCCTGCCGGCAAACTTCCGGGAAGGAGGTCCCATGTCAACACCTTCTGGTGCTCCCGATTCTTTCGTGCCTTCACGCTTCCTCACACGTCAGCTCTATGTAATCGGGATTGGGGCGGCAGTTACCCTTTGCACCTTCATCGCCTGGCCTCCGTTAACGCGGTGGCTGCTGACGAGATCTTTTCTGCCGCACGCGTACTGCTATTTGGGGAATCCGAGGTTGGTGTGGACCAACGTGGTCGCAGATTCACTGGTTGCAATCGCCTATCTGGCGATATCTGCCACGCTGGGATACCTGGGGTACAAGGGACGGCGCGATATTCCATTTCACTGGATGTTCCTGGCATTTGGACTTTTCATCCTCGCCTGTGGCGGCACCCACTTCATGGAAGCGGTCACCATCTGGATCCCGGTGTATATCTTGTCCTCCGGGGTCAAGCTTTTCACCGCCGCAGTTTCGCTCACCACGGCGGCCGTTCTTCCCTTCACGGTTCCGCATGCCTTCGAGCTTGTGCGACAGGCGAGAACGTCCGAAAAAGTGACTGCCAACCTGCGTGCCAGCGAGGAAAGAAAAGAGGCTCTGCTGCGGGAAGTTCATCACCGGGTTAAGAACAACCTGGCGGTAATCTGCAGCCTCTTCTATCTGCAGTCCACTTATACAAAGGATGAGCAAACTGTCGACATCTTTCGGGACATGGAAAGTCGTGTGCATTCGATGGCCCTGGTGCACGAACGCCTGTATGGCTCGGAAAACCTGGCACGCATCGATTTTGCCGAGTATGCGCAGACCCTCGCGCGAGACATATTCTCGTCGCAGGGGAGTGTTTCGGTTCGCCTTGAAAGCGAGCTGGAGCCGGTCATCATGGGCGTTGATCTGGCGGTCCCGTGCGGTCTGATACTCAACGAGCTGATTTCGAACGCTCTGAAGCACGGCTTCCCCAATCGTGCGGGCGGTGAAATTCGGCTCACGCTGCAGCGCGGGCCGGACGGCGGATGTACCCTCCGTGTAGAGGACAGTGGAGTAGGCATTCCCGCCGATCTGGATCTCAATACCAACAAGTCTCTGGGCTTGCGGCTGGTGCGGTCGTTGACTCAGCAAATTCGCGGAAGGTTCGAGCTGGTGAAAAGCAATCCCGGAACCTCCGCTCATTTGCAGTTCAGGGCGGATCGCCATGCCGGCTAATCCCATGTCTTCCAGACCACGTGCTCTGATTGTTGAAGACGAGATTCTGATCGCTGAAGAACTGAAAGAGCGATTGTTGCTGCTTGGCTTTTCCGTAATCGCTGCGGTGGACTCCGGCGAGGAAGGCATCGCCATCGCGACCCGAGAACGCCCAGACCTGGTTCTGATGGACATACGATTGAAGGGCAAGAAAGACGGCGTGCAGGCCACCGAGGAGATCCACCGGCAGGTGGATGTGCCCATCGTGTATCTGACCGCGCATTCCGACCGGCTGACTGTGGACCGCGCCAAGCGGACCGACTATGACGGTTTCGTGTTGAAGCCGTTTCGTGCAGGAGAATTGCAGTCAACGATTGAGATCGCGATGCGGCGGCACGCCCTCCGGTTGAAGGAAAGGGAACAGAAGAGTTAGCGACCACGAACTTTCCTGGACAAGACGGCGCATGGGAGATGATCGAGGACCACCGTTCTGATTTGAGTTGATCGGGAGAATTTCAGCTGACGTTGGCGAGGGTCTTCACCGCAATATCGGACTGGTTGCGGAGCTTCTTCACCGATTCGTGGATGGTTTTCGCGGCTGCGCCGGAGCCGCTCTGTTCGGCGGATTTGGCTACACTGCCGGCCTCCTCCGTCGCGGTGCTGGCCATGTCGAGCAGCACCACTACGGCGTCGGCGTGCAGCTTCCACAGAGATGACATCTTCTGGCTGCGCTTCAGTTCTTCCAGTTCGGTGCTGATGCGGGCCGAGATCGAGACCATGCGGATCAGCGTTCGCGCTACGTCGGCGCGCAGGCTCTTTTCTTCCAGAAATGAGGCGCTGTAGGCGTCCGCCTCGGGAGTGGTCAAGGTCAAGTTGAAGAAGCGCATGGGCACGACTTGCCGGTATTTCGGATCGGCCACCCGCACAAAAACCCGAATCGACTCCTCCACGCGCCGCAGCTTGCTTTCCTCCGCGAAAAGTTGCTGGGCCGTAATCGCCGGCGGTTGAAACACCGGAGTCGCGACGGGAGCCTTGGGCGCCGCTGCCTTGGCCGCCTTGGGCGCTGCCCCGGCGTGGCTTGCCGCCCGGGTCGCCTGTGCCGCCGGCGTCAACAGTGAGCGCCGAATCGGTGGCCGCCGGTCCAGTTCCTTTTTCAATTTCGAGACCCGGCGGAATTTTTCCAGCGTGCTGCCGTAGTCGGCCTGCAATAACTGTTTCTCTTCGATCGCTGCCACGTGTTCGACGGTCACTTCCACGCCGTCGACGGTGGTCAAGATCGTTCCGCCCATTTCTTCCAGGGCCTGCCCGAAAGTCTTAATCTCATTCAGCGCCTTGGCAAACAAATCGTCGAACTTCTTACCGAAGCCGGCATTGTAGGCCGAAACGGTCGCGAGCACGCCGGGATGATAGAACGAAGAGTCCAGCCACTGCTTCAACTCACGGACCCGGCCGATCATTCCGGAATCGATCAGCGCGTTGAAATCCCGGAAGCGGGAAACCTCCTCCAGAAACGGATCGAAACGCCGCAGCAACTGCACGTGCTCCTCGGGAAGCGAGGGCACATCGGTGTCGGCCAGGATTTCAATCAGCGCAATCTCGAAGGGCGATAGCGGCAGGGCGCCATCGAGTCCATAACCACTCTGTTCCCATTGTCCGGGCACACGAGGATGCCGGTAGAGGAACGTCGCGACCACGTCGGTCTTGTCGCGATTCACGTCGGTGGCCTCGCGCCGCCGCACAAAGTAGCGCAGCAGAGCCTCGGCTACTTCGGAATCGGTATCGGGAGTCAGCGCCTGCCGCAGCATCGCGGGCGTAATCGCCATGTCGAGCAGGTGCAGCCAGCGGTACATCTGAGACAGCGTGTTCGGCAACTCGTGCTCGGAATGACGAAGCGCATCTTCGTCGAGGCCGCGCGGAATCGGCACATCTCCGCCGAGCGTGTCCCGCAAGAGCTTCTGGTAGAAGCCCTGGACAGTCGCCAGAATGGCTAATTCAAACCGGAGATCTTCGGCCAAACAGTGCCCCCGAGAGCAAGAGTTCCGTCTAAAACTTTACTAATCTCCAAGTAAAGACGAAAGGTTACTTTTGGTGCAAGTTACCAGTGGAGTGGCATTTTGGAGGGACGTGCCGGTTGTGGGAAACCAGGAAGTACATGAACTTCTGCGGCAGCAGTGGAGTTCGCGGCAGCGGAGGATGTCATCCTGAGCGACGGCGAAGCCGGGGCGAGGGACCCTACGTCGGTCAGCAGCTTTGATGTGGTCGACAGGATTCTTAATCTGTCGGCAGCAAAGCAGGGCCTCGCTGACTGCACTACCGATGCCAGGTTTCGTGAGGTCCCTCCCCCGGCTTGGCGGCGGGTTCAGGATGACAAGCTCTTGAGGGTTGCTTTTAGAACACCACCGTCTTGTTGCCGTAGACCAGAACGCGGCTCTCGACGTGCGACCGCACGGCGCGGGAGAGCACCACCTTTTCAAGATCGCGGCCCTTGCGGATGAGATCTTCGACCGAATCGCGATGCGACACGCGAACTACATCTTGTTCGATGATCGGTCCGTCGTCGAGCACCTCGGTGACGTAGTGGCTGGTGGCCCCGATGAGCTTGACTCCGCGTTCGAAAGCCTGGTGATAAGGGCGAGCGCCGACGAATGCGGGCAGGAAGGAATGGTGAATATTGATGATGCGTTGCGGATGGCGGTTGACGAAGTCGTTTGACAGAATCTGCATGTAGCGCGCCAGCACCATGAAATCGGGTTTGTGCTGCTCGATGAGGGCATGAATGCGGGCCTCGGCCTGAACCTTGTTCTCTTTGGTGACCGTCACGACTTCGTAGGGAATCTTGTAGAAATCCGCGACCGCCTGATTGTCAGCGTGATTCGAGATGATCAGAGGTATCTCGCACGCGAGTTCGCCGCTTTGATGGCGATACAGCAGGTCGACCAGGCAGTGATCATACTTCGATACGAAGATGATCATGCGCTGCCGCTGCGATGACTGCGCCAGCCGCCACTTCATGGCGAACGTCTCGGCAACCGGAGAGAAGTATTTCCCAAAATCCGCAAGGGGGATGTCGAAGTCTTTGGGGTCAAACTCCACGCGCATCAGGAAGAGCCCGGACTCTTCGTCCGCATGCTCGTCGGCATGCAGGATGTTGCCATTGTGCCGGTAGACGAAGTCGGCGATAGTCGCGACTTCACCCTTGCGGTCAGGGCAGGAGATCAGCAGGATGGCGGAGTTCTTCATGGTTCCACACACCCATCAACCACAAAGGACACGAAGTTACACGAACGCTTACGTCACCGGTTTCCTTTGTGTACCTTCGTGTCCTTTGTGGTTGACGGTTCTTGCGAGTTAAGCCTTCAGCGCTTTCAGTATCTCCCGCGCCGCGTTGGCTCCCGAACCTCCGGTTAACCCTGCCCCGGGATGCGTCCCGCTCCCGCATAAATACAGGTTCTCGATCGGCGTCTTGTACCGCGCCCAATCGAGCAGGGGCCGCATGGTGAAGAACTGATCCAGCGCCAGCTCTCCGTGGAAAATTTGCCCGCCAGTCAGCCCGTATTTGTCTTCCAGATCGTGCGGCGTGATGATCTGGTGCGTCAGGATCAACTCCGGCAGGTTCGGCGCATACTGCGCGAGCGTCTGCACGACGGTCTGCCCCAGAGCTTTGCGTTGTTCTTCCCAGTCGCCTTTGAGCTTGTACGGTGCGTACTGCATGTACACCGACATCACGTGCTGGCCGTTGGGCGCCAGCGACGGGTCGGTCAGCGTGGGAATGGTGGCCTCCAGATACGGCTGGCGCGAAAAGTTTCCATACTTCGATTCATCGAAAGCCCGCTCCAGATAGTCGATCTCGTTTCCAATGTGGATGCGCCCGCGCAGCGCGCCGGAGTCGCCGTTGTTCAGCGCCGTGAACTTCGGCAGCCCGGAGAGCGCGAGATTCACCTTCGCCACGGTTCCGTTCCCGCGATAGTGCTGCAGTTTCTGCACGAAGTCCGGCGAAAGATGAACCGGGTCAGTCAGCTTGAGCAGCGTACGCTTCGGGTCGGCGTTCGAGATCACGGCCTTGGCGTGAATCTCTTCTCCGGTAGAGAGCAGCACGCCGGTCGCCGCGCCGTCTTTGACGTGGATCTCGATGACTTCCGCGCCCGTGCGAATCTCTGCACCGGCGGCTTTGGCGGCGGCGGCCATCGCCTGCGTGACCGCGCCCATGCCTCCCAGAGCCATGTGGGCTGAGCCGGCGGGAAAGTGATCACCGGCCGCGCGAATCAGCAGCACCAGCGCGCTTCCCGCGGACCACGGGCCGAGAAATGTTCCGAAGACGCCACGCGCGGCAATCACCGCACGCAGAAGTTCGGTCTCGAAATATTCCGAAGCGAGATCGGCCACGGCCATAGGCCCCCAGCGCAGCAGGCGAAACATGTCTTTCTTGCCTAGCTTGCGGATGGCGCGCCCGGTTTTGAGCATGCTCCAGAGATCGCCGCGGCTCGGGTCGTCAATGTTCGGCGGCGTCGTGGCCAGTGCGTCGGCGATGACCTTGCTGATCTTGCCCAGCGATTGCGCGAACTCCGGATACTTCGCTGCGTCTTTCTGTGAGAACGCGGCGATTTCCTTGGCGGAGCGGTCGGCGTCCTGGTAGAGCGAAAGCGCGCGTCCATCGGGCGAAAGCGCGGTAGCACAAATGTCGGGAGTCACGAAGTGGGCGCCGTGTTTTTCCAGTTCCATGTCGCGGACGACGTCGGCGCGAAGAGGCCCGGCAGTATGTGCGAGGGTCGAGCAGCGGAATCCCGGATGAAACTCGTCGGTGACCGCGGCTCCGCCGACTTGCGCAGCCCGCTCGAGCACGAGCGGCTTGAATCCTGCCTTGGCCAGGTAGAAGGCGGTGACCAGCCCGTTGTGGCCGCCGCCGATGATGACGATGTCTCGCTGGTTGTTTCCCTCCATGGCTAGGCCGCTCCCTTGATATCTTTCAGAATTTCCAGCGCCGCCAGCCGGCCGTTTGCGCCCATGATGCCGCCGCCCGGGTGCGTCGCCGAGCCACACATGTACAGGTTCTTGATGGGCGTGCGGTATTGCGCCCATCCGGGCACCGGCCGCAGAAAGAAGAGCTGCTCCAGCGAAAGCTCGCCCTGGAAGATATTGCCCTCGCTCAGTCCCCACTCGCGCTCGAGATCAAGCGGCGTGACCACCTGTTTGTGGATGATGATGTCTTTCAGATTCGGCGCGTATTCGGAAATCGTGTCGACCACCGTGTTGCCGAACGCTTCTTTCTGATCGTCCCAGTTCAGCCCGGGACGCAGCTTGTACGGCGCATACTGCACGAAGCAGGACAGCACATGCTTGCCCGGCGGCGCTACGGATGGGTCGGTCAACGAAGGAATGACCATGTCAATGTATGGATGTTTCGAAAAATTCCCGTACTTCGCGTCATCGTAAGCGCGTTCCATGTATTCGACCGAAGGAGAGATCGAAATCGCTCCGCGCAGGTGAGCCCCAGGTCCGGGCATGCACTTGAAATTCGGCAGCGCATCCAGCGCCATGTTGACCTTGCCCGACGACCCGCGGTACTTGTAGCGATTCACGTCTTCAAGGAAGTCGCCGGGAAGATGCCCAGCCTCGATGAACTTGGTGAACGTCAGGCGCGGGTCGACACTCGACGAAATCACGTCGGCGTAAAGTTCGTCGCCGTTGCTGAGCACCACGCCTTTGGCCTTGCCATTCTTGACGATGATCTGCGAAATCCCGGACTGCGTCCGAATCTCGACTCCCGCCTCTCGAGCCGCGTCGGCAATGGCGTTCGAGATCGCACCCGTCCCGCCGCGCGCGAATCCCCAGGCACGGAACGCTCCGTCAATCTCACCCATGTAGTGATGCAGCAGCACGTACGCTGTTCCCGGAGAGCGCACGCCGAGGAACGTTCCGATGATTCCCGAGGCCGACATTGTCGCTTTGAGCACGTCGGTTTCGAACCACTGATCCAGAAAATCAATGGCGGACATCGTCATCAGCTGCACCTGGTTGTATTTGTCGTAACTCGACATGCCCTGGAAGCGCCGCCCGATGAACAGCAGCTTCATCAGTTCGCGCGGATTCAACGTCGTCGGATCGGGGGGCACCATGCTCAGAATCGGCTTCACGAAGCGGCACATGGCCTGCATCGCCTTGCCGAACTCGTCATAGGCCTCGGCGTCGACCCGCGAGTGGCGCGCGATCTCGCGGTGCGTCTTGCCGTGATCGTTCACGCGCCACAGGTAGTCGCCGCTCGGCATCGGCGTGAACGTGCCGTCGAGCGGGAGAATCTCAAGCCCATGGCGGGGGAGGTCGAGGTCGCGAATAATTTCCGGCCGCAGCAGCGACACGACGTACGAGCAGACCGAGAACTTGAATCCCGGGACGATCTCTTCCGTGCAGGCAGCGCCTCCAAGCACATGGCGGCGCTCGAGCACCAGCACTTTCTTGCCTGCTTTTGCCAGATACGCGGCGTTGACCAGTCCGTTGTGCCCGCCGCCGATGACGATTACGTCGTACGAATTAGAACCAGCCATTAGCTGTCAGCTCCTAGCTCTTAGCTTGAGTGCGTGTGTGCCGGGAAACGCAATAATACTCGCGCAGGAAACGGATGAGTAGGGAAGATCAGAGCCCGCTGGGCAGGACCGTCCAGCTTCGCAGAATGCTGCACAAAAATGGAAGAACAGCGCGCATAGGTGACTCGAAGTCGAATCGGTATTCTATCGGGAAAGCCGCGTTTTGTCTGCATGTTTGCAGAATGCGTGACTGAAGGTCAGGCGGGCGTTCGGTTGCCCTCGATGGATGCGGCTGCATATAATCCAGCATTCGAAGATTCTGAGGAAATCATCTTGCCCATCGGAACCGCATTTCACGATCGTACTCTGCCCCTTTGTCACAGCCTCAGCTACCGCGAATGGTCCGGCTACTACACCGTCAGCGTGTACGAAGTGCATCACGAGCACGAGTACAACGCCATCCGCAACGCGTGTGCGCTGATCGATATCTCGCCCCTGTACAAGTACCTGATCACCGGCAAGGATGCGACCCGCCTCGTCAACCGCGTGATTACCCGCGACATCAAGAAAGTCAAAGTGGGCCAGGTTATCTACTGCTGCTGGTGCGATGAAGAAGGCAAGGTCATCGACGACGGCACGATTTCGCGCCTCGAAGAAAACGTCTATCGCTGGACGGCTGCCGATCCCAGCCTGCGCTGGTTCCGCCAGAACGGCCTGAACATGGATGTGCAAATTGAGGACATCTCAGAAAAGGTTGCTGCGCTCGCCCTGCAAGGTCCGACCTCGGCAAAGCTGTTGAAATCCGTTGCCGAAGCTGACATCGCCAATCTGAAGTATTTCCGCGTGACGCGCGGCAAGATCGCTGGCGTGCCCGTCGACATTTCCCGCACCGGCTATACCGGAGACTTGGGCTACGAAATCTGGATGCCGTGGAACGATGCCGTGAAAGTCTGGGACGCTCTCGCCGACAAAGGCAAGCAGTTCGATCTGCATGCGGCGGGGATGCTGGCGCTCGACGTTGCCCGAGTCGAGGCAGGACTGCTGCTGATCGAAGTCGACTACACCAGTTCTAAGAAGGCTCTGATCGCTTCACAGAAATTCTCGCCGTACGAGTTGGGCTTCGCGAAGATGGTCCACCTCGAAAAGGAAAACTTTATCGGCAAACGCGCCCTTGAGCAGGATGCGAAGAATGGCGTGGCTCGTCAGTTTGTGGGCCTGGAAGTCGACTGGACCGACGTGGAGCAACTCTACGAGCGCTACGGCCTCACCCCGGCTGCGCCGGCGCAAGCGTCCCGCGTAGCGGTACCGGTTTATTCCGGCGACAAGCAGGTCGGCAAAGCGACCACGACCAGCTGGTCTCCAACGCTGAAGAAGATGATCGCGCTCGCCAGCCTCGAAACCGAGTACTCCAAGCCGGGAACGGCGCTGCAAATGGAGATTACGATCGAAGCCATCCGGCTGAAAGCGAGTGTGAAAGTGACCACGCTGCCGTTCTTCAGTCCCGCGAGGAAGACCGCGACGCCGGTCTAGCCCAGATTGCGTAGGGGCGGACGCATTCGTCCGCCTCCGCATTTTGTAGCGAATGCCTCCGGACGAATTTGCCCGGGGCTACGCGTTGAGGGCAGTTCGCGTCGCCCGCCGCTTACCCACAACGTAAATCCCGACTCCGATCAGCACCAGCGCGCCGCATCCGCCGACAACTTTCAGCAGTGCCAGCGGCTTGTTTGGCTCATCCGGCTGCGGAATCAGCGACAGCGCGATGGTCAACGCCGTTGTGCAGAATCCCAGAGTCGCGACTAGCTTCGCCACGGCCGTTCCGCCTGGAACGCGGATCACATCCGGCCCCGCCGGTTCGCCTTGCAACTTGATCATCGCCGCAAACAAGTACAGATACGGAATGAAATAGGTGATCACGCCCATGCTGACCAGCACATCGTAAGCACCCTTCACGCTAGTCCCTGCCTGTCCCAGAAAGACAAACACCACCCCTAGTACGAACTGCGTCAAGAGTGCTACCCACGGTGTTTTCCATCTTGGGTGCAGCGATCCAAAGGCTCGCGGAAGAAAGCGGTCGAGTCCGGCCACAAAAGGAAGCCGCGCCACCGCCGCGAGATACGCTCCCGCTGCCCCGATGTTGCTCAGCGCGATCAAGAACGCAGCCAGCGGCAGCACGCCGGGATATCCCACGCGCGACGCAGTTTTCGATACGGCCTGCACCAGTCCCTGCAGGCTATTTACTTCCGTCGAGGGCAGCGCGAGCAGCACGCACACCGTCCCAAGGATGTAACAGATCGTCACCGTGACTCCGCCCGAGAGCAGCGCGAGAGGAATCGTGCGGCGCGCATTCTTGATTTCTTCTCCCATGAACGAGGCCGTCTCGCACCCGCCGAAGGCAAACGTGAGCACCGACCAGAAGATGATGTCGTTCAGATGCGTGCTCGGGATCATGGAATGCAGCGTGAAGTGCGTGGCCGAGCCGTACCGGTGCCACGCGACAAATCCCATTACGATGACGATGCCGACTGGAACCCACATGGCCAGCGCGCCAATGTTGTGCAGCCACTTGCCGACATCGAGCCCGACAATGTTCAGCAACGTCGCCGCCGACAAAGTGAGCAGCGAAAAAACAATGTAGAAAGTCGCGTTGCCCGAGAGATGCTGCCAGTTCGTCTCCCGCATGAACAGCACATTACTGGCGGCGAAATACAGCACGGCAGGGAAGTAGGGCAGATTGCTGGTCCAGTAGGTCCACGCCGACATGAAGCCGGAGAAGTCGCCGAACGCGCGCTTGCTCCAGACGTAGAGCCCGCCCTCATTCGGGTAGCGCGAAGAAAGTTCGAGCACGGAGAGCGCCAGCGGCGTGTAAAAGCAGAACCACGCTCCGATCCAGATGACGATGGAACTCGGTCCGGCCGACGCCGCGCTTGCGATCCAGCGCAGGCTGATGCCGGTAATCACATAGAACAGCATCAGGTCGCGGAATCCCATCACTTGCCGCGGACGGTTGGGATCTTCGGCGTCGGCGATGGAAACGCCGGGCGCGAGAAAGCCGGCGCCGTCTGCTTGCCGCTGCGGGTTGGATTCGGCCAAGGGCGTGTCCCAGGGTCAGGCTAACGTGAGCGAGAAGAAGAGGAATACCACCGACCCGAGGTGGGGGCAAGCCGAAAGTTGTTGCGCTATGTCATCTCGGATTGAGACGACGAAAAGAAATCCGGCCGCTGCACGAATCTCTCGTAGCATTCCATGCACAGCCAGGTGCGGCCGTTGGTGTAGCCGGTGCCGTGCTCGTCTTCCGCTTCGAAGAGTTCCCACCGGCAAACGAAGCAGTGGTCTTTCTTCCATCCCTGTTTGACGAGGGTGAAATTTCCGCTGTCTTCAGCCAGGCTGAGTTCGAAGGAGAACGTCCCGTCCTTGCGGCGGATCACGATGTCCCGCGGCTTCCATATCGTCTTGTGCCAATGAAAGTTGTACGATCGAACCGTGCTGACCACATCGCGGACATAGTCGGCATTCCGCTTCGTGCCGTGAATTTCAACAGTGTCGGTAGGAATAGCCCGGTGAGGGCGGCTCGCCACGGATTGCTGCAGGAGTGAAATCACTTCCTGTGGCTGTTTGGCCAATTCCGCCCGAACTGCCGCCACATCGGCGCCGGCGCGCCGCAATAGTTGCTCGGCCAAACAATCCGGCACGGACAAGAGTCCCACGAACAAGTGCTCTGTCCCGATATGCCGATGAGCGAGGCGACCGGCCTCATCGGCTGCCGACTTTAAGATGACCTTGCTGGTGTGGCTGAGCGGCAAGTCGACGCTGGTAGGAATTGACGGCCGGCGGGTAGTCCGAGCATCGACCCACTCTCGGATCATATCGAACGTTGCATTCGGGATCCATTTCCCCAGGGTGTTGCTTTCCCGAAGCAACCCGAGAAGCAGGTGCTCGGAGTCGATCACCGGCGAGCCGTACTGGCTCGCCTCGTATCGCGCGAAGAAAACCACGCGCCGCGCCTTCTCGGTGTACCGCTCAAACATCGCCTTACTCCACGGCAGCTGCTTTGCGGTTGCTGCGCTTCCAATACAGATACCCTGGGACGCCTGCGAGCACAATAGCCGTTCCCCAGAACGCCTCGGTAGGACGCGTGATGATTGTATTTAAGGTCCACGCGGTTCCAATCAGGACATAGATTGCCGGCAGCCACGGATACCCGGTGCAGCGGTACGGGCGCGGAATCTCCGGACGCTTCCATCGCAGCCAGAACATCGCAATCACCGTCAGCGTGTACGAGAGCACCATGCCATAAATCACGTAGGTATAAAGCTGGTCGTAGTGACCACTGAGGGTTAGGACCGCCGCCCAGATTCCCTGTCCGATCAGGCTAAAGGCGGGCGTCCTCCACTTGGGATGGATCACCGCCATGCGCTTGAAGAAGACACCATCCTGCGCCATGGCGAGATACACGCGGGCTCCCGAGAGCGTGCACGTCGCCGCCGCGCTGAAACACGAGACCGCGATCATCAGCGACAACCACACCGCGGCTCGCGGCGAGAATAGCGCGGCCGCCGCTGCATACGCGATCGTTTCATACGCCGCAATCTGCTTCAGCGGCAAGGCGTACATGTAAGTCAAATTCATCGAGACGTAAATCACGCCCACCGCGAGCACTCCCAGAACCATGGCCAGCGGTACATTTCTCCGCGGCTCTTTCACTTCGCCCGCTACCCACGTGATGTACACCCATCCGTCATAAGCCCAGAACACAGCGATGAGTCCCACGCCCAGGGCGGAGATTAGCTTCCCCGGGCTGAGCCCCATGTTGAGCGCGACTCCGTGCGCGTGAAAATTCCCCCAGTTGCCCTTGCCAATGGCAAATCCCAGCACGACGAACGCCGCCATGGCAGTGAACTTGGTCCAGGTAGAGACGTTCTGCAGCAGCGCGCCCCAGCGCAGTCCCACGACGTTCACGTAAGTGAGAAGAGCGATCAGCACCAGGCCGAATAGATGAGCGCGCGTCACTACGATTCCGAGGAACACGAAGACGACGTGATCCTGCGACACGACTGGAAACACCTGCCCCACATAAGCAGCCGAGGCTACGGAGAGCGCCGCGATCGTTCCACCATTGGCAACCGCGAACAGCATCCATCCGTAGAGGAATGCGGTCAGGTCCCCGTACGCTTCGCGAAGATAGATGTACTGCCCGCCGGAATCAGGAAACATCGATCCCAACTCGGCGAAGGCAAAGCAGGCGCACAGCGAGATCAACGCACCCAGCACCCACACCAGCAGAAACAGCGCCGGATGCGGCAAGGGAGTTGCAATATCTTTCGCCGTCAAAAAAATCGAAGACCCGATGATGCCGCTGACCAGCAGCAGCACGGAATCGAGCAGGCTGAGGCCGCGAACGAGCGTCGGCTTTCCATCGACGGACTTCTGTTCCGATCCCACTGGAGCCGATACAACCGGGGTAGGGTCCATTATCCGATTCCGAGTTCGTCGGGAGATTCCAGCGGCGTTCCACAACGGCGGCATATCACAGATGAGCAGTCTCCGCAGGTCAGCGGGTCCGTGACCTCTTCTGCGCAGTTCGGGCAATAGAACGGACTGGGCTCCGGCGCGGCAGGCTCAGGGTGTGTCGCCATGAGGAAGGAAACTGTAGCATAGCAGCACGTTCCACGTCCGCTGCCCGAATGCATTTCTTACTTAATTGCGTCTTCAGGCTCGGGAGGCGTGTTGGGGGCATTGCGCAAGAACTTCATCAAACTCTCTCCGGTGGCCCCCTCACCCCGTTTCTTGAAGAACCCGGCTGCGGTTTCCACGACGCCGACCTTTTCAGCAACAGCGACGGCGATCCACTGATTCAACGAGACTCCATCCTCCTGCGCCAGGCGTTGCGCAGCCTTCTTGATAGAGGTTGGAAGCTTTAGCGGATACGTTGATTTGCTCATCGTCTCGTAAGATTGTATGTCATCACGCATCTGCTCTACCATTGATTCAGTCTTAGAACCCGCAATATGCGTGGCTGTAAGGCTAAGGACGACTCCGAAACCGATGCCTGACAAGCCTCCCACTCCCGACGAGAAGCTGCAACAGGAATTCAACCGCTGGGCCAGCGCGGGCGAAGGCCCGAAGATGGAGCAGCACCATCTCGACATCACCGAGAAGACGATCCGGCTGATGAATCTCCGCCCCGGCGAGCGCGTGCTCGACCTTGGCTGCGGTTCAGGATGGGCCACGCGCCTGCTCGCGCGGCTTGTGGGCGAAGGCCCCGAGGGTTTCGGACAGGTCATCGGCCTCGATGTGTCCGACGAAATGGTTCGCCAGGCGCGCGAGGCGTCAAAAGATTTCGAGAACATTCTCTACGTTTGGGGATCGGCCCAGCAGATTCCCTGGGAAGAGAACTTCTTCGACAAAGTGCTGTCGGTGGAATCGTTCTACTACTATCCCGACCAGGACCGCGCGCTGATGGAGCTATTCCGCGTGATGGCGCCGCGAGGGAGGTTGTTTATCCTCATCAATCTCTACAAAGATAATGAGTACTCGCTGCAGTGGGTCGACAAGCTGAAGGTTCCGGTACACGTGCGGTCGGCCGCCGAATACACAGAGCTTCTCAAGAAGCATGCGTTTGAGAACATCGAGGCCCGCCGCATCCCGGACGACACACCCACTCCGGACGATTACAAGACGAAATCGTTCAATAGCCTGGAAGATTTGCGGGCATTCAAGCGGGAGGGCGCACTGCTGTTGACAGCGTCAAAGCCCGACCTGCGGACTCCCGCGCCGGGATACACGATCTACTGAAGGCGCGGGCAAGAGTGCCCGCGCCACACAACCCCCGTCCACTGCTAGATTTCGCTATCGTCGTCATCCTTATCGCGACCGCCGCGATCCTTGGCCGGGCTCATAGCATGACCGTCCTGCGCATGGTGAATCTCGACTCGACCGTTCACGTCCGACAGGCGGATGTGCGCCCCGCCATTTCCAAGTTCGCCTCGCAGATCGTGGCCGACGAAGCGGTGATGGTTTACGTGCAGCCCGAAGTCATTGCCGATTCCGCCGGAAACCGTGCTGGCTTCGACTTCGGCGTTCGAGTCCGACGGAATAGTCAGCTCCAGCGAGCCATTGATTGAATTCAGTTCGATGTCCTGCCCGGAAAGCTGCGCGAATCGCGCTTCCAGCCGGCCGTTGATCGTCGACAGCTTGGCGCGCCCCGACAAATCGTGCGCATCCAGACGCCCGTTAATGCAGGAAGCGCGCACTTCTCCGCTGATTCCCGTCACATCGAGCGCGCCATTGATCAGCTTGATTTCGTCGAGCCGAGCCGTGCGCGGCACCGTCAACGTGTACTCCACGCCGGCAGGATTATTGTGCGAGCCCCAGTTCCAGGTGTTGTTGTGATCGGGGTATTTCGTCCGGATCGACAAATAATCTTTCCCCGAGTCGATCTCGATCTTCGCTTCATCCAGCCGTTCCTTGGTGTCGGCGTACTTCACGGCGTCGACCTTCACTTCGTTCCGGTCCCAGCTGGAGATGTGTACCGCGCCGTTGATGTTGTCGAGCTCAATCCGGCCATCGGAAGTAATGGCGTACGTCTGATGGAACTCTTCGGTCACGGCGCCGCGGTGGTCGGAGGCGTGCGCGCTTACGGCAAGGGATAGAAGGGCACATACGGTTCCCAGTGCGGCTCCCAACCAGGTGGCAGATTGATTACGATTCATGACTCCCCTCCGTTTCAACGATTTAGACGGGACTCCTCAGAAATGGTGAGACCCAACCGCGAAGAAAGTCGCGTCCACGGCAAAGGCTACAAGACATTACCTCGGTGACGTTTCGCTCCGTCACGACGTTGAAGGACAATCTCCTCAATGGCTTAGTGGGGTTTTTTCGTGTCGTACCTGGTCAGAAAAACCGCGCCCGTTTGTCGGCAGAGGACTGTTCTCGCTGCCGTGGCCACCGCATTGCTTCTCGTCCTGTTTTCGACTTTAGCCCTGGCTCAGACCGAGGAAACCGACAAGCCTGTTCCCATCCTCACCGGCAATATCGGAGCTTTCAGCTTCGTGACCGGCGGCCAGAACCTTATCGATACCCAGATGAACCCGGTGCTTCTGCTTCCTCTCGGTGAACACTGGATGATTGAGTCGCGCGCCGAGTTCGAGGGAAAGTTTCAGCGGCCGCCGGGTGGCGGGCCATACGCCGGCCCGGTCGATAAGCACGTGGATTACGCGCAAGTGGATTACATCGCGAATCCATACCTCACCGTGACTGCTGGCCGCTTCCTGACGCCGTTTGGAATCTTTAACGAGCGCCTCTATCCGATCTGGATTCGATCGTTGCAGCCTGATCCGCTCATCCTTCCCATCAACACGGCTCCCAGTGATGGAGCAATGCTCCGGGGAGCATTCCCTGTCGGCGCCCAGACCAACCTGAACTACGCGGCCTACATTTCCGCGACCAGTATCGGCATCGGCAGCGTCGACTCCGAGCGCCACGCCGGCGGACGCCTGGGCTTCTTCTTTCCCGGACCGCGCCTCGAAGTTGGCGGCTCCTGGCAGAAAACGTTGCAGGATGATCGCAAGAACGCCTTCGGATTCCACATGGGATGGCAACCGGCAAGGGTGCCATTGAGTGTTCGCTCCGAATACGCGCACTCATTTGTAGGCAGTGGATATTGGGTCGAAGGTGCATACCGGCTCAGCCAGGCTCACTTCTGGCAAAAGGCCATGCGCCACACGGAAGTGGTCGGGCGCGCCCAGCAGTTCTTCGTCGGAGCGATCGGTGCCGACGCTGAAGATGCCCTTGGTCTTCCCAGCGCCAACACGCGCGAGGCCGACTTTGGCGTCAATTACTTCTTCCGCGACGGCCTGAAAGGCATTGCCAGCTACGGCAGGCAGTTCAGTTCGGCGGGAAATTTCAACCAGTGGAGCTTCGGACTGGCCTACCGCTTCCTGATTCCGCTCGGGCGCACGGGCGGACAGTTGGGGGCGCAATGAGAATGAGAATGACTGCGAATATCCGGCGGTTGGGCTCGCTCGCTGTGCTGGTCGGCGCGCTCGCCCTGGGCTCTACGCTTTTCGCTGGATCGCCCGCAGCAAAGACCGCTGCGGGGCCCGCCGCAAAGAAAGACGTCTCCGGAATGCCCGTCGTACATTCAACCGACGCGGACATCATGCGAATCGAAGGCGAGAAGCGCTTTCGAGCCAACTGCAGCCGTTGCCATGCCGCGCCGCAAAGATTTTCACCGCGCGTGATGGGTACCGTGCTCCGGCACATGCGGGTCCGCGCCACGCTCACCGAAGAGGACCAGCGCTTGATCCTGTTCTACATGACCCAGTAACCATACGGATAACCTCTAACCACTTATGACAAACCAACCGAATCTTCGTCGTATCTTGGTGGCAGTCGCAGTCCTCGCAGGTTTGTTCGCGGCCGCGCCTAGGGCGCGCGCGCAGGCCCGGGTCATCGAAGTGACCGCCGACAGCGATAGCCGGTACAAGATTGCCGGCCAGCGTGCTCCTGAAATTACGGTTAAGGCAGGGGAGCAAATTCTGTTGCGGGTCACGGCCCACAAAGCGAAATCGTGGAACCGCGATGGGTCGATCCACGGCTTCACCCTGCTGCGCGCCAGGGATCGAACCCGGGTGGAAGGATGGGATCTGCTGCTTAACCCCGGCAAGCAGGAGTTTCTGCTCAGTGCACCCAGCGAGCCGGGCGCTTACGAAGTCGTATGTACGGTAATTTGCAGTGAGGAACACGAGGGCATGCACATGAAGTTCACCGTGCTGCCATAAAAGCGTGTAGCCCCGGACGCATTTCGTCCGGTGGCGGGATAGCGAATTCTTGCGAAGAAGGAGGGGCCATGTATCGACTAATCATCTGGAGTGCGGCCGTGTGTTTGGCGCTGGCAGGGGCTGCCTTTGGTCAGAATACCCAGGTCTTCCACGGCGAAGTCTCCGATAGTCAGTGCGCCCTGAATGTCCACTCGCTCACACGCTCTCATCAGGAAATGCTCAAATCCAAATCGATGGGCGGCACGGCGAATACCTGCGCGGTGTATTGCATCGAGCATCTGGGTGGATACCTGGTTCTCTCCGCCGGCAAAGATGTGTATCGCCTCGACCGCTCCGATCTGGTCCACGGTTTTGAGGGGCAGCGCGTGGTTGTCACCGGAACTCTCGATGCCAAGCTCAAACAAATTCATGTGGTGAAGATCGAGTTGGAAGAGAAGCCGTAGCTTTCCTCCCGGCCTCGGTGAGCAAGTAGACGCAAAGGATCGTGATCTCCGGCTCAATCGAATGCCGGTAGCGCGGGATCGAATAAACAAAGTAGTAGATGGCGGGATAGAGCAGCACCAGCCAGAACAGCAGCCAGGCACCCTCTCGGCGGAGTCGCAGCGCCCGTCCCAGCCCCCAGAACATCAGCACCGAAGACGCCAGAAACAGCGAGTCCTTCGCCATCCCGACCCATGCAGGATCGGTCACTCTGGGCGGCCCCGCCCAGAAGCAAAGGAATCGTCTCACGCAAAGTCCGGCAAATCTCCCGTAGTCGGCCTTGATATACGCGACAGCCTGCTGTTTCCGCATGGCGATGTATTTCAATTCGCCCATCGCCTGAAATTGCTGCATCGCATAGGAGTCGTGCAGCGGATCCAGATATAACATCAACGTGCCATCTGCCCCGTTGCCGTTCCCCAGTCGAAGTTCAGCGCCGAAGTTGTCACGGATGAAAATGAATTGGCCCATCGTCCGGTAGTTGCGGACCAGCCACGGCGTGATGCACGCAAAAAATACGACAGACGCCAGTACGACGCCCCCGAACGATCGCTTGCCAGCCTTTGCGCGCCGGTACCATGCCCACAATCCGGCGGCGGGCAGAAACGAAAGCAGGGAAGTGCCGTTCAGCGCGACGATCCCCCACAGCAACCCAAACTCCAGCCATGGCCGCCACCCGTCGCGTTCCTCGAGGGTCAGCGTGAGCCAGAAAATCGTGGCCAGCAGCAGCGCCGAGAGGCTGGTCTCCCATATCGCGCGGGTGCACCAGAACATCACGTTCGGTAGCAATGCCCATGCCCAAGCCGATCCTACCGCGACCTTTTCCGAGAACATCCGCTTCGCGATCAGGAAAATCGGAATGCAGGTGAGCGCCGAGCACACACTGTTGAGCGTCAGCAGAACGAATGCGGACGCCTTGGAATAAATCCCAAAAGCTAGAAATACTCCAGCAGTGAGATACGGATACAGCGGAGGTTCCCACGCCGTTGGCCCGGTCGGCGGGCCAAACTGATTGCTGAAGCCGTGTCCGGTGGCCAGCGATGCCGCGATCCGCCCCATCTCCCAGCCGAAGCCGAAGTTGTCATCGGTGGTTTTGAACTTATACGTGTGGCCGATGACGATCCAGCCGACTCGCAGCACCAGCGCGATCAAGACGATCCAGAGGGGCGAATTGCGAATCCGCGTCCACATTGGATAAAACGCATCGGAAGGGGACGTGCGATTCGCTGATGCTCGTTCCATGAGTTGGTTCTATTTGTAACTGAGGCGAGGGCTGCGGGCAACTTGGGCCACGCGCCGCGATGTAATGTGGCGACCGCAGCCCTTATGCGAATGCTACTGGGTGACGGCGCTATAGATCACGCCGTTGAGCGACCCGTCATATCCCGCGCACCAGACCTGGTGGCCGACACTCAGAGGTCGCTTGTCGCAGGCGTCCATTTCGGCGTTGGTCGTGACGTCCACCGACCAGGTTTGCCCGCCGTCATTGGTGAAATAGATGCCGCCGACTCCGGTGTAGAGATTGCCGCCCGCGGCCCATCCCATCTTGTTGCTGATGAACACGAATTGCCGGATCGGCCACGGACCGTCGAGCGTGCGCGGGCTCCAAGTCCTGCCGCCGTTGGTCGTGACGTGCACCCATCCCTCCACGTTGGGAGAAATCTCACCGCCGCCCACCCATCCGAACGCGTCTCCCTGGAAGAGCACCGGCCCGTCGAACACGGAGTCGACCGAGGGGCCACACGTCCACTGAACGCCGCCATTCATGCTGGTGCAGAAGTTCACACCCGATGCGCGGGCATGCAGGTTGGGCAGGAAACTGTACTGCAGCCCGAACCAGCCTCCGTCGGGATTGTTAACGACCGTTGCCCAGTCGGTGGCGGTCGCGCCGCCATCGGTGGTGTACTGCGCGTCGCCGTCGGCCAGATCCAGGATCACCCCGTCCTTGGCGTTGGCGAAACGTATGCGCTGCAGCCACGCGCCGTTGGTGAGAATGATGTCGCTGCCCCAGGTCGCGCCCCCGTCCTGCGACCAGCGCAGCACGCCCGACTGGTTCGTCGCCGAATCGATGAAGCCGGTCACCGCAATGACCTTTGGGCTCAGCGCCGCCACCCCGTAAAAGTAGTAGGGATATCCGAGATTCAAAACTTCCTTCCAGGTCTTGCCGCCGTTGGTGGTCTTCCAGACCTGTCCGCCCTCTGCAGCGGCGAAGCCGACCGTGGCGCTCACGAAAACAAGATCGTGAATGATCGTGCCCGGCAGTGTGGCCAGCAGATTCCAGGTGTTCGCCGGGGGCGTGGAGGGCCCTCCGCGCGGTTGCACCTGGGGATCGGGTGCAACCAGCGGTCGCTCGGCCGATAGCGTCCGGGCGCCGGTGCTGACGGGAATGGTCCGGGAAACCTGCGGAACGAAGATCGCGGAATCTTGCGCGGTGGCGGAAATGGCTAGTGTGGACAGCAGGAATCCAATCGCAAGACGGCAGGGCGTCATGGCTTTCTCCAGTGGGCCAAAAAAATGCCCGTGCATGTTAGCACGAAAGGAAAGAGATAGAGAACGAATGAGGAGCGGGAATTCCTTGCCCGGGTTATTCCTGATGACTATAATGACTATCGTGACCTTTTGAGTCGAGGTGAGTTTCCATGGGCGCAACGATTTGGACCGTGGCCGAGGCCAAAGCAAAATTCAGCGAAATCATTGAGCGGGCCATGTCTGAGGGACCGCAAACCATCACGCGGAAAGGCCGTACTGCTGCCATTGTGGTGGGTGCCGAGGAATGGGAACGGAAGACTAAGCGCACCGGCAACCTGGCGGAGTTCTTCGCGGGATCTCCGCTGCGGGGATCGAAGCTGAAGGTCCGCCGTCTTAAGGCGCCGGCCAAGAAGATCAGCCTGTGAACCTTCCTCGATGAATTTCCTTCTTGATACCAACGCGGTCTCAGAATGGGTCAAGCCACGGCCCAATCCCGGGCTCATCCGCTGGATGGAGTCTGCCGACGAGGATCGAGTCTTCCTCAGCGTGATCTCGCTGGCAGAGTTGCGTTACGGCGTGGAGCGCATGGCAATCGGAGCGCGCCGCAGCCGGCTCGAGCTGTGGCTTCGAGATGAATTGCCGCTACGCTTTGAACGCCGCATTCTCTCCGTCGACCACCTTGTCGCAGAGGCATGGGGAAGAGCGGTGTCGCGCGCCGAGACGATCGGGCGTCCCATGAACGCAATGGACGCGTTCCTCGCGGCAACCGCCGAAGTTCACCGTCTCGCACTGGTCACTCGCAACATTTCTGATTTCCCGATACTAAAGGCGATTGTGAATCCCTGGGAGTAGGTAGTGCCTCCATTTTCATCTTCGGATCGTTGTGAGCGGCGGAAGAATGCCCGTCAGCAGGGCGGGATGGGATTAGGATTTTGCAAGGATATCTAGCTTCTATTCATCAGTTTACAGACTAATCCACAGGCTTCCCGAAAAATCCTATTGACATCTATGTACGTCGTGCAGTAACTTAACGTTGTTAACTTAACACCGTTAACCAAGGAACCACCGTTATGGGAGTCAAAGAACGCCGCGAACGCGAGAAGTCCGAGACCCGCGACAAGATCCTCGACGCCGCCCGCGAGCTATTTATCACCGAGGGCTACGAAGGCGTCTCGATGCGCAAGGTGGCCGAGAAGATCGAGTACTCCCCGACCGCGATCTATGTGCATTTCCCCGACAAGAACGAACTCTTCCGCGAGCTCTGCCATCAGGATTACGCCCGGCTGGCCGAGGTTTTCCAGAGTTCGGTGATGTCGACCGACCCGGTCGACCGCTTGAAACAGATCGGCGCGATCTACATCGAGTTCGGCACGCGCTATCCGAATCACTACAAGTTCATGTTCATGACGCCCCATCCGGCGCACGAGCCGGATGATGTCGACCGCGAAATGATGGGCAATCCCGAGATGGATGCCTATGCGTTTCTCAAGTGGGCCGTACAGCAGGCGATCGATGCAGGCTGCTTCCGCGAAGAGCTGCGCGACGCTGCGTTGGTTTCGCAGACCCTGTGGGCGTCGGTGCATGGCGTGATCGCGCTGGAGATTGCCAAGGGCTGCGATGCCTGGGTGGATTGGCGTCCGTTGCGGGATCGCGCCGAGATGATGCTGGATATCACGCTGCGCGGCCTGATCCGCACGGCCGGCGGAGAAGGGAAGTAACCATGCCCCCGTTGGCACAAAGAAATCTGTTTCACGACAAAGTTCGGCTCACGGTGACGCTCACGGGCATCGTGTTCTCTGTCGTCCTGATCGTCGTGCAGCTGGGATTGTTCCTCGGCTTTACGACCGCGACTTCGAATCTGATCGATCACTCCGGCGCCGACCTCTGGATCACGTCGAAAAACGTGCCCTACGTCGAGCAGGGCGTAGCGTTCAGTGAGCGCAAACTCAATCAAGTTCGAGCCGTACCCGGCGTCGCCGACGCGCAAAAAATCATTGCCCGCTGGACCCAGTGGAAGCGTCACGACGGCGGCCAGGATTCCGTGCAGATCGTGGGCATCAATGTTGACGACACGATGGAGCGCCCGTGGAATCTGGTCGAAGGACGCGTCGAGGACCTGAAGTCTCCCGACGCCGTGATTCTCGATGAGCTTTACAAACAGAAGCTGGGTGTCACTGGCGTCGGAGAAGTGTTTGAAATCGGAGGCCATCGCGCGCGCGTCGTCGGTTTTACTCGCGGCATTCGCTCGTTCACGACCTCGCCCTACGTCTTCACCACCTTCAAGAACGCCCAGAACTACACCAATCTCCGCGAAGACCAGACGATGTTCATTCTCGTGAGAGTCGCTCCCGGAGCCGATTTGCAGCAGGTGCGCCGCGACCTGCTCGATCATGTGAAAGACGTGGAAGTTTTCAAGACCAGCGAGTTCAGCCGCATGACGACGTTCTACTGGATGTTCACCACCGGCGCAGGAGTCGCTGTTCTGATCGCCGCGGTGCTCGGCCTGGTCGTCGGCTTCGTAGTCGTCGCCCAGACCATCTACGCCACGACGGTCGACCATATCCGCGAGTTTGGCACGTTGAAAGCCATGGGCGCGCCCAACAGCTACGTCTACAAAGTGATCATGAAGCAGGCAGCGATTGCCGCCGTAATCGGTTACGTGCTGGGAATGATCGTCAGCGTATTCGTCGTGCATGGCAGCCAAAAAGGCGGCGCCGCGATCCTGATGCCGCCCTCGATGGCCGCAGGAATGTTTTTTCTGACGCTGACCATGTGCGTAGGCGCAGCGCTGGTTTCGATCAACAAAGTCACGCGGATCGATCCCGCAATGGTGTTCAAGGGATAAGGGATTCGCTTGTATTACGTGGGGCTTGCCCACATCGTGGAAGAGCGGCCCTTTCAGGGCCGCGTCAGTCAGGCGAAATGATCGCGGGCTTTAGCCGCCGTGGTCGTTTCGAAGCTAGATAACGCGCCTTCAGGCGCTGAGGATGGGGAACATGCAGTCCGCAATCGCAGTCCGACAACTTAGGAAACAATACGAAGAAGGCGCAACCGGAACGCTCGCTCTGCGCGGCGTCGATCTAGACGCCCACGCCGGAGAGTTGCTGATGCTCATGGGCCCTTCCGGCAGCGGCAAGACCACGCTGCTCTCGATCATGGGATGCATCCTGACCGCAACCTCCGGAAGCGTGCGCGTGGCCAGCAGGGAAGTGGTCGGCCTGAGCGAGAAGCAATTGCCCGCCCTGCGCCTCGAGCACATCGGCTTCGTGTTCCAGGGGTTCAATCTCTTCCCCACGTTGACCGCGGGCGAGAACGTCGAACTGATGCTCGATCTCAAGGGCATCTCCGCGGCCAAAGCCAGGAAGAGAGCGCAGGAGTTGCTCGACCAGGTTGGCTTGGGCGAAAAATACAGCAGCTTCCCCGCTGACCTGAGCGGCGGCCAGAAGCAGCGCGTCGCGATCGCCCGTGCTCTGGCCGGAGATCCTGGAATCATACTGGCCGACGAACCAACCGCCGCACTCGATTCGCACACCGGACGCAACGTGATGGAGATGATGAGCGACCTCGCACACAAGCGCGGACGCGCCGTCGTAATCGTCACACACGATTCCCGTGTCCTGCATTTTGCCGACCGCATCGTGCGGATCGAAGACGGAGCCATTGCCAGCAGCACCGAGGCGGAGATGGTGCCCGCCGGCCTGCTGGTGCACAACCTGCCCCAAGCCGCCGTGGGCTTGGTTTGATCACGCAAATTCAACCTTAGAAGTGGAGAAGTATTATGAGTCAGCAATTTTCGCTCTCGCAACTGAAGAGCCGCACCACCCTAATCGTTGGACTCGGCGTTTTCCTGCTGACGGCATCGCTAGTCGTCGCCTCGCGGAAGACGCATGAATCGGCCATAGCCACGCAGGCAGCCCAGGCTCACCACGCGCCTCTGCCAATCGCGGGACCAGGACGCGTCGAGCCGTCGTCCGAAGACATCAAGATTGGCTCTGAGCTCAGTGGCCGGCTCAAGTCGGTCAACGTCGAAGAGGGTGACGCGATCCGCCGTGGCCAGGTACTGGCCGAACTGGAGAATGCCGACTATCGCGCGCAGGTCGAGTCAGCGCGCGCCAACGTCTTCGCCAAGGAAGCGGTCCTGCGCAAGGTCATCAACGGCGCACGCCGTCAAGAGCGCGCCGAGGCCTGGTCGTCGGTGAACGAAGCCCAGGCGGTGATGGAAAACGCCAAGTCGGAACTCCACCGCCGTCAGGAATTATTCTCCGCCGGCGTGGTTTCGCGCGAAGAACTTGAGCGCTACGCTCGCGAAGCTGACGTTGCCCAGGCCAAATATGACGCGGCCGTGCAGCAGCATGCCCTGGTCGACGATCACGCCCGCGAAGAAGATCAGTCGCAGGCCGAAGCCGATCTGAAACTCGCGCAGGCGCAACTCGACGAAGCCCAGGCACGCTACGAAAAGACCTTCATCCGCTCGCCTATCGACGGCGGCGTGATGCGCAAGCACCATCGCAGCGGCGAAAGTGTTTCGAATTCGTCCACCGTTCCCGATCCCGTGCTCACCATCGGCGACCGCAAGACCTTGCGCGTCCGCGTCGACGTGGACGAGACCGACGTCAGCAAAGTCAGCGTGGGACTGAGAGCCTACGTCACCGCCGACGCCTTCGGCCAACAGAAGTTCTGGGGACACGTAGTCCGCGTAGGACAGCAGCTGGGCCCAAAGAACGTTCGTACGGACGAGCCTACGGAAAAAGTCGACACCAAGATTCTCGAAACGCTGGTGGAACTCGATCCCGGTTCGCGCCTGCCCGACGGCCTGCGTGTGGATGCATTTATCATGCCCGACACCGGGGAAGTTGCCGCAAATCGCTAGACCAACTTGGAAAGCAAGATCCACTTCACCACGGAGTCACGGAGACACAGAGAAGAACTAGAAAATGAATTTCTCCGCGCCTCTGTGTCTCCGTGGTGAAAAGCCCTCTGCCGCGTTACGATGGAGCACCCCGGAGCATCAATCCGGTAAAATGTTTCTTGCCGGATTCCCTATTTGATTACTGATCTCATCCTGACCGCCGGTCTCGCAACCAATGCCGCACCCAAGGGCATCGGTCCCTACATCCGCCAGCATTTTCTCGACACCACGTTTCGCGGCATCTACCACGCCAACGCCTTCGACGTGGCGCTACTCGTTCCCTACTTTATCGTTCTGATCCTGCTCGCTGGTTACGGGGCGCACCGCTACGTTCTCGTCTATCTCTATTACAAGCATCAGAAGAACCGCACCACGGAACCGCCCGCGCGCTTTGCGGAGCTTCCCCGCGTCACCGTGCAACTGCCCATCTTCAATGAGCAGTACGTCGTCGAACGTCTGCTGGAAGCGGTCTGCAAGCTGGACTATCCCCGCGAGAAGCTCGACATTCAGGTGTTAGACGATTCCACCGACGAGACTGTCGACGTGGCGCGTGGACTGGTCGAACGCTATGCGGCCCTGGGCAATCCCATCAGCTATCACCACCGCACCAACCGCCACGGTTTCAAGGCGGGCGCACTGGCTGACGGCATGCAATCGGCGAAGGGCGAATTCATCGCCATTTTCGACGCCGATTTCACCCCGCCGGAGGATTTTCTGCTGCGGACCATCCATCATTTCTCCGATCCCAAAATCGGCATGGTGCAGACCCGCTGGACCCATATCAACCGGAACTACTCGTTCCTGACTGAAGTCGAAGCCATCCTGCTCGACGGGCATTTCGTGCTGGAGCACTCCGGCCGCGCCCGCACCGGACTGTTTTTCAACTTCAACGGCACCGCCGGCGTGTGGCGCCGCACCGCCATCGAAGAGGCCGGAGGCTGGCAGCACGATACGCTCACCGAAGACACCGATCTTTCCTACCGCGCCCAGCTCAAGGGATGGAAATTTGTTTATCTGCAGGACGTCGAATGTCCCGCGGAGTTGCCGGTGGAAATGACAGCCTTCAAGACCCAGCAGGCCCGCTGGGCCAAGGGATTGATTCAGACCGGCAAGAAGATTCTGCCGCGCGTTCTGAAGAGCAACGCCCCGCTGCACACCAAGATCGAAGCCTGGTATCACCTGACCGCGAATATCAGCTACCCGCTGATGATCATGCTCTCGGTGCTCCTGCTGCCGGCCATGATCATTCGCTTCTATCAGGGATGGTTCCAGATGCTCTACATCGATCTGCCCCTGTTCATGGCGTCGACGTTCTCGATTTCGAGCTTCTATCTGGTTTCGCAGCGCGAATTGTTTCCGCGACGCTGGCCGCGCGCTCTACTGTACTTGCCTTTCCTGATGGCTCTCGGCATTGGCCTGACCATCACCAACACCAAGGCCGTGATCGAAGCCCTCATCGGCAAACAAAGCGCGTTCGCGCGTACCCCTAAATATAGTGTCGTCTCCAAGGGGGACAAGGTTGGCGCCAGCAAATATCGCAAGCGCCTGGGATGGGTGCCCTGGCTCGAATTGGCGATCGGCACCTACTTCGCCCTCACGGTCTACTACGCGGTCGACAACGAAAACTACATCACTGTGCCCTTCCTGCTGCTCTTCGTTCTAGGCTACTGGTACACCGGCCTGATGTCCCTGCTGCAGGGCCGTTTCGGACGTGCATCCGTCCGCGCGACCACCCACACGAAGCCGTTTCCCGTTGGCGTGTAACTTCTGTTCTCCCGGCGCGTCAGATGCGGTATGTTCGTACACATCCGGTACCGGAGTCTCCCGATGAAGTTCCTCTTAACATTAACGATCCTTCTCACCGCCACATTCGCCTTCGCAGGTGAGAATCTGAAGCTGAACCCGAAACTCGACTACAGCAGCGACAGCCAGGATGGACCGCTGATCACCGGCGACAAGATGGACGCAGGCTTCTCCGCGGGCAAACCCGCCTACGTCCTCATGTACGGCGAGGGCTGCTACAACTCCAAGCGCCAGGCACGCCGCACCGTCGACCTCTATGCAAAGTACAAGGATCGCGTGCAGTTCGTAGTCGTGGACCTCGACCACAGGCTTTCACCAGCGCAGGACGAACTTAAGAAGAAGTACTACACCGGCTACATCCCACACGTGCTGGTGCTCGACCCGTCGGGCGCCCCGCTCTACAACTCCGCCGGCGAAGTCGACGGGACGGTGATTTCCGGCTTCCTGGACAAAGCCCTTCGCTGATTTTCTCAGCTCCCTCTGCGAAATGCTCCGCGAACTCTGCGGTTAAGTTGTTCTTCTCGCCACAGAGTATAGGGAAGGCGAGTTCATAGAGTCGGGATCACTTCTGGCCTTTGCCTTGCCCCCTCATTTACAATCCAGTCGCTGAAAGTTCTCACCTTCGTTCCGGCCTAAGAAGTTTCCAAAGGAGGATGCGATGCCCCGCTCGCACAGAATTCTCCACTCCGCTGCGGCTGCTGCGCTGTCTGTAGTGCTCCTCAGTTGTGGAGCCGCCCACGATTCCGACGAATACTACGTTCTGGTCTCGGCGAATCTTCAGGTTCCTTACTGGAAGACGGCGGGCAACGGCTTCACGAACGCCGCGTCGCAATTCAAGGTTCGCTCCGATTTCACAGGCCCGCAGAACTACGATCCCAAGGCAGAGCGCGAAGCCCTCGACGAGGCCGTGCAAAAGAAGGCGACGGGCATTCTGTTGGCTGTGACCGATCCGGCCCTGCTGAAAGATGGCATCGATAAAGCCATCGCAGCCGGAATTCCTGTGGTCACGATCGACTCCGACGCGCCCTCCAGCAAGCGGCTGTTTTTCATCGGCACCAACAACTATCAGGCGGGCGTCACCGGCGGACAGCGCCTGGCCCAGGAACTGAAAGGGAAGGGCAACGTCGTCGTCTTCACCATGCCCGATCAGCACAACCTGCAGGATCGGCTGGGGGGCTACAAAGAGGCTCTCGCGAAAACTCCTAATATCAAGATCACACGCGTGGTCGATATCCAGGGCGATCCGCGCATCGCGTTCGATACGACGACGCAAATCGTTGGCAAAGAGCGCGACAAGGTCGACGCGTTCGTGTGCCTCGAAGCCCAGTCAGGAAAGGAAGTTGCCGGCGTGCTCAACAGCTATCACGTGACTGGAAAAGTAGTGATGGCGATGGACACCGATCAGGAGACCCTCGACTGGATTCAGAAGGGCATGATTGCGGCCACGATTGCACAAAAGCCTTACAGCATGGCTGTCGTCGGCATGCAGATGCTCGACACTCTCTACCATCACAAGCCATCTTCGCTCGATACAGACTGGTCCAAGGATAGTTACGCACCGATTCCGAGTTTCGTAGACACGGGTTCGGACTTGATCGACAAGAGCAACGTGGAATCCTTCGTCCAGGCGGGCAAGAATCTCTCGGCGCCGAAATAAAGCACGGCGCGACAATTTTCGGAACTCGTTAGAACTTGTTCCGACGGATTCGCTCGGTGACGCCGGCCGGCGATGCAGGCCGCGATTCCTCCTGCGAGTTCTCTGATCTGTTTCTCGGATCGTCTTGCAAGAGGCATGTGTAGCAGCGGTATGAAGCCGGCTACGAAACGTATTCCCGGATGTACTCGTCCCGGGTATGTGCGAGCTGGCGGATGTCGCCGTCAAAAGTCACTTTCCCGTCCCGCAAAACCAGAAAGCTCATGGGCACGTCGCAGTATTGTCCGCGGGGCAACGACCGAAGCTGGTTGGTCTTCGGATCAAACTCGTGCGTTGCCAGGGTGAAGGCATCTTGCAGGCGGTGAGTGACCAGCAGGGAACTGGTCCGGTAAACGTCACGCTGCTTCATGATGAGTTCAACGATCGTGTTGGAAGTGATCGGATCCAGGCCCCCGGTTGGCGAATCATAGAGCAGCAACTCCGGCTGCGTAATGATCGCGCGCGCAATAGCGACCCGCCGACGCATGCCGCCGGAGAGTTCAGAAGGAAACAAATCGAGCGTGTGTTCCATTTCCACGAAGCGCAGCGACTCGCGCACCCGGATGTCGATGGAGTCGTCGTAAATGCCGTGCTCTTCCATCAGGCGGAAAGCAACATTCTCGCGCACGGTCAGCGAGTCAAACAGCGCGCTCTCCTGAAACACCATCCCCAGCCGTCCTCGCATGGGGAACAGGTCTTGCTCACGCAGTTGAGTGACGTCATTCCCTAAAACCGTGATCCGCCCGGAGTCGGGCGGCAGCAGCCCCAGCGCCAGCTTCAGGATCGTGCTCTTGCCCGACCCCGCGACTCCAAACAGCGCCTTCGTTTCTCCAAATGGCAATTGAAACGAAACCCCCTGCAGTACCGGGTTGTCCCCAAACGATATGTGTACATCTTCGAACACAATCGCCGAGCCGGATTGCGGCCTCGAGACATCGGGCGGGCAGTCGATGGGTAGAGTTGTGCCAGACATGGAATTACTTGTACGACAGCACGGAAATCAACAGCTTGGTGACAAAGAAGTCCGTCACCAGAATAAACACAGAAGCCGCGACCACCGCCTGCGTGGTTGCCCGGCCCACACCTTGCGTGCCTCCTCGCGCCGTGATTCCGTAGTAGCAGCCCACGCTGGCAATAATAAATCCGAACAAAACCGGCTTCAGCAATCCCATGAAAACATCCTGAAACACCAGAACCTGCCAGGCGCTGGTCCAATACTGGCGGGCATCGAGGCTCAGAAACAGCTTGGCGACCATCAGCCCGCCCGCCAGTCCCACCAGGTCGGAAATGATGCTGAGGAAGAACAGCATGAACACCGTGGCCGTGACCCGCGGCGTGACCAGCTTCTTCATCGGATCGGTGCCGAGCGCGCGCATCGCGTCGATCTGCTCGGTCACCACCATCGATCCCAGCTCGCTGGCCATGCCGGAAGAATTCCGCCCGGCCACCATCAGCCCGGTGAGCACCGGCCCCAGCTCGCGCACCATGGATGTGGAGACCAGTTGTCCGATCAGGTTGATCGATCCAAAGCGCTCCAGCGTGTTGGCCGTCTGCAGCGCCAGCACGCCGCCGGTGAAGAAACCGGTTAATACGACGATGGGCAGGGAACCGACGCCGATCAAATCCGCCTGCTGCACCATATCCGCGAAATAGAGCGGCTTGCGGAACAGGTTGCCGACGGACTGCGCCGCAAGCAGCGTGTATTCCTGAACCGCCTGGACCTTCTCCTTGGCGAACTCCGTAGGCGATCTCAATTCCATGCGATTCGGGTCCGGCGCATCCCGCCGGTCAGGCCTGCAGGGCTTGTCGGAAATATAACAGAGAACGCTGTCAGCCATCAGCCGTCAATCGGCCGCAGCAGCGTTACACTCATGATGAGAGTTCCCAATGTGCAAAAGGAGGCTGCCATGCTTCGAGAACGTGCGCTGAAGATCGTGCTGGTATTGGTGGGGTTGTTCTTTTCGGCTGCCATTTATCCTGCCATCGGCGGTCTGCGAGATCCGGCGAATTCCGACACGGGCGACACGATGATGATGGGCCTCTATTTCGCGCTGGGTATTTTCCTGCTGATGGCGGTGCGGAATCCGTCGGCGCATCGCAGCCTGATCCTCTTTGCAGCCTGGTCGAACTTCGCTCACGCCGTGGTGATGTCCGCGCTGGGATTAGAAATCGCGAGCCAACGCACAGGATTTCTGATCGGCTCCGCCGTGCTGGTTGTGATTGGCGTAGCCCTCATCGTGCTGGCTCCGCGAAAGCCGTCAGGACAACAAGCCGCCGCCGCTTAACCGGGGCGAAATCGCCCGCTCTTGAAGGTCAGACAACCAGCGAAATCGCCTTGTTAATAACAGCTCACCTAATCCCTCGATATGAGCCGAAACGATCAATCAATTCGATGCAATGTCAGCGATATGTCTCTGGTGATGGGATGAATCGTGATTGATGAGGATGGGTCTCAGCTCGGTGCCTACTGGTTGGTAGAGCAATAGGTCGCGCCCCGCAGGGCCTGCCCATTCAATTGCAACCAACCACACTTCTGAATCCGGATCATCGCTAATGGTGAACAGGTGCCGGAAGCGTTCGGGGTGGAGCTTGCCGTCTTTCTCCGTTGCCCAGACTGGACTGTCTGCCGGAAACCGGACGATTGAGTATCTGGTGGGGCCGCCTACAAGTGAATCGTCAATCACCATCAGAGCAGCCAAGCGGTCATCCGGTGAATTGTAAGCGTACTCAATTAATTCCAGTCTTCCGCTGCCGTACCCGCCAATCAGGTAGCAGGTAGCAACCTTGCGCCCAGCTAAGCTCTCTGCTTGTTCTTCAATTTCATTTAAGCATTTCCTTTCGTGCAGAAGAACATCAGAGTCCCCGGTGCCCCACGTGAATAACTTCTGATGGGCGCCTGAGTCAACCAGCAAACAGTAATTTCCGGCTGGGACTTCGCTGTCGGCGTCGTAGCTAAAACTGGACCTACCAGCACCATCCGTGGTCTTGATGCGAGAGAGGCTTATCGCAGCCGAAATGGCGTGCGTTGGACAAACCGCTTTTGTTAGCAGTCGAGCACTAGATTCATTAACATCTTTGCTGATCGTGACAAGTTGTCTTGTGTTGATGGCATAAGCAAACACGCCATCGAACGGAGTGGTTTTCTTTGGTTCTTGACAGAACAATAGGCAGGACAACGGCAATGACAGGAGAAAACCGAAAAGGGCAATCTTCATACGACCCTCCTCAAGGGTAAGTGTATGCCTTCCGCGAGAACGCAGTTCAAGAACGTTCTTGCAGGAAAAGCTAAGGCATCAGTTGGCGTAACATCCCACTTACGCTCAAAACCTTTCTTGCCTCGCTTGACGAGCCCTAGTTCCGCCCGGCTGATGGGGATGCGATATCACCGGAGCGGAGAAACTCAAAGCCAGCCCGATTCTTGCGGATACGTTGTGAGAAGTCGGGAGCGTCATTCGCCGTGTTCGCGACGGGATTAATATACGCTTGCGCTTTAAGCTCAGAAAAAGGCGGCTTGCCGGCGAAGTACCCGCCGCGATAGAGCATCTCCGGGGCGCGGCCGTTCAACAGAACCCACCACGAGTATCGCGAACTTCCCGCCGCCATGTGGCCCGTGGCGGCCATGTTGGCGAAGATGCTCGTGGTGCAGTTGTTGGTGATGGCATTGAACCATTTTGGGTCGTCCCGCAGACGGTTCGCCTGGCCCAGATACTGAAGAAACAGATCGCGCGACCATTGTGGGCTGGCAGTCGTGTGGAAGAGATAGACCTTCTCGCCTGAGCGATAGTTGGTGCGGAGACGGATGAGATCGCGTTCGCTAGCAAGTACGTAGATGATGGTGAATTGCCGAAAAAAGGAACGAATCGGCGAATAGCTCTGACCGATCTGGTATCGCGCTTCGATCGAGGCCGCCACATAGTCGTTGTCGCCGAACTGGAAACTGATGATTGGATGCGCAATCCAGGGCGAGCCCCAGTAGTCCACGAAGAAGTCAACACCCCGGACTTGCGAGAGGAACACTTCCTTCGTCAGCCACTCGCAGGTGAACTCCGCTTCCTCGTGGTAGTAGCAATGGCGGAAATTGTGGATGGTCACGCGGTCGCCGTTGATTTCGGCCCACGGCGTCCGAGAGAGATTCGACTGCCACTCGCGATTGTTGGAAGGCTTGAGGGATAGCCAGCAGATCAGCACGATAAGAAAGCCTGTGAGGCAGGCCCCGATCCTGAAGACTCGATTTTTTATGATCGCCAGAAAAAGCGTGAGCCCTGCCAGATAAATCGCCGGGGGCAGCCATTCTCGGCCGGCGCGTGAAAAGTCAAAATACAGCGCGGCCATCGCCCAGGCGTTGAGGCAAGCCGACAAAAGCCACACTGCCACAATACCGAACAGCCGCAGAGCGCGCATCAGTCCGTCCGCCCCAAGGGGTTCGAAATTGTCCCGTAGCCCGGGCGCCTACGCAGCGTGGAAGGGCCCCGGTCTGGTGCCGTTGCCAGGAAATAGGGATGCAACTGGAATTTCCCCTAGACTCGAAGACCGCATATTCTACACCCCGCTTGCCGTTTAAACCGGTGTACGGGCCGCGGGACTGAGGAGTGACAGGGTTGTGTGGTCTGCTGAAAGCTAAGAGCTGACAGCTGAAAGCTGAAAGCTCCGCTACCCGCGCCCCTTCTTCTTAATCTCAATATTCAGCCGTCGAATCTTCTGGTTCAGAGTCGAAAGCGGCACGTGAAACCGTTCCGCCGCTTCGGTCTGGTTCCAGTTGCAGCGCTCGAGCATGTCGGTGATGACGCGCCGCTCCACGTCTTCCACAATTTCAAACAGCGAGGCGTCCGATGGCGGATCGTGCAAGGAGAGCGACGAGCCGCGTCCCATCAGCGAGTCGGGCAGCAGATCCATGTTGATCTCGGGCCCTGACGAGAGCACGACTGCGCGCTCGATGACATTTTCCAGTTCGCGCACATTGCCCGGCCACGAATACGCCATCAGCGGACGCAGCGCCTCTGGAGTCACGCGCGGAACGGACCGTCCGTTTTCCTCGGCGTACTTCCGCAGGAAAAATTCCACGAGCGCAGGGATATCTTCCTTGCGCTGTCGCAGCGGCGGCAACTCCACGGTGATCACGTTCAGGCGGTAGAACAGATCCTCGCGGAAGCGCCCCTCCCGCACCATCTGCCGCAGGTCGATGTTGGTCGCAGCGATGATGCGGACATCTACCTGGATCTCCTGAATCCCACCCAGATGCATGAATCTGCGGTCCTGCAGCACGCGCAAGATTTTGGCCTGCGTCTCCAGACCCATGGTGGCAATTTCGTCGAGGAACAGCGTGCCCTTGTCCGCCACTTCGAACAGGCCCTTCTTCGAAGAGATGGCGCTGGTGAACGCTCCCTTCACGTGGCCGAATAGAGTGGACTCCAGCAGGTCCGTGGGCATCGAGCCCGTATTCACCGGAACAAATGGCTTGTCGCGCCGCGGCGAATTCAGGTGGATGGCTTTGGCGATGACTTCCTTGCCCGTTCCGCTCTCGCCCTGCAACAGAACCGTAGAGCGGCTGTTCGCCACCTGCGCGACCAGATCGAAAATCTTGAGCATGGGCTCGCTTTTGCCCACGATGTTTTCGAAGTTGTAGCGTTGCTTGAGAGCGCGCTTGAGCTGAACGTTTTCTTCTTCCGCACGCCGCCATCCGACCGCCGCCCGCACGTCGGCGAGAAGCTTCTCGTTGTCCCACGGCTTTTGTACGAAATTCGCCGCACCCGACTGCATGGCGCGCACTGCATTCTCCACTGTCCCGTAAGCCGTGATCATGATGACCGGCAGCCGCGGGTCGTGCGACCTGATTTCGGAGAGGATCTCCATCCCGTTGCGGCCCGGCAGGGTCAAATCGAGCAGCACCAGGTCGAACGGACGATCGGCCATCTGCGACAGGCCGTCTTCGCCGCTCACGGCAGTGTCGACCTCGAAACCTTCCATCTCCAGCAGCGTCTGCAGCGACTCGCGAATCTCGGCTTCATCGTCGACGATCAGCACGGAGCCCGACGACGATGTCCCGCTGTTCATGGTCCCGCGCGCGATGACAGCTGCTTCAGACATGGACGGCCTTCCTGCTCAGCGGAAAATCCAGCGCAAACGTGGTTCCAGCTCCCGGATTGCTCTCCACCCGAATCTTCCCCGCGTGTTCCTGAATAATTCCGTACGTGACCGACAGTCCCAAGCCAGTCCCGCGGTTCTGGCCTTCCTTGGGCGCGGTCTTCGTCGTGAAGAACGGATCGTAGATGCGCTGAATATGTTCGGGCGCAATGCCCGAGCCTGTGTCGCTGACCCGGACGCTCACCATCTCCCCGTTCGTCGTGGCCACCGACAACTCTCCGCCACCCGGCATCGCGTCTTTCGCGTTCAGAAACAAGTTGAGAAATACCTGCTGCAGTCTTCCCGGATTGCCCTGAATCGCCGAGATCCCCGGCGTCAACTCCGACTGCACATGAATCTTCGCCGTCTTGAACTGGTGCTCCAGCAGCGCCAGCGTGTCGGTGATGATCTTATTGATGTCCACATTGGCGAATTCAGTGCCGCTGGTGCGCGAAAAGTTCAGCAGATTGTTGACAATCTCCGACGCCCGGAAAGTCTGCCGCGTGATCTTTTCCAGCAATCCCGATTTCTGCGGATCCCCCTGCAGTTGCTTGGCCAGCATCTGCGTATACGAGGAGATCACCGCCAGAGGCGTGTTCACCTCGTGCGCCACGCCCGCCGCCAGCAGTCCGATCGACGAAAGCTTGTCGGCCTGCGAGAGTTGGCCCTCCAACTCCACCCGCTCGGTGATGTCGTCCATGATCACGAGGCGCCCAATCACCTGGAACTTGCGCGTCACCAGCGGCGCAATCGCGACATTCACCGTTCGTGTCTCTCCTGCCGGAGTCGACAGCCGGAACTTGTACAGGTTGTTGATGCCCGCGTTCTGCCGTATCCGGTAGAAATCCTCGACGAACTCGGCCGGGAAGATGCTTTGCAGAGGCTGGGTCAGCGCCTGCCAGCGCGGCAGCGCGTACATGACTTCCATCTGCGCGTTCCAGCTCTCGATGCGGTCTTCCATGTCGAGCGCCATCACGCCCACGTTGATCGACTCCACGATGTTTTCGTTGAAGTCTTTCAGACGTTCGTATTCCGCAACCTTCTGCTGCAACGATGCGTAGAGGCGTCCGTTCTGGATCGCGATGCCCAGATACCCGCCGAGGGTTTCCAGCAGCTCCACGTCCTCGCTCGAAAGGTAGTCGCCCTTGCTGGTCTTGCCCAGGCCAAGCACCGCAATCGTTTTCTGCTGGGCGCGGCATGGGATGTAGTAGTTGAGATCGAGTTTGGCGATGGTGTCCTGTGATCCGGCAGTTTCACGCGGTACCTGGTGCGTGTTCTCAAAGAACATGTGTCCCGCAGGCTCTGGCCGCGACGCACTCAGAAACGCCAAATCCAGCTTCGACATAGGACTCATCCCCACTGACTTCGAGAGGACAAACTGTTCCCCTTCTTCTCCGGCGCTCAGGAAAATCGCAATTCGATCCACCGCCAGCGTGCGCGACAGCCGATCGACGACCGACGCAAGCAGCGCGTTCAGGTCCATCTCCGATCCGAGTTCGCGCCCGAACTCGATCAGCGTGCGGCGATAGTCATACACCGTTCGGTAGAAGAGATGATCGACGCGGTCCTGAATCCACTTGCGCACCGGATCGAACAGCAATGCGGTGACGACCACTGCCAGAATGAGTCCGGTGGTCCCAGTGTTGGGCTGCCGGCTGTGCACCAGCGTGGCCACTCCCGCCACCAGCGCGAAGTACACTCCCACCACCGCCGCCGCCGCCACCGTGTAGACCACCACGCGCTTCGAGATCAGATCGATATCCATCAAGCGATAGCGGAAGATGGCGTAGCCAAACGTCAGCGGCAGCAGACTCAGGAACAGCACCGACAACTTCATCCACGTTCCCGGCAGCGAGCCCATCAGGAAGGGGATTACGTAAATCAGCGTGTAGGGCACAACAGACAAGATCGTGCCGCGCGTCACCCACTTCAGTTGCTGGCGAAGGATGGTCGTGCTGGCATGGCGGTTGCTGTACCACAAGACGCCTGCAGCGCCGAGGAATACTGCCGCACCGTACGCCATCTCCTGGCGATCCATATCCCAGCGCAGCAGACCGCTGGCCTGCGCCAGCCGCAAGGCGATAATGTGGCGTCCCAGCAGCAGAGCGGCGGGAAGGTACGCCAACGCCAGCAGCCAGGGATTCTGCCGAACAAATTTGCGCTTCTCGGGAAACGTCAGAACAAAATGCAGAAACAGCGCCGGCTGCAGGACTCCGGCGACAACGTTGCTCCAATAGATAATCCAGTCAAAGTCGTTGAGCTTGCCGGTGTACTTGAAGGAATACGCGATAAAAGAAACGACGCAGAAAATGTAGAAGTGGGTCGATCCGGTTGCGGTCCAGCGCCGCAGCAGCACGTACAGCCCGATTCCCAGGTAGATCAACGCGATCAGGCGCAGCGAGTTATTCAGCGAGCGATCTGCTGGAATCAGCAGGACGTTGGCATCCAGAACCACCGACTCGCGGCTCAACGAATAAGCCCCGTTGTGCCAAACGCCCGTGTGGTACAGCTGGCGCACCAGGGCAGGAGTATTTTTTACATCCTGTTCATTGATGGATACGAGTTGGTCGCCAACCTTGATCCCAGCCTTGGCGCCGGGGCCGTTGGTGTCGACACGCTCCGCGACCAGCCGCCCATCGTGTTCCACCCACCACACGCCGTCATCGGGAACTGCCGATTCACCCTCTTTTTGGAAATTGAATCCGGCAAAGACGACCGCAGCCACGGTCAGCAGGAACAGCAGGACGGCAACAAAACGAGCTTGGCTTTCCCGATTCATGGACTTCCACACTTGCCCCGAACCCCGCGGGGGCTGAGGAGGTACAGCGGGCAACTCCGACAGATCGTTAGTCTGCAACTTCACTGCCACGTTAGCCCTCGACTCAGGAACAGCTAAGTACCTCAGAAAACGCCACTTCCTAAATTATAGATGCAATTTCGAACGCGAACTATGTCTTTTGGGATGTTTCTGTGGGATTTCGTATCCACTTATCCTTGAGATTCTTGAGCTTACCGGTTTCCGATACATTTGGTAGATCCGGCTCCCAGCGGCAATATGATGATCTAGAACTGCCACGGGAACGTTGAAACAAGCGATGATGGGTGGCGTGCGGGCAGGTGGCAGGTCAACGCTGCTGTTTCGCCTTGTTTTGTTGTTTGACCGGGAGGGCTAACGAATTCTCCTTCGCCTACTTTGTCTGCAGGATGCCTTCCAGCTCACCCAGTTTTCCATCGATCGGACCTGTCTTCAGCTTTGTGATGTCCAGGCCCAGAATCCGGGCGACCAGCGGATACACGTTCACATTCTCGAACGGCGGCAAAACCACTCCGTGCCGTATGTCGGGTCCGGCCGCAACGAACAGCGCCTTCATCTCAGGCATGCGGGTCACATCGAATCCGTGATAGCCCACAGGCACATGGACGCGCTCATCGGCTGTGGCCGTAGTGAGGTAATAAGGTCCGTTCGGCACAATCACCGGATCCCCCTCGCGCGGACTGCTGTCAAAATGAAGATAAGCGGGCACCTGCGCTCGCCGGTACACGGAAAACTTATCGCTCTTTCCGCGCATCGCCTCATACGCTTTCTGCGCCGCATCGTCGGATTTCGGGTAGAGGAGTGTCCCCTCAACGTGAGCGAACCAGGCCGGGTTGAATCCGTATTGTTCGAGGCGGATCGGCTCGCCTTCCACCTTGACCATCCCATGATCCGCCAGCACGATCAAGTCGACGGCCAGCTTGGATTCCTTGATGCCCTCCATCAGCTTTCCAATCTCGCCATCGAGCTCATGAACCGCGTCGGCCACTTGCGGGCTCTCGGGTCCGTAACGGTGTCCGGCGCCGTCAGTGTCGGAGAAATATAGCGTGATGAAGTGAGGCCGCTGCTCCGGTGGCAGATGCAGCCATGCCAGAACTTGCTCGACCCGCTTTCCGTTGGGAAACTTGCCGTCGTACTTCAAGTAATACGTCGGACGCACGCCCTGAATGTCTGCCTCACAACCGACCCAGAAAAAAGAAGCGGACCGCATCCCCTGCTGTTCCGCCAACACCCACAGTGGAGTGCCGCCGTACCACGTGCCGTCCGCGAGAACCTCGCCCGCCATGGAATTGCTGTAGGTCTCCTTCAGCGCCGGATCATAAAAATCGTTGTTCACGATGCCATGATGCTCGGGGTAAAGTCCGGTCACGATCGAGTAGTGGTTCGGGAATGTGATCGTCGGATAAGAGGGAAGCATTCCCTCCGGCGCGCTGGCGCCGTCAGCGGCGAGCGCGAGCAGATGGTCGGCGTGATAACGCTTCGCGTAGTCGTAGCGGAATCCATCGAGCGACACCAGGATGACGTAGGGCTTCGAAAGCTGCTGAGGCGCATTGGGCCCGTGTTCGACAGTGATGACGGGAGCGATTGCCTGCGCGTGGCAGGTGATGGCGAGCAAGAGAACCGCAAGCGTGAACAAGACTGCGCGCTTTGCAATACGTTGCAGGGAGTTATGCATGAGGGTCTCCGCTAGCGATCAGACGTTTGCCGTCAGTGTTGGTTACTGTGATATTCCAATGGCGTCCTCCCGAGCTGCGACTACCCCGCCTTCCGCTCACCCTTCGGAGGTTCCGGCAGAGTTTCATCGTCATCCCACTCAAACGAGAGGGTTCGCGCCGTCTTTTCGATGGGTGCGAGATCCGGGATGTCCTCGGCCACCGAAGTTCCCAGTTCCGCAAACTTGCGCGCCGAGACCAGCACGCGGCTTTCGAGCGATCCCACAGCCTGATTGTAGGCGTCGACCGCGCGGTCCAGGTTCGTGCCAATTCCGGTGATGTGCACCGCCAGTTTGCGCAGGCGCTCGTGCAGTTCTTTTCCCAGCGCGCTGATCTCTTGCGCGTTGCGCGCCAGCTTCTCCTGGTTCCACCCGTAGTTGATCGCCTTCAGCAGCGCGATCAGGGTGGTCGGCGACGCCGGAATGACTTTGTTCAACACTCCGTGCTCGATCAGCCCGGTATCCTGCTCCAGCGCGGCGCTGAAGAATGTCTCCCCAGGCAGAAACATCACGACGAACTCGGGCGTCGAATCAAACTGCTCCCAGTATTTCTTGCCGCTCAGGGTGTTGATGTGGTCGCGCACTTGCCGGGCGTGAGTCGCCAGGCAGGCGCGCCGTGCTTCTTCGTCCGTTGTCTCAAACGCGTCGAGGAACGCCTGCAGTGGAGTCTTCGCATCCACCACAACATGCTTGCCGCCCGGCAGCTTCACAATCAAATCGGGACGCAGCCGGCCGCTCTCGCCCACAAGGGTTTCTTGCTCGGTGAAATCGCAATACGGCAGCATGCCCGCAATCTCCACGACGCGCCGCAACTGGATTTCTCCCCAGCGCCCGCGGACGTTGGGCGTCCGCAACGCGCGCACCAGATTTTTTGTCTCTGACTGCAAGTCTTGCTGAGTCGTGATCAGCGATTGGACCTGCGCTTTCAGGTCGCCATAGGCCTCGCCACGCGCAACCTCCATCTGCTGAATCTGCGCATCGACTTTGCTCAGCGACTCGTGCACCGGAGCGACCAGATCGGCCACCGCTTTTTGCCGCGCATCCAGATCGCCCTTGGCCTCGCTCTGGAACCGTTTCAGAGTCTCCTGCGCGATCTGCAGGAAGGACGTCGAGTTGCTCTGAAGCGCATCCGCCGCCAGCGCTTTGAACGCATTTTGCAGGTCCTCCGCGGCGCGATTCCCAGCATTCGTTAATAATTCGACCTTTTCGTTGCTGGTCTTTCGTTCCAATTCGAGCGCAGATTCGAGCCGCGCGCGGCTCTCGACGAGCCTCCGCTGATCCTCCAAAAGCCGCGCCAGATCAGCCTTTGCGGCGGCTAATTCCTTTTCTGTCAACGACAACCGGGTCTGTTGCGCGGCCGTGCGCGAACGCAGCACCAGCCAAGCAAGCACGCTGCCAAACAATAGGCCAATGACCCCACTGATCCCTAGTTCCATAGACACAGGTAACTTCTGCTCCCGGGCTCCAACCTCTAGCCTAGCACTAGCAACAAAGTTTTGAGCCTGAACGACCTCACGCGCAGCCCGCTTGAGTGGTACGATTCCCCTCCCAGGAATTCGTCGGGTAGGCAACAAACTTGATGCATAGGACCCCCAGACTATTGCTCGCGTTTTTGCTGGGCACCGGTGTCGCCACGGTGCAACCAGCGGCCGTCGGCCAGACCAGCCACAAGGCCACGCTGAAGCCGGTCGCAGCGACCGCTCCCGACATTCCATTTCGCGACTCCGAACTGGAAGTCGAGCAACAGCTCTTTCAATTGGCGAACCAAGCGCGCCAGCAGGCCGGTGCTCCTCAGCTTGCCCTTGATCCCGGACTCTCCGAAGCTGCCCGTGTCCACGCCCAGGCGATGCTCGAGGCGCACCAGCTTTCACATCAATTTAATGGCGAGCAGTCCCTGCCCCAACGCCTCGCGGCCACCACCAATCTCCAACTCGATCAGGCCGGAGAAAACGTCGCGCTCGATTACGACGCCGAGCACGGCCACGAACATCTCATGCTCTCACCCCCGCATCGCGCGAACCTGCTCAACCCGGCCTACAACGTAGTCGGGTTGGGCGTGGTCCGTGGCGGAGACCGGCTCTACATCGTGCAGGATTTCGGCCACGCTCTCCCCAGCTATTCTTCCGTCGAAGTAAAAGACCGTGTGGCTGCGGCCGTCAGCCAGATGCGCCTCCGCGCGGGCCAGCCCGAATTGGTGCGCCAGGATCTGATCAACGCCGACGATGCCGCCTGCTCCATGGCGCAAGCCGACAAGCTTGGAACCGAGCCCGTTCGTAAACTTGCCCAACAGTTCACCGTCCTCACCTATACCAGCCTGCATCCTGAAACCCTGCCCGGCGGCACCTCGCGCGCCATCGCCAGCCACAACCTGCACAGCGTCTCCATCGGCGCCTGCTACGCCCGCACGGATACCTATCCCACCGGCGTCTACTGGATCGTCCTGTCGCTGCAATAATGCAATCGTAGCGCCGACGTCCCGGCGACGGTCGCGGAGTCGTCTCGCCTCCGCCAGCAGATTAGACTCATTTGGTTCTGGATTACTTGACGGGAACGGCGTAATGCGACGCAACCAGCAGCCACTTCGTGCCCTTCTTCATCCACACGTCTGTGAAACGGTCGTGGTAGTCGTACTTTTCGCCCTTGTTTACGCCGCGTTCGTGGTACCACCCGATCACCACCACCGTGTTTCCGTGTTGGTGGATCTTGAGATCTGACATTCCCACTTCGTCCACTCGCGACAAAGACGTGACGCTGAAGCTCAGATATCCTGTCTTGCTGTAAGTGCTTCCGTCCTCAAACGTGCTGACGAAGTCGTCGTCGAGCAGCGAGGCGAAAACTTCGACGTGCCGCTGTTTGTAGGCATCCATCAACTTGTATTCCAGTTCCTGCACCGCGTCGGCATCCGACTTCTGTTGTCCGTGCAGTGGGATGAGCGGAGCTGCCAGAAGGTACAGAATCAACGTCGAACGCAGAGCTTTCCCCATGCTCTCTATGTCTCACAGTCGGCGCGAAGTAGCAAGTTCTCTTCTAGCGTCTTATATGTGGCGCGGGCGCTTCCGCCCGCGACTGCCTGCGGAGTCTCACTGCGTGGGAGAAGAGAAGGCCCGACAGCGAAAGCAGTCGCGGGTTATCCCCTTGCCCGTGCCGCCCTGTGCTACCCTTGCCCTGCCCTCCGTCTGCGGTTCCATCCATGGAATCCACGGCCCAAATCCCGTCACCGGCAAGCCTGTCGCACCACATCCGCATCGGCACCGCGGGATGGTCTTATAAAGACTGGGAAGGCATCTTCTATCCTCCCGGAATGCGCCAGCGCAAGGTGCATCCCCTCGAATACCTTGCCCGCTTCTTCGACACCGCGGAGATCAACACATCGTTCTACGGCCCGCTGAAGCCGGAACACGCCAAGCTCTGGTGCCGCAAAGTCGCTGCCGTCAATCCGCAATTCTTCTTCACCGCGAAACTCTATCGCGCCTTCACTCACTCGCCCATCGCCGTCATGGAACCCACGTCCGCGGCGACGATTCGCCCCACCGACGATGACGAAATCAGAACCCGCGAAGGGCTCGACGCGCTCGCCGGCGAAGGCCGCCTGGGCGCTCTGCTCATGCAGTTCCCCGTATCTTTCAAGAACACGTCGCTGAATCGCGAATACCTCGATCGCCTGCTGCGCCAGTTCATTGAATACCCGCGCGTCGTCGAGGTCCGCGACTCCAGCTGGAATAATGCCGAAACGCTGGCGGCCTTCACTCGCCAGAACGTCGCCTTCTGCAACATCGACCAGCCGGTGCTCGGCAAGTCACTCGCGCCCACCGAGCACGTAACCGCGCCCATCGCCTACGTGCGCCTGCACGGCCGCAACTACCAGGAGTGGTTCGACTCCGACAACCGCAACGACCGCTACAACTATCTCTACAAGGAGCGCGAACTCGAAGGCTGGAAAGACCGCATCGAACACGTCTCTGAGAAAGCGCAGACCACCTACGTCATCACCAACAATCACTTCGAGAGCAAAGCCGGAGTGAACGCCATCGAGCTGAAGTCGATGATCACCGGCAAGCGCGTGCCTGCCCCGCCGACGCTGATTCAGAAATATCCCGAGCTGAGAAACTTCGCCGACCCCGACGAAGGCGCAGAAGGGAACACTTCGGGAGGTCAACTCTCGCTGCTCGCCTAGTCCGCCGGGGAAGAGCCGCCTCCACGGCCGCATGAGTCGCCGTGGAAGAGCGGCCCTTTCAGGGCCGCGTCAGTGCCCGCACAGGATCACGGGCTTTAGCCCCCGTCGTCCCTGGAGAGCGGCGCGCTCCTTCACTTCGCAACGAACTGGAAATCTCGAATCACCACACTCTGATCCTCTGCCGGCGTCTGCTTGAAACACCACAGATTAATCCCCACCGGCATCGCCACTTGCGGAATGTTCGTTGCGTCGGACGAATACGTCTCCGTCTTGATCACGTCGCCCGTACTCCCGATGGCGTGCACGCCGTTCATGATCGTGAAGACGATGTGGTCCGCGAACCACTCTATCCGCGCTGTCGTCAGCGTTCCGCCTTTGACGTGGAAGTTGTCCTCCCATGCCGAGACGCCCTTCGGCTTGTGGTTCCCAGTGGACGGGTAGACCGTGAAGTCGGCATTGCATCCCTTACACGTCTTGTTCCACTGCGAGAACTCAATGTCGATCTCGTTCTCTGCATCGACCCCGATGTGATGCACGGGTCCATACGGGAACAGTCCGAGCACGGTCGTGGGATCCATCTCGTAGACGTTGCCCTCGACCACCCACTGATAAGTGCCGAATCCCATCCGGTCCGTGGTGAAGAGCTCGGCTGCGGTCCACTTTCCGTCGCGCTTGACGATTGCGAGATGCAGAGATCCCTTGGCATCCACGCTCACGTTGGCCGGATCGCCCAGAGCGACGCCAGCCATCCCGCCTTTCGTGACACGCCAGCTGCGCCCAGCCCACGTAATTGTCTGAGCGCGAGCGAAATTGAAAGCCGACAGCAGCACTACACATGCCACCAATCGGAAGAGGCGCTGAGCATTCGAGTTCATGTGGAGCGGGCACTCTTGCCCGCTGGTCTTGTGATGATAGTAGAAAGCGGGCAGGAGTGCCCGCTCCACACAGACGCGCAGCCATCAGCATCACTCAGCCTGCGCGTCAACTTCGTCGACGGAGGCGAGGAGAGCGAAGGCCTGGTCTTCACCGGATCGGCAGGCACACCTATCCCGTGGAACGGGCCGTCTTCATGCGCGGCTGACGCCTTAGCAATTCTTATTTCGCTGGAACCGAGAGATCTTCGAGACGAGTGCCTTTCTTGGCTACGTAGAAGGCCAGCGCCTTCGCGGGCGCGCTGCTGCTCGCATTCTTCACGTTGTGCACTTCGCCGGCTGCCGTGGTGAACGCCTCGCCTGGCTTCAGGGTCACAGCGGGTTTGCCCTGAGCCTCAAAGGTCACGGAGCCCTCCTGGATGTACACGATCTCGTTGCCCCCCTGGGTATGCTTGCCGCTTTCCACGCCCGGCGGGAGGACACGCTCGACCAGGATCGCTTCCCATCCCGGCGCGCCCTTCAGATCTGTTCTCTGCAGAATCGTTCCGCCTTTCAAATTGTCCTGCGCGCTCAACATCCGGCTGCCCGCCAGCCCCAGCACCACGCCCACTGCCAACGCGACCACGACAAAATAGGTAATGCGCTTCATGGAGACTCCTTCTAAAGTCAGCGCATCCTAGCACACATCGAACGCGACGCATGAACAAACGGAGACCTCCGTCTCGTCTTGCCTTTTGCTTGTCATGGATGTCCGGCTTCCTGGTTCTGCCCCCGGAAGTTGTAGTGACTGAGGAGGTTGCCGGGTTGGGACGGGAGTTTTCCACAGTGTTCCTGAAGGAACACTTGTCTTACCGTTTTGTACGTACATTTCCTGAAACGCCTGCAGGTTGAACAGGGAGAACAAGTTAGGGAGAGCGCGAGGGATGACTGCGGGTCACATCGTGCGTCACGACGGAAAACTGGAAGAACAGAGAAAGGGCGCGCGAAGGACTGGCACCCGCCTTTAGAAAACTAGTGTAACGTCCCGTCTGTCCCTAGGTTTCTTCTAGGTTTCTTGTCCCTAGGTTTCTGTCCCTAGGTTTCTCCGCCCGACGAAAATCCTCTTGCATTCTGGTTGGTGAGGCGTAGAATTTCCAGTATGTAAAATATTATACACTTCCGTAATTTGCACTATATATGCCAAGGAAGAGTAAAATAGTTGACATTGGCGAGGGAGTCGAGGCAGACTCGACCGAGCACCCGGGAAAGGGCGTGCTTTTGGAGGAGCCCGACGGCGGTGGACTGCCGCTCATCCAGTACCTAATGAGGGCCGAGTGGTACGAAATGGCGTCGAAGGTATACCGCTTCATCGAGGAGGGTCGGTTCACACCCGAGGATGTTGAGAACGCGATCTGCACGGGGTACGTCCACAAGACTGAGCAAGACGAGCTTGGTCAGGCCGTGGGAACCAAGAAGTACGTGATTGTTGGCTGCGACACATGCGGCTACGCTTTTTACACGGTCGGCAAGATCATGACGTCGGACGAAGGAAAGTTCTACTTCCTTATAACGGCGCACGGAGAAGGAGACGACTATGACGACTTACCCATGCCCTGAGTGTGGCAAAGGTACTGTTGAGAAAACGGTTCGGAAGAGCTTCAAAACGAAGGTTCGCGGATGCCCTTTCGTTGTTCCCGAGGCGGTCATCGGCGTCTGCAATAACTGCGGGAGCGAGTTCTTTGGCGCAAAAGAAGTCAAGCGCTGGGGGCAACTCTTCGACGAATTTCGGGAAGCCCGCGGTGTGTCGTTGGGCCCTGACGAGATCTCACGAATCAGGCAGGGGTTGCGCTTGACGGCCGGGGGATTCGCACTATTCCTCGGCTGTACTCGGCAGACTGTGCACAACTGGGAACGACGGGACCGCAAGGTGCCGCAGCTGGGTATGGCCGATCTTCTGCTACGGCTAGTCGATGAGTCCTGCCGACACGGGAAGATCGACGTCGTTTCGTGGCTTAGGGACCGCGGTCAGGAACTCGGAGTGGATATTGAACCGGCCGCCCGCAGGCAAAACCTAGTGGCCAGGTCTAGGGAAGCGGAGGTAGATTTCCGACCACTCGAGGATTACGAAAAGCTGTTCGCCGCGTCAGGGCCAGCCAGAGACGTCCCGACCCTGATTCAGTGACTGCACTAACGGGGACACCAACGTGCCGATGTTCATAACGTTTTACTCATTCAAGGGCGGGGTCGGGCGCACGCTTGCGCTCGCCAACGTTGCTACGCTGCTCGCCAAAGACACGGAAGAACCGTGCCGCGTCCTAGCGTGGGACTTCGACCTTGCGGCTCCCGGTCTGCAACAGGTCGTCGGCTGCTCGTGGAAGGGCGATAAGCTCGGCTTCGTAGACTACGTGTCGCAGTATCGTGAAACCGCAGCCGTGCCAGACATAAAGGAGCACATCCATCCGACGAGCATTCCTGGCCTTGATGTGCTGCCGGCTGGACATCTTGATCGTTCGTACGCCAAGAAACTGGATCAGATCCGCTGGCGCGAGATATACCGTCGGGCGAGAGGTTTCGACTTCATCGAGGCAACTAAGAAGCAGATTGCTAGCCTAGACCCTCCATACGACTACATCCTAATCGACTCGCTTACCGGCTACAGTGATGTTGGCGGGATATGTGTGAAGCAGCTGCCAGATGCTGTTGTGCTGGTGTTCCGGCTGAATCAACAAAACCTTAGCGGAATTACGAGGATCTACAATTCAATCATGAAGACGACCAGCGACCGAAGGAGGATCACTCAGGTGATTCCGGTGATAAGCCCCGCCTGGCCCTTCGCTGCGCCCGAGGCAAACGCGTGGATTATGCGCGCCCGTCGCCTCTTCAAAGAAGTTAAGCTACTGGAGGTTTCTTTTGAAGGAGGACTGACCTTCGGAGAGAAAGTCATCTCACGCGACAAGAGGCCGTACGCAATGACGTCGAAAGTGGTCGGCGACTATAGAAGGCTAGCTTCGCACATCAGAAGCCTCAACTCGCAGGACCGAAGAACAATCTTCCGGTCGCTTGACCATCTAATGACTGACAGCCCGGAGAAGGCACTGGACTCGTGCATTGCGCTCGTACTCGCTAGACCACAGAAAAGCGACTACTGGGAGAAACTTGTCCCAATAGTATCCCGTTTGAATATGACCGAGAAGCCTCTTGCGGAGAAGGGAAAGCAAGTAATCAACAAAGGATGCGAAGCGGAAAACCCATTTGCATTCCTGGCCCAGGCCAAGCTCAGGACTGGGCAGGGGGCTTTGGACCTGGCTTTCGAAGATCTCAGCAAGGTAATAGAGCTGGCACCGAAATTGGCCGAACCGTATCTGATGCGCGGGGCTAATAGGATGGAACGTGAAGACTACGCGAGGGCAGTTGACGATTTGTCAAAGTTCATTGACATGCGTCCTGCAACTCCTCAGCTTGCGACCGGATATGTAAACAGAGCCGAGTGCCTGATGTTCCTTTCGCGGCCAAAAGAAGCAGTTGCCGACTTGTCCGAAGCGATTCTTCTCCAACCGCGTAATAAGGTGTTATTGGAGTCACGATCACGGGCGCTGTTCATGGCAGATGAGTACGAAGAAGCTCTGAAGGACTTCAACCAAGCCGTGGAGATTGCCCGCCCCAGCCGTGGGGCCGACTCTTTGCAGATCTTGCAAGCCCATCTGCTGCTCGCGGCAGGGCAAAGGAGCGAGGGAATCGAAGTCCTTAGACTTCTGGAGTCCCAAGCTGATGACCTGTCCGGCTTGCTCAACATCGCGGAAGCATACCTGACGGTTGACCCCGATCAATCGTGCCGAATCCTGGGGGGAATCAAGAAGCCGGAGACCAAGACGTCCACAGTTGCAATGCTTCTCCACCTAGCCGCGATAATTCGTGGGAAGGAGACGGCGCGGGAGGCGATTGAGGCAGCACGGCAACTTAAGGACGGATTGAAGGAATCGACATGGTCGTGGTTCGAAATCCGACAATTCCTAAGGTGGGGAGTGAAGCAAGGGATTCTGAATCAGGAGAAAAGAGACGGCATCGCGCAACTAATCGACTTCATCGAAGCGCAATCTAGGCGCAGGGGCATGAAGTGGTCGTTAGGTGGCGACATGGACCGGCTCGAACAACTGACCTTTGAGTCATGGCAGTTGCGGATTCCACGCACTTCAGATTTCCCGAAAGGCCACCACGAGTAACACGAAAGCCACGCAGTGCCGACGGTTGGCCCACCCTTCCACCCCCACACAAACGGGTGCCCCATCTTTTGCGTTCTTTGCAAAAGGTGGGATCGCACGAACCTCGGTGACTCGAGGCCTTGATTTCTTCCGGAAGCATCGTGGCTAAACCGGGGCTGAAGCCCGTGTTCTCTTATACGGGACCTAACGCGGCCCTTGAAGGGCCGCTCTTCCACGGTGGCGCTGGCGTCCCGGGACGAAGAAATCGTTTCTTTGTGGTGCGGGTGAGTTGTTGTGGCGAGACCCCAGCGGCTGGGAGCCGACGCGGTTATCTAACCAGCCTAGTGCCTGCAGCAGGAATGCCCAGGCTTCGAGAATCACGCAGCTTGGGCAACCGATTCCGTGGTGCAGTAGGCGGTCTTCACTCACCCGTGAGTGAGGTGATCTGAATGTCGGCCAGGCCGATGCGGCGAATTAGGTTCTGGAATCTGGGCTCGGAGCGGAGGGGATCCATGCGGGGTTCGATACGCAGAAAGACCAAGTAGGGCGAGTGTTCGGCGTAGGCGGCGTCGAGCCAGCGGAGGGCTGCTTCGCGGTCGCCGATCCGCAGGCTTAGGTCGGCTAGATCGTAGGGCGAGACGTACGACTTCTGCTGCTGCATTTGCTTGAGCCTCGCACGGAAGTAGCCTCCATATCCTGATTCTTGAAGCCCGCGTTTCAGTTCTGCCAATTGCTGCTGCGGCGCTCCTGAGAGAATTTTTCCCACCAGAAATTCTTCCACTGCTTGCTTGAACTTGCCTTGTTCTTCGTAGGCCTCGCCAAGGCAAAGATGGCCGCGTACATAGTGCGAGTCAAGGTCGAGGGATTTCTGGCACTCCTTGATTGCCAGCTCAGGCCGGTGGGCGCGCAGGTAAATCCAACCCATGCTGCTGAAACTTACTGGGGCAATGGGATCCACCTGTTGTGCGCGGCGAATCTCTTCGAGCGCTTGTTGGAACCTGCCGGTTACCACGAAGTGAATCGCATACTGATGATGCGCGTTCGAATCGTTGGGATCGAGCTCGACGCTGCGCCGAAACTCCTTTTCCGCAGCGGCCCAGTCCCAGCCGGAGACTTCGTCGATTTCTCCGAGAACGGTGTGCGCATTGGCCAGTGTCGGATCGAGGGTCTGCGCTTTCAGCGCTGCCTCTTTTGCCTTCGACATCATTTCGGCAGGGGGAGCTTCGCGCATCATGGTCAGGAGAACGTAAGAGTCCGCCAGACTCGCATAGGCTGGGGCGAAGCCAGGGTCCTCCGCAATGGCGCGCTGAAAGTAATCGATGGCGGTCCGCACTTCCCCCGCAGTCCTCTCATTCCAGTGATAGCGGCCGCGCACGTAGCCATCGTAGGCTTCGGGGCGCACGGGGCGGAGCGATCCCAGCCGGGCCACGGTCTCCTGGGTGAGGCCAATCCGAATTTCTTCCCCGACGGTTCGCGCCAGCTCGCCTTGCAGTGCCAGGATGTCCTCCATGGGGCGGTCGTAGTTGTGAGCCCACAGATGGGTTTGGTCTGCAGCGCGGATCAGTTGCGCCGTAAAACGTACGTGCCCCGAGCCTTCCCGCAAACTCGCTTCCAGTACGTAGTCCACCCCAAGGTCTTTGGCAATCTCCTGGATCGTCTTGCTCTTTTGCTTGTAGGCCATCGCGGATGTCCGAGCGATCACGCCCAGCCGCTGCGGGTTCAGGCTGCCTACGTCTGCAATCAATTCTTCGGTGAGGCCGTCAGCGAGATATTCCTGGCTGGGGTCGCCGGTGAGGTTCTGCACCGGCAAAACGACGAGCATGACTCGTCCAGAGCTGCCCAGTGTGGGATTCGTTCTCCTGATCGAATAAAGGGTAGCCAGGGTTGCGAACAGAACTGCGACGGCCACGAGCACTATCCTCCGCCGCGTCAAGACAGGGCCGGATGTTTGGGCGGGAGAGCTCAGTGTGGGGACTTCAGTCGAGGATGCCTGTTCTCCCACGGCATTTGGCAATTCCAGTAGGCGCACCGTGGCGGCAAAACGGTAGCCGCGCTTAGGCACGGTCTCAATGTAGACGGCATCCCCGCCGTCGTCGCGCAACTGTTTGCGAAGGGTGAATATGTTCTGGGAAAGGACCGCTTCTTCCACAAAGGCGTCGGGCCAGACTTTTTGCAGGATTTCATCTTTGGCAACCACCCGGCCTCGCGCCTCGACCAGCACCAGCAAGGTCTGAAAGGCCTTGGGGGTCAAGGGGATCTTGCGTACCCCATCGGTCAGGAGCTGCTGAGCAGGATCCAGCCGGTAGGGGCCGAACTCGTACGAGGGTGGGACGTGCGCCAGCATACCGCTAAGAGCGATTTGAGAAAAATTTGAGAACGCTTAAAGGACTTCCCGCAAGTACTGCGCTATGAAGTTCCGACCGAGGCGGCGTGTGGCAACCCCGGACAGCGCCCCAGAGTGGGGGAAATTCTAGCAGAGGGGCGAGGGCCGGGAAAGCAGACGTGTGTCAATTCTGTGGGGAGGCGGCGGATATGTCGTCGAGAGGGTGTGCAAGAATTTGTACAGGGCTCAATCGGCCAACCTGCAATTCTGAGCGTTCCAGCCAGACGCTGAAGCCAGCTGATGTCCCGGTTGTGCAGCTCAAGCGCCAGCGCATGCTCGTGATCCTTAGGTTCCTCGTCTTAGCCGCTGGTGTGGCTGTGACCATGGCGGATCAGAACTGCTCATGCGGTAACGGCTCCTTGGGTAGCTCGTGCAGTGGGCTGGCCAACGGCTGCCTGGAGATCGTTGCTCACACGCCGGCAGACGGCACGCAGGGCGTGTCCTACACCGACTATGTTGGAGCAGCCGGAGGAACAACGCCGTATTCCTGGAGCATCGTGGGCTCCGGTAACTTTCCCCCGGGTTTGACGACGCAAGCGGATTCGACAACGCGCAACCTCAACATAACCGGCACGCCATCTACGCAGGGCACCTACACCTTCACCGTGCAGGTGAAGGATTCATCGAGTCCGCAGCAGTCCGCCAGCCAGCCATTCACGATTGTCATTGCCGGGAATAATCCCCAGCCGCTCATCACCTCGCTTTCGCCGCCCAGCGTGGTGGCCGGCTCTGGGCCTCTCACGCTCACGATCAACGGCTCAAATTTCGTGGGAAATCCGAACGGTTCAACCGTGAATTTTGGCGTAGACACCGGACTGGTGCCATCCGCGGTGACTTCGTCCTCGCTCACCGTGACCATCCCGGCCACGGCCCTCACGACCCCTGGATCCATCCCCGTAACCGTCACCAATCCACCGGGAGGTGCGAACTACACCTCGCCTCCCGCCACGTTTACGGTGACTTCGCCAACGAAGACCTACGGGAACGGCGTCATTGTCGGTCCCGGCAATAGTCCGGCTCTGAGCGATAACGGCATGACGTTAGTCGATGGATACAACACCGGTGTCAACGGAGGGGCTGCGTCAGCCGACGTGTATACGAACACCAGCGGCACCTGGTCGCGAGCGGCTGTTCTGCAGAGCACGACGGGAATCGCATCGGTTGCGATCAGCGGCGATGGGAACACCGTGGTGATCGGAGACTGCGCCGGCAACGCGTGTGTCGGGAATGTCTACGTGTACGACGCTTCGACCGTCGGAGGCTGGGCCAGCGCCCCGAACCCGATGCCTCCCACGGCCACGCTGACCGCCTCGAATGCGGCGGTCAGCACCAGGTTCGGCTACTCGGTCGCCACCGACAAGAGCGGCGACACGATTGGCGTCGGGGCTCCGTGTGACTATACCGCCGGCATCACTCTCTGCGGAACGGTGTACGTCTACCTCAAGAAGACAGGCTGGGCCACCCGGCACGAAGATGCGCAACTGCAGATCGCCACCACCGGTGCAGGGAATGCCACGCTCGGTCTCTCAGTTGCGATGGATTCGGCTGGCCAAACGATTGTGGCCGGATTGCCGGGCGTGAACGGCAACGGCCCCACTACGCCAGGGGCGGCCTACGTCTTCGTGCAGCCGGGGTGTCCTGGCGCATGCACCGGCTGGATAACCACGGATACTGCTACCGCCAACTTGACGCCCTCGCAGGCTTCAAATCCAGCGAACGGGGACAATTTTGGCTGGGCAATTGCGATCAGCGGCGATGGGGCCACAGTGATCGCCGGCGCACCGAATCACGCGGGCGCAGGCGCGGCATACGAATATGTGAATTCCACAGCGCCTGCTGGCTGGAAATCGGCCACCGAGACCAACCTTCTGACGGCCAACAATGGCCAGAGCGGCGATCATTTCGGTAACTCAATCGGGATCGCGCTTACGGGCGCCACCATTGTCATTGGCGCTCCGCATCCATTCAGCAGCTCGGCAACTCCCGGCGCTACGTATGTCTTCGATTCTGGCGCGCAACACCAGCAACTGGCCGCATTTGCCGGCAATGATATTTTCGGGAACGCTATCACACCGCAGGATGATTTCGGCGGCGGCAATCCGTTTGGCGATGGTCCGGGCGTTGCCCTCAGCAGTGACGGCAGCACGCTGGCGATCGGCGGCCTCGCCATGATCGGCACGACGTCCAATCAACAGGAGGTCTGGATATTCCCGTGAACTGCAATTGGCTCGCGCTTGCCGAGATGGTTCGTCCGAACTTAATGGCAGAAGGCGGAGCTTAGAGTCAGAAAAATATCTTAGTGCCGGCTGCAGGAATGCCCAGGCTTCGAAAACCACGAAGCCTGGGGCAGCCGATTTCGTGGTGTGGCGGGGGCTAAAGCCCGTGCGCGGAACGTCGCTAACGCGGCCCTTGAAGGGCCGCTCTTCCACGGTGGCGCATGCGTCCTGCTTGGGAATATGGGAGGGACGTCTTCACTGAAGCCGCGGCACGAAGCCGGACGCCGAAAGCCGAAAGCCGGACGCCCGAAAGCCCGCCCCTAAGCCCCGACGGCCGCATGGTCTGACATGCGGCGTTTGTTGTAGCGCAGTGCAACGTTCATGAAGACATTACCAAGGGAGGTCTCGAAGCAGATCATGAGCGCTTCTGTGTCTTCACTGGTTTTGTCGCCCTGCTCGGCGGTCAGCAGCAGCGGCGGATGCACGCGGAAATGGAATCCCTGATCGTTGAGCGCGGAGATGGCATTGCCCACGACCTGGTTGGCGAGCTCGAAGATGGTTTCCTTGATCAGCGCGTCGGACTCGGGCAATTCGGCGCCAGCATAGTGGCTGGCAACCTTCACCGCGGTCTGCGGCTCGAGATCGAGTATGATCCGGCCCTCGATGTCGCCCGTCAAGGCAATCATGCCTGCCACGCCTTTGCGGCGATAGGCCTCTTCCTCCATGGTGAGATTTCCCACCTTGGTTGCCCCCTGCAGGCCTTGCGACAACACGGCGTCGGCCGCATTGATGAAAGGCTGGATCAATTCCATCTTCATTGATTAAGCTCCCGCTCCCGCGGCATTGGCTACAGCGCCGTCTTCGCCCAGCACGTACTTGATGACTTCGTAGAGCACTTCCGGCTTGACGGGCTTCTGCACGAAATGGCGTGCTCCCCGCTGCAGCGCCGCGACGATGTTCTCCTGGTATCCGACCGAGGAAACCATCACGATGCGCGCTTCCGGATGCTGTTGCACGATCCGTTCAGCCGCTTCAATTCCTTCCATCTGCGGCATGGTGATATCCATGAGCACGATGTCAGGATGGGTGCGGTCGAACTCGCTGATGGCAGTCAAGCCGTCGCCGGCTTCAGCCGCCACCTGCCCGCCGAACGTTTCGATCATGCGGGCTAAGTTCTTACGGGCAAACACGGAGTCGTCCACGATCAAATAGCGGACCGCCTGCCCGTCCTTGCTGCGTTTCACTGGTGCAAACTGCTCCATACAGACCTCCCCTTATCTACTGCATATCATGGCTGGTTGGCCGAAACCAGATCACGCTGGTCACAGGCTTCCCATGCCCGAATCTCAGTTGCCGGCTCGTACAGCTCGTCCGGCGGCCTCGGAAGCGGTGTTCCGCCCACAAAGCGCCTGCAGGGTCGAGCCCATTACATCGAGGCCGACCACACGAATGGCGTAGCCGCGCTCGATCGCCGCCTTGGGCATGCCGTATACCACGCAGGACTCTTCACTCTGCGCCAACGTCATGCCGCCAGCTTTCTTAATGGCGCCTAATCCTTCGGCACCGTCGTCGCCCATGCCGGTCATCAGCACGCCGACCGCGTTGCTGTGGAACTCTTCGGCAACGCTGTTGAACAGTACATCCACACTCGGGCGGTGGCCGTTCACACGGGGCTCATCGCCCAGCACCGCAATATCTCCCAGCGGCAGCCGTTTCACTTTCATGTGGCGGCTTCCGGGACAGATCAGCACGCGCCCGGGCAACAGTATGTCGCCCGACTGGGCCTCTTTCACGCGCAGGGGACAAACTTCATCCAGGCGGCGGGCAAACATGTCGGTAAAGCCGTCCGGCATGTGCTGAACCACGGTGATCGCTCCGGGAAAGTCTCCGGGCAACTGCGACAGCACAAACTCGAGAGCCTGCGGGCCTCCCGTAGAAACGCCGATGGCCACAATCTTGTTCGGCGAGCCCGACGGGGCGGGCGGCTTCTCCGGTTTCGGAGCCATCCCCGGCATCATCCGCGGCTTGAGCTTGCATTCGGCTGCGGCTTTGACCTTGGCGATCAATTCGCGGGCGATCTCCGCCATGTGGGCGGAGGCGTCTTTGGGCTTGGTCACAAAGTCGAACGCGCCCAGTCCCAGCGCCTTCATGGTCACAGTGGCGCCTTCGGTCGAGTGCGAACTGAACACGATCACCGGAACCGGCTGCCGCCGCATGATTTCTTTCAGCGTGTCGATGCCGTTCATCCCGGGCATTTCCAGATCCAGGGTGACGACGTTGGGCTTCAGCTCTTCGATTTTCTTGAGGCAGAACGAGCCGTCCATCGCGGTTCCCACCACGTCGATGGATTCATCGGCAGCCAGCATCTGCGGGATCAGCTTGCGCATCAGCGCCGAATCGTCGACTACCAGCACCCGGACCTGCTTCATATCCGACCTCCTGCATCCGGGGTCAGAGCCATGCGCGCGCGGTCGGTATGCGTCAGCAACAAGCCGGAATTGGCCTGCCCCATCTCCTGCGGCCGCAAGCGGGCCACATGTTCGACCACCGCGGGCAGGTTGAGGATCAGCACCACCCGTCCGTCTCCCAGAATCGAGGCGCCCGAAACCAGGTCGGTCGCGAATGTCTGGTCGTCCAGGGCCTTAATTACCAGTTCCTCTTCGCCTTCCAGCGCGTCCACAATCAAACCGTACTTCCTCTCTCCCACCGTAATGATCAGCACAAAGAGCTTCGACTTGTGGTCGCCCTCGTGTGCCGGGCGTCCCAAACGCAACAGGGGCAGCACCTGGTTGCGCAACTGCAGGACCTCGTAGTTGTCGACCTGGTGAACTTCCCCTTCGAAGGTCCGGGCAATTTCCAGCACGGCATTGAGGGGAATCGCGTACAAGCGCTGCTCCACCCAGAACAGCAAAGCCTTGATGATGGCGAGCGTCAAAGGCAGCTTGAGCCGGAAGGTTGTCCCCTGGCCAAGGCGGGTTTCGACGCTGACGGAACCTTTCAGGCGGTGCAGGACGCTTTGCACAACGTCCATACCGACACCTCGTCCGGAAACCTCGGTCACCTGCTCGGCCGTGCTGAACCCGGGCCGGAAGATAAAATTCAGAGTTTCGGGCTCGGTCAGCTTGGCGGCTTCTTCCGGGGTGGTCAATCCCAGTTCAATGGCCTTGGCGCGAATCTTCTGGGCATCGATCCCGCGCCCGTCGTCACTGACTTCGACCACCACCTGGTTGCCCTGGTGATAGGCATTCAGCCGGACGACGCCTTGCGCGGCTTTGCCGGACTTGTGACGCTCTTCCGCAGATTCGATGCCGTGGCTGATGGCGTTGCGGACCAGATGGGTCAGCGGTTCGGCGATGGCGTCGAGGATTCCTTTGTCGAGGTCGGTGTCCTGCCCGCTGACGGCCAGTTCGACTTCGCGGCCGCACTGCCGGGCGACGTCGCGCACCATGCGCGGAAATCGCCGGAACAGCTGGTCAACCGGGACCATTCGGATCTTCATGACCGAGCGCTGCAGGTCATTCAGGACGCGGGCCTGGAAGGCCATGGCGTCGGCAAACTTGCCGCGCAGCAGTTCCTTCGGATAGCGTTTGGAGAATTCGCTGAGCGCCTGCTGCAGCATCGATTTGCCGATGATCAGCTCGCCCACCAGGTTGAGCACGTTGTCGATGCGTCCGGCCTCGACGCGCAGAACATTCTCCTGCGTGACCAGGACCGCTCCCGGAGCGGGTGCGGCAGCCGCGGGAGTTTGGGGTGCCGCGGTCTCCGCTTCGGCAGCGTTCTCCTCGGGAGCTAACTCGATCAGCGCCTCGGGGACGGCCGCCGGCTGCGCCTTGCTCGCAGGCAGCAGGAGATCGACGGTGACTTCTTCCACGATGGTGGGAATCTTGCACTTGGCTTCAATCTGTTCCGGGGTCTGCACGCTGGCCAGCACGAACTCGATCTGCTTGGAAGCTGCCGGAGACTTGGCGTCGGGCCGGGCGGCGATCACCACGCCCATGGTTCCGATGGCATTGTGCACCAGTTGCCGCCCCGCAATCGGCATCGCACAGTGCGGATCGATCTTGACGACGACGTGCAGGATGTCCTGGCCGGCGGACTGCGCCCGGGTCATGGCCAGCCGTTCGTACTCGGTCCACTGAGCCGCTGCCCGGCCGGAAACGTGAGAGGATTTTTTGGGCGAGATCGCTTTGGTTCTGGAGCCGGCTTTAACCGCCACTTTCTTCGGTCCGCGCGTCTTGCCCGGCTTAGGCGCGGCCATCAGTTCCTGTATCTTCTTGCTCAAGGCCTTGGTGGCCGGAAGTTTCGTGTTCTTGCGGTACGCGCCGATCATTTCCGTGAAGAGATCGGCGGCCGAAAAGGCTATCTCGGCAACCGCGGCTTGCGAAGCCAAACCTTCCAGCGAGAGCGCGTCCTCGAACTGGTGGGCCAGTTCGCTCAACTCGCGCAGCCCGCAGGCCGCGGAGTCCCCCTTCAACGTGTGTACCGTGCGGCGGATGCCGCGCACGATCTCCTCGTCGCCGGGATTCTTCTCCAGCTTGAGCGCTTCTTCGTTGAGCGCCTGCAGCAGTTCCTGCGAAGTCTCAAAAAAGAGCTCCCGCAGTTCCACGCCACGCTCGTCTGGGGGATTCGTCATACTTACTCCCTTACCTCAATCCGCTGGTATGCCGTGCCGCTATCCTTGTGCACCATCTGGAACTTCTTGGTCAGGCCGAGCAGGCTTTCAGCGTGGCCCACAAACAGATAGCCGGCGGTATTCAAGCAGCGGTAGAACTTCTCGACCAGCCGCTTCTGCTCGGCTTCATCGAAATACATCATCACGTTGCGGCAGAAAATTACGTCATTGCGCTGGGGCAGGTACTCGGTCTTCAGATTGTGAAAGTCGAAGTGGACCATCTCCTTGAGCGCCTTCTTGATGGCGTAGCGGTCCGCCACCTTGTCGAAATAGCGGAGACGGTAGCCGTAGTCGACCATCGACATCTGGTGCTCGCTATAGGTACCCTCCTGCCCGGCCCGCAGCACGGAATAGCTGATATCGCTGGCGAGGATTTCGACCCGCCACGGCGGAGGCACGAGCGGCTTCGGCAGGGGCATATCCACGGGCAGAGGATTGCGCAGGTAGTAATAGGCCAGCGCATCGGTGACCAGCATGGCCAGCGTGTAGGCTTCCTGTCCGGTAGAGCAGCCGGCGCTCCAGATGCGGATCGAGTATTCGCGGCGCGCGCTCTTGTGCTTCAGCAGGTCTTCGAGCACGCCCTTCTGGAACAGATCGAGCTGAGCTTTGTGCCGGAAGAAACTGGTTTCATTGACGGTGAGGTTCTCGAGCAGCTTGGCCAGCTCTTCCTTCCCCTGTTGGCTGATGAGCAGGCGGTAATAGGCGTAGAACGAGTCGGCGCGGCACTCTTTCAGCCGGCGGAGAAGCCGGTCCTGGAGGAAGTGGGTACGGCGCTCGTCGAAGTGCATGCCGCACTCCTGGTAGATGAGCGCCTGCAACAGCTTCAGTTCCGCATCGGTAAGTATGGGAGCTGGTGCCGCTCCGGATGTGCTCATGCGTTCTTGTCCCCGCGTGCCGCTGAATTCAGAAACTGCCTGCGAATTGTCACTTGCTTTACCGCGCCCCGGCCTTGGCGGCCGCCTTCTTTTCTGCCGACTCACTGGTGGTCTGCAGGCTGGCCGGAGCCAGCAGCTTGCTCATATCGAGCAGCACCACCAGCCGCCCTGCGACCTTGCCCAACCCGGTTACACAATTCAGTCCGCCTTCCTGAAACACGGCTGGCGGAGGTTCCACGGCATCCGCGGGAATCTTCAGAACTTCAGAGGCCGAATCCACAATGAGCCCCGCGAGCCGCCCGGCATGCTCGACCACAAGGATCCGGTTGTTCTTCTTGACGCTGGCCTGTTTCTCTCCGAAGCGCTTGCGCAAGTCCATCACCGAGACGATCTTGCCGCGCAGGTTAATGACGCCTTCCAGATAATCGGGCGCATCGGGCACGGCGGTGATTTCCGGCACCCGTACGATTTCGTGCAGGGAAGTGATGGGGACGCCGTAGGTCTCGCGGCCCACCTGAAAACCCACGATATGGAGTTCACGGCTCATGGTTTGGAGGCTCCTCGCGCCGTCCTAGTACTGGGCTCCAGCGGCGGCGCGTTTGGCGCCCCGCCCCGACTGGTCCGCAGCTTTCTCCCGCCCAGCCTCGATCAGAGCGAAGCGGTCGATGAAGTCGAGCAGGCTGCGCGACATCTTCGACATCTGCTCGGACGAAGCCGCCAGCTCGGTGGAACTGGAGGTAGACTGCTGCACCAGTTCGCGCATGCGTTCCATGGCCTTGACCACGGCCTGGGCTCCGGATGCCTGCTCTTCCACGGCCGAATTGATTTCGTGGGTGATTTCGTTGAGCCGGGTGGTGGCGCGGGCGATCTGCGACGATCCGTGCGACTGTTCGTTGGTGGCCGCGCCGATTTCCTGCGCGAACTTGTAAACTTCGGTGACCACGTTCGAGATCTTCTTCAACGCGGAATTCAGCTCCGAGCCCAGTTCCAGGCCTTCGTTGACGATGGAAGTTGAACGGTCCATGTTCTCGACCGCCTTGCGGGCTTCCTTCTGAATGCTTTGAATGAGTTCCGAGATTTCCTTGGTGGATTGCGCGGACTTTTCCGCCAGCTTGCGGACTTCGTCGGCGACCACGGCGAAGCCCAGGCCGTGCTCTCCGGCGCGGGCCGCTTCGATGGCGGCGTTCAGGGCCAGCAGGTTGGTCTGTTCGGCCAGATCGTCGATGACTTCAATGATCTTGCCGATGTCGTCGGCTCGTTGCCCGAGGGCTCCGATGATCTCGCCGGAGGAGTTGATGGTGGTGTTGATGCGGTTCAGGCCGTCGGTGGCCTTCTCCATGGTGCCGATGCCGTTGTGCACTTCTTCGCGGGAGCGGTTGGAGATGTCGAGAAGCACTTTCGCAGTGTCGGCCACGCGCTGAATCGAGGCGACCATCTGATCGATGGAGGCGGAAGTCTCGCTCACGCTCGAAGCCTGCACCTGCGTGCTCTTCACCATGTTCTGCACGTTGACGCTCATCTCGTGCATGGTGCTGGTGACTTCATCAATGGCGGAGGAAGCCTGCAACCCGATCTTGGCAGAGTCGTCGGACGCTCCAGCGACCTGATTGGAAGCGCTGGCGACCTGCGACGACGCGTCGCGGACGCTGCGCACCAGTCCGGCAAGTCCCTCGACCATCTTGGCGAAGGCGTTGCCCAGAGTGTCGTGGGAAGAGCGGGGCTTCACTTCCGTGGTCAGGTCGCCACCGGCGATGGCTTCGGAAACCGCAGCCATCTCCTTGAGGTAGGTAACCATCTTGTGGAAGGTGCGGGCGAGTTCGCCGATCTCGTCATCGCGATTGAGATCGATGTTGTGTTCCAGGTCTCCGGTGTTGCCGATGGCCCGGGCCACATTCATCAGGCTGGTCAGCGGCTGGGTGATGGCCTTCGCGGTACGGTAGGCGATGACGATGCCGAGCGAGAGCGCTAACAAGGTGCTGATCAGCGAGACGATGATGGTGTAAGTGGCAGCGGTCTCGTCGGACTTGCGGCGCTCATCCACCACCTTGCGGTTCTCACCGTCGGAGACGTCCAGAGAGTCGGTCGAATTCTTGACCCACGAGGATGCGTCCTTCTGCAAGTAATAGATCTGCAGCTCGGCCACGGTGGCGTTGCCGGAGTCGACGTCTTTCCGCTTCTCGATCAGCGGCTGCGCGAACTCCTTGCCCCAGGACTGCTCCAGTTGCTGCACTTTGTTCAGCGGAGTCTTGATCTGGTCGGTGTTGGCCAGAGACTTGCCCTGTTCGAGCTTGTCGTTCAGCGTCCGCATACCTTCATTCATGCGGTCGACCTCACGGGTGTCGCCGCTCAGCAAGTAGTTGCTCAGATAGAGCCGGTTTTGCATCATCTGAAAGCGGACGGCATTGGTGGTATCGGCCAGCTCCAGCGACGATGCCGCGGCTGCCTTCGCCGCGTGCTCGCGCTGCACCGCCGACCAGTTCACCAGGAACAGCACCAATACCATGGTGAGGATGATGCCGAAATTCACATACAACTTCTTGCCGATTGTCATGCCTTGTCTCCTCCGCGGTGCGACTGTCTACCGCGGCTCAAACTTGAAGTCGATGACTCCTGTGCTGTCGTTCGGTCCGGGCTCAAAGCGCCATTTCTTGGCGGCGTCGAGCGCTGCGTTGGCAAGAACCGGATGCCCGCCCACGATTCGCGCTTCCTTCACCGTGCCATTGGCGGCGACGATTACTTCGATCTTGACCGTCCCGGTGATATTCATCTTGCGTGCCAATTCCGGATATGCCGGCTGTACTTTGCTCTTCGCCCGACGGACGATCTCGTCGCTTTGGCTGGACTGCGCACGTGCGTCCGGCGACGTCAAAGGTACGGCTAAGGTCAAAGTCATGGCGGCCAGCACGGCCACCGCGATTCGTTGAGACACGAGTCCTCCTCGCTTTAAAGAAGCTGCGCAACCCCAACCGTGCAAGGCCCGGGCCACCGGAACCTTCTTGAAAAAACCAAAGTAATAGCTTGTAAGCTTATGAATAACAATGTGTTAGGTGGAGCTCGCGGCGCTCTAGAGAGCCATCTCAATAGTTAGCTCTGTCTCATTCGGCAAAAACGCAGTACTCTTTCTCAGGGTGAGACAAAATCTCACTGTTGTCTCGGGATTTCACACAAAGGCACCCCCAAGCCCATTTCCCTTGACTCAAATTGAGATGAAAGATACTTTCCCAATAGATTCAAGCACTTGTGAATCGCGAAAACTTCGTCCCTAGTGTCGGTGCAGATCTTGTTGCTTCTGTCGGTAGTCCGATCGTTTGCCCGGAGAACAGGGTTCCTCCCGGGTCTGACGAGGGCTTTCAGAAGCTGCTGCTGCGCATTGCCGCCAAAACCGGCGAAAAATCTGACCCCAACAATCTGATTCAGCTGTTCTGCCGGGCCTCGCGCGAATTCTTTAACGTGAGCGGGGTCTATTTCTGGCGCTGTCAGGCAGGCGACGAACTTGTGGGCGAGCAGGCCGACGGCAAGATGGCGGAGCGCTTCATCGGAACGCGCATACGACTGGATCAAAGCGTGGTGACGGCGGAGGCGGTGCGGCAGCGGCGGACGATCTTCGCCAACCACTTGAATTCGGCGGCGTTTCCCGCTGCCCGGGAGTTTGAGGCGCGGTCGCTACTGGCGGCCCCTCTGGTGGTTCTCAATGAAGTGATCGGCGCCGTCACCTTTTTGCACGATTCCAGGGATGACTTTTTCAACCAGGATTTTGCCTCCAAGGCCACCATTTTGGCGGGACAACTGGGCAGCCTGCTCGAAGCCGCGAGGCTGGGCGAGGCTTCGAGGGAAGAACACCGCCGCGCCGAAATACTGGCGGATGTTGCTCACGCCCTGCACGGGAGTCCCGACGTCGGCGCGGTGATTGAAGCTCTGGCGGACCGGCTCCGCCTGCTTCTGCGCACGCGGCTGGTCTGCGTGCTGCTGCGGCGTGAGGGACCGTTTGAACTGAAGGCGGTTTCGGCGGAGACGCCGCAACTGGCCACCTCCGTGCGGGCTCGCCATGACCGTCAGACGCTACGCTTTGCGGCGAACCTGGCGCAACGGGCGGTGGCAGCCGGGGAGCCGATCACGCTCTCCATCGGCGCGGATGTCCATTCGCTGGGAAACCTGATTTCTCCCGGCATGCTCATCGTTGCGCCCTTCCGCACGTCGCGCACGCAGGGGGCGATCCTTATCTATCCGCGGACGGATGGCGTATTCACCACGGAAGAGCGGGCGCTGGTGGGGGCCATCGCCGGCTTCGGAGCGGTCGCGGTGGCGCACGCCGAGCTGCATGCCACGGCTCATTCGCAGGCCCAGGAACTACACCAGTTGCTGGAGATTTCCTCCGAACTCAGCGCCAGCGGCGATCTCGAACACTTTCTGCAGGCGTTTGTGGTACGCGCATCGGGCTTCCTGGGTTACGGGCGATGCTTCATCGCTTTGCTGGAGAACGACCAGTTTCAGATTCGTTATGGAGTCGAACGCGGCGAAGCGCGGCGTGTGGACACAACGTTCCCTGAGGGGGTGGCGACAAGAACTCTGCGGACCAAGGAAGTCTTCTGGACCGACGAAGCCAGCCGGACTCCGGGCGCCAACCTCGAATTTGTCTCGAAATACAACGTGCGTCAGTTTCTCGCGGTGCCTTTGCTGGGGACTGACGGGCGGCTGCTTGGAATGTTCGGCATGCTGGATCGTCTGGACGGCACCGGAATCTCGCAGGAGGATATTCGGCGGGCGCGAGCGCTATCGAATCAGGCAGCGGTCATGCTGGAGGTAGCGCGCAACCTGCATCTGTCCGAGCAGCACCGCCGCCGCGCCGAGGCCCTGATCGAACTGGTGCGCGAAATCGACGGCACGTTGCGGCTAGCGGATTTCGCCCGGCGATTTGTCATGCGCACGGCGGAACTCACCGGCTCCGGCGGGGGGTTGCTTGCCGTGCAGCAGGAAGGAAGGTGGCAAGTCGTGGCCCTGCATCAGCAGAGAGCGGCTCTTGCCGCACCTGCCGCAGAGGCGATTCTCTCCGAAGAATCGTGTGAGAAGGCGAATGTTGTCCCGCCCACTCGTGAAAATTCCCGGCCTCCGGAGCCTCTGCTTGATCGTGAGATTGAAAAGTCCCTCGGCGCAGCTTTGGGCGAATTTGCCGGGCGTCATTCGGACAAGGTTCTCTCTGGCCCGGCGGAACAAATATTGGGCGCCGACGGGGCAGCCCATGTCGGATGGAGCGATTGCACCCTGGTACGACTCGCCGGGGCAAATGAAGAATTGGCGGGGCTGCTTTGTCTGTGTGCGGGGTCCGCTTCTATGAGTCAGGAAGATCGTCTCTTCCTGGAGACAATGGCGGGCCATGCGGCCATGGCACTGGAGAGCGCCCGCTTGTTTACCCGCGTGGAACAATCCAATCGCCACTGGACCGATATCTTCGATGCCATCACGGACTACATCGTGGTGCATGACCAGGCGGACAAGGTACTGCGCGTCAATCGGTCCCTGGCCGCGATGATCGGGGTTCAGCCAGCCGAACTGATCGGGGTGAATATGCGCGCGCTGATGGCGCTGACCAGCGATGCCGCATCGTACTCGTGTCCGTTCTGCCGGTCTGCCGGGGATGAGTCTGGCGAGTTTGCGCATCCCGTATTCGACCGCACTTTCCTGGTGTCCACATCGCGCGTGCATGGCGATTCCGGCGAAGGGATGCAGACCATCCATGTGCTCAAGGACATTTCCGACCGGAATGAGGCCGAGCGCCGCTACCGGGAACTGTTCGACAATATTCAGGAAGGACTTTTCTTCAGCACGCCGGGCGGACGCTTCGTCGAAGTCAACGACGCCATGGTGCGCATGCTGGGATACTCCAGCCGGGAAGAGTTACTGCAGATCGATATCCCGACGCAGCTTTATCTCTCACCGGAGCAACGCCAGCACCACTCGCGAATCATGGAGGAGCAGGGGCACCTGCGTAATTTCGAGGCCACGCTGCGCCGCAAAGATGGCTCCCCGATTCACGTTCTGATCAACGCATTTGGGCTGCACGACAACCTGGGGCGGCTGCTGCAGATACGGGGGCTGATGCTCGATGTGACCGGGCTTCGCACCTACCAGTCGGAACTGCATCGCGAACGGGATTTTTCGGGCAAGATTCTGAGTAATACGCAGAGCCTGATTCTGGTGGCCGATACCGCCGGTTTGATCAGCTACGCCAACCGCCGCTGGTACGACGCAGGCTTCGAGCAGCGGGATCTGCTGGGGCGTCCGCTGCTGGAATTGGCAGCGCCCGGTTTCGCGCACCCGCTGGCCGACGCCATTCAGCGCACTCTGAGCAGCCTGCAGGTCGACAATCTGGAACTTGAGATCGTGCGCCGCAACGGGGCTGCGGGAAAGTTCTCCGCCAATCTCAGCCCCATGCGCGATGAGCAGGGAATCGTGACCAGCATCGTGCTGGTGCTGACCGATATCACCGACTCTGCCGTGCTGCGCGACAAGTTGGTACACGCGGAAAAGATGGCGGCCGTTGGCCAGCTCGTTTCCGGCGTTGCGCACGAGGTAAACAATCCGCTGACGGCGATTCTGGGCTTCGCCGACTTGTTGATGGAGAATCCCGAGTTGCCCGAGACCGCGCGCAAAGACCTGCGTGTGATTCTGCAGGAGGCGCAACGCACCAAGCAGATCGTGCAGAACCTGCTCAGTTTCGCGCGCCAGATGCCGCCGCAGCGCAACCCGCTGCAACTGAACTTGATCCTGCGGCGGACGATCCAATTGCGCTCTTACGACTTCAACAGTCACGGCGTGGATGTGATCGAGCATCTCGATGAGGGATTGCCCGACGTCACCGGGGACGCGCATCAGCTGCAGCAAGTCTTTCTCAATATTCTGAACAATGCCTACGACGCCGTGCGCGAAGTCGGACGCCCGGCGCGCATCGAAATCATGTCGACCAAGTGCGGCGACGCCGTCGAAGTCTCGTTCTCGGACAACGGCAACGGGATCTCGCATCCCGATAAGATCTTCGATCCATTCTTCACCACGAAAGAAGTGGGCAAGGGAACCGGTCTGGGCCTGAGCATCTGCTACGGCATTGTGAAGGAGCACGGCGGGGAAATTCTTTGCCACAACAACATCGGGGGTACGGGCGCCACGTTTATCGTGCGCCTGCCGGCATCGTCCCACACTGCTTCGCTGGGTGTGGCCGCAGGAATCACACAACCATGAGCCTACCAGCCTTGAAACCGCAACCACTTCCAGTCTTGCTTGTCGAGGATGAGCCCGCCGTCATGGCGTACGTGCAAGCCGCGCTCGAACGCAGCGGATATCCCGTCGTATGCTGCGAGTCCGGCGTCGACGCTCTCCGCCTGCTCGAACACGGATCGTACCTGGGCATCGTCTCCGATATGCGCACCCCGGGAGGAGTCGATGGCGGCCAGGTGCATGCCTGGATCGCGCGCCACCGGCCTGATCTGGCCAACCGTCTCATCTTTATCACCGGCGACATTGCCAACGAAGAGACCGTGGCGACGTTGCGCGAGACCGGCGCTCCCTGCGTGGAGAAGCCGTTTCGCGTGCAGCAATTCATCGACGTAGTCTCGAAAACTTTTGGGAAGGCCGTGTGAATAACGCCAGTAAAGAAGATCTCCGCATCCGCATGCTGATCGTCGACGACGAGCAGACCATCCGCAAACTTTGCTCGACCGTGGGCGAGGCCCTGGGCTTCGTGTGCCTCGAAGCCGAAAGCGGCGAATCCGCGCTGGCCCTGCTCGAAGAGCAATCCGTGCACATGATCCTGAGCGACATGGTGATGCCGCACATGTCCGGCCTGGAGTTTCTGGAGAAGGTAAAGAAGCTTTTGCCGCGGACCGAAGTCGCGCTCATGACGGGACACGGCTCGATCGAAACCGCGGTGCAGGCGATGAAGTTAGGCGCGTACGACTACATCACCAAGCCGTTTTCGCCGCTGGAAGAATTGCGCTTGTTCTTGCGGCGCATGGCGGAAAAAGTCCGGCTGGTCGAAGAGAACGAATTTCTGCGCCAGCGCACCGACTCGGAGACGGCGGTGCATGGCATTATCGGGTCCTCCACCCGTATTCAGGAAGTCTTGCGCATGATTGCGCGCCTGAAGGATACGCGAACACCGGTACTGATTTATGGGGAAAGCGGAACCGGAAAAGAACTGGTGGCGCGCGCAATGCACTTCCGCGGAGCCTTTGGCGGCCGTCCCTTTGTGGCTGTCGATTGCGGCTCGCTCGTGCCCACGCTGATCGAGAGCGAACTCTTCGGCTACGAAAAAGGAGCCTTCACCGGAGCGCTGAAGTCGAAGCAGGGATTGTTCCAGGCCGCTGATGGCGGGACTATCTTCCTCGACGAAGTCGGCGAACTGCCCTTGGAATTGCAGGCGAAACTGCTGCGCGTGTTGCAGGAAAAAGAGGTTCGTCCGGTGGGCAGCAACCAGCGGGTGAAAGTCGATGTGCGCGTGATCGCCGCCACCAACCGCGATCTGGAAGCGGCTTACAAGAATGGAACCTTCCGCAAAGATCTCTACTTCCGCCTGAACGTGGTCACGCTATTTGTGCCAGCGCTGCGCGAGCGCCGCAGCGATATCCCAATGCTGGTGCACTGGTTCCTGGAGCGCTATGCCGCGGGTACGGAATTGCACGTCGGCAGCGCCGCCATGAAGGCTCTCATGCAGTACGAATGGCCGGGCAACGTGCGCGAGTTGGAAAACTGTGTGGAGCGCGCCGTGGCCCTGGGCAACGGGCAGGTGATCGATCTTGGGGATCTTCCTCCGGCCATCGCCTCCGGAGCGGATGCTATGCCCGCGGCCGCAGTGCATGCGGCTAACAAGAGCACGGTTTTCGATCCTGATCTCGCTGGATCCGTTGTGGTCCCGGAATCTCCGCGGGTTGCGGCTTCCACGACGGATCTTGAAGACATCGAGCGCGCCACCATCCAGCGCGTCTTCGAGCAGGTGAAAGGCGACAAAGCCCTCGCCGGACGCATGCTCGGGATCAGCCGCGCCACGCTCTACCGCAAGCTGAAGCGCTACAACATCGGCGTGGGTGCGGCCTCGGACTCATCGAGTCACGCTCTGCAGTAAAGATATGCGCCGCAGTTTCGATTGCCGACGGCTCGCCAATTGGCTGGTGCAGCGATCACAAGCGCGGCTATCGTTCACTGGCGAAACTTCCTGCAAGCCGACGGATGGCTCCTGGATCTCTTGCACCACTACTTCCGTTTTTTCAGCGCGGCGAGCCGGTTGGAATGTACGATGAGTAAACTCATGGGCCGAACCGGTGGCACCGGGATCCAATGCCGGGCTATGGACCGCAGTACCAGGTCCGGAGAACGAAGGCGTCATGACCATCCTCGCCCGATTAGAGCAATGGAAGGGGCAGGGCAAAGTATCGCCGGAGCAGCACGCGCATTTGGCCGGCCTTTCCCGTGGAGAACCCTTCTCCCTCTTTCTCGAGCTGAACGTTCTGCTCTATGCTGGCGTACTGGCGTTCGTTGCCGGACTCGGCTGGACTGTCAGCACCTGGTCGCGGCAGCTCGGTGACGTCGTCGTCCTGACCATCCTGTCGAGCATCCTCGCCGCCAGTTTTTGGTACTGTTTTTCGCGCGCGCCTGCCTGGTCCACCACCGAGACGCCTGCCCCGAGTCCCATCTTCGACTACGTGCTCTACCTTGGCAGCCTCATCTGGTCATTGGAACTTGGTTACATAGAGAACCGTTTCCACATGCTCTCCGGAGAGTGGGATCTCTATCTTCTGGCAACCGCCGGCCTCTTCTTCTTCCTCGCTTATCGTTTCGACAATCGCTTTGTGCTGTCTCTCGGGTTGTCCTCACTCGCCGGATGGTTCGGCCTTACCATCTCGCACTGGTCGGTGCATGAGGACGCTGCGTATCGCCCTTATGCCCTTCTCTACTGCCTGCTGGTCGGCGCCGGCGGGGCAATTCTTCAGCGCCGCGGCCTGAAGCCACATTTCTTCGGCACTTATCTGAACATCGTGGCCAACGTCTTATTCTGGGCAGTGCTCTCGGGCGTGTTCAATCGGGAGGGCTACGGCCTGTGGCTTCTCGCTCTGCTGATCGCCTGTGGCGCATCTCTGGCGTGGGGCCTTGCGCGCCGGCAGTTTGTCTTTGTGGCTTATGCCGCCGTCTACGGCTACGTGGGCGTGAGTTCGCTGTTGCTCCGTAGCATGAATGATGAAACCGCTGTCCTGGGCTATTTCGTGATTAGCGGTGTGGCTATGCTGGTGGCGCTGGTCCAGATCGGGCGCCGCTTTGGGAGGTCGGCATGAGACTCTACAGTGCGTCCAGCGAAGAGACTCTGCGCGCCCGCGGACTGCTCAAGGACTGGGCCGGCGAGGGCTTCCTCACCAGGGAGCAGTACCAGGTTCTGGAAAAGGAAACTGTTTCTGAACTCCGCACCACCAACATATTCCTGCGGCTGGTCTTATTCTTCTTTACCCTGATCATCGTGGGTGCCGCCGTCGGCCTGTTCTTCGTGGTTTTTGTTTCGCGGCCATCGGAGACAACTGCCGGCGTTTTCTTCCTGATGTTCGCCGCCGTCTGCTATGCGGCTGCTGAAGTCGCCGTTGCCCAAGCCAGGCTCTATCGCTTCGGTATTGAGGAAGCGCTCGCCGTTTGCTCGGTTGGATTTCTATGCGCGGGGCTGCAGATCGCTCTGTTCAGCGGCAGTCCTTATTCGCCGAGGCCGGACGCAGTGGAGTGCCTGGTTCCCGCCGCCGGCGCCGTCTTTTCGTTCTGGATATGGCACCGCTTCGGCCTCTCATATTTATTTCCCGCCGCGATGATCTTCGTGATCTTCCTGCCAGGCTATTGGACCTCGGCCCGCGAGGCGCAGCATCTGATGGTCGCCGCGTTCTATGCCACCGGGCTGGCAGGTGTAGTCGCGGTACGCTCCCGCCATCGCTTCGACTACCTCGAGGAGGCTTATTCGCTCGTCGAAGCGTTGCTCTGGCTCGGCATCTACCTGGCCATCAATCTCCAGCTTTCGTCGTTGAACCTGGCCGGGCAGTGGTGGGGAGGCACGCGGGCCGCCTCTGAATTTGCCAGGCCGTTCTACTGGGCAACCTGGGTGCTGACCTGGTGCCTGCCGCCAATCGTAATCGTGCGCGGTGTTCGCCAGAAGGACCGCTTCGTCATCGCAGCGGGCGCGGTGGTCGCCATCCTGACTCTCGTCACCAATAAACCTTATCTCGGGTGGGCGCGGCATACCTGGGACCCGATCCTGCTGGGCATATTGCTGACCGGTGTCGCAGTCTTCCTCCGACGCTGGCTTGCCCGTGGCCCGGGCGGAATTCGCCACGGCTTTATCGCCGCGCGCCTATCGGGAAAGGACAAACGCTGGATGAACGTCGGGGCGACCGTACTCGGCCCGCTAACGCCGCATTCCATTACGCCAGATCCGCAAGCAAGCGGTCCGGACTTCCGCTTCGGTGGGGGACAGTCGGGGGGCGGTGGCTCCAGCAGCGAGTTTTGAAGGGCCCCGGCTGGATGGAGTATCGGCCGAGGCAGCGGAGAATCCCGCACCTCAGAGCTTGCTGGCGCAGAGATCGCTGTTTCACTCCCAATAAGCGTCGTCATAAACGTCGTCGCCCTCGTCAAAGCACATCCACCCCAATGTCGTGGCTTGGAACCTGGCGCCCCGAATTCCGCAGAAACGGGCTTCGAGGAAGCTGGCTGGGTTTGGTCACGGAAAGTCGGCCTGAAGTGAGACTGGTATCTCAGCTTGAGACGCAAATCCACTCCGCCGAGCCTGCATCAAGGCATGGCGCACGCTAACTCGCTGAAAAGTCATTCACCTCGGTGCTAGACCTTCCGTTCGCGGAGATGGTTCTCACGTTGCTTCCATTTCTGGCGAACCGCGGATATCCGGCTCCCCAAAGCTCTTCCAAACCAGGAAGAGGGGGAGCCCGACCGCATTTCGACGGGTCGAACGAGCTTGAATTAGAGGAATCTCATTCGCTTGGCGCATTCAGCCACAGCCACGGGACGGGCCACCTACGACGCCAACGCGGTGGGGGCGCTCGCCCGTTTCTTTCCGGACGCGACGGCGATGCGCATGCCGGTTCAACTGGCACGCCTGGTCGAGGCCGGGGGGACCGCCGCTTTCAGCGAGAGTACCGTAATTGAATTCGGCACTCCCCGCGAAGTGCTGTTCGCCTCGAAGACACCGCTGGAATTTGCCGATGTTCTGAAGTTGCGCAACTCCGACGGCTCGCTCGATGTCGAAGTTTCCGTAGTTGCGGTGCAGTATCACCCCGGCAAGACCCTCGTGGCCGCGCGCTTTCTGGGCGACGTGCCCAACTGGATCGTGAAATCATGACCCCATCCACACCTGCACAAGATCTCGCCACCCAATGGAGTATCGCCCGCAAGCTGTATCCGATGTATTTCGAGCTGGCGCGCGAGTTTGCCATCGAAGTCAAGCCCTGCGCCGATCTGGAGGCGGGCGTGGACACGCCCGGCAAGGAAACGGTTGAACAGGCCAACCAGTGGATCGAGCACATGGACAACTCGATTCAGGTTCACCAGCTCCGCCAGTTCCTGCAGACCAGTTCGCTGGTAACTCCCGAGGGCCTGCTCAACCTGCTGCAGCACTATCTGGCAAAGCAAACCAAGACTGACGCCATTCGCGACAAGATTGATTTTCTGCTGGTGCAGTACTTCGCGCAGATTGCGCCGACTGGCCTGAACGACCTCGAGGTCGATCTTGCCTACGTCGCGCAGGCCTTGGAAGCGGTGCTCGGCAGCGTCGAACTCAAGCCTCCGGTGTGGTTGAACGCACTTGACCGGGTTCTCGACTCGGCGCGCAAGTGCAAATCGCTCGACGAATTGCTGCACGGCGGAGTGCTGGAACAGGGACGCAAAGCGAAAGGGCTGGCCGGCGAGCTGTTCTATCTGCCCATTGCCCTGGTGGCTTTCACGCGCTTTGGATATCTGATGCGGCGGGCATTCTTCCGGCTGATGCTGGGGGACCTGAATCTTATTCTTGACGGCTTGACCGAACTCGAAGACAGAGGCGTCCAGACCATCGATTGCCGGCGGGCGCAGTTCTCCGAGAGGGAGCCGATCATCCGTCTGCGTATGATCTGCCAGTCCTGGAAGGTAATGTTCCAGGCGGAATATTCCTCGGGCTCCCCGCTGCGAATGCTGGTGGATCTGCGGGCGTCGGTCGAACACGCACTGGGGCGGGGCAAGGGAGAGTCTGGCGGCAAGGGGAAACCCGCTGCCGGGGCGGCCGCCGCAGCGCCGGCCAAGGCAGCAGCACCACCGGTCGCGAAGCCGGCAGCCGCAGGCGCGGCCGTGGCCGCAAAAGCGTCGGCTGCGGCAGTGTCGGCCGCTCCGAAAGCTACAGCGAAGCCTGTTGCCGCGAAGGCTCCCGTTGCGAAGCCCGCTGGGAAGCCGGCGGCTCCGCCAGCGGACGCGCCCGAGTTTGAAGTTTCCGGATCGGGCGGTTGGGACTCGGACTCCGCGTCTCAGCCGGGCAGAAAGAAATGATCCGTTCGTAAGGTTGAGGGAACCGCCGCCGAGGGGACGAGTTCCGGTGGTGCAAGGCAAGAAGTGGTGCAAAGCAAGAAAGGGAAGTGCGCTCGTGGAAACGCCGACCGTTCTGATCATCGCCGATGAAGCCGACTTTTGCCGGCGCATCACCGCCCGGTGGCAGATGGAGCGCAACGTTCCCACTTTCACGCTGCTGAGTGGGGAGCTGTGGCCGCGCTTCGCGGTGGATGTCTTCGACGTTGCCATCGTCGGCCAACTTCGCCGCGACCTGCTTTCGGTTGTGCTCGAGCCGCTGCACTCCACCGGACAACCAATTTTTTGCGTTGGCCAGGACGCCGCCACCGCTCAATTGATTCGCGAGCGCTGGCCCCGCGTTTCCATTCTGCGTCCCAGCGAGCACTGGCTCGAGACACTGGTACTGGCGGCGGGCGAAGCCGTGCATCGATCGCGATCCGAAGCCCGCGCCCGCTCGGCGGAGCTTTCCTGCTCCACCCTGGAACGCCAGGCAACGCTCGGACGCTACATCCTCGAAATGCGGCACAACCTGAACAACGCCCTGACGTCGGTGCTGGGGAATTCCGACTTGCTGCTGCTCGAACCCGGCAGCCACTCGGCGCAGACCCGCGCGCAGATCGAGACCATTCGCAACATGGCGCTGCGCATTCACGAAATCATGCAGCGCTTTTCATCGCTCGAAAAAGAAATGAATGTAGTCGCACAGCAGGCAGTCCAGGATTCCGGCAAGTCGTATGCGGTGGGCGCCGGAAGTTAGACGCCAGCTCTGAGCCGTGAGCTCTGAGCTTTGAGAACTGAGAAAGAACCAAGAACGTAAGAATTAAGGACTAAGAACCAAGAACTAAGAACTGAGAATTAAGACCCAGCACCTCTCCTCCCCCGGGCGTGGCGACTGAATCAGCCGCGCCTCTGAGGAAAGGATTTATGCATAGACTGATCGCAGGCGTCACCATACTCGAGCATGAACTCTCTGAATTGCGCCTGCTCGTCGAGCGCCAGACGGGAGTTCTGCTGGATTGTCCCAACAGCGCTCTGGCCGCGCACGTCGCCGAGTATCTGGAGAGTCACGAGCTGGAGTCTTTTGCGGCCATGCTCGAACGTCTCCGCGCCTGCGATCTTGATCCATCGACTCTGGCAGAGTTTCTGGACGGGGTGCTAAACGTGAAGACCGGTTTCTACCGTCACCCCGGCGCGATGAACGCGCTGTCGCGCCAGGTGCTGCCGCAACTCTCTGCCCGCAAGACCGACGATGGTCCATGCACGCTGCGCATATGGAGCGCCGGCTGTTCCACGGGAGAAGAAGCTTATTCGATTGCCATGGCGATCTGCGACGCGTTGCCCAACGCAAACTCCGCGGGCAACGGCGCGACCAACGGAAACGGCAGCAAAGAGGGCCGGAGCGCAAGCCGCAGCGGCGGTATCTCGGAGAGTTCGGTGCCCGCGCCCGCTCATACGACCAGAGAATGGTCGATCCACATTGTGGGCAGCGATCTGCTGCCTTCTGCGATTGAAGTCGCGGAACGCGGACTCTATCCGCAATCTGCCCTGACGGGCCTGCCTCCGGCGATGATTCGCGCGAGCTTCTCGAAGATTGGAAGTTCCAACGGGGGTTCGAACTCCGCGTCCAACGGATCTCAGAGTTCGTCCACGAATGGATCGGGCATGAGCCCGGCGAACGGTGCCGGAAACGGCAGCAACGGCGGAGGGACGCACCTGTTAGTGAAGCCGCGTCTGCGGAGCCTGGTCACCTTCAACACCATGAATCTGACCAAGCCGGTCTACATCGGGCGCTTCGACTGCATTTTCTGCATGGACGTGCTGCCGCAGCTTTCGCGCGCCCAGCGCACCGCGCTGATGGAGCGCCTGCACCTCTATCTCGAACCCGGCGGATACTTGTTCCTCAGCCAGACCGAAAAACTCTGTGCCCCAAACCTGAATTTCCGCTCCGAAACCTACGATGGCTACACCTTCCACCGCAAACCCATGGCCGCCAGCGCGGCTTATGGGCGGTGAGTGAATAGCTGCCGCCTAACTTCTTCCGAGTCCGTGCGTGGCGGCGATCTCGTAGTGCGCTGACTTCGCGTCCCAACGCGAGAGATGTTGCCGGCGCTCTTCCGGAATGATGGCGGTTTCGTAGTCTTCGCCAGCTACGGCGCGAATCGACTCCAGAGAATCCCAGAGGATGATGGTGATGAATTCCACTTCCGCGCCTGCGTTCTTCCTTAGCAGGTAGCTGCCCTGGTATCCCTTGGCCTTGCTGATGCCGGGGAGAAGCTCCGGTTTCAACATGGCTTCGTACGCGTCGGCATGATCGGGTTTGGTGTAGCCGTGCCAGACTCTTGCGAGCATCGTGGTGCCTCCCCTGGAGCGAACGTTACCACGACATCCGTTTGCGGAGCTCGGTGACGTGGGCCACGTGATGAGGCCCATGCCATGCGTAAAGGGCGAGCGTCTTTTCCAGAGTCATCGGTCCCATCTCCGGATGGCGGAACGTCCGCTTCCATTGTTCTGGAGTGAGCGAGCGCAGCAGGCGCACCCAGCGATCATGCAGCGAATCGAGCAGGGTCAATGAGACTTCCACGGGTGTGGCCTTCGTATCGGCGAGTTCGGCCCATGGGCCCTCGGCGTACGGCTTGATGGTTGGATCGTCTTCCGTAAGCGCGAGCTTGAACCGAACGTAGGCGTTGAGATGGCTGTCGGGGACATGATGCACGACCTGCCGGACCGTCCATCCATCAGGGCGGTAAGGCGTGTCGAGTTGCGAGTCGGAAAGGCCTTTCACGGCGGCTCTCAAGTTGGCGGGCGTTTGGGCGACGTCGTTGAGAAACGTAACCATCTGTTGCTGTGTTGTTGGTCCTTCGTAGTGGAATTTGCCGATGGGAAAGCGCAGGTCAGTCATTTTGTCTCCCGCTAGTGAGCGTTGCATTAACAGATGATCGGTTATACAGAGCCGATGCAAGAAACCAAGCGGCGCTTAAGAAGTCCGGAAAATACTGAGTTACCCTTCAAAGGTGTTGCCAAACGCGTATAATCATCTTATACTGATAAGCATACATACGATTATATGCCTAAGAACGCGATTTCTGAGCCCAAGACCACACGTCTGACGATTGCCTGGTCCAGAGAGGCGGATCATGCTCTGCGCACGTTTTTGGGTTCCCAAGGTATGAAGAAGGGCGACCTGTCGAAATTCATCGAGGAGGCCGTCCGCTGGCGCATCTTTCATCAGACCGTCCGCGAGGCCCGCGCCGCATTCGCGGACGTTTCACCCGACGAACTTCAGAAGATGATTGACGAGTCTGTGGAAGAGGTCCGGGCGAAACACTATCGCCAGCGCGCGCAGCGGTGATGCGGGTCATCCTCGACACCAACGTTCTGCTGTCGGCGCTCTTATCTCCGCTCGGGTCGCCTGCTAAACTGCTCGACGCGTGGGAGCGGAAAAGGTTCACCCTTGTCGCTTGCCATCCACTGGTAGCGGAGTTCCGCGATGTCGCTAGCCGGCCGTTTTTCAAGGCAAGGCTTCGCGGGAGTACGGTCGAACTGCTCGCTGCAGGCCTGCTGGACTTCTCGCTCTTCTGTACAGATCTCACCAGGGGCCCCACGGCTCCTGACGCAAAAGACAGCTATCTGCTCGTTCTTGCCGAGGCCAGCCACGCCGACTTCCTCGTGACCGGCGACAAGGAACTTCTGGCTCTGAAGCGCCACAAATCCACTCGGTTCATTACTCCCGCTTCGATGGTCGATATCCTAAAAACTCAAGAAGACTAGTAGCCGGCCAGTCTGGGGCGCGCGATTTGCTCTGTGCCCCAGGAACCTCATCAGTTAACTACAACGCCTTGGGTCATGCCCCCACCGACCACATCCGCTCTGGCTTCGAATTTCGGTTCATCATGCCCTCGGTTTGGTGCATCTAAAACGATTCTGAGCTAAACTCTCACTGCCGTTGAGTTTAGCAACCCTCCCGAGCCGGGTCGTGGGGCCGCGCGTTTGGGAATGCCTGTGAGGGGAACTATGCCATCGTCGACTTGGTCCGGTCACTTAACGTTCGGACTCATCTCCATGCCTGTACGTCTTTTCTCGGGGGCGCGCAGCAGTGGGATCTCCTTCAACATGCTGCATCGCACAGACAAGTCGCGTCTGAAGCAGCAATACGTGTGTCAGGCCGACGGGCAGGTTGTCGATCGCGCCGACATCGTGAAGGGCTACGAGTTTCGCAAGGATGAATACATCATCATCGAGCCCGACGAGATCAAGAAGATCGAGCCGCAGACCGCCAAGACCATGGAGATCCTGGAATTCGTGAAGTCGGGCGACGTCGATCCCGTGTATTTCGAATCTTCTTATTACATGATGCCGGAGGAAGCCGGACGCCGTCCTTACGCGCTGCTGACCAAGGCGCTGGAAGAAAGCGAATACGTCGCCATCGCCAAGATCACGATGCACAACCGAGAGTACACGGTGTTTCTGCGCCCGCACGAAGGCGGACTCATGTTGCACACCATGTACTACGCGGAAGAAGTGAAGAAGGTCGAAGGCTTCGGCGCGCCGGACGTCGAATTGAAAGACGCGGAAGTAAAGGTCGCGCACCAGTTGATCGAAGCGCTGGCCGACGAGTGGGATCCGGAAAAATACAAAGACAACTTCCAGGAAAACCTGAAGCAGCTGATCGAAACCAAACTCGAAGGCGGAGAGATTGCTGCCGTCGAGAAGCCGAAGAAACTGGCCCCGGTCGTCGATCTCATGGCCGCCCTGAAGCAGAGTCTGGCGCAGATGGAGGGCAAGAAGAAGCCCGCGGCGACGATCACGTCCGAAGAGCCGGCAGCCATGGGAGCAAAATCTCGCCGAGGACGCTAGACTCGGCGCTCGCAGTTCGGCTTTCGGTTTCCGGACTTGACCTGGGAAGCTTCGTGCTCTTCGAATCGCGCGGTGGAATTGCCACCCAAGGCATCCCGCGCCAGTCAGGCCGCATCCTTTCGCTAGAAGCTGAGAACTGTCGCTTCCCTAGCGCATAACGCCCGGCAACCGCTACAATGTTCAATTCTGTTATCTGAACCAGAATTTTTCTTCGGGGTATCGATGAGTCTTCGACGTGTGGGCTGGCTCGCCGCAACGGCGCTGGCAACTTGCTTGTGGATGTCGTGCGGTCAGGTGTATCGCCCGGTTGTGATTCCCGTGAACCCGACTCCTCCGAACCCGGCGAATTTCCATACGGTTTTGGGGATCAGCAGCAATGTTGCCGCCAATCCCGGCACCGTGCTGCAGGTCGATGTCTCGGGGGACAGCAACATCGGCGTGGCCAACATGGGCGTAAACCCGACCCACGTTGCCGGCCTTCCCAATAATTCGAGATTCTTCGTGGCGAGCGCCGGTAGTGCGAACATGACGGCCGCCGACATCATTACCGGGTTCGTTCCGGCGCAACCCAGCGTGATCGCCACCGGCATCAGCAACATTGTGACTTTTTCGATGCCCAACGTTGGCCCCAACCAGACGTCGGCGATCACTGCGATCAGCGAATCCAGCAATGTCGTCACGGTCACACTCCAGTCGCCCATTGGCCAGGCGACGGTGGGCGGTCCGATCATAATTTCTGGCGTCAGCATCGGAGGATATGACGGCAACTTCGTGATCTCCTCCGTCAATGGAACAACCATCCAGTACGTGGACCCGGCGCTGGGTCTCGCGCCCGCCAATAGCGGAACCGCGATGGTTCCCCTGCCGACTTTCTGTTCGTACCAGCCGGACTATGTTACGACTACGCAGTCGAATGCGGTTTACGTCGCCAACTATGGTCAGGAAAACGGGCCGACTTGCAGTCTTGCGAGCACGGACTCGATTGCGGCGCTGAATACGACGAGCAACACTGTCGGCAACATCGCCTATCTTCCGGCGGGCTCCCACCCGGTGGCCATGGTGGAGACGCCCAACGCGCAGAACCTCTACGTGGTCAACCAGGGCGACGGCCAGACTGCCAGCACCGTCGTGGATATCTCTCCGGTGGATCTATCGACGATTGCGACGATTCCTGTGGGAATTAATCCGACGTGGATCGTGGCGCGGCTCAACGGCCAGCGCGTCTATGTGCTGACGCAAGGAAACGGGCAGCGGCGAATTCCAAGCCAGCTGTACACGATCGACACAACCACGAACACCGTTTTATCGACACAAGCGTTGGGTGTTGGGGCGAGCGGCGCTGGCGCGAATTATGTGCTGTACGACAAGAATCTCGACCGTCTGTACGTGCCCAATCCTAACAGTGGCTCGGTCTATGTTTTCAGCGCGACAACGGATCCGCCAACCCTCTTAGGAGGCGCACCTCTTACAATTCCAATTCCTCCGGCGTCTCCCTGCGCGAGTGCGACGGCTGGATGCGGCCCGGTCGTTCCGTCTGCGGTGGCCGCCCTGCCAGATGGCTCGCGCTTCTACGTAGCCAGCTATCAGACGCAATCGCCGTGTTCCGACCCAAACGCGGGAACTGGCACTTGCGTGATTCCATTCGTGACGGTGTATGACGCCCCGAGCCTTACGGTCAAGCAGTTGGCCACATCGACGTTCGCACCGCAACTCGCCCTGTTTACGACTCCGTTTCCGTTTGCGACAGGTCAATACGCAGTGCCTGAAGTTGCATCCTGCGTGCCGCTCACGGTCTACAAGCCCGGGACGACTCGATTTCGCATCTTCGCAACCGCCGCTGCCGACAGCAGCCACGTCTATGTGAGCATTTGTGATGCCGGTGCTATCGCCGACATCAGCACGACAACCAACACACTGAATCAGGGAACGAATTCTCCTGATACGTTGGTGATCGATCTGTTGGCGCCCTTTAGTGCCGCGGCGCCGGGCAGCAACAACGAGCCGCCACCGCAGAATCCGCTATTCCTGCTGACCGGGCAATAGAGGATTTCGGCGAGACAAAGACTCGAGGAAGTGTCATCAAGAAGTTTCCCGGAACCACGCGGCCTCCCCTCAAGGGCTAAAGCCCGCGGTTTTTCTGGCAATGGTGCGGCGCGGCTGGAAGCCGCGCCCTTTCAAAACCATTCATAAGACGGCTTCTAGACTTTGGCGGGAACTTCTTCCTTCACAGCGTCTCTGGCGGTGTAGTGCGAGTCGACATACTCGTCAAGGATCTGGATGAACTCGGCCACGATTCGATCGCCCTTCAGCGTGGTGAAGAGGCGTCCATCCACATAGACGGGAGCCTTCGGCTCCTCGAACGTTCCGGGCAGGGAAATGCCGATGTTGGCGTGCTTGGATTCGCCGGGGCCGTTGACCACGCAGCCCATGACCGCAAGCTTCATCTCTTCGACGCCAATGTAGCGACCCTTCCATGAGGGCATCTGCTCGCGAAGGTACGACTGAATCTGCTCCGCCATCTCCTGGAAGAAGGTGCTGGTGGTGCGTCCGCAGCCCGGGCAGGCCGTGACCTGCGGGGTAAAGCTGCGAATGCCCATCGACTGCAGGATCTGCTGGGCCACGCGGACTTCTTCGGTGCGGTCGCCGCCGGGAGCAGGTGTGAGGGAGACGCGAATCGTATCGCCGATACCTTCCTGCAGCACGACGCCCATGGCAGCGCTCGAGGCCACAACGCCCTTGGCGCCCATCCCGGCTTCGGTCAGTCCCAGGTGCAGCGGATAGTTGCAGCGCGCAGCCAGAGCGCGGTAGACGTCAATCAAGTCCTGCACTCCGCTGACTTTCGCGCTCAGAATGATCTGGTCGGCGCGCAAGCCATATTTCAAGGCAAGGTCAGCGGAATTCAACGCGCTTACTACCATCGCTTCCATGGTGACTTCGCGCGCATCTTTCGGCTCCGCGAGCCGCGAATTATCGTCCATCATTTTTGTGAGCAGCGTGGAGTCGAGCGATCCCCAGTTCACTCCGATCCGCACGGGCTTCTGGTACTTCACGGCGACTTCGATCATGGTGCGGAAATTCGAGTCGCCGGTCTTGCCAATGCTGGCGTTGCCGGGATTAATGCGGTACTTCGCCAGATCGCGCGCGCACTCTGGATACTTCGTCAGCAGCACGTGTCCGTTGTAGTGGAAGTCGCCGATGATCGGCACGCGGACGCCCAGCTTGTCGAGCTCTTCGACAATACGGGGAACAGCGGCAGCGGCGTCGTCGTTGTTCACGGTCACGCGCACCAGTTCAGATCCGGCGCGCGCCAGGGCGGCAACCTGCTGGACAGTGGAGGGGATGTCGGCGGTGTCGGTATTGGTCATGGACTGCACCACAACTGGTGCATCGGACCCTACGCGCACACCTCCGACCACGGCCGTAACGGTCTTTCTGCGTTGAATCGTAGCCATAAATGGAATCTCTAGTTTATCACGCGAAAGCGGCCTTTCCGGGCTACTGGCCAGAGAACCGGATGCCCGATTCCTGCGGCTTTTGAGAGTCTGCCAACGGGCAGCGCTGGCGTATGCGGGGGAGCAGTGCCACCTGCTCATCGCGGTTCAGATAGGATGCGAACGTCACGGTCCTGGATCCGTAATCGAAGGCTAGTCGACTCACATTGCGCCGTCCGGTCGCAACTTGAAAGCGCAAGTTTCTCATCTCCGATGCGGGATATGTCTTGGTGAACCCCAGTCCAAAGATCTCCGATTTGCGGGTTAGAGAATCCGCTTTCACCACGATGATCTCTCTCCAGCCGATCACGTGAAGCAAGGCCCAGGTCCCCCAGATCTCTCCGAAAACCCAGCCCAGCATCCAAGAGCCCAGAAAATCGCCCAGGTGCTGGAAGGGGCCGCCTCTTGATATTCCGAGGTAAGTCCACAAGCACAGCCAGGCCACGAGGAAGAGAACCGCCCATTCCAGTCTTGGTCTTATCGAGATGCGCAGGCCTTCGACTCCTTCGGAGATTGCGACGCGCGGTCGGACTGGTTCAGGAAAAGTTGCCATTCGTCTTTTTGTAGAACGAACGCCTGGCTGAAGCAATAACGTCCCCGACTCCCGTCAGTTACGGATTTCGTAACAGGAAATGAGGCCGAGGGTAGCGGCGGAGGGGTTCCGGGGTGAACCCGAAATATGCTGTGGATTGCTGTTTCTACGACCCTTAGCCGCGCGGTTCATTTCAGGAAACCGGATTTCGTAAAGTCAGGGTATCGTTTGGCCATCTGGCCGCTGTGCGGGTCTACTATGAGCCCGCTCTGTGGGTGGACCCACGGACCCCGGCCCCTGGAATTACCGGTTAGGCGCTTTCCCCTCTTCAGCATTTAGTCTGTCCGCAATGGAGGGCCCATCCCGTGAATGCATCAAAGCTACTTGCTCCCAGAATCGTGTAGTCCAGTGAATGGAACATTCGGCACTACCGGAGGTCTTCCGGGAACAAGAAGCCGAGGACGATCGAGGATAGAACTCCCCTCCGGTGGAATGGGGTGTAACGCGGGGCCCTCTTCCATCACTATATTTCGTCCGAAATGGAGGTTTGTCCAATGAATCACCGCATCAAGCCACCTCACACCGAAAAAAAGCCAGTAACCACCATGAAGCGTGATGCGCAAGGCACGCCTGCATGGCCCAGCTTTCAAGGCAACGCACAACTCGTAGGCACCAGTCCCAGCGGAAAAGTCACCGTGTATGTCGACTCCACGCTCGGCGATCCGGGCCTGCAAAACGCTCAAGACCTGGTCAACGACGCCGATCGCGTCGTTGCCGCCAACGACGGAATCTTCGGGACCACGGGAGGTCCGGTCAGCGTGATCGTGTTCGCGCTCGGTGGCGCTACCGACGGCACCGGCGGCGCCGATCACATGGGTTGCGATTACGCCACCGGAAACGCGATTGAGGTTGACGCTGCGTTCGACAACTCGGCCCGGGTCTCGGCCCTGTTCGAGGCCGAACTGAGCGAGTGCTCGATGAACGGCAACCTGTGCGGATTTTCCACCGGCGAGGCTCTCTCGCGCTGGTGTTCCACGATCACCTCCAACAACGCCCTGGCCGACTTTGCCACTGCTCCTACCTGGGCGCAGGACGGAATGCAAAACTACGTCGACCAGACTGACAATACCGACCAGAACCCCGACAGCACGGGCTGTGGAATGGCATTCATCTCCTGGATGATCAGCCAAGGCTACGGTCTGGAGAAGATTGCTCCGGTGATGGTCAACCTGGGTGACGGGGGAACGCTGGCTCAGATGTACGGCAACCTGATTTCCGATGATCCAGCGAATGCCTGGCCGAACTTCCAGGATGCGGTCAACAATCTGCCGAATGGCGTCACCAGCGACGATCCCTTCAACGGATTGGCGAACCCACTGCAGATGACACACCTGGCTCCGCGTTCCGCGGAACTGGTAGGCAGGGTGTTTGCATCGATGGTTGCCGATCTGGCGGCGGGTCGAACTCCCGACCAGATTGCAGCCAACGTACGGGCAGCCATGGTGCCGGCGTCCAGACCAGCCGCCCCCGCGGCTTGCTCGCCCAAGTCGAAACGCCTGCTGCCGCCGGGCAAGACGTCGAAACGCACCAAGACCGCATAAAGTAAATCAGCCGGCGGCGAAAGACGTCGGCTGATGAATTCATTCCTGAATTTCGCCCGGAGAGTCTAACCGCCAGCTCCGGAAATCTTCATCAAATCGTTGAAGATCACCATCACCGCAAACAGCACCAGGAAGACGAACGCGGCCTGGTAGACACGCTCCTTGATGTTCATGCTGATGTCGCGGCGCATCAAGCCCTCGATCAGCAGGAAGAGGATCACGCCACCGTCAAGAATCGGAATTGGCAGCAAGTTGAAGATGCCGAGATTGAGGCTGATGCCCGCCGTCAACTCCGTGAGCGGTGTCCAGCCCTTCTGCTGTGCGGCGTATCCGGCTTCCTGCGCAATACCAATCGGACCAGAAACCGCGCGCAGAGAGATCTTTCTCTGTACCAGTTTCTTGGCCAGCTCCAGAATCATAAAGGAGTATTCACGGTTCTTCCGAAGGGAGAGCCTGAGGGCTTTGGCGAAGGGAAGTGTGGTTACCTTGATCTCTCCTTTGTTGGAGAATCCTAACCGGTACCGTTGCTCCTTGGGATCCTCGGTCTTGGACAAAACCGGCTGCAGACGAAAGTGTAAGGTCTGATCACCGCGTTTGACGGTAAGGTCGACTGGTTGGTCTTTGGTTCGCTGCAGGCTGTCGATCACGCCCTCAATAGACTGCACGGGTTGACCGTCGAGGGCGACGATTCTATCGTCTTCCTTGATGCCGACCTTGGCGGCCGGGAGATCAGGCTCGGTTCGTCCAACAACTACTGGATCCTCGGGGAACCATCCTGCCGAGCCAACCTCGGAGGAGGTGACGGCCTTGGGAACGAGGGTCTTGTCGAATACCTGATTGCCGCGCTGAACGGAGACGGTCAATGGCTGATTCGGGCTCAACCACACACGCGGTTCCAGTTGCTCCCAGGTAGGATTCTCGATACCGTCGACGCGCACGATCCGATCGCCGGCCTGCAGGCCGGCTTGAGCTGCCGGAGAATCATGCTTCACTCCATCGATCACCGCAGGCTTGTCAAGATACACGGGATATTCGTAGTGCACCATGTACACGGTGGTCAGCAGAAAAATCGCCAGCATGATGTTCATGGCCGGCCCGGCGATCGCGATCAGGAAACGGTGCCAGCGCGAATGATTCATGAACTCCCGCGGATCGTCGGTGCGCTGATCCAGGGGATTCTCGCCGCTCATCTTGACGTAACCGCCAAGAGGGATGGCCGCAATCCGGTAATCGGTCTCGCCCTTCCGGAAACCGATCAAGCGCTTGCCGAAGCCGATGGAGAAGACTTCAACCCGTACCCCCAGCCACTTGGCCACGGCATAGTGGCCGAACTCATGGATCAGGATCATGAAACCGAGGACTGGAACGATGTATAGGTAGTAAAGACTCGAAAGATCAACCATATCTGGGGTACGTACGCTCCCACTTGTTAGATTCCAAAACTACGCCAAAGATGTTGCCCGTGGCTGTTCAGTTTTCTTAACAACGACCTGTTCCTGGGCTAGCTGGCGGGCCTCGGCATCGGCTTCCAGCACCTTCTTAATAGACTCCGGAGCCCGGGAACTTGTTGCAGAAAGCACGTCCTCGATGACTCTGGGAATCTGGTCGAACCGGATATTTCCTTCCAAGAACGCCGCCACTGCCACTTCATCGGCGGCATTCAAAGCTACCGTCTTGCCGCCACCTGCCTCAGCTGCTTCATACGCCAAACGCAGACAAGGGAATTTTTTCAGGTCTGGTGGGCTGAAGTCCAGATGACGCAAGTCACTGACCGCAAAGCGCATATCCGACTCAATCCGCTCGGGATATGTTAGGGCGTAGAGAATCGGTAACCGCATGTCGGTCACTGAAAACTGAGCAAGTATGCTGCCATCCACAAACTCCACCATGGAATGGATTGTCGACTGCGGGTGGACAATCACTTCCACTTTTGCCGGGGGCATGTGAAAAAGTCTGCATGCCTCGATCACTTCGAATCCCTTGTTCATCAGCGTGGCGGAGTCGATGGTGATGCGTTTGCCCATCTTCCACGTGGGATGGTTCAGGGCCTGTTCGACCGTGATGGATGCGAACTCGGACTCCGGTGTGTTCCGGAAAGGCCCGCCAGAAGCCGTGAGCCAGACGCGGTCAACTTCCTCCATGCGTCCGCCGCGCATGCACTGATGGACGGCGTTGTGCTCGCTGTCGATGGGGAGTAGAGCAACGTTCCGCTTGCGTGCTTCTGCTGTGATGAGGTCTCCGGCGGCGACGAGACACTCTTTGTTGGCGAGGCCCAGCGTTTTTCCGGCGCGGACTGCTTCGTACGTGGCTTCGAGCCCCGCGACTCCGACAATGGCGCTGACCACGAAGTCGACGTCGGCGTGAGTGGCGACACGCACGGTGCCCGCCGCGCCGTGAACAACCTCGATCTCGGAGAGTCCTTCTTGTTTCAGTTGAGTGCGGAGCGCGCCGGCGTCCTTTTCCGCGGCCATCGAGATTACTCGCGGCTTCCAGCGCTTCGCCTGCTCGAACGCCGATTCAAGATTGCTGCCTGCGGCGAGAGTCACAATCTGAAATCGGTCGGGATACGACTCGGTGACGCGCAGCGTGCTGCGGCCGATCGAGCCGGTTGAGCCAAGGATGGCGATGCGTTTCATGAGGGATAAGTGTCGTGCAACGGAATGCGAACTTCTATTTTACGACGGTTCCGCCTCCGCGCGTATCGACATAAGGCAAGACTCCCATCAGTCACTCGAACAGCGGAACCTGCTCGACTGTGCAGCACATTCTCGAATATCATTCAACACATCCGCAAGCTGCTGGCTAAACTAGCCCTGCTTAACCTTCTCTCCAGCCCCCGCCGAAGCATTCAGTTGTGCAAAATCCCATAGAAGCACGATTCTCAGCTACAGGAGGCAATATGACTGGCGATGAATTGAAAACTTGGTACTTGTCACTGACCGATCCCAGGAAGCAGATATTCTTGGCGTTCGTTTCGCATGACCTTACGATCCACGGTCGCTCGTTTAGCCTTGATCTCTCGGGAGAGGACTTGAACAGAGCGTTCAAAGGCTTGAATGAACTTCAACACCAGATCAGCAGCCACATCGGCGCACTGGGACTGGGGCGCGACCGGTATCCTGATGATGTTCTCTGGCAGATTCTGCTAGAAAAAGCGGCGGCGTATGGATTGGGCAACCACCTCAAGAGCTGCCTTGGGCGCGCAAGCTCATACAAGGTTTGGGAGACACTAGAATAGCTGCCTACTGCATCACGCGCCACGCAGCGTAGTACCACAGCACCGGAGCGGCGAAGAGCAGGGCATCGATGCGGTCGAGCATGCCGCCGTGTCCCGGAAGAATCGCACCTGAGTCTTTCACTCCGGCGCCGCGCTTGATCAGCGACTCGACCAGATCTCCCAGTTGCGCTGCGACGTTTAGAACGATGGTCAGAAGAATGACCGGGCCCATGGCTGGCTGCTCTAGGCCAAACAGGCCGTCCCGCCGTTGAATCAGACCTACACGCAGCAATGCGGTGCTCAGGGGCAGAGCATAGTGAAACAGCAGCCATCCGACACCGACGCTCGCCAGGACCGAGGCCGCTGCGCCTTCCCAGGTTTTCTTCGGGCTGATGCGCGGAGACATCAGATGCCGGCCCATGGACTTGCCCACAAAGTAGGCGAAGATGTCTCCCGCCCAAACCACTAGCAGCAGGTACAGCAGGAAAAACGCGCCCGCCCATTGCAGCCGGAGTTGAACCAGCATACCCAGCGGCAGCGCGATGTAGGTGAACGCAAATACCGAAGCCGCTGCCGCCGGATATCCGGCGCGCAGGTCTTGGCCACGCATGGCGCGAGTCAGAAAAATGAACGGGACGATCGCCGCCGAAAATCCCAGAACGACTAGAAATTTTCCGGTCGAAAGCGGGGCACTCTCGCCCTCCCCGCTTACTGCCAGCATCAGAAAGAACAGTGCCGTGAACAGGTACGTGGGCCAAAGCATCGGCTGCACGCCATACGATTCGGTCAGCTTGAGGAATTCATGAATCGTCACGAGCGCCACGAGGCCGGCTACCGCCGCTAGCGCAGGTACTGGCGCGCGCAAGATCAGCGCCAGCACAATCGGAATCAGGACGACCGCGGTCGCGATGCGTTTTAACAAGGGAAGTGGTCTTCGAAGGAACGCCAATTATAACCACAGAGGGCACAGGGTCTCACAGGGGATGTTTTTCCTCTGTGTACCCCTGTGGTTAAGTTTTTAGGGTTTCCGCCGCCGAATGCGCGTCGTGATTCAGCCCGCCGTAGCGCCGCTCCCGCTTCTGGTACTCGGCGATCCCCTCGAGCAAGTGCACGCCGCGGAAATCCGGCCACAGAGTTGGCGTCACGTAAATCTCGGCGTAAGCCAGTTGCCACAAAAGAAAGTTGCTCAAGCGCATCTCACCCGAAGTACGCACCACCAGATCGGGGTCGGGCAGATTGCGCGTATAAAGATGCTGCGAAACCATGTCTTCGTCGATCCGCAGGTGATCGATTCCGCCGTTCTGCGATGCGGCGCTGACCATGGACCGGAAGGCGTCGACCAGTTCGCTGCGCGCGCTGTAGTTGAGCGCCAGCGTCAGCACCATGCCTGAATTGCGCGCAGTCGCCTCACGCGCCCAGGCCATGCGCTCCTGCACATCGCCGGGCAATTCCTGCTGCCGTCCGATGTATTCGAGGCGAATATTGTTCTTGTTCAGCGTGGGAACTTCGGCCTTCAGGTACCGGCTCAGCAGTCCCATGAGAAAGCTGACTTCGCTGGCTGGACGCTTCTTCCAGTTCTCCTCGGAAAACGCATACAGCGTGAGCGCCGGAATATGGATGCGCGCGGCCGTTTCCACCGTCGAACGCACGGCCGCAACCCCGGCGCGATGTCCAGCCACGCGCGGCATGTGCCGCCGCTTGGCCCAGCGCCCGTTGCCGTCCATGATGATGGCGATGTGCCTGGGGAGTCTTGCGGGATCGAGATGCCGGTAGACCTCGGCTTCCTTGCGGTCGAGCCCGGCAGGCACTTTGTCGTGCAAAGTGGTCACAGCTAGAGGCTACCACAGGGGGGCAGGGGATGCAATGACGGGAAAGGTGTCATGTGGCGCGGGCACTCCTGCCCGCAGGTAGGAAGCGTTCGACTAAACTAGCCAACAGGAGCCAATGAGAAAGACGATACCGGGTTCGGTCCGAACGAAGATACTCCTGGCGAACCGACACGCTTGTTGCGTGTGCCACAATATTGACGTCCAGATCCATCACATTGATGGAGACCCGTCGAATAATGAGGAGGGTAACCTCGCCGTTCTGTGCGTCCGTCATCACGACAAGGCGACTCCGCCCGCATCGCTGACGGCGAAATTGAAACCCTCCGAGATACGCGCCTACAAGCGATCTTGGGAGAGCCTCTGCAGTAACGATTCGATTCGGCTTGGGAGATCGCGAACGGCGTTCTTTATGGTGGACTACAAGAATGCTGAGCGTATCCGGGAACTCTTTGTCCAACTCACTCCAGCCGAGCGTCTGCATGCGTACACCCTTTTGCACGCCCAATTTCGCGAGGAAGACAAATGGCGGAAGCAACAAGGATTTGATGTTTCACTCGAGCCAAATACCTCGTGGAATCCGGTCGTTCAGCGGTTTCTGGAATACGTCAGACTCGGTGACGTCCACCCACAATGCTTTCGAGGCTGTGAAGCACACCCTCGCGATCCCATGTACGTGCGTGGCTTCTCTGAAGATGGCAGTGCCAACTTCGCATACTACGATCTGTGGTGCCAAATAATGGTGCGCGCAATTCTCGTCGCGAGAGGTTCATACGATATTAGCGATCTCATGAGGCTGAAGGATTTGTCGCAGTTGTCATTGGAAGGCAGGTTGATTTCCTTTTTCGGCCCACTCCATGGAAAGGTGGCTTACCCAAATGAATATGTTGAGAAACCGCTAAGTTCGACCACTCTTACTGTTAAGGAACGTGGACAGACCTGGAAAACAAATCTGGACCTAAAGACACACTACGTTTATTCCGTGACCGCTACGGGCAGTCTCTCTAGAGGTCATGGCTGTGGGCTCCTTCTGATGCGGGGAATAACTCACCTTCGGACGCGAGGCAAGACCCGGGTGGTTGAGTTCTCATGTACGCCAATCATCATAGGCAGTGGGGGCGGAGGGCCTTTGGAGATACCTCACGAAACAAAAGTGAACTAAGCGCACTACCTTGCCTCTTCCGGCACCACTTTCAATTCCAGCTTCTCCGTCCAGCGCAGGACCGTCAGCGAGCTGCTCACTCCCACCCGCACTTCCGTCAGCAGCCTGTGCAGATCATCTACGCCGGCCACGGGCTGTCCTTCCAGCGCGACGATGATGTCTCCCTCGCGCAGACCTGCGCGCTTCGCCGGACTGCCGTCTTCGACCGACTGCACCAGGGCCCCCGTTTCCTTTGGCAGATCGTAGAAGCGGACGACACGCCGGTGCACCGGCACCGTTTGCCCTGAGATGCCGACATAACTGCGCCGGATGCGTCCATCGCGCAGCAGGCGGCTGGCCACGAACTTGGCCGTGTTGATCCCTATGGCAAAGCAGATTCCCTGTGCCGGCAGAATCGTCGCGGTATTCACGCCCACGACGCGCCCCGCGGAATCCACGAGCGGACCGCCAGAGTTGCCGGGATTCAGCGACGCATCGGTCTGGACCACGTCGTCAATCAACCGCCCGGAATACGAGCGCAGCGAACGTCCCAGTGCGCTTACCACGCCAGCTGTTACCGTCGACTGAAATCCATACGGCGCGCCAATCGCAATCACGATCTGCCCCACGCGCAGGCGCTGCGAATCCCCGAGGGCGGCAGCCGTCAGGCCATGTTCATCCAACGGCGGACGCTCCAGGCGGATCACTGCCAAATCGCTCGCCGGATCATCACCGATGACAGTGGCGGGCATGCGCCGTCCATCGGCCAGAGTCACAACAATGCGCGCCGCTTCATGCACCACGTGGCTGTTCGTAAGGATCAGTCCATCCGGCGTGAACACGAATCCCGAGCCACCGCCCTGCCGCTCGCGCGGCTCGCCGGAGCGTGTTCGTCCGGCGTTCTGATGCACTTCAATATGCACGACCGACGGACTGACGCGTTCGACGGCGCTGGTGACGGCGGTCGAGTAGGCGTCGAGCAGGGAAGCGTCGGCGCTCCCGTCCGCTCCCTTAGTATCGGGTTCCGGCTTGTCGAGCCAACCGCGCAGTTCGCCGGCTTCACTGGCGGGAGAATGTTCCAAAACTCGCCACAACTGCCTGTCAAATTCTTCCAGAATCATGCTGGATAGATGACGGTCGATCTGGATTGGATTCAGGCGCGGGCAGGGTCATGGCTTTTGATTGATCATGAGGTGAGACCATGGCGTCCCGGCCCACATGATCCAAGTGCCGGATTGCTTGGGTTTGGTTGGCAGCCCGGTAATCGCGGGGTCGAATGGCCACATGATCATCCAATGTGGAGGTTCTTTGATCGGGATCCCCGAGGCGATGTACGGATCGGAGGCGCTCCAATCGGTTCCGCCGGCCATCATGTACTCAATGCCCGGTTCGGTATTTGTAGGCCTGGGCTTGTGGGCGTCGTGATCGTCTTCCCACTGCAGGGCAGCGGCATTGCCGCAGAATGGCTGACCGCCGGGTACGCCCGGCTGGCCGGGAAAACAGGTGAAGCCATTATTGCCTTCGCGCAGGGTGACTTGTTTCCCGTCCGCGTCGCGGTCGACCACCTTGGCATTTCTTGCGATGTTCGGAGGCGCGGCGGAGAGGGCGAGAGCAATCTTCGCGTCTTTGCTATCTGTGGCGGGTTTGGACGGCGTGTCTTGTGCGGCCAGGAAAATGCTCACAAGGCAGAGCAAGGGCGTAGCGGTAGCGGCGATGCGCATCAGGACCCTCCCCGAGCGCCGACATTTTATTTGTCCTCAACCTGTCTCGCAAGCGCAAAAAAGCCGGGACCAGAGGATGGTCCCGGCAAGTGTTGGCTGGTTGCCCGGATAAAACTGGTAAAGCTAAAACTTGTAAAGTGCCGAACTAACTCCTATCGGCACAAACCTTGAAACCTTGAAACTCTGAAACCTCGAAACTTTGCTCCTACGCAGTCCTCCGCGGCCGCACCGCCAGATCCCGCACCTGGGTCAGGATGCTCGACATCTGCATCCCGTTCAGTTGCGCGACGAACGGCAGCAATTCCGCGATGAACTGATCTTTCATCAGTTCGCTGACTTCTTCCTGGCGGGTGCGTTCTCCTCCGCTGAGCAGATCGGGCACGGTGACCTCCAGTGCACGCGCCAGCCGTTCCAGGGACGACAGCGTAGGCGTGGCCTTCTCGTTTTCGATTTTCGACACGTAGGTACGCGGCACCGACATTCGTCCGGCGAGTTGCCGCTGGCTGAGCCCGCTGCGCAATCGCAGGGAGCGGATTGAGGTCGCCAGGTTCAGATGTCCACGCCCGGTTCCGGGGATGGGCATCATCACGGGTGGCGCGACCATGATGGGTTCAGGCTCCGGTTCCTCGTCCAGGGACGCGTGACAGCGCCGGCAATTGTTATTGGATGTGCGGAACTGAACTAACAGGCAGTGATCGCAACGGACGACTTCCCTAGAATCTACAGGGGCAAGAGTCGTAGCCATCGGGTTGTGGGAGTGCCAGAGCGGGCCCTCCGTACAGCCTAAATCTAGGAACAGGAATGACTTGGGGGAGATTCCTGTCGGCAGAGTCAATCTGCGGCATGTGCCCTGTGGAAGTCAACAAAAAAATGCACAAGAAACGCGGCAATCGCGGCAGATTAGCGGCATTGTGCGGGAAACCCTAGAGATAACGGGCAAAGCCTGGCTGACTCCCAGGCGGTTTAGATGTTAACTATCTAGATTCGGCGGATTCGCTGAACTTCAAGCGAGGCTATTCGATCCTTTGACACAACAGTGAAACCGGGGCAGGATGATCCTCGAGAGCGTCGTATATGAACGTCACAGCTCGCGTTTGCGGACCTATGGTGCTCGTAGTTATGGCTGGTGCGGTTATGCTGGGGCAGTCGGTGCAGGAAACGCACGAGCCTCAGTGGCAGCCCGCTTTGGCGTACGGTGGTGCGCCAGACTGTTCACGACAATTGGGGAGTCGGATTTACCGCAGTGATATCGCTCGCGACCCGCATGCGACGATATTCATAACTGGAACCACGGTTCACAAGGCGGAGGGATGCCGTTCAACCGTCGAGATTAGCGTCAGTCAACTAGGGGAAACCAGACACCTCAAACTCGCCACCGTCGGTAAAGAGCACGTCTACCTCGTAGATTTCTCACCCGATGGAACGCGAGTTCTACTTGCACGTGAACAGAGAGAACACATTGACGACGAAGTGCGGCAATATAGAGAAGTGAGCATTGCGTCGATGCCGCTAGCCAGCGGGGATATCGAGTGGCACAACGTTTGGGATCTCTTCGGGTGGCGCGACTGCGACGCAATGGTCGAGCCCCAGGGTTTCCTTGGCGACGGAAAGATCGTCATCAGGGCGCGAAAAACGGTCATGGCTGGTCACAGTCATCCGAATTGCGTGAATGACATCGGTCTCTATGCAGTTGACCTGAAGGGTGGCCTACCGGTGCGTCTGCCCGACTCAACTACGGTTACCCGGTATGGGAGGCGCGAACGGCCGGGTTATCAGGCCTGCAAATCAGATCCCGACATTGTCGGGGAGTGCTTCAAGATTCACGGCAGACTCTCAGCGTGGAATGGAACTCCAACGATGCGGATTTGGCGAACTGGAACAAGCCGCATACTCGGAGTACAAGACGACATTATGCCGGAGGACCTGACATCCAAAATGGACGGGGAGGTGGATGCATATGGCGACTTCGAGGTGTGTCCGTTCACCAAGGAGCGGGCAGGAGAAATGCGCATGGTCTGCATCGAAAAGGCAGAAAATATCTTCATCAAGAAGCGCTAGGAATTTTGAAAATTCGGCGACCGGTCCGCGAACTGCTATTTGAACGCCGCTTTGAACAACGGATGCGGCGTGAAGCTCTCCGGAACTGCGATCTCATTGCGCAGGATCTCACTCGGTTTGTAGGAGTACTCTGCCCCGCAGTCATTGCATCGTACTGGAATCTGCTCTGTCAGCATGGGAGGAGGAGAGAAGGCGTCAGTCTCTCCCAGCACAATTTGATGGGCGTAGGAAATGTTTCCCTTGTGGTGGAACCGGTGATTCTTGCAGAGCACAACCCAGAAGTAATCCCTGTCGTCGACCATTCCGTTGTCCCCTCCAAGCCCCACAGCCTGAAGAAATCTCGTATGGATAGTATGCCTCGCGCAGATTTCTGAAGATGTAATTAGTATGTAAAGAAACCGTAGGAATGCCCGGGCGGCCGGACCGCCTTGGAGCATGGGGATTCTGCAACATGACTGAAATCAGCACCAGAGAAGCTGCCTGGAATCTGCTCACCGAGTTCACCCAATCCGAAAGTCTGCGCAAACACGCTCTCGCGGTGGAAGCCTGCATGCGTGCCTGCTCGCGCAAGTTTGGCGACGGATCCCCCGAGGCCGGGAACCTGTGGGGAGTGGTCGGCCTCATCCACGACTTTGACTACGAACGCTGGCCCAGCCTCGATGATCATCCCTACAAGGGCAATGAAATTCTGAAGGAGCGCGGATACTCCGACGAAATCCGCCGCGCCATCATGAGCCACGCCGAGTACACGGGCGTGACACGCGACACGCCGATGGAAAAGTGTCTCTTCGCCTGCGACGAACTCGCGGGGTTCATCACTGCCGTGGCATTGATCAAGCCCAGCAAGTCGCTGGCGGAAGTCGACACCAAGTCGGTGCGAAAAAGAATGAAGGACAAAGCCTTCGCCCGGAAAGTGAACCGCGACGACATCGTTCAGGGCGCTGCGTCGTTGGGAGTTGATCTGGATGAGCACATCGGCTTCTGCATCGAAGCCATGAAAGCGATCGCTAAGGAGTTGGGGTTGGACGGGAGCGCGGCCTCGATGCAGCCTGCGATGTGATTGGACGAGAATTAGCGTGCAACCCTGACGGGTTTCGCGGATAATCTCCTGTCCAACCATGGACCCGTCCCAGAGCGACCTCGAAGCCATACGGCGGCTTCTCGCTGAGTTGACAAACCGTGTTTACCGCATCGAGCGCAGGCTCCAGATGGATGTCCAGCCTTCGCCCGAGCGCAAGCCCGCGGAATCCATCGCCGCCGCGCCACCTGTTGCGCCACCGGAAACGCCTCCCGTCGTCGCACCACCAAAGCCTGCGCCAACGTTCGCTACGATTCCGCAACTCCTTCCGCGGCCTGCCACCGTGACGTTGCCCGACGGCGATCTCGAATCGCGCATCGGCTCGCACTGGCTGAACCGCATCGGAATCGTCGCGCTGCTCATCGGGATTTCTTACTTCCTGAAGTACGCCTTCGAAAATAATTTGATCGGCCCCACAGGTCGCATCTCCATCGGCCTGGTGGCGGGCATCGCCATCATCCTGTGGAGCGAGCGCTTTCGCAGCAAGGGCTACAAGGCGTTTTCTTATTCGTTGAAAGCGGTCGGCTTCGGTGCGCTGTACCTCTCATTGTGGGCGGCATTTCACCTCTACAGTCTCATCCCCAGCAGCGTTGCCTTTGTGATGATGCTGGCGGTGACGGCGGCCGCAGCGGCCATGGCCCTCGCGCAGGACGCGCAAATCCTCGCCGCCTTCGCCCTGACCGGAGGTTTCACCACCCCGCTCCTGCTCTCAACCGGGCAGAACCGCGAGGTCGCACTGTTCTCCTACGTCGCGATTCTCGACGTGGCCACGCTCGTCCTCGTGACCTTCAAACCCTGGCGCCGCCTGCTCGTCATGAGCTACGTCGGCACGCTTCTGCTTTATATCGGGTGGTACTCGGAGTTCTACAACCGCAGCCAACTCGGCCTCACGTTGGGGTTTGCTACGGCCTTCTTCGCGGTGTTTGCAATCGCCCCGCTGGTTACGCTTCAGCCTGAAAACGAGATCGCTTTGTTCGCCTCAATCCCTGCGATTCTGGCGTTCGTCAACGCAGGGGTGTATTTCCTACAGGCGTACGCCATGGTCGAAGAGGTCGACAAGACGTACATGGCGTGGTTCGCGCTGGGTCTGGCTGCGATCTACATCTTCTTGAGCCGCCTGGTGCACAGCAGAAATATTTCTGCCGGGGCCGCGCAGATTCTGTATTTCCTGCACCTCGCCGTCGCCATCGGCTTCATCACCATCGCCATACCCATTCGCCTCGACGCTCATTGGATCACCATGGGATGGTTCGTGGAAGCCGGTGTGCTGCTCTGGGTGGGGAACCGCATCAAGTCGGATTTCCTGAATCTCTTCGCCTTGGGGGCACTGGTTCTGGGGGTCTTCCGCCTCCTCGCATTCGACAACTTCCAGACCACGCAATTGATCTTCAATATGCGCATGGCAACGTACGCCGTTGCTGTTGCCGTGCTGGGAGCCGTCGCGTGGTACGCCTCGCAACGCGAGGATGAGTCGGCGCGGACCGTTGCCGGTGTGGCTATCGTCGCCCTCAATGTGCTTGCGTTGATCGCCCTCAGCCACGAAGTCGCCGACTTCTATTCCCGGCAGATGGCCGGGCTAGGCCGTGCGCTTCCGGGCCAGTGGAATGCCTTCTACACCGTGCTTCACCGGGTCGAGATCGAGCGCGACTTCGCCTACTCTGCTCTCTGGATGGCTTATGGAGCGATGCTGATGGTGGTCGGATTCGTGCGCCGCAGCCCGTTCATCCGCTGGCAGGCCCTGATCCTGATTGCGGTCACCATCGTCAAAGTGTTTGTGTACGATTTCTCGCAACTGGACAAGCAATATCGCATCCTCAGCTTCATTGTCCTCGGCGTGCTGCTGCTCGCGATTTCGTTCGTCTACCAGCGTGACTGGCTGAAACTGTCCGCGAAGAACAAGCAACCAGCCAACCCGGGGACGCCGTCCAGTTCATGAAACTCATCGCCGCAGTGTCGCTCCTGTTTGTCCTTGCCGACGCTCCTTCGCGGCCGGAGCCGGCGATTCCGTATTTCACCAACGTGCGCGACGTCCAGGTCACTCAGGCGGACCGCCAGAATTACTTCGTCGTTGACGAGGAACTCTGGAGCCATTCCCGCGCCGATCTCGGAGACCTGCGCTTGTACGACGGAGACTCTCCGGTGCAGTACTCGCTCTCGGAGCAGCGCGCCGGAATCTCGTCGGACGAAGTCGAGGCGAAGATCCTGAATCTCGGCACGGTCGCTGGCCACGCCGAATTCGATCTCGATGCCGAAGGACTGGCGGAGTATGACCGCATCCGCCTGCGGATCGACGCGCATGATTTCGTTGCCACCGCTTCCATCTCGGGAGGCAGCGCGGCCGGAAAGGCAACGGAAGTCGAGCTGACGCCGTCGACTCTCTACGATTTCACAAAAGAGCAGCTGGGCTCGAACTTGCTGCTGAAGTTGCCGACTTCCAGCTTCCGCTACCTGCACATCAAGCTTTCTTCGGGCATCCGTGCGCAAGATGTGAAGGGCGCAACCATCTACAACCTGCACGAGCAGCAGGCATCCTGGACGAAGGCCGGTTCTTGCGACGCGCCCCAGCAGAAGGCGCACCTGACCACTATCGTCTGCAACGTGGCCGAGAAGGCTCCTCTGAGCCGCTTCGCGTTCCACGTCGCGTCCGCGCAAGTCAATTTCCGCCGGACGGTGAGCGTCGAAGACGCCAAGGGTGTGCAGATTGCCAGCGGCGAGATCAGCCGTGTGCGCGTCAATCGTGCGGGCACGCTGGTGACCGCGGAAGAGTTGTCGGTCAACGTCTCGGGCAGTTCCGGGCAGATCATGCTGAGCGTTGATAACGGGGACAATCCACCTCTGGCGGTTACCGCTGCCGAACCGCTGGCCTTCGAACAGCGAGTGTACTTTGCGCCGCAAGGGAAGCCGGAGCTGCGCCTCTACTACGGTGACGAAAAGCTTTCAGCGCCGGTCTACGACTACGCGCGCTTCTTCCACCTCGACGCCTCTCCCGCGCAGGCGCAACTAGGGCCTGGTTCGCACAACCCGCAGTACGCCGGACGTCCTGACGGCCGGCCGTGGTCCGAGCGCCACACGGGGATTCTGTGGACGGCAATGCTGGTGGTGGTCCTGGCACTCTCGGTGCTGGCTCTTCGTGGACTGCGCAGCCCAAGACCCCAGTAAACGCCGTGGGCGGGATTTCAGGACTTCACTGCAACGAACCTGTGCTAATATCTCCAATCATCCAGGAACGTAGTCACTGTAGTTTCCCCCGATTTTCCAGATGCTTTGCCTCACGCTGTGAAGTTGGAGAGCCGGTGAGTATGCCGACCAATAGCACCACATCGTCAACCGAGAAGGTACTCTTAGGGTGCAGCAAGTGCGGCGCGGCGCTGCCTGACGAGGCACAGTTCTGCCTGAAATGCGGCAATCCCGTCACTGTGGCGCGGAAAGAAGTGGTCGCTGGCGAGGAGCCTCCCAGGAAACTGGTTCAGCCCCGACGCAAGCCGCGCATCTTTTTGTGGGTCTTGCTGGCTGTATTGCTGGGGCTCATTGGGTGGACCGCACTGAGCGACAATCCGTTTGCTCAGGGCATCCAGGACCTTGTGGGACTGAAGCACGATCAGCCCATTCTGGCGAACCCGTTCTCGGTTAACGGGCACAACTTCCGTTACTACAAATTCACTCTGCCGGAAGGCTCAATGAACGTATCCATCGTCGGCCAGTTCGCGTCGACCTCGGCCGACGGCAAGAAGGCCGGCAGTCTGAAGCCCAACGACAAAGCCGACGGCTCGGACAGCGATGTTGAAGTCTACGTGCTCAGCGAGGAGGCGTTCGCGGTCTGGCAGAATGGGTACGCGACCAACTCTGTCTACGAAAGCGGACGCGTTTCGAAAGGCACTCTGCAAGCCGAGCTTCCAGCGGGCGCTGGCGTCTACTATCTCGTTTTCAGCAACAAGTTCTCGCCCCGGACCGCCAAGAACGTAAACGCCAACATCCTGCTGCGCTACAAGAGCTGGATGCCGGAGTGGGTCCGAAGCATCAAAGAGCGTTTCTCGAATTGGATCGGGTCCTGACCGCCACGCACAGCGGAGGACTGTCAGGTTTCTCGCGACCGACAAACCTACCTCTGTCCGCACACTTCCTGGCAATATTCAAGTTTTGGAGTTAGGGAAGTAGGAATACTGGGCGGCTTCGGCCGCCCTTCTCACTTAGAGACAGAAATCTAGCGCATCGTCTCTTCGATCTCTGAAATCCAGTCGGGGCGCTTCAGGACTTCGCGCGGCTTGGGGCCGTCAGCCGCTCCGACAATGCCGTCCTGCTCCATGAGGTCGATAAGGTGCGCGGCGCGGCCGTAGCCAATGCGCAGACGGCGCTGCAGCAGGGAAGTGGAGGCTTTGCCGAACTCCACCACCAGCCTTACCGCATCGCCATACATGGGATCGTTTTCGCCCTCGCCGCTTTCGCCTGGCTCTCCACTGGTTCCGCCGCCAGCAGCCTCGCGTTCCTCTTTTGGAGGATCGAGGAACTGCTGCTGGTACTCGGCGATGGCCTGCGCCTTCCAGAACTCGACCACGGCGGCGATTTCCTTTTCCGTGACAAACGGAGCATGCAAACGGTGTACACGCGCCGAACCCGAGGGCAGATAGAGCATGTCGCCTTTGCCCAGCAACGCTTCCGCGCCGTTGGCGTCGAGAATGGTGCGAGAGTCGACTTTGGTCGCAACGCGGAACGATACCCGGGCAGGGAAATTCGCCTTGATCAATCCCGTGATCACGTCGACCGAAGGCCGTTGGGTTGCCAGCACCAGGTGAATGCCGACGGCGCGAGCCATCTGCGCCAGGCGGGTGATGGATTCCTCGACGTTGCTCGAATCGAGCATCATCAGGTCGGCCAACTCGTCGATGATGATCACGATGTAGGGAATCGGCTTCTCGTCTGACTCTTCGTCGAACAGGCTGGGCGTGTCGCCTTTATCGAACAGGCGGTTGTACTGATCGATGTTGCGCACGCCTCTGGAGGCGAGCAATTTCAGTCGCCGCTCCATCTCGCGTACGGCGTTACGCAGCGCGTTGGCGGCGAGCTTGGGCTCGGTGATGATCGGCGTATAGAGGTGGGGCACGCCTTCGTAGTTGCCCAGTTCCAGGCGCTTCGGATCGACCAGAATCAGCCGCACCTGGTCGGGAGTCGCCTTATACAGAATCGACATGATCATCGCGTTGATGGCGACGCTCTTGCCTGCGCCAGTCGATCCGGCGATCAGCAGGTGTGGCATTCCAGCGAGATCGGCGGTGACGATGCGGCCGTTGATGTCTTTGCCCATGGCGATCGTCATCTTCGACTTCGATCCCATGAACTCCTGCGACTCGATGTTCTCGCGCAGCCAGATGATTTCGCGCTGACGATTGGGAACCTGAATTCCTACCGTGCTCTTACCGGCCATGCGTTCGACCAGAATGCTCTCGGCCTTCAGCGCTAAACAAAGATCGTCGCAGAGATTGGTGATGCGGCTGTACTTGATGCCGGCCTCGGGCTTGAACTCGAAGGTCGTAACTACGGGTCCGGGATTGATCTGCGTGATCTGTCCGTGAACCTCGAACTCGGCGTACTTCTCGGTCAGCACTTGCGCCAGCAATTTAAGTTCGTCGGCGTCGACGGCTTGCTGTTCGTCGGGACGCTGCAGCAGGCTGCTCGAGGGCAGCTTGTAGCCTCCAGCGGCGATGCGGGGCATCGTCGTCTTGGCCTTGTGGCTGCTGTCGGCGCGCTCGGTGACTTCGGGATCGGCGGCAGATTCCGCAGTGTCGGAAGCCGGCAGTGATTCGGGCAAAATACCGCCGGTCGCGGACTTCGCGGGTGCGCCCGTGGATTCTTCCTCGGCCAGCATGCGTTCAATTCCAGTGCGGCGCTGTTCCGTCCCGGTCTGCGCCGCGGGCTGCGTTGGACGCGACTGGATCAGCTGCGTCTTCACGACCGGCTTTGAAATTCGGCGCTGCTCCAGTTCTTTCTGCTGGCGTTTGCGGGCGCGCTCCTGCCGCCAGTCTTTGTAGCGATTCCAGAGAGCCGTGACGAAGGCAAAGCGCGTCGGAGCCCACACCTGAATGGCCGAGAACGAGAATGCGGTCGAGAGATATAGCGCGACCGCGAGAATCGTTGCACAAACGATGTACGCGCCGACGAGATTCAGGTAGTGAATCAGGAAGTCGCCGACGACGCGACCGAGCAAGCCCTCGATGGGAATCACGTGCGCCCAGCGCAGATGACCGGGCAGGAGCGCCAGCATCGCGGGGACGAATATCATCAGCCAGATTCCGCCCAAGCTCTTGGCCAAAGGCGACTGCACCTGCATGGAGCGGAACCAGCGCGTGCCCAGCATCGCCGGAAAAACGATGAGGAGGAACGCGCCCATGCCGAAGAACTGCAGCATAGCGTCGGCGGTGTAGGCGCCGACAATGCCGATCCAGTTGCGAGCAGCGTGCGCGCCGGTAAGTACGGAGGCGCTATTCCACGACGGGTCGAGCGGGGAATACGAAATTAGCGCGAGGCAAAGGAGGAGCGCGGAGACACACATCAGGAATCCGACCAGCTCGTTGAGCCGCCGGTTCCCGGTGGGAACAAAAATCGTAGCCAGATAGTCCATGAAGGCTGATTCTTCGCCGAAGACACGGCGTCGCAATCGGCCAGAGCCCTTACATTATGCCAAGAAGCCGGGGTTCCGACAATCGGGGAAATCGTGGGGAGTGCTCAGGTAGCTTCCTGCACGATTTCATGGTAGAGACGCTGCCTGCAACGTCTTCTATCCACGAGTATTTCTGCCTCTGTCTGCAAGACGTTGCAAGCAACGTCTCTACGCCAGCTTTGCGGCGAACACCAAGACGAGCACCCCGACGATAATTCGGTAGACCGCAAACGGGGCGAAGCCGCGCTTGCGGACGTAGCCCATGAACCACGCAACCGAGCCGTAGGCGACGATGAACGAGACCACGAAACCGATGGCCAGGACGATCCAACCATGCGCGTCGATCTGGGCGACTCCGATGGGATTCTCACCCTTTCCTCGCAGCGATTTGTAGAGCGTATAGAGCGTGGCCGCAGCCATCGTGGGGATCGAAACGAAGAAGGAAAATTCAAGGGCGGAGGCTCGCGACATTCCCGCGACTTGCCCGGCGGCAATCGTCGACATCGAGCGTGACGTTCCGGGGAACACGGCTGAGAAGATCTGGCAGAGGCCGATCCAGACCGCCTGTCCGAAACTCATGTCTTCCATCTTCCAGGTGCGAATGCTGCTGTTTCCGGTTGGGCCGGCAGCTTCGGCCTTGGCGTGCATCGCGTCGACGATCCACATGACAACTCCGCCGATGAGCAAAGACCAGCCAATGATCATGATGTTTTCAAGGTGCTTGCCGATCACTTTGGTGAGCAGGAACGAGGGAATCGCCGTGACCACGAACGCGACCATCGTCAGGCTGAGCGGATGCGTGAGCACATTGCGGTTTCCATTTTCCCCGCCCGGAAAAGTCGACAGGAACTTGGTGATGCGTCCCCAGAAATACACAGGCAGGCACAAAATCGCGCCGAGCTGGATGACGATGGAATACATCTTCCAGTAGCCATCGGACAGACTGATGTGCAGCAGCGCTTCTGAGAGCCGCAGGTGAGCGGTGGAACTGACTGGCAGAAACTCGGTCAGGCCTTCAACAATGCCCAGGAGCAGAGAAAGCAGGTAGTCGTGCAATAGTCCTCCCCGGAAAATTCGGAGAACTAGTATCTCAGAAATCGGCGGCGGATAGTTGCGGGAACGTCAATCCGGGCGCTGAAGGCGTCTGCCAACGAAAGCGCGAAAGCTGGCGTAGAGTGTGCCATTCAGCAGTGCGATCACCGTCCACAAGACGAAAAAGCCGTTGGAGCCGACTTCAGGCTCGCGGAACGCCAGCGACAGAAGCGAGGGAGGACATAGAACCACGAACGCGACCATCAGAGTGGAGCTTCGGGAGATGGGAGACTGCGCGTCGGTGAGGAGTTGGTAGGAGACAAACGCAGCCGTAATCGCAAATCCAAGCATCGCAGAACTGAGACTGCTTCGCTTCAAACCGCTCATAGCGTTTAGTCCGTGGCATTTCCCCAGGTCGGAACGCCTTGCTGAATGTAGTAGATCAGCGTCTGAGCGCGCAAGGCCCACTGGCTCTGGCTGTATTGGGACACGACTCTCTGGGCGAGATCGAGCGCGCGGTTCTTGGCCGTTTCGGATTTCTTCTGGTTGGCTTCGGTCTTATAGATCTCGATCAGGGCGGATTGCCGCCAGGCTGCGTCGTAGAGCGCTTCGGGCGCTGCGGCCGACTGGTCGTGCTCCTTGGCGTACTTCTCGTACATGTCGGCTTCTTTTTCCGGACATTTTGACGCGCCCTGCCAATCGCCGCAGAGCTTGTTTTCGAGCAGGTGGAAGGCAGCGAGGTCCGCCCATTTCGTTCCGGGGAATTTCTTCATGACCAGCTTCATCCACTCTTCGTCGATCTGGCCGCGCATGTAGGCATCGCGCTCGCGGGCAGAAGGTCGCGTCATGACGTCGGAGCGGTCGATTTGCCAGCGGATGTCGGCGGCGCGGTACAGTCCCTCGGCTGCGAGCGGTGAAGTGGGGAACAGATCATAGACACGGTAGTAGAGGCGCATGGCGTCCTGGGCGGCGTCGCGGCGCCCGCGGCGGCGGCTGGCTTCATCTTCGGAATTGGCGGCCTCGCCGAAGACGATCTTGTCGCCGTTGGGCGTGCTCATGGTGACCAGCGCCTTGGTGAGGACCCATCCAGTGATGGTCTTGCCTTCGGATTCCGGATCATCTTCGTCGGCGTCTTTGCGGGGTTCGCGCAGGATGGCTTCGACGTGGGTCCAGTCGCGGCTGGCATCGATGATGATGAGTTCGTGGCCGCGTCCGGCCTCGCCGAGTTTGGCGGTGTCGGAGCTGGGAGAAACGCGGATGGTCTCCTCGTGGACCAGCGTGCCGCGCTGGGCCTGCGGGAAGGCCTGGCCGGCGACCAGAAGAATAAAGGCGAGAATCGAAATTTTTAGAACAAGAGAGTTGGCGCTGCTCTCCCGCATCTTGGACCTCGAATCGTGAATCAGAATGGCTGCTTTGAAGTTTGAAGTCAAGGGTATGCGTCAGAGATGTCTGCCGCTCCTCCCGTTGGAAGCTACTTTGGATGCTGCAAGTTGCTCACTACTTCTTCCGAGCCTCGATTTGCTGAGCCTTGATTTGTGTGACCAGAGCATCGATGTCGGGGGGCGACAGCTTTTCACCGAACTTGGGCATACGGTGTTTGCCGTTGGCGATGGTGTTGCGGAGGGTGTCGGGAGAAATGGCCGAAGTCTTGTCCGAGACCAGCGACGGGCCCGCCATGAAGCGGCCTTCGGCAGTCTTACCGTGACACTTCGCACAGTTTTGTTGGTAGACGGGATTAGCGGTCAGTGGCATGTCTGCCTTCGGTTCCTGGGCAGAAGCGGTGAGTGTGACCAGCAAGAAACAGGCGGCGGTGAGTCGGAGAGAGTTCAAGGGCAGCCTCGCAGATAACGCTAGATACATACTAACCGTTTATCCGCGGCGAAGTTCTTCCAGCATGGCTGGCTCGATGTTGCCGCCGGAGATGATGGCGACATTCAGCCTTGTTCGAGGAAGTTCTTTGGCGTGAAAGATGAATCCGGCGGTGGCGACGGCGCCGCTGGGCTCAGCCACCGTGGAGGGATTGGCGCTCAGATATTTCATCGCCTGACGGATTTCGTCTTCGGTGACGGTGATGATGTCATCGACGTAGTCGCGGATGTGCTCGAAGTTGATAGCGCCGATACTCTGGGTGCGGAGCCCGTCGGCGAGGGTGCGGGAAACCTGCTCGGCAGGGAACTGGACGATCTTGCCTTGTCGGAGGCTGGCTTGGGCGTCGGCGGCGAGTTCGGGCTCGACGCCTATGACTTTGATTTTGGGGTTAGTAAGTTTGACAGCGGCAGCGACGCCGCTGATGAGGCCTCCGCCACCGACGGGAGAGAGAACGGTTTCGACCTCGGGGAAGTCTTCGAGGATTTCGAGTCCGATGGTGCCTTGTCCGGCGATGATTTTCTCGTCGTTGTAGGGCGGCACGATGACGTATCCGTGATGGGCGGCGAGTTCTTCGGCTTTGGTCTTGCGCTCGTCGGAGCCGGGGCCGACCAAGACGATTTCGGCTCCGAGTTTGGCCGTGGCTTCGCGCTTGATCAGCGGAGCGTTGTTGGGCATGACGATGACGGATTTCGTTTTCAGGGCCCGGGCAGCGTAGGCGACGCCTTGCGCGTGGTTGCCGCTGGAGTAGGAGATCACGCCTCGGCTTCTTTCGTCTTCGGAGAGCGAGGCAATCTTGTTGTACGCTCCGCGAAGCTTAAAGGCGCCGATCGGTTGCTGGTTTTCGGGCTTGAGCAAGAGACGGCGCGGGTCTTCCGCGCAGAGCGGGAAGTCGATCAGGCGGGTGCGGGTGGCGATGCCTTGTAGGCGGGATTGGGCCTGTTTGACGTCTGTCAGATCGACCATGTCTTAATTTCTCCGAAGGGCGCTCTCGCGGCTCAGCGTGACATGCGGCTCTTCAACAATCGCTTTACATCGCGTTTGCCGTGCAGGACGGCGACAATTTCGACCATCGCCGCTCGACGGTACACGATCATGTACTGATACACGCTGAAGAAGAGCACATCCCGGCTCGTCAGGTCGGGACGCCGATGGCCTTTGCCGGGGAATTCTGCCAAGCCTTCGAAGGCGTCCACCAGTTCGCCCTGAATACGGTTAGCGACGGCCAGTCCCGCCTCGCCGAGCAGGTAGCGCCAGATTTGCTTGAGATCGCCTTCGGCTTCCGAGGCGACGAAATACGGTTTCACGATCCCGAGCGGTCTGCGAGCCATGTCGCCTTGTCAGCTTCAAGACGCTCACGCAGATTCTCTCCCTTGATACCCTCGCCGCGATCGAGTTGAGCCAATCCCCGCTCGATTTTGGTGTTGATGGCTTCTTTGTTTTCCTGCAGCCATGCCTCGCGTTCGCCTTGAATTTCCAGAGCATCGAAGAGCACGTCTTCCACGCTCTCGAACGCGCCGCTATGCAGCCGCTGCTGAATGAGCGCTTCAATTTCAGGACGGTTGATTTCGATGGTCATGGGCTGAGTCGAACAAGGACGTCTCTTCAAAGCTAACGCTGAAAATTGGTGTGGTCAACTGATACCCTAAACTAACTCAGCTTCGAATACGAAAGGGGGACCCCGTGCCAAGAGCAATAGCCCACCACCCTCGTTTGTTTGTTCCAAGCAAGCGTATCGAGCAGAATACGGTTCTGAACTGGCACAACAGTCCAGAAAAGGAGTTCCGCTTCTACGGCGAAGCATTCTGGAATGCAGCCAGAAAGCTCGTCGAAGGGAACGATCTGGACTCAGGCGGACTCGCCGACTTCTCAGCTTGCCCCATTGTCTATCTCTATCGCCATGCCGTAGAACTATTCCTAAAGGGCCTAGTTATCGAGGAGCAGTTGCTAGGCTCTCGCACCGACATAAAGACGACCGTAGACAGAGGGCATTCGCTTAAGAAACAACTTCCAGGCGTTCGCCGCATCTTCGAAACATATGGATGGCAAAATGACTTCGGAGAGCAGGTGTCGACATTCGACGATTTTGAAGAGATTGTGAACGAACTGGAAGATGTCGACACCGGATCGTTCAGCTTCCGATATCCACTGAACAGAGAGCTACTAGGATCACTGAATAGTCACTTTACATTCAGTGCTAGAGAGTTTGCACGCCTCATGGACGATGTACTCAATACCCTTAACGGTGCTTGCTTCTGCCTGCCGGAAGAGATCGAAGCTCGAGCAAAAGCTGCTTGCGAAGCCCTCGAGGACGCAGCAGAGTATAACCCCTAAGTATCGTCTCCAGGGGCGACCTTAGATCTCCAAAATCACCGGCATGATCAGCGGCCGGCGCTGCGTCTGCTTGGAGATGTAGCGCTTGAGGTCGGCGCGGATCTTCTCTTTGATGACGCCGTAGTCGCCTTTTTCTTCGTCGCTCGAATGCGCAAGCGTGTCTTCGACGATGCGCTTGGCGCCTTCCAGCAGGCCGTCGTCTCCGGGATTGAAGCCGCGGGTCACGATCTCCGGTGCGGACTCCGCCTCTCCGGACAACTTGTTGATGGCAATGATGGGCAGGACGATGCCGTCTTCGCTGAGGTGCAGGCGGTCTTTAATGATCAAGTCCTCGACTACATCTGTGCGGTTGCCGGAGTCGATGCAGACGCGGCCGACTTTGACGCGGGCGGTTTTGCGCGCGCCCAGTTCGTCGAACTCGAGAGTGTCTCCGCTTTCAATCAGCATGACTTTGCCGACGGAACTGCGCATGGCGGCGGCCATCTCGGCGTGCAGCTTGAGCTGGCGGTATTCGCCGTGGATGGGGATGAAGTAACGCGGCTTGACCAGATTGATGATGAGCTTGAGTTCTTCCTGGCTGCCGTGTCCTGAGACGTGGACGGGCGGGCTGGTTCCGTCTTCGTAGATGACGTGGGCTTCGCGGCGGAAGAGGTGGTCGATCATCCGGTAAATGGTTTTTTCGTTGCCGGGAATGATGCGGCTGGAGAGAACGACGGTGTCTCCCTTTTCGATTTTGGCGTGCTTGTGGTTGTCGACGGCGGCGCGGCTGAGCGCGGACATCGGCTCGCCCTGCGTTCCGCTGATGAGCACGCAGACTTTTTCCGGCGGGAAGTTCTTCATCTCGCCGGGATTGATGACCAGTCCGTCGGGCACTTCGATGTATCCGAGGTCTTCGGCGATTTCAGCCGAATTGTTCATGGAGCGGCCGATGAAGGCGACTTTGCGTCCGTGCTGGTGCGCGAGTTCGACCGCGAGGTTGATGCGATGAATCGAACTTGAGAAGCAGGAGATGAAGAGGCGGCGCTTGGTGTGGGCAAAGACTTCGTCGAACTTGCGGCGGACGGCGCGTTCGCTCGGAGTGTATCCCTTGCGCTCGACGTTGGTGGAATCCTGAAACAGCGCGAGCACGCCTTGCTTGCCGTATTCGGCGAAGGTGTGAAGATCGAACAGCTTGTTGTCGGTGGGAGTGGGATCGACCTTGAAATCGCCGGTGTGAATGATTACGCCGAGCGGGCAATGAATGGCGAGCGCGACGCAGTCGACCAGGCTGTGCGTGACCTGGATCGGATGGATGGTGAAGGCCCCAAGCTTGAAGCGTTCGTTGGGGCGCATCTCGTTAATCACGGCGTCGTCGAGCAGGCCGTGCTCGTCGAGTTTGTCCTCGACGTAGGCGAGCGTGAACTCAGTGCCCCAGACGGGCACGTTGAGCTCAGAGAGGATCCAGGGCAGGGCTCCGATGTGGTCTTCGTGGCCGTGGGTCAGGATAATGCCGCGAACTTTGCTGCGGTTCTCGGTGAGATAAGAAATGTCAGGGACAACGATGTCGACGCCCAGGAGTTCGGCTTCGGGGAACATGAGTCCAGCGTCGACGACGATGATGTCATCGCCCCAGCGCACGGCCATGCAGTTCATGCCGAATTCGCCCAGGCCGCCCAGGGGTATGACTTGCAGTTTTCCAGTTGGCATTGAGTAAGGAGAATGCTAGCACAGAGCGGGCCTCGGACCTCGCGCGTCGGGCCGATGCTGGCCCATTTTCCCCTTATGGCGCTCGGGCTCGGCGTGCGGTAAGGTTGGAAGCAATGGTGCAAGAGCAAAAATCGTGGCTGCGGCGGCGGATTGAGGCGGGGATGGTGCGAGGGTTGACGCGCGCTTATTCCACGGTGCGGGTGGATCCGCAAAGATTTCTACTGCAATTGCGGGCGGCGTACCGCGTGCCGATCAGCGGATATCACGGCGTGTTTTCGCTGGACATTGAAGAGTTGGACAGGGTGGCGGACTCGATTATCCGCAGCGGGACGAAGATCGCCGCGCTCGAGGGCGCGGGATTCGGGCTGGGCGGAGTACTGACGATCGTGCCGGATCTGGGGATTCTCTCGGCCATTACGATGCGGACGGTTCAAAAGCTAAGCCTGATCTACGGATTCGAGTTCAATACCGACGACGAGATTGCGGAGCTGTGGATCGCGGCGGCCAGCGCGGCGGGAGTGGACCTGAGCCGGGAGCTGCTGGAAAAGGAAGTCATCAACAAATTTGTGCCGCGCGTCATCCAACGGATTGCGGCGCGCGCCAGCGCAGAAGCGGTGGAGAAGTGGGCGGGGCGGGTGATTCCACTGGCGAGTTCGGCGATTGGGGCGGGGTTGAATTACTGGTTTGTGAAGGCATGGGGCGGGCGGGCGCGGGCGCATTTTCGGCAGCGGCATTTGCTGGTGAGGGAACGGGCACAGCAGGCGGTTCTGTCGGCGCCACCGAGGGCTAGCCTTCCGACGGGCGGGAGTTGATAAGGTGGCGCTCGCCCTTCGGCAAGCTCAGGGCTTCGCTGGACGGCCGAGGCGGCCGTCGCCACATGAGCGGGACGGCGGCGCAGCCAAACCGCGGGGCAGGCTGTGGTACAAACGATAAGAATGCCTACTTTTTCCTGTTCAGCTATTTTGTTTGATCTGGATGGAGTGCTTTGCGACTCCACGCAGGCGGTGGACCGCGAGTGGCGCGAGTGGGCGGCTCGGAAGGGTGTCGACGGCGATGCCATCATGGCGATTGCGCACGGTGTGCGGACGATCGAGGTGATCCGGCGGGTGGCGCCGCATCTGGATGCCGAGGCTGAGGCTGCGGCGATCGAGAATCACGAGGCGCACGATCAGCGGGGTGTCAAGGTGATGCCCGGCGCGGTTGAGCTCGTGAGATCGATTCCTGCGGGACGGTGGGGTGTGGTTACGTCCGGATCGAGATTGCTCGCGACGAATCGCCTGCGACACTGCGGATTGCCAGTTCCCGAGGTCCTGGTTACGTCCGATGATGTAGTGAATGGGAAGCCGCATCCCGAGCCGTATTTGAAGGGAGCAGAGCGGCTCGGTATCAGTCCGGCGGAATGCGTAGTCCTGGAGGATGCGCCGGCCGGGATCCAGTCGGCGCGCGCGGGCGGGATGAAGGTAATTGGGATGGCCAGCACTTACGCGGCGGATGCGCTACTTAGCGCCAATGCCGTGATTGCGAGGCTCACGCAAATTCAGGTCACATCGAATGGCGCAGCGAAATTGACGGTTGACATTCATGAGGCACGGCAAACGCAGAATCGTTAGAAGCGCGACGTCGGTAACTGTTGGGTGAGAGACATCTAACGTTTCTTGCGCGTGTTTGCGGCGATGATGGGGCCTGGAGGAAATCCCTATCATGAAGTTACTCAAACTTGGTTTGTTCTTTGCGCTGGTTGTCGCAGTGAGTGTTCCGGTTGTGGCTCAGACCCAGCTCAAGTTGGACATTCCATTCAATTTTGTCGTTGACGGCAAAACTCTACCTGCCGGTCAGTATCGTGTCGCACAAGTATATGGCGATTCGCACGTATGGAGCATTGCCAACAATCACAATTCGGCGTTCATACACACGAACACTGTCCAATCACCCTTAATTGCACATCGAGCCAGCCTGATTTTCTGGCACTCAGGCGGAGAATACACCCTGGCCCGATTCTGGCCCGAAGAACATGTGGGCGATGAATTGTTCCTGGCCCCCCGTGTGAAAAGCACGATGCTGGCCAAAAGCGGAGAGTACGTTGAGTTAGGAGCGGAATAGCCCTTCCCACCAGCGTTTCTTCTAATTTGAGGACCTGCTCAGAAATGGGCGGGTCCGATTTTTTTGAAGCAAGAAACCTCGCCTTGGTTAACTGACCCGAAATCAACACCATTGCACGGATTGACCGGATTGCGAGAAGAGCATAGTCTAAAATCGATCTGTGATCGCGATCACTGCGGCGCGCCGAGAACATGTGAGATTCTTAAGGTAAGAAAAGCCGCTCCCCCCAGCAGGAATAGAACTCTTTAACATAGTGGCTGTTTGACAAGATTTGATTCTCCTCCCCTTCCTGCTGCCAGAACAGTAGATCAAGGATCGTCCGAGACAAGAGACTACGACCTGGCTAAGACCAGGTGAGTCCCAGGGAGACGGCTATGAAATGGCTTGCGTTTACGATGATATTCGTTGGTTGCATGGTGGCCCAGACGAAACCGGTTTCTGAAGCAGTGGCCACACCTAAGCCGGCAACGATCAATATTGGGATTGACTTGCAGCTCGGCATGTCTCGCGATGCGATCATCCCTCAGATTGCCACGATGTACAGGGTCGTGAAGATTCACGGTGACGGTGACGAGTGGCTTGTTGCCGAAAAAGAGATCCCCATGCCTACGATCGGTCACCTGGAGTTCAAGGCGGGGAAGCTCACATACGCCAGCCGGCTTTGGACTCAAGGGCAAGCAGACAGCTACACCTTTGCTCGAGCGTTGTGGGGCGCGATGTCTCAGATGGATAGTGGAGACCAGCGTGGCTGCTCGTTCGAGGTTCCGGCCAGCCGTTCGGCAACGGCGGAGGCGAGCTACATGAGTCTGCACTGTGGGCCTAAGAAGATCGAAATTGCGGCGATTAACGTTTTAGATGGCAGTGGAAAGAAGCATTACACCTCGATTTCGGAAGTACTCAGTGCGGACGAGGATAGATAGGGTAACGTAGCCACAACTCATCAAGAGGGACTGGTGACGGCAGTTCGGCGACGCCTTGAAGCCGAGCTCCTACCTGAGCCAATCTTCGAGTTCGATTCCCCGGTCAGTTTTTTCGTCGCGGTATTTCACGATGACGGGGGTGTAGAGCGACAGGTTCCATTCGGCGGCCTTGCCCTTCTTGATGGCGCGGGAGCCGGGCACGACTACCGCATTCTCGGGCACTTCCAGCGGAGCATCTGCGCTTGCGCGGTAGACTTCGCCTTTCACCAGATCGTATAGGGGCGTCGATCGCGTCAGGATTGTTCCTGCGCCGAGAACCGCACCTGCTCGCACCAGGGTGCCTTCAAAGATTCCGCAGTTACCTCCTACCAGAACATCGTCCTCGATGATGACCGGGGCGGCGTTAATCGGTTCGAGAACGCCTCCGACTTGGGCAGCGGCGCTCAAGTGGACGCGCTTGCCGATCTGCGCGCAGGATCCGACTAGCGCGTGCGAGTCGACCATCGTGCCTTCGTCGACGTAGGCTCCGACGTTGATGAACATCGGGGGCATGCAGATGACCGACGGTGCGACGTAGGCCCCCACGCGCGCCGACGATCCGCCGGGGACGACGCGCACGCGATCGGCGATCGTGAACTGGCGGGCAGGGAAGGTGTCTTTGTCGACGAAGGACAGGCCGGCGGGCATCTCCTGAAGAACTCCCAGACGGAATCCGAGCAGGATGCCTTGCTTGACCCAGGTGTTGACTTTCCAGTGGCTGTCGATTTTCTCGGCGGCCCGGATTTTTCCTTGTGTGAGCTGGTCGCGAAACTCGATGAAAGTTTTGCGCGCGTCGGGGTCGCGTTCGACTTCGCCTTGTGCGGAGAGGCGTTCGATGGAAGATTTCAAGGTGGACATGAATTGATGATTGTTGATTGTTGATTGCTGATTTGTCAAAACAGGTGGTCGCTGGCTCGAGCAGCGGTGATGCGCGCGAGATCCTTCGCTCCGCCTGAAAAGCGGCTACGCTCAGGATGACGACCCTCGTGGGCGTGCCATCAACAATCAGAAATCAGACAATCAATAATTTCCTCTTCACACGCACTTGCACTCGCTGCGGATCAGCACTCCGGTCATGGCGTGGGCGACTTCGCGAGCTTCGGGGAGCGTGTTGTAGGGGCCGTGCCACTTCGCGTGGTTGATGTCGTGGCCGGAGGGGCGTCCTTTGCCGTGGCTGCACTGGCCACAGGTGCCGCGGTGCAGGACGATCTTGTGCGGACCGGCAGCCCAGTTTTCGTAGATAAAAAAGTCGGCGGCATCGTGCGTGGGTCCAGCAGGCTTGGCTATCAGCCCGACTTCGGTGGCGATCTTATGCAGGCGGGAGCGGGTGTCGCGGCGCATCGGCACCAGCGGCAGGCGGTAGACCTCTTCGAGTTTGCCCATCATGGCGAGAACGGCTTTCACCGGGAGCGGGCTCGACTCGATGAAGTTGGCTTGCATCAGCGGCAGGTACTTGCGGTTCAGGCTGCGAGCGGTCGTCCAGTCGTTTGCAAGGGCGGCGCGAGTGAGCGCGGCCATCTCGTGCGGAATTTCGTTGGACGCGACGGAGACGATCCCTACGCCGCCGAGAGCGATGACCGGCAGCGTCACGGCGTCGTCGCCGGAGAAGACGAGGAAATGTTCCGGCACTGACGCAATCGCCTCCGCGATCTGGGTCATGTTGCCGCTGGCTTCTTTGACACCAACAATGTTGGGAACCTCGGCGAGGCGGGCGAGTGTGGCAGGTTCGAGGTTGGCCGCGGTCCGTCCGGGGACGTTGTAGAGAATGACGGGCTTGTCGCCAACGGCTTCGGCGATCGCTTTGAAGTGGCGGTACTGGCCCTCCTGCGTGGGCTTGTTGTAATAGGGCGAGGCGGTGAGGATGGCGTTGACCCCGGGGCGGGCGGCGAGTTCCTTCGCTTTTCCAACGGCATCATGCGTGGCGTTCGAGGTTGCGCCGGCGACGATGGGGACGCGCCCGGCGGCGACTTCAATGGTGGTGTCGATGACGTGCAGCCATTCGTCGTGGGTCAGAGTGGGAGTCTCGCCTGTCGTGCCGCACGGGACGAGGAAATCGATGCCGGACTCGATCTGCCACGCGACCAGGTTACGCAGGGCAGCGTCGTCGATGGAGCCATCCTGATGAAAAGGAGTTACGAGGGCAGTGCCGCATCCGCGAAGTTGCATAGGGATAAGATAGCGCGAATGAGGGTGGAGGGAAAACGGGCGTGAGTGGGGTCACAGATTCTACGGGGGCTAAAGCCCTGTCGTCTTCTAGCACCCTTTTCGCGGCCCTGGAAGGGCCGCTCTTCCACGGTGATGCCAATGCATTGGCAGTTCTTCAACTACAATTCCCGCCACACGTCCTTGAAATCGTAGAAGCCCTTCTTGCCGGCGAGCCATTCGGCGGCGCGGATGGCGCCTTCGGCGAAGCCGCGGCGCGACTTGGCGTCATGGCTGAGATAGATGCGGTCGGCTCCGGATTCTAGGACGACTTCATGGAATCCGACGACTTCGCCTTCGCGGAAGGAAGTGATTTCGAGAGGGTCGTGGCCTCCGGCCTCGCGGATGACCTGCTGGATCGCGATGGCGGTGCCGGAGGGCGCGTCTTTCTTGTGGACGTGATGGCGCTCGAAGATCTGGCCGGAGTAGTCGTGGCGCAGGGCGGCGGCAGCGGTGCGGGCGATGTCGAAAAACAGATTCACGCCTACAGAAAAATTTGCGGCGTAGAGGAACCCGGTTTGGTGGCGCTCGACGAGGGCGCGGACGTGGTCGATATCTTTGTACCAGCCCGTGGTGCCGACGACCATGTTCTTGCCGGCCTTCACGCAGGCTTCGATGTGGGGACCGACGGTGTGCGGTGTGGTGAAGTCGATGACGGCGTCGATGTCGTGGAGGTTTTCTTTCGTGAGCGCGGCACAGGCTGGATTTTCTTTTGCGCCGGTGACTCGAACATGATGCTTGTGCTCGGCGGCCACTTCCGCGACCAGCGATCCCGTTTTGCCGCGGCCTAGAATCAGTAATCTCATAGGAATTCAAGAGCCTTTAACCGCAGAGGTCGCGAAGAAAGGCCGCAAAGGTCGCTAAGAAAACCTTGCGACCGTGTTTGCAGCGTGAAATCTCTGCAATCGTTCTTCTTTGCGATCTCTGCGTCGTCTTTGCGTTCTCTGCGGTCAAAGGCTCTTAGTCCTCTCTTATGCGAAGACTTCCGGGTCCAGTTCGGAGAAGAACGTTTTGTGCAGGCGCTGGATTACGTCGGGGACTTCGTCTTCTTCGATCACGAAGGTCAGATTGATTTCTGACGCGCCCTGGGAGATCATACGGATTTTTTTGTCGGCGAGTTCGCGGAAGACAAGTGCGGCAATTCCAGGCGTCTCCCGCAGATTCTCCCCCACCAGGCAGACGATGGCTTTGCGGCCTTCGTATTTCACGTCCGCCAGTTTGGCTAGATCGGCGGCCAGAGCGGGAATCGCCTGATTCGAGTCGACCGTGAGCGACACACTGACTTCCGAGGTTGAGACCACGTCGACGGCGACCTTGTGGCGGTCGAAGGCTTCGAAGATGGAGCGCAGGAATCCGTGAGCCAGCAGCATGCGGGGCGCGGCCACGTCGACGATGGTGATGCGCTTCTTGGCGGCGATGGCCTTGAAGATGTTCTTGGTATGCGGGGCGCGGGTGGTGATGCGCGTCCCTTCGCAGGATGGGTTGCGTGAATTCAGGACGTAGACGGGAATATTTTTCTGGATCGCCGGCAACACCGTTGCGGGGTGCAGAACTTTCGCGCCGAAGTAGGCAAGCTCGGCGGCCTCGTCGAAGCTGATGACTTTGATTCGCCGAGCGTCGGGGCAGATTCGCGGATCGGTGGTGAGAATGCCGTCGACATCGGTCCAGATTTCAATGCGCTCGGCGCCCAGGCCGGCGCCAAAGATGGCGGCGGAAAAGTCGGAACCGCCGCGGCCGATCGTGGTCGTGATGCCGGCGCGATTGGCGCCAATGAACCCTCCCATGACGGGGACTTGTCCGGCTTGAAGCAGGGGCTGCACCCTTTCCAGAAGCTTACCGTTCGTTTCTTCGTACTGTGGGACCGCTTGCATGTAGGCGCTGTCGGTAACGAGGATGTCGCGGGAATCGACGTGAGCGCCTTTCAGCCCGCGAGCCTCGAAAGCAGCGGCAACGATTTTGCTCGACAGCATTTCACCGAAGGCGGCAACGTGGTCGGTGGTGCGCGGCGTGATTTCGCCGACGGCGGAGATGCCGCGCAGGAGCTCGTCGAGCGATTCGAAGTCGGAGCCGAGTTCGGAATGGAATTCGGTGAAGCGAGCGGTGCCGAGCAGTTCGCTGGCCGTGTTGTAATGGCGCTCCTGCAGGGACCGGCAGAGCTTGAGTGCGGTCTTGCGCTCGCCTTCTCCGGCGGCGCGGGCCATGGTCAGGAGCGTGTCGGTGACCTTGGCCATGGCGCTGACCACGACGACCGGGCGTTGCGCCCGGCGTCCCTGGACGATGGAGGCGACGCGGTCGATGGCCTTGGCGTCTTCGACGGAGGTGCCGCCGAACTTCATGACAAGCATTCGGCGAACCTCGGGCGGACGGGCCTGGTGCGGATGGATCTCGGATGGAAGGATCGACATTCGGGATGGCAGACGCGTGCGGAGGCGAGATGCCTTCGCGACAGCCGGCGAGACGCCGGCGCTACACTTGCGGCGCCGTCACTGGAACTCATCCCAGGTATCCCTTGGCTTTCAGGAGCTCGGCATTCAGCACAGCTGCCCCGGCGGCTCCGCGGATGGTGTTGTGAGAGAGGACCGTGAACTTCCAATCGAGCACAGAGCAGGGGCGGAGGCGGCCGACAACCGTTGTCATGCCAGCGCCCATGTCGACATCGAAACGGGGCTGTGGACGATCGGAGGCTGTGACATAAACGACCGGTTGTTCGGGCGCGCTGGGCAGCTTCAGTTTCTGCGGTTCAGCGCGATAACCGTTCCAGGCGGCGATGACTTCTTCCGCCTTCGCTTTCTTCTTGAGGCGGATGGAGATGGACTCGGTGTGTCCGTCTTCGACGGCGACGCGGTTGCACTGCGCGCTCATAGCGAAGGCGCCGGGGATGATTCTTGATCCATTCAATTGGCCGAGAAGTTTCTTGGTCTCCTCCTCCATTTTTTCCTCTTCGTTCTTGATGAAGGGAATCACGTTGCCGAGGATGTCGAGCGAGGCCACGCCGGGATAGCCCGCGCCGCTGACGGCTTGCATGGTGACGGCCATCACGGACTCGAGGCCGAATTTCTGGTGAAGCGGGGCGAGAGCCAGGACCAGGCCGATCGCCGAGCAGTTTGGATTGGTGACGACATAGCCGCCGGATTTCTTGCGCCATCCCTGGATGTCGATCAGCTTGATGTGGCCCGCGTTGACCTCGGGGATGACGAGCGGCACATCTTCCTGCATGCGCAGTGCGCTCGAATTGGAGACCACGGCACACCCGGCGTCAGCGAAGCGGGGTTCGAGTTCGGCGGCAATGGAGGAGTCGAGGGCGGCAAAGATAATCTTCGGTGCACCATCGGGAGTGGCCGGGGAAACTTTCATCTTCGCCACTGCCGGAGGAATGGGTGTTTTCAAGCGCCAGCGTGCGGCCTCGGAGTAGACCTTGCCCTCAGAACGGTCGGAAGCGGCCAGCCATGCGACCTCAAACCAGGGATGGTGCTCCAGCATCTGGATGAATCTCTGTCCGACGACACCGGTAGCACCGAGAATACCGATAGGAATTTTGCTGTTCATATGAGTACTTGGAATTTTATAACAAGCGGCGGGTGGTACTGCGTCCCGAAGCATTCAGCACATTACTAAAGCGGCCTTTGAGCCCGTTTCTGGAGAGATTGCCCCCTGGAATTTCTGGGGCGCTACGGCTACTTTCGGTGAACGCCGGGGCTGCCGATGGAGTATTCCGCCGTGAGCGGGCCGAATTTCTTCTTTTCCGCATAGAGGCGCCAGCGGCGGAAAACGATGCGCAGGCTGGCCATGACGGGGATGGAGAGGTAGATGCCGAGGATGCCCGCGACTTCGCCTCCGGCCATGACTCCGAAAATCGCGGCCAGAGGGTGAAGTTCCATGCTTTCGCCCATGATGCGCGGGGAAGATACGTAGTCCTGAATCAGGCGCCAGATGCCCAGGAAAATGATCAACACGAGCCAGTGGGGGTAGCCCATCAGCAGTGCCACGCTGACGATAGTGAATCCGCCCACCAGCGGGCCGATGACCGGAATAAACTCCAGCACTCCACCAATCGTCCCCAGGACCAGAGGATTCGGAACTCGCATGATGGCGAGAAAGGCGGAGTACACGATCATGGTGAGCGCGGCCAGAGTCAACTGGGCGCGAATGAAGTGCGCCAGCATGTGGTTGAGATCGTTCAGGACGTTCTCCAGAAATTCGCGTTGCGGACGCGATTGGATCATGGAAAGCAGGAAGTCACTGAAGACCCGGCCATCTTTGAGGAAGAAGATCGACAGGAGCGGCACCACAAAGAACAGCCAGGCTTGCTTGGCGACCTCGGCTACGCGCAGTCCTACACGCTGGGCGAGTTGCGTGATCTCGTCCTGATGGCTGATGAGAAACGACTGCGCGAAATTGATTGTCGTTATGCTCCAGCCGTGATCCGCGCCGACCTGCTTTGCGATCTCACCAGAACTCAACTTGGTGAGCAGGGTGGGCAGAGACTGTCCCAGGCGTGCGCCTTCGCGCGTCACCTTGGGGCCGACGACGACAAAGAACAGGACCACCAGGACAATCAGAAGGGTGTAGATAACAACAATCGCGCGGGAGCGTCCCTTGAGCAGTTTCTCGAGGTGCGCCACCATGGGGCTCATCAGGTAAGCGAAGAAGATGGCGAACAGAAATGCGATCAGGGTGGCACGCGCCACATACAAAAAGCCCAGCCCCAGCGCGAACAGCAGCACCGTGACCAGGACCCGCGCCGTACGTGAGTCAGCCAGCAGCAATAAGTTTTCCAGGGCGATCTCGATTCTGCCGCCGGGTCGTTACCGTCAATCCCGGACTACCTCAGTGTTATCGGCAGGGATCGCCACCTTTATGAGCTTAAAGTGATCCTGTTCATCCACCCACAGGGCCCAGTCAAAACTCTCGCCCTTTAGATTCAACCGCATCAAGGAGCGGTCCGTACCCCGGACGTTAATTTTTTCCTTACCCACCAGTTCCAGTCGGACATGGATCGAAGTGCGATCCTGGGGCACGAGGACGCCAAAGTCTCCGGGATCCTGCTGGCACTTGAAACTTCCGCCTTCGGGCTTGCACACCGCCGCCAGAAATCTCCACACCAGCACTTCACGGTGAACGAAGAAATTGTTGTCGAGAATAGCCGACGTGCTGGGCATGAGAAAGGGCTGCTCGGCGGGCTTTGAGGAAGAAGGAGTCGAGATCGTCTCGATCAGGAAATCGTTCTTAGGGAGCACGCTCAGAGATCCGCCGGAGGACTGGCTCCACTCATAGCGAATCATCTCTCCGCTGGAAGTAATTTCGAGGCTGGATTTCTGGGTGGTGGGCTCACTCGAGATGACTTTGACCTGCGCCTTGATCACGCTATTGGAGGCTTGCTGTTGAATGGTGAACGTCTCGGTGGTCACACGCTTACCCTCGACGAAGACACCGAAGGAGCCGGAGTCAACCGTGAGGTTCGCGGGGGCCTTGGCCTGGTTCTTCTTATCGGCGGCGCTGGCGTTGGTTAGAACGGCAAGGGATGAGGCCAGAATCAACGCTACGGCCCGCGACGTTCCTGCATGAAACCTCACTCGACTTCTCCTTGTTCGGTACGGATTCGGATCTGTTTCAGGCCCAGCCTGCTGGCGATTTCGGCGGCAATCTCGTCGACGGCGCGGCCGGCGGTTTGAATCTTGAGCTGCGCCTTGGAATAACCCTGGCGCCGGATTTCGTAGAGATCGCGGAACTGCTGTTGGCTGCGGAGCAGCGGGCGATCTGTCCCCGCCTCGCTGGCCTGCGTACAGCAGCGTTGCCATAGATCATCGAGGGGGGCATCGAGAAAAACCGTTGGCACGTTCGATGCTCTTAGCAACTCTGCGTTCCTTTCCTGCACGAAGGCGCCGCCACCGAGCGCCTCGATCCGCAACCCGCCGGAGTGCAACTCTTCCAGCACCTGGCGCAAGGCCCTGTACTCAGCCTCGCGAAATTCGGACTCGCCGGAGTCGCGGAAGATGGCGGCCACCGTTCGCCCTTCGCAGCGCTCGATGCGGTCGTCGAGATCCTCAAAGACCCAGTTCAGCCGCTGCCCCAGGGCGCGGCCCACGGTGGTCTTGCCGGCTCCCATAAAACCGACCAGGAAGACGGCGTTCGCGGTAGAGCGCGCACGCACGCTCTCGGATTGCACACGAGGACGCACTTTTGCGCCCACCGTTTTGCCAGAACGCTTCTTCAAACGATCCGTATTTCTTTGCTGGGCTATTTTGCAGCGCGTTTTCTGAGGTGGATTTTACCACTGAAGCTGCGCAACGCGACCGTCGAAGAGATCGCAACTCTGCCCATGGAACCCCAAACGGCATTACCTCCCTTGACGATGAACGAGGTGTGTTCCTTGGGCTGGAGCGGGATATCGTCATGAACTTCGCCGCGCACCGAGCGAGCCTGGACATCGGCGGAAGTGCTGTCCGGCACTTCGGCTTCAATGTCGCCGCTGTAGCTGGTAAAACGGTAGTCGCCGCGGTCGCCGAAGTCGCCGACGTAATTAATCTCTCCGCTGGTGGAAACGACCTGCACCAGAGGGCCGTTTACGCCCCTGAGCACAACGTTTCCGCTGAGAGAGTCAACCTCTACGTGGCCATTCTGCACATTGGTGAGGGTGACGGTGCCATTCAATGTTTTCACGTGCACGTGGGCATTGGTGATATCGCGAACGTCGACCGTGGCGGCTGCGCCTTCCATGGTGATGTCGCCGTGCAGTTTTTCGGCGTGCAGGGAACCGGAACTCGAGTGCAGGGTGACGCTGGCATCCGCAGGGGCGAAGATTTCGTAATCGACACGGCCGGACTGGGCATCGGAGCCGGGCAGCAGGTGGGAGTGAATCTCGACGCGATTGCCGACGAGCGCGTTATCCACTTCGACTTTGTCAGAGGACAGCACTGCATTGATGACGACCACGCTGCCGGTGGAGGGCTTCACCGAGACCGAACCGTAGGGATTGTTGACGGACACTCCGGCCTTGGGTCCGACGTTGAAGCGATAAGCCTTATGGGTCTGGGCCCCGGCAGTTCCGGCCATTACGGTTCCGGCGACCAGCGCGCCGATGGCTGCGAGTTCGATAATACGCCCACTCATATTGAGTTCCCTTGAATCCCTGATTTATTCCGCCGGCGCGCAGCCGGCGACGCAACCGATCGCGCTCTTATTGCAGAGAACGATCCAGAGCCATCTCGAAGAGCATGGCCTTTTGCTGATATGCCTCCATCAGTGAACGGCGGGCTTCCTCGTCGTTGGGGTCGGAGGCAACGACGTTCCTGGCTTCCTGAATGTACTGGTTCACGCTGCGAAGACTGTCGGTATATTGAGCCTGCAGCGCGGGTGATTGCTGGGCGACCTCCTGCAGCAGGTCGTCATCGTTCAAACCCGCGACCATTGCGTCTGAAGCCGTCGCAACCGCCGGTCTGACTTCATTGCCGGCGATGGGCGGCTGCTGCGAGTGCGGCCGCAAGTAAACGCCCAGCGCGATGAGTAACGCGGCGGCAGCGGGAGCCAGCCAGCGTGCCCATCCCCATTGGCTTCCGAACGACGGGAGAAGGGAATAACGCGGACGTTGAGGGTGAATCAGACCCTCCTCCCGCAGCGCAATTTCGATGGAATTCCAGACCAGGGGACTGGGCTCGTTGGCGGCGCGCAGTTCTCCTGCGGCGCCGGCGATCACCAGCAACTCTGCAACCAGAGCCGCGCACTCGGGACAATCCTGGAGATGCGCCCGTTGCGCCGGACTGCTGGCGTCTTCGATCTCGGCCAGGCTATCTTGCAACTCCACGCAAGTCATACAGCACTCCCCAAGCCTCTGCTGCCCTCAGTGTACTGCCACTTCCAGAACAATTGCAGTGTCACCTTCGACGTGGTCCACGCTGCCGGTCTGCGCCGGCTTGTGTACTTACTTTGTTGCCTGTTGCGCGTGTTCAGGACTTTTCGGCTTTTTCAGCTCGATTCATTCTGAGCAGGTCGCGCAACTTCATGCGCGCCTTGTGCAACTGGGACTTGCTGTTCCCGATCGAACATCCCACGATCGAAGCAATCTCATTATGTTCGTAACCTTCCACATCGTGAAGCACAAAAATCATGCGATAGCCCGGAGGGAGGTCAGCCACTGCCTTCTGCAGCTGCATCCGGTCAATGGATCCGGCTAGCGCGATATCATCGGCCCCGAAATCTTTCTTCGGAGTGTCCTCTTCGCCGCCCTGCGTGGTCTCTTCCAGCGAAACCACAGGAAGGCTCTTCTTCCGAAGGTGCATCAGCACCACGTTCACAGAGAGCCGGTGCAGCCACGTCGAAAACGCCGACTCGCCGCGAAACGTCGTAATCTTGCGGTAGAGCTGGAGGAAAGCTTCCTGAGTCAGATCCTCCGCCTCGGCCGTATTCGATGTCATGCGCAGGCAGAGCGAATACACCCGCCGCTTATGCTTGTCGTAGAGGGCTTGGAACGCCTGGGCGTCCCCTAGCTTCGCCTTCTCGATCAGCTCGGCTTCCGTCGAATCGCTGGCTTGTCGCTGCTCTGCGTCGGTCAAGTTGCCTTTTCCGACCGCATCCCGTGAGATGCGGCTAAATATCTTTGCGTTGTATGGCTTGCGGGCTGTTGTGGTAGCACTAAAGTAATTCATGGATTCAATTTATGAGAGCCATTCTACCGTTCTATGGATTCTGTCACCCCCTCCCCTAACTCCGAGAATCCCTTTGCCTGTGGAGGGTTAAACAGTTCGACGCTAGAACTATTTAACCCTATCCCAAATTTAGAGTCGCAATTTTCTAAAATTGGTAATTTCTGGGTCTCTGGCGCGTCACCTAAGTTGGCTTGTGGGCCGTCGTAATCGTCTCCAAACCGTGTCCATGAGGGCCTAGTTCGCGCTGCCGGAGCAGGAAGGCGAAGGTCAGCCCCAAGAAGCCCAGGGTGGAGAAGATCCACATGCCCAGGTTGTAGCCCCCCGGATTCTGCGCGCCTGCGTGGCTGTGATCGTTGGCCCAGCCGACCACCAGATTGAATCCCGCCAGGCCGATGTTCTGGATCATCGTCATCAGGCCATAGGCTGTCCCGAGTTTCGATTGCTCGACCAGATATGCCACCGACGGCCACATGACCGCGGGAATCAGCGAGAAGGCAATCCCCATCATGGCCATGGTGAGAAGCAAGATCGGGGGCAGGTGATGAGCCACAAACGCGAAATGACCGTCGGCCGACGAAGGCAGGTAGACCGTCACATAAGTGGCCGAACGGATGTAGGCCATCATGAGATAGACGGGGATCAGCAACAGCGATCCCAGCATCATCAGCAGAGCCCGCTTTCCGAGCTTGTCGACGAAGAGGCCGAAGATCGGCGTCCCAAACATCGTGAACAGGGTCAACATGCCCACCAGGTCGCCGCCGGCTTCGCGGGTGGTGTGGTGGGCGTCCATGAAGAATTTGTAGGCGAAGGTCTCGAAGGGGAAGATGGCGGAATAGAACGTGATGCACAGGGCCACGATGTACCAGTAGGAAAGGCCAAAGGCCTTGATGTCGCCGAAGGCCACTTTGTCGGTCGCTCCGGCGGGACCGACCTGATAGCGCTTCTCGGCATAGACCTCGAGAGCCCAGTAGATGGCGGCTCCCACCACGCAGAGTGCTCCGAAGCCGACGGAGATGAACAGAGGATTGCGCCAGTAGTTGTATGCGAAGCCGGCCCAGGAAGGGGACTGCTGGGCCAGCAGGGAGCCGGCCCGGGAGATCATAAGGTTGATGCCGAAGGCGAAGCTGAGTTCCTTGCCGCGAAACCATTTGGCGACCGCGGTGGTGACGGCGACGATCAGGGATTCTGCGCCGAGGCCGAACAGAAGGCGGCCCGCGGCCATGATACTCAGGTGGCTGGATAGGGTAGTCACTCCAGCGCCAGCAAAACACAACACACCGAAGATGAAGATTGCTTTTCGCGTTCCGATGCGATCGACGATGTATCCGCCGATTAAAACCATCAAAACGTTCGGGATGCTGTAGATGGCCTGCAGCAGGCCGATGTTCGAATCGGAGAAGCCGAGTTGTTTGGTCAGCAGATCTGCGATCGGGGCAATGCAGTCGTAGACGTAGTAGTTGCCGAACATCGTCAGGCTGACGAAGATCAGCACCAGCCAGCGAAACGGGCGGCTGGGTTCAGGACGCGGGGTGTCCGGCATTCGGGCCCTTTTCTAAGAACAGGGGATTCGCAAACGAAGAAGATTAGCAGAATTCAGCGGGTAGCTCCTAGCCCGAGACGCTTCTGGATGTTGCGCGCCGGGGCAGAAATGCTTTCGCTGCGGAGCCGCGCCACACTTCCCGAGAGGGCATCCTCTTCTTTTCAGCGGGCAATCTCCTCAATTGGGGCGCCAAAGAAGAGCACGTACCCATCGTTGTCCACAACCTCGAAACCGCGAACGCCATCTTTGCGATTGACGATCTCCGCGTGGAATGTCACACCTCGGGAGGCAAACTCTGCGGCCAGTGAATCAGGATCATCGACATACACGAACGCATCCCAGGGCGCCCATTCATGACGCGTTGGATTCGGTTGCGCCGTGACTTCCGCGGAGATGGCCTTCAGAAAAATCTGAGCCAAATCGCGGCCCACAATCGCGAAGAACGGCTGATCCGCCGGCTCAGAAAAACGCAACTCGAACCCGAGCTTCGCCGTGTAAAAGTTCACCGCCCGCGAAGCGTCGCTCACGATGAAGCAAGGTGAAACAGCGCCCAGCTTTTGTCGTTCAGCCATCGTCTGCTCCTGAATGTTGTAGTGACCGTGCCTGACAGACTAGCTTCCCACAAACCTGGCATACAAGCTTCGAGCCACCGCTGTGTCGGTCGTGCCTTTGATGATGGCTCGTCCGTCGGGGAAGAGCGTCATCTCGTAGGGCTCATGCCAGAACTTCAGGACAAAGTCGTTGTGCCGCACGATGCCGTGTGGTTGGAGCCGGCGGTCCATCTCGACGAAATCGATGGGGCGTTGCCGCTCATGGATTTGCACCGAATTCCTGCCGCACAAGGTGATGTGCGGGCGGCCCTCGCCGGCCAGATGAATGAAGTTGCGCTCGCCACAAGCCCGGCAGCCGGGGCGTAGCTTGGCGGCGGAAATCTCGGCGTGCTCGTTGCTCCAGAGATCGAAGGAAAGCAGGGTGCGACGCAGTGTCGGGGCGCCGGCGCCGCCAACCAGCAGCTTGAGCGCCTCGGTCGCGGCGATCGACGCGACCAGATTCACCGCAGAGTTGAGAATCCCGGAAGTTTCACAGGTCTCCACCATGCCCCGCGGAGAATCCGGGAAGATACAGGCCAGACAGGCGGTTTCACCCGGCAAGACGTTCAACGTCACGGCATAACTTCCCACGGCTGCGGAATAGATCCAGGGAACCGAACGGCTCACGGCGTAGTCGTTGATCAGGTAGCGGGTTTCGAAGTTGTCGGTGCCGTCGAGGATCAGGTCCATTCCTTCAAGCAGGCCTTCAATATTCGCCGGCGTCAAATCTTCAGCCTTGGGTTCGACGACGATCTGCGAATTGAAGGTGGCGATCTTGCGTGCGGCGGCAATTGCCTTGGGAAGAGACTCGGCCGCATCGGCTTCATCGAAGAGCGACTGCCGCTGCAGATTGCTCGGCTCGACGTAGTCGCGGTCAATGATGCGCAGGGTCCCGACGCCCGCCCGCGCCAACAAAGCGGCCAGCGCAGACCCGGTTGCGCCGCAGCCGACGATAGCCAGCCTCGCTTGAGCGAGCCTTTGCTGGCCCGGCGCGCCGATGCCGTGGAAAAGAATCTGTCGCGAGTAGCGCTCGTCGGCCGAGGAATCACCGCCGGACCCTCTTTTGGGCGCGCCGTCGCCGGGATGTGTTTCCTGTGCCAAAGAGGTCACCAGTGCTGAGCTGCAAAACCTTTATTATAAGTGGCTGGGTTGGGCGCGAAGTGGAAGCGCCGGGCGAGTCCTGTTGCTCAAGCCCCAACAACCCCGTGCAACGACTGACTGGGTGCATGCTATCGAAGTCAGTACACCCTGATTCCAAGGATACCTTTGCCGAGACGCTACGCGACAACTCTGACCGCGATGATTGTGCTGTGGCCCGCGGTCCTGTTGCGGGGTGCGGCAGTGGGATCTGGCGCCGTTGCGGTATTTCCAGCGCACTCCGCCCAGGCATCGCAAGCGGAAGGTTCCGGTTACGAAGGAAAGACGGTTCAAGCCATCGTCCTGCCGGCAGTTGCGGAACGCGACCGCGAGCACCTGTTGGACTTGCTTCCACAGAAGGCCCGAAGCCCGCTGGAGCGGGAGCAGGTGCGGGAGAGTATCCGCGTCCTCTTCGCTACGGGACGCTTCGCCGACATTCAGGCAGAAGTGACTCCGTCGGGGGAGGGGGTAGTGCTGACGTTTGTGACGTCGGCCAATTTCTTTATCGGCGCGGTGGAGGTCGAGGGTGCGCCGAGCCGTCCTAACTCGAATCAAATCGTCAACGCTTCGAAATTCCAGCTGGGAGAACTCTATACCCAGGAAAAACTGGACCGCGCGCTCGAAAACATCCGGCAACTCATGCAGGAGAACGGGTACTACAAGGCGCGGGTGACTGCCGAGAGTACATCGAACGCCGCCAATCAACAGGTGGATGTGCTGATTCACATCGATGCCGGGTCGCAGGCGCACGTGGGGGAAGTGAAGGTGACCGGCACGTCGGGTCTGTCGCCGCAGTACGTGCGGGGCGTAGCGCACATGGAAGCAGGCGACCGGGTCACGGCGGCCCGGGTGAGCGATTCGCTGCAAAGGCTGCGCAAGAAATTTCAGAAGGAAGATCGCGCTCTGGCCCAGGTTTCCATTGCCGAGCAGATCTATCGTCCCGAGCGAAACGCGGTGGATTTTACGTTTCAGATCGATCCCGGCCCGGTGGTGGTGATCTACGCCCGCGGATTCAAGATCCGGCGTGGCGTGCTCAAGAAGGAGATTCCGGTTTACGAGGAGAACGCGGTCGATGACGACCTGCTGAACGAGGGTAAACGCAACTTGACCGATTACCTGCAGACCCGCGGCTACTTTGACGCCAAGGTCGACATCAGGAAGGAGAGCGACCCGAAAACGCTACGCGTCATCTATCAGATTGATGCCGGGCCTGTGCACCGGCTGGCCCTGATCGAGATCACGGGCAACAAAGACTTCCTCGACACGGCGAAACTCCGCTCGTACCTGCAAATTCAGCCCTCCAGCCGCTTTCTGAATCACGGCCGCTACAGCCAGGCCTTGTTGAAAAGCGACATTGCAACGCTGGAAGGTTTGTACAAGACCAACGGTTTCCGTGCGGTCAAGATCGAGAGCAGCGTTGACGATAACTACCAGGGGACGCCGAACAAACTTGCGGTGCGGATTCACATCGAAGAAGGAGAGCGAACCCGGGTTGGGGAAGTGCATCTGGCGGGCAATCAGAAAGTGAAGTCCGGGGAACTGCCCGAGCTGAGTACCCAGGCCGGGCAGCCTTTTTCCGAGCAAAATCTCGCCAACGACCGGGAAAGAGTACTCAGCTATTACTTCGATCACGGATACCCCAACGCTTCTCTGGAAATTTCGACAACTCCTTCCAGCAGCGAGCCGAATCGCGCAGATGTGACCTTTACCATTCAGGAAGGGGAAGCCTTCACGGTCGACCAGGTGATGGTTTCCGGGCTGGAGCATACCCGCGACTTTATCGTGCAACGGGACTTGCAGGTGCATGCGGGAGATGCGCTCAGCCAGCGCGACCTGCTTAGTACCCAGACCCGGCTGTACGACCTTGGCATCTTCAGCCAGGTGGATACCGGAGTGCAGAACCCCGATGGCGCCGATCCGCGGAAGGATGTCCTGGTACAGGTTCGGGAGGCCAAGCGATATACCTTCACGTATGGACTCGGATTGGAGTTCCAGACCGGACAGCCGGCGGGGACGAGCGCTCCCCAGGGTCAGACCGGCGTGAGTCCCCGGGTGGAGTTCGACGTGACCCGGCTTAACTTTGCGGGCCGGAATCAGACGCTTACTTTCCAATCGCATGTAGGACGGCTGCAGCAGCGGGGACTCATCAGTTACACCATCCCGAAGCTGTTCGACAGCGACAAGTTCAAGCTGATCTATACGATCTTCTACGACAACAGCCTGGATGTAGCCACATTCACTTCGCAGCGGCTGGAAGGGAAGATCGACCTGCGGCAGCAGATCGGCAGCGCGGGCACGGAGCCGGGCACGCGACCCGGGCCAAGTTCCGTCACCTACCGCTTTGATTTTCGACGGGTGGTGGCGCGAGACTTCGCGACCCAATTTACGCCCGGTGAAATTTCGGTACTTTCTCTGCCCGCGCGCGTTGGAGGGCCGGGGTTCACGTTTATCCGCGACAAGCGCGACAATCCCCTGGAAAGTACGAAAGGGAACTACTTTACGCTGGACGGTTTTTCGGCTCTCGGCTTTCTGGGTTCGGAAGCGGATTTCGGCCGCCTGCTGGCTCAGAATTCCACCTACCATGCTATCGGTGGCAAGGGGAAGCCGGATCGCCAATTTGTGTTCGCGCGCTCGACGACGATCGGCATTCAGCAGCCGTTCAATGGTACGAAAGTGCGTCCACCGGGCGCCTGCGCGACCGACCCGAACACCAATGAATCCTTCTGTCAGGGTTTCAACCTGATTCCGCTCCCGGAGCAATTCTTCGCGGGTGGTGGCAACTCACACCGGGGATTCGGGTTAAATCAGGCAGGTCCCCGCGATCCATCCTCGGGCTTCCCGGTCGGCGGCACGGCGTTGTTCGTCAACAATCTGGAACTGCGCTTTCCTGCCATCTCGCTGCCTTATCTGGGATCCGGATTCGGCTTTGCGGTTTTTCACGATATGGGTAACGTCTTTACCGCGCCGCACGACCTGTTGACGGGCCTGATGCGCTGGCACCAGCAGAATCCCCAACAGTGCTTGTCCGGAAGTACACCGGACACTCAGTGCATGACAAATTTCAACAACTCTGGATATGATTACACTTCGCATGCTTTGGGAGTTGGCGTACGATATAAGACGCCCTTAGGGCCCTTGCGCTTTGATTTTGGGTACAACCTGAATCCGACCCGGTTTTTTCAGGTATTCAACTTACCGATTCCGAATACTAACCCGGTGCAAACGGTACCGGTTCAAGAAACGCAGCGTCTGCGGCATTTCAGCATATTTTTCAGCATAGGCCAGCCATTTTGAGGAATCCAATTCGCAGCAGCATGAAGGTTGTGGCGGTCGCGCTCATCGTGTTCTTGAGAGCGCTGGTGGTTCCCGCCGCGGCTGGCGAGGTTATCGACCGCATCGTCGCCACCGTGAACGGGCATATCATCCTGCAGAGCGACTGGAATGATGCGTTGCGCTACGAAGCTCTTCTCGGAGGCCGTCCCCTCGCCCAGTTTTCCGAAGAAGACCGGCGCGCCGTCCTCGACCGCCTGATCGATCAGGAACTCCTCGGGGAACAAATGAAGTCGGCGTTTTTCCAGCATTGTTCTGAGGAAGAGGCCTCCGCGGAAGTGGTCAAGGCGCGGAAGCTATATCCGGATGCGGCAACCGCGGAGGGCTGGCAAGGGCTGCTGGACCGGTTCGGTCTGACGGAGAAGGCGCTGCGGGCGCATGTGCAGCAGCAGATCGATTTGATGCGGCTGGTGGATGCGCATCTGCGCCCGGCGGTGCAGATCGATTCCAAGAGCGTCGAAGCCTACTACCGGGAAAAATTTGTTCCTCAGTTGAAGCAATCCGGCGCCGGGGAAATTCCCCTGGTCGATGTCTCCGCCAAGATCCGCGAACTGCTCACCCAGGAGAAGGTCAACGAGTTGATGGTTTCCTGGCTGCAGTCGCTCCGCTCCGAAAGCAAAGTCAGTGCGCCCGGCATGACCGAATCTTCCGGGGAGGGAGTTCAGACGCGGTGACCCGGCCTGCCACCAGACGACGGCGCTGGTGGAAATACCTTGTGATCGCCAGCGGTGTGGGTGTGATCGCCGTGCTGGCTGGCCTCTGGTACACCACCACCAACGCCTTCCAGGAATATGTCCGCCGCCGGATGGTGGAGGAAGTCGAGCGCATCACCGGCGGCAAGGCGGAAGTCGGCAGCTTCCATGTCGTTCCTTTCCATCTGCAGGTGGAGGTGCGCAACATCACCGTGCATGGCAAGGAGGGGCCGACCGACATCCCTCTGGCGCACGCCGACAGCCTACAGGCGCAAGTGAAGGTGATTTCCTTTCTGCGAACAGAATTTGGCTTTCAATCTCTGATTCTTGAGCATCCGGTAGTCCACATCATGATTGGGCCGGATGGCTCCACGACGAACATTCCAGCGCTTCGGGAATTACCGCAGACGACGGGGACGGCCCGCGTCGAACAACTCTTCGCGCTCTCCATCGATCGGTTGTCGGTCCACAACGGCGAGCTGCTTTGGGCTGATCAGAAGATCCCCATGGATTTCGCGGTCCACAACGCCAACGTGCAGATGGATTATTCGTTTTTGCGCGGGCGCTACGAGAGCCACTTGATGCTGGGGAAGGTGGACACGACACTGCCGGATTTGCGGCCGTTCTCGTGGATGACGACGATCGATTTCAGCCTGGCGCCGACGTTTCTGGATATCAAGTCACTGAAGTGGAATTCTGGAAAGACCTCGCTGGAAGCGAGCGGACGGATCACCGACTTCCATAACCCGCGTCTGGATGGAACCTACGAAGCCCGCATCAATCTGGAAGAGGCAGCTGCCATTGCCCGGCGGCGCGATCTGCGCGAGGGCACGGCGGAGTTCAAGGGCAGCGGCCACTGGACAATGGCCGACTTCACCACCTCAGGCACGGTCGCGCTGCGCGACCTGGGATGGCAGGACGATCAGGTCGCGGTGCGGAAGGCCGCCGCATCCGCCGATTATTCGGTGACCGATGACCAGATCAAGCTCTCGAAGCTGCAGGGACGACTGCTGGGGGGGAGCCTCACGGGTGAAGCGCAAGTCGACAACTGGCTGCACAGCGTCCCCTTATCGGCAGCAGACAAGGGCAAAAGGGAAGAGAGGACCGTGATCGCGGTGGCCCGACCAGCGCCAAAGAAGGGTGAGAAAACGAAGTTGCCGGGGGTGCAAAGCGGGTCTGTGCGCCTGCGTCTGCGCGACATCTCGGTGGGCGAAACGACGGCGAGTTTGAACACCCCCGCACACCCGCTGGTCGGCTTTCACCCGGCCGGACTGGCCAGCGGCAGCCTGGAAGCCACCTGGAAGGGGTCTCCCGGCAATGCCGAGATCGCCTTCAACCTCGATGTAGTTCCGGCGCAGCGTCCCGCTGCGCGCGAACTGCCGGTCACGGCCCATATCGAGGGCAAATACCGTGGTGCCTCGGACTCGCTTGAACTGGCGCAACTCCGATTGTCGACGCCGGCTTCGAAAGTCGTGGCGGAAGGCGTGCTGGCAGCGTCGTCCAAGCTGCACATTTCCGTTACGACCTCCGACTTGGAGGAATGGCGGCCGCTGGTGACGGCCTTCGGTGGTCCAACTGACCTGCCGTTTCGAGTGAACGGCAGCGCTACCTTCAGCGGAGCGGCTGGCGGAACATTTTCTTCGCCGACTGTGGCCGGAACGCTGGTTGCCGAAGACTTCGAATTCACTGTTCCGGCAACCTCGCGTACCCCGGAAAAAGTCGTGCATTGGGACTCTCTGGGCACGAGCTTTCTGTTCTCATCGCACGAACTGGCCCTTCGCGGCGGCACCCTGCGGCGTGGAGACACCAGCGCCGATTTTGAGGCCAGCGCAACTCTGCTGAAGGGAAAACTTACCGAGAACAGCCCGTATAGCGTGCGGGTCAATCTGCACAATGTGGATGTAGCCTCGACCGCGGCTCTGGCGGGTGTGGACTACCCGATTACGGGGACGGCGGACGTGACCCTCCTGATCTCAGGGACGCGGGCGCATCCGCAGGCTGGGGGACACATTCACGCGGTGAAGGCGTCGGCCTACGGGGAGGAGATCGAAAAATTTGATGCCGATCTTCGGGTCGGAGCCAGCGAAACGGATCTGGTGAACATCCACCTGACGCATCAGGACGCCGAAGTGACCGGCAGCGCCGGTTTTATACCTGCGAACAAAGGATTCGAGCTCGACCTTGCCGGCAAGAATTTCGATCTCTCGCGGGTGCGCCAACTCCACCTGGATGAGTTGCCGGTGGACGGTCGCGCCGATTTCACCCTCCGCGGTTCGGGGACCCTGGACGCGCCAGTGATCGATGCCGGTGTTCACGTGCGTGATCTCGCTGTTGACCACGAACCCCAGGGTGGATTCGTCCTGCAGGGCACGACGAAGGGCAGAGAGCTGATGGTGAGCGGACACTCTGACTTTTCCCACGGCACTCTGGCCGTCGATGGAACTGTCGCCATGCACGGCGACTATGCAGCAAATATTACGGCGCGCATGGACCACGTCGACCTGGACGCGTTGTGGCGCGCGTACCTGGGGAACCAGCTCACGGGACACTCATCCGTGGCGGCGACCGTGACCATGCAGGGGCCGCTGCGCTATCGGCGGCAGTGGATTCTGACCGGGAACCTGTCGGATGTCACGGTCGACGTGGAGTACGCCAAGCTGCACAATCAGGATCCTGTGCGTTTCACGTATGCCCAGCGAACGCTGCGCATCGATCAGACTCATATGGTGGGCGAGGGAACCGACGTTACCGGCCACGGCGCCGTTTACTATGACGAAGATCATCGCCTGGATTTCAGCGCGGACGGACAATTGGATTTGAAGCTGCTCGGAAGCCTGGATCCCGATCTGACTGCTTCCGGCCAGGCGACCGTTCACCTGACGGTGGCAGGCACGGTGAAGGACCCGCTGCCGCAGGGTACGATTCAAGTCAAGAATGCCGCCGCCAACTATGCCGGGCTGCCGAGCGGCGTGAGCGAAATGAACGGCACGCTCACATTCACGCGCGACCACATTCACATTGAACAACTCACGGCGCGCACCGGCGGCGGCACTCTCGACCTGAAGGGCGATGCCACGAATTTCAACCAGCAACTGAGTTTTAATGTCACCGCGGTGGGGAAGGACGTGCGGCTGCGTTATCCGCCGGGGGTGAGTTCGACGGCAACCGCCGAATTGCATTGGATCGGCACCAGGTCGTCGTCCACGGTATCGGGCGATGTTCTGGTCACGAAGCTGGCCGTGACGCCGGGGTTCGATTTTGGCTCGTACCTTGAGCGCAGCCGCCAGTCGTCGGCGATCACGTCGGCCAACTCGCCGCTCTATAACATCAAGCTCGACGTAGCCGTCCGCACCGCACCAGAACTTCAGATGAAGACCGCGGTGGCGCGGCTCTCCGGCGATGCCGACCTGCGGCTGCGCGGGTCCGCGGCGCGGCCGAGCGTTCTGGGGCGCGCGGACATTCTCGAGGGCGACGCGACCTTCAACGGCATCAAGTTTCGCCTGGAGCGCGGCGACATCACCTTTGCCAATCCGGTCGCGATTGAGCCTCAAGTGAACCTGCAGGCCACAACCCACGTCCGCAACTACGATCTTGATGTCACCGTCACCGGCACACCCGATCGTCTGAACGTCAACTACCGCTCGGAGCCGCCCTTGCCCAAGTCGGACATCATCGCGCTGCTGGCGCTGGGACGGACCAGCGAAGAATCCGAACAGTTGCAGCAACAGTCGGGCCAGGGCATGTTCAACGATGAGGCTACCAATCTGATCATCAACCAGGCGATCAACTCGACCGTGAGCAGCCGCATGGAAAAGCTTTTTGGAGTCAGCCGGATCAAGATTGATCCGCAGGGGCTGACCACAGAAACGAACCCCACCGCGCGCGGGCCTCAAATCACGATCGAACAGGAATTTGCCAACAATCTTTCCCTCAGCTATAGCACCAACGTCTCGCAGAGTTCGCAGCAGATCATCCAGGGCGAGTACTACATCAATCGAAATGTTTCGGTGCTGGGCACGCGAGATCAAAACGGGGTGGTGAGCTTTGATGTGCGCGTCCGGCAGCGCAAGAAATAGGGTATAGTCCCATCTGTCCCTGCCACAGCCGATGCGAGGAGGTTCCACGCATGACCACCCGGCCCTCTGGATTCGGTCGCTTTCTTTCCTTCCTGACAACGATTGTATGGCTCAGTTTCTTTCTGGTGGGTACGGCGCTGCAAGGGCAGGACCGTCCCCGGAAGGATTTGCCGACTTTGAAGAAGGAATTGGCAGAGGCGGAAACCAGCAAGGGGAAGGATCATGCCGATCTGATCCCCATCCTCGACGAGATCAGTAATTCTTACCGGGAGCAGGGCGGCTACGTCCCAGCCTTGCCGTTTACCCAGCGTGCTTTGGAGATCGCGAGGAAGGTTCATGCCAGGGAGCAGGATAGTGTCGATGTCGCCATTCAGTTGGACTATCAGGGAACGCTGTATCACCTTCAGGGAGACGACAAATCTGCCATGGAGAGTTACGGGCAAGCGCTGCCGATCGTAGAAAAGAAGCTGGGGGCCGACCATCCGGCGTATGCGAGCTTGCTCACTAACGTTGCGATCGCCTGCCTTGCGTCCGGCAACACCGGCGAAGCGGAGCGCTCGCTGCAGAAGGCGTTGGGGGTTGTGAACACAGCCTTCGGGGCCGCGGCGCAAGAGGCCACGGATGTTCAAGGAGCCTTGGGAGAGTTGTACTTGAGAACGGGGCACTTCGCCAAAGCCGAACAGTATCTGGTTTACGCCTACACCGTTCGTTCCGAGGGTTTGGATATTCCACTCGCGGCGGGGCAGACCACCGAACCCGAGGTTCTGTTCTATATGGCTCCAGTCCGAAATCTTCTGGGCAGGCTTTACACCGTAGTCGGTCTCTACGACAAAGCGGACCCGCTCCTGCATGACGCTTTGAAGGCTTACGAAGCAAAGCTGGGCAAAGATCATCCGCAACTCGAAGACGTTTTGGTGAACCTGGCAGCACTTTCTCAGGCGATGGGGCATCTCGACCAAGCCGAGGCCTATCAGAAGCGCGTCGACCAGATCTATGACAAGAATAAAGGGCTCTCCTTCACCGCGGCGTCCCCCAGGCCGAAAGCCATCGAAGCCTCGCTGCCTGTCGCGAATGCAGTCAGTTTGTATCCGGATGCGCACGTCGGCGACTGGGTGGTCTATGAGGGACCGGGCGGTATTCCGGTCAGCAAGCTCGAACTGATCAGGAAGACCACGCTGATTGCCGTTGTCAGGAATTATTCGTGGGACCCAGGGAAGAAAGAATGGCAGGCGGGAATAGAGCAGATCGCCGATCTGTCGGGAGGCGTGAAGGACGTGTACGGTATTTCGGAAAGTGACCTGAAGACGGAGAAGACTACGATCCATCAGAGTGAAGTGCCTTGTTCGACGGCTACGGCGGCGATGGAGGGGAGGCAATGTAAGATCTATCTCGCTCCGAAAACGGTGCCGGTCGGAGGTCTGCTCAAGGTGGAATGCGATGGTCAGGTGGACATGCAAGCCTCCGACTATGGACGCGGCAAGTAGCATCGCGTTCCTGACATGTCAAAATCGATCGCCAAAGTCAGTGTGTCCACGGATGGCTTCGCGACCGGCGTGCGGGAGTATTCTGGTCCGGCTACACCGCCCCGATGACCACTTCTGCCCATGCGGCGTACCTCGACACACTGCGACAGCAGATGGTCGATGCCCAACTGCGCGCGCGCGGCATTCGCGATGAGCGCGTGCTGGCGGCCATGACGCGGGTGCCGCGCCACGCGTTCGCGCCGGAACCATACCGCGACCAGGCGTATGAAGATCATCCGCTGCCGATCGCCGAGGGACAAACCATCTCGCAGCCCTACATCGTTGCGGTGATGCTGGAGTATGTGGCGCCCTTGCCCGGTGATCGTGTGCTCGAAGTCGGAACCGGTTCCGGCTACGTCACTGCGTTGCTCGCCGGTTTGGCCGGAATGGTGATCTCGATCGAGCGCCATGCCTCGTTGGCGAATTCCGCCAGAGAGTTACTCGCAGGGATGGGCTATCCGAATGCAAGTGTCGTGACCGGTGACGGAACGCAAGGATTCCCGCAGTGCGCGCCTTACGACGCGATCATCGTTTCGGCTGCGGCCCCAGAGGTGCCGCGCGCTCTGCTTGACCAACTCTCCGAGGGCGGGCGGATGGTCATTCCCGTGGGCCAATACGATTCTCAGCAACTGCAACTGATTCGGATGGAAGGTGGGCAGCCTCGGACTATTCTCCGTGATCTTTGCCGGTTTGTACCGCTCATTTCGGAAGGACAGGCCTAATACCTTTTGAGTTAACTCTTCCCACGGATCAGAATGCGCTGAATGTCCTCGTTGGTCATCACCTCTGCAATCTTGTCCCTCAGGTACTCGATTGATATCTCGTGGTGTTGGCGATCATAGGAATCTGTGCAGTCGGCTGCGAGGATTACGTTTCGATCTCGTTGATAGGCATCGAGGACAGTCATGCGAATGCAAGCATGGGTGTTGATCCCCGCCACAATCAAGGTCTGAGGATTTAATCGTTCCAGTAAGACATCGAGCGTTGTGCCGAAGAATGCGCTGTATCGCTTTTTGACGATGACAGCATCCGAGGGTGCGACGGCGAGCTCGGGGACAATTTCAGATCCCAGTGTTCCTCGAATCGTTATTCGAATGCCTTTCGCCTTGATTTCAGGGAAAGCATCGGTCAGGTCCGGGTCGAATTCCTGCCGAACCCAGACAATCGGTTGGTGGTGGTCTCGCATCATTTGAACAAGCTGCCGCGTGGAATCGCAGAGTCGTTTTCGCTGCGCTGAGGGCCACTCGTCTAAGAAGTCATTCAGCATGTCGACGACGATGAGTGCGAACTCTGGGGGGCCGGTCTTATCTGGCATGCGGGGAGTTTACAATCTGAAAGTGCCAATAATCCACAACCTGCGTACAACGCTGGAGATGATCAAATGGGAGCACTCGATCTTCGCGCTGCCATTTGCGCTCTGCGGGGCGATGCTCGCCGCCGGGGGATTTCCGCCGCTGCATCAACTCTTGTGGATCGTCGTAGCCATGATCGCAGCCCGATCGGCTGCGATGGCGTTCAACCGGTGGGCCGACGCCGCCATTGACGCCGCCAACCCCCGCACCAGCACACGCGCCCTGCCCGCCGGACATCTCTCACCTGCGTTTGTAGTTACCTTCGTTGTGCTCTCGAGTCTAGTGTTCGTGCTGGCCGCGAGCCGGCTCAACCGCTTGACGCTCGAACTATCGCCGGTTGCTCTGGCCGTGCTCCTGCTTTACTCGTACACCAAGCGGGTGACGCGGTGGTCGCATCTCGTGCTGGGATTCGCGCTGGGCATCGCGCCTTCGGCTGCCTGGATTGCGGTTCGCGGCTCGCTCGATCCGCGAATCCTGCTGCTCACGGCGGCGGTCACATTCTGGGTTGGGGGCTTCGACGTTCTCTACGCCTGTCAGGATTATGAATTTGATCGCGAGGCGGGCCTGCACTCTCTGCCGCGATATCTCGGCATTCGCGGTGCGCTGTGGATTGCGCGCGCTTTCCACCTGGTGATGGTGGGATTTCTGGTGTCTCTGCTGATCGTCTTCGCGATGGGGAAGCTCGCGGTATGCGGCGTTCTGGCGGTGATTCTGCTGCTGGTGTACGAACACTCTCTGGTGAAGTCGAACGACCTGTCCAAGCTCAATGCCGCGTTCTTCACCATGAATGGCGTGATCTCGGTGCTGTTCTTTGTGTTCGTGGCGGCAGATTTGCTGCTGCGCAAGTAGTTTGTCCGCGCTTACCGCTCCGCGCCATTCGTGCCATAATCGCGGACGCAATTTCGGAGGATCCGATGGTCTCGCGAATTCCGCTCGTGATCTGCACGTTCATCCTGCTGGCTACGTCTGGGCTTGCTCAACAGGCTCCCGCTCCCGCGCCGGCTCCTGGCAGCCCCGTCGATCTGGTGCAGCGCGGGGAGAAGCTGAGCCATGATGGCAAGCAGGATGAGGCTCTCGCCTTATATCGCCAGGTGCTCGACAAGTCCCCGGACTCCTACGAGGCAAACCTGGAATCGGGCATCGCACTCGACCTCAAAGGCGATTACGGGAAAGCCCAGGAATACTTCACCAAGGCCTTAGAGATTGCGCGCCCCGATTCCAAGCAGCAAGCTCTGCGAGCGCTGGCATTTTCCTACGCTTTCGCCGGGGATGCTTTTAAGGCCTCCGAAGCCGAGATGCAGGTGTTCAACGCGCGTGTGGCAAAAAGCGATTCAGTCGGAGCCGCCGAGACATGCAACGAACTGGCGCGCATCTACCTGGAGTTGGGCGATCCCGATCATGCCTTCAAGTGGTACAAGATGGGATACGACACGGTGTCGCGCAAGCTGGATCTTTCCGAGGCCGACAAGAATCTGTGGCTGTTTCGCTGGGAGAGTGCGCAGGCGCGAGTTGCGGCTCGCCGGGGAAATGCCGACGAGGCGCAGCGGCACGTCATTGCCGCCAAAGCTGCACTGGACAAGGCGAACAATCCCAATCAGGCGCCGTTCTATCCGTATCTGACCGGGTACGTTGCGTTTTACGCCGGCGACTACAAGACTGCGATTGCCGAATTGCAGAAGGCGGAGCAGCACGATCCGTTCATTCTTGTGCTGCTGGGCCAGGCTTATGAAAAGTCCGGCGACGCGGCCCAGGCGAAGGACTACTACCGAAAAGTGCTGGAGATCAACAACCACAATCCGACGAACGCATTTGCGCGCCCGCTGGCCAGGAAGAAGCTGGAGTCTGGGTCGTAACGGCCGGCTTACGATCCGAATCCGCAGACTCACGCGCTCCTGATAAAATCTAAGGGAATGGCTTTCCTACACGCTTTTCAGACGGACGACCGGCGGCTGTTGCCGATCCACGAGAAGATCGTAGCCGGCGAGCGGCTTGATGCCCATGACGCCCTGGCGCTCTACCGTACCGGCGACATCCTCGCCGTGGGATGGATGGCCAACTCCGTGCGCGAGCGCATGCACGGCGACAAGACGTATTTCAATGTCAACCGCCATATCAATCCGACGAACGTGTGCGTGGCGGCGTGCCGGTTGTGTGCTTTTGGCCGCAAGAAAGACGCGCCCGGCGCCTACACCATGGCGCTGGAAGAGGCGTTCGAGACAGCGGCTTCGGGATACTCCGAGGCGGTGACGGAATTTCATATCGTGGGTGGATTGCACCCCGACCTGCCGTTCCAGTACTTCCTCGATCTGTGTTCCGGCTTGAAGCAACGCTTTCCGCAGGTGCATCTCAAAGCCTTCACGATGGTGGAAGTCGCGTATCTGTCGAAGCGCGCCAAGCTGTCGATTCGCGAAACGCTGGAACAACTGAAAGCGTCGGGAGTCGACTCGCTGCCCGGAGGTGGCGCGGAAATCTTCGCCGACCGTGTGCGCCACATCATCTGCGACCACAAGATTGACGGCGATCAGTGGCTCGACACCGCTAAGCTGGCCCATCAGATCGGGCTGAAGTCGAACGCCACCATGCTCTACGGACACGTCGAAAACGACGAAGACCGCGTGGATCATCTGCTCAAGCTGCGAGCGCTGCAGGATGAAACGGGCGGTTTTCAGACGTTCATTCCGCTGGCGTTCCATCCCGACAACACGCCCCTGCAGCATTTGCCGAAAACCACCGGCATGCTCGATATCAAGCAGATCGCCGTCAGCCGGCTCGTTCTCGACAACTTCCCGCACATCAAGTCGTACTGGCAGATGGTTGGGTCGAAGATGGCGCAAATCTCGCTGCGCTTCGGCGCCGACGATATGGACGGTACGGTGATTGAAGAGAAGATCTACCACGATGCGGGCGCCACCACTCCACAGGGCATGCGGCGCGAGGAGTTGGAGCGCTTGATCCGTGAGGCCGGACGCGAGCCCATCGAGCGCGACACACTCTATCGGCCAGTGACACGGACGGAGACGTCGGTCACTGTCGCGGTGTGAAGAGCGAGATACATCAACTCGCCGCGTGAGCGTGGCTGGTTCTTTTCACTTTGTTGCGCCCCCGGTTCTTCTAGTGGTACTCGCCATGGCGTGACGCAGCAGCAAATTCACCCGCGTCTGGTAACCCTTGCCGTAGCTCTTCAGCCAGTCGATGATATCCCCGTCCAAGCGCATGGTGACAGCCTTCTTCGGCGGCCGATAGAACTTGCCTACCTCGGCTTTGCTCCAGTCCAGTTTCCGCGGAATGTCAGAGAAATCAATGTCCTCGTCCCGTTTTGCGGTGAGCGCGGCGATATCTCGTTTTTGCTCCTTGCTGAGCTTCCTCATAATTTCTCCTTTCATGCGACTCCGCGAGCCGGGCCGAAATAATCCGAATAACTTCTTCTCGATCTCGTTCAACCCATGTGTGAACAACGAAGAGCACTACTCCAGGAGCGATTGCTCCCAAGGTGTTCCATCGCTCTTCGTCCTCAACAAACGCGTCACGTTCTGTCAAAGCGTAGGGATCATCGAAGGCGAGAGTCGCAGTCTCGAAACCAACGTCATGCTTCCGCAAGTTCAGTTGATTCTTCGCCTCATCCCATTCAAAGCGCATAGCTATTTCCTGCGCGGCAGCAGGTTCCAGGATATCCAGAAATCACGGATATGTCAATACATGTGTATGTACACTAACTGACCGTATCGCGGTTCGCGCCTTAGTGAGGCGGATTGTCTGAGGTCAGCTTGTGCAGTTCGTCCGTCGAGCTATTCAGCAGATCGCGCAGCACCGCGACCTCGGCCGCAATCCCCGTGTGCAGCGCAGGATCCACATCCGGCGCAAAAAACGGAGAGTGATTCGAGGGCAGCATCGTTCCCGCAGCCTTGGCCTCTGCGAATTTCTGCGGATTAGCGCCTCCCAGGCTGAAGTAGAAGCCGGGAATCCCTGCTTCAACGTAATAGGAAAAATCTTCCGACGGCGTGATCGGCTCGGCAGTGACCACATTGTCTTTGCCCAATGCCGCCTCCAGCGGCGCTTTCAGGTGCTGGGCCAGAGCGGGATCGTTGTACACCGAGTCGTCTCCTTGATAGCGATCGACCAAAGGTTCGCGAGGAGCACCCGCTGCCGCGGCCTCTCCTTTCGTGATGCGCGTAATGGCGGCGAGAATCTGCTTGCGCACATCCTGCTTGTAGGTCCGCACGGTGAGTCCCATCTCCGCCTGGTCGGGGATGATGTTGTTCTTCGTCCCGGCCTGGATATAGCCGACCGTCACGATGGCCATCTCGCCCGGTTTCACCTCCCGGGAAACGATCGTCTGGAGGGACAGAATGGTTCGAGCGGCGATCACGATAGGATCGACTGTCGTATGGGGCGACGCTCCATGCCCGCCTTTGCCGTAGATCGTGATTCGCACCGAGTCGGAGTTCGAGTTGTAAACGCCGGGTGTGATGCCGACGACCCCTGCAGGGAATGAGTTCGCTACGTGCAACGCCACAGCCACGTCCGGTCTGGGAAAGCGCGTGAACAGGCCATCATTGATCATGACTTTGGCGCCGCCGAACCCTTCTTCGGCGGGCTGGCCAATCAACATGAGCGTCCCGTGCCATGTGTTCTTGCTGTGAGCCATGATTTCGGCGGTGCCCAGAATTGCCGCCATGTGCAGATCGTGGCCGCACGCATGCATCACGGGAACGTCGCGCCCGCCATCATCTTTGGTGTGTACTCTACTGGCGTACGGAAGGCCGGTCTTTTCCTCCACGGGGAGCGCATCGAGTTCGGTGCGCAGCATGATGGTGGGGCCGGGTCCGTTCTTCAGAATGGCGACGACCCCAGTCCCGCCCACGTGCTCGGTGACGTCATAGCCGGCGGCGCGCAGGCGAGCGGCCAGTTTCTCCGCAGTTTGCGTTTCATGCTTCGAAAGTTCGGGATGCTCGTGCAGATCGAGGTAGAGGGCATGCGCGTCGGGATAGACCGTGTCGACTTCCTTGGAGGATGGCGTCTTCGCCCAGGCGATGGATGTGAGTAGGAACAGCAGGAAGAGCCTGCGATGCGTCATGGGTCGGGATCATAAACTGCGAGCGTAAAGGCTGCAAACCTGCGCATAGAATCGAGGACTCCTGCCACAGATTCCCGAATTTGAAACCTGTCTGGATTGCCGCAATTCTGCTCTTTGCCTTTTTTCCACCGGGTGTACAATCGGCTTAGAAAGCACTTGGTTGCGCGACTTCGTACAGCAAGGCCGAGGCGCTCATGAATGTTCACGTAAGTTATCGTCTTCATAAAATTCCCGCCGTAGAAAAAGACATTCAGCATCAGATCGAAAAACTGCAAAAGCGATTGCAGGTATTCCGCCCGGAACTCATTCACCTGAAGGGTGTCGTGGAGGAGATCTCCACGCGGGAAGGGACCAGCGTCTCCCTCAACCTGCGCCTGCCTTCTGGGCAGATGGCCGTGGAGAGCAAAGCACCGACAGCAGCGGCGGCGGTGAAGACTGCTTTCGAGGACCTGCTGCAGCAGGTCAACAAGCACAAAGAGATTCTGCGCTCGTCGCACAAATGGAATCGCGACCGCCGCGGGAACAGCATGCGTCCCGGCACCACGGTGCGCGAAGTCCCCTTCGAGCAGACGCTGGCCGCCGTATTTCCACCCACCATTTCAGCCGACGACATCCGTTCCTACGTAAACGTGAATCTGGCGCGCCTTGACCGTTTTGTCGAGCGCGAAATCTATTTTCGTGAAGCGCAAGACAACCTCGCTCCCGATTCGGTCTCCAAGGAAGAGGTGATCGACGAAGCCATCGCCGCGGCGCTGACCGAGGGCCAGGAGAAGCCCGAGAAACTGGCGTTGGAGCCATGGCTCTACCGGCAGGCGTTGCGCGCGTTAGACGAACTGTCGCGTACGGATGAGAGCAACGGCCACGCCGTGCACCTGGAAGAATCGGCGCGACGCCCAAACGTGAAAGCCAGCGACGAGCCGGAGTTGCAATTCCATCAGCCCGATGAATCCATCACGGGCGCGACCGTGATCGCGGATTCTCGGGTGGCGACGCCGGAGCAGATCATGGCCTCCGACGAATTGCTGCGGCTGATCGCGTCGGCGTTGCGCGATCTGGGCTCTGGCCCGCGGGAGGCTTTCATCCTGCATGCTATCGAGGGGTTCAGTGTGGAAGAGATCGTGGCCATTACGGGCCAACCAGCGGAGCGGGTTCTCGCTTTCGTTTCCGCCGCGCGCGAGCACTTGCGCAAAGCGCCGGGACTGGCCACGCAGTTTCAGGGCCGGTTCGCTCCAACCGGCGTCGCTTAAAGACACAATCCATCTTTGGGGGGGGATGATCCATGAGTATTACTCGCGAAGAAATCCGTGAATTGGCTGAATTCCAGGACCCAAAATCCTGCGCAGTGAGTTTTTATTTTCAACCCTCCGCTCCCCGTAACAAGGCGCACAAGGAAGACACGATTCTCATCAAAGACCTGGCGCGCGACGCGACCCGCGCGCTCGAAAGCAAAGGAACGAAAGACAATGTCCGCGCCGACATCGATCGTATCGTGCGGTTGTCGGGCGAACTGCGCAACAACGGAACTCACGGAAAAGCAGTGTTCGCATGCGCCGCTCAAGGAATCTGGCGGGAATACGAATTGCCGGCCAGCCTGGGCAGCACGCAGCTCTTCGTAGACCGGCACTTCCACCTCAGGCCCCTGGCTCACTTGTTGGGGGCGTCTCCCCTGCTGGGGGTGGTGCTGGTCGACCGCCATCGCGCCCGCATTTTTGATCTGCGCCTGGGCGAACTGACCGAGCGCACGGATTTGTTCCATGCGCTGCCGCGCCGCGGACGCAGCGACGGGTTTGCCGGATATGAGGGAGGCCATGCGGAACGCCGCGTTGAAGACGAGGTTCGCCAGCACTTCAAGAACGTTGCGGAGACTCTGAAGGAGTTGCTGGATAAAGGCATATTCGAAAAGTGGATTCTTGCCTGCCAGGATGCGCACCGTTCGCTGTTCGAGCCGCAACTGCATCCCTACGTCAGCCAGGCTCTCATCGGACGATTCCATGCCGATCTGGCTCATGCCACGCGGGATGAGCTTCGCACCCAGGCGCAGCAGATCGCGGAGCATTGGCATGACGAACGCCGGCAGCAGCTGGTCAGTCAGGTCCTGACCCAGGCGCGGAGCAACGCCCGGGGCGTCACCGGATTGCGTCGGGTGTTGCGCTCACTGGAGTTGGGAGAAGTGCAGACGCTTCTGGTCGGCGAAAATCTTCAGGGCCATGCCGTCGAATGCCTGGGATGTGGGCACATCGACGCGCATCTCGTCAGCTTTTGCCCGGTCTGCGGACGGGTTACACAAGAGATTGTCGATGTGGGCGAGACGATTCTGCCGTGGGTGATTCGCCGCGACATTGAAACCTTCTATGTAAAGGGTGACGCCGAGTTCGATAAGGTGGGGAACATTGCTGCGCTGCTTCGCTTCCGGTCAGAGAAGGTGCAGCCGATCAGCGCGTCTACCGCCGAGCGGCTGGAGAAGGCAGGCGCCGAATATCCAGGGCGGCTGCGGCGGTTTGCCAGACGTTAGCCTGCGCGTTCTTCGGCACGAATCGACCGGGACAGCCGACTGGGCTGTGGCTTGCTCGGGCCACGTCCCTCAATCGGGGGGTCGTGTCCCGATGTGGACTTAATCGCGACCTTTGCGGTGATAGCTTTTCCCTCAGGCAATTCTGAAAGGCTTTAATCGCAAAGTTACGCAAAAGAAAAGGCGCTAAGGGCGCGAAGAGAACCCAACGGGGACACTCTCAATCGGGTCCTTCCATGAATCCCGCCGACCTCGTGATATCCTTCCGCCTTCCGTAACTGTGATTCATCGAGGGGGATCCTGTGACATTCTCGCGTCGTGATTTCGTAAAGAACTCAGTGCTGGGAGCGGTCGCGGGTGGGGTGGGGGCGCACGCAATCCCGAGCGTGCTCGCGGAGACCAGCCGGCAGGGGCACGCGTCGCAGGGCGAGAGCCCGAAACGTCCGGTTATCATCTGCGCGAAAAATGGCTACGCTTACGTCGAAGCCGCGTATGCCTTTCTCAAAGGCGGTGGCGACACGCTTGAGGCCGGGGTGCAAGTGGTGAAGGGCCCCGAGGACGATCCCAACGACGATTCTGTCGGCCTCGGCGGCTTGCCCAACGAGGAAGGTGTGGTTGAACTCGATTCCTGCTGTATGCACGGACCGACGCGGCGCGCAGGCTCCGTCGGCGGGGTGCGCAACATCAAGAATGTGTCGCTGGCGGCCAAGGCCGTCATGGAGCACACCGGACACGTCATGCTCGTCGGCGAAGGCGCCGAACGGTTTGCGGTCGCAATGGGGTTGCCGCGTGAGAACCTTCTCACGGAACGCTCCCGGAAGATTTGGCTGCTGTGGAAGCAGTTTCATTCCGATCGCGACTGGTGGGGGCCGGGCATGGCCGATCCCAGCTGGCATCCGCCGGCACCGCAGTCCAAGCCGCAGGCCGACGTATGGCGGGAGCGGATCGAAGACCTGAAGCAGCGCGCCGCGAATCTCGGCATCGAGCCTGAGTTCCAGCTGGCCGCGGTGCGCCGCGTGCTCTTCCCGCCGACCGGCACGATCCACTGTTCGGTCTTAAACGAAAAGGGAGAAATGTCGGGGATCACGACCACCAGCGGTCTGGCCTTCAAACTTCCGGGTCGCTGTGGCGATTCTCCGATCATCGGGGCCGGCTGCTATACCGATCAGGACGTGGGTTCCGCCGGAGCCACCGGCGCTGGGGAAGAGAACATCAAGGTTGCCGGAGCGCACACGATTGTGGAGAACATGCGCCACGGCATGTCTCCGCAGGAGGCCGGCATGGACGCCCTCAAGCGCATCGTGCGCAACTACAACGGCGACATGAATAAACTGCGCTACATGGATATGACGTACTACGTGCTGCGCAAAGACGGTGCGTATGCCAGCGTATGTCTCTGGGAAGGATACTCGGCGGGCAATCCGCATAAGTTCGCGATACACGACGGAACGCTAAGGTCAGAAGTTTCGACTCCGCTGCTCAAGGGATATTCGCAGGACTGGCCGCCGTTCCCGCCGATTCCGGAGGAGTTGAAGAAGGATTCGGAGTACTTGAAGTAGGCGACTCAGGAAATAAGGGAGACTCCAGCCTGTCCAGCGGCCGCAGCGAGTCGCTGGTCCAGGGTGGCAAGCGGTAGCCGCAAATCACGCGCGGTTTCAAGATACGTTGCGTCATATGCAGTCAATCCGAAGTGTTGTGCCGTGGCCACCACACGCTGGATGGAGAGATCGCGAGAGACGGCGTCAATCGATTGGGCGAGCAAGAGATCGAGTTCGGAAAATGCTTGGGCGCTCCGTATTGCGGTAAGAATACCTCGCTTGTGCGCGATCACAAATCCATTTGCGACCTCAGGCCGCCAAAGGTGAGGCACAATCGCGCGACCACCCTGCTGTAGGAGTCGCTGGACGCGTCGGGCAAGAGGCGCCACCGCAGGATCGATGAACCAGGCCAGGGCGACCGAAGCATCTAAGACAAAGCTCGTCACCGACGGCCTTCTTCGATCAGGTCCTTGATCGTCATACCTTTGGGAAGCGGTTTCGCGCTTTTCCGAATCTGCTCGATCCTGGCAAAGACCTCTCTTAGGTCAACCTCACGGCGAGCGGGAACCAGAACTGCGGCGAGTTTTCCGCGGCGCGTAATGCCGATCTGCTCCCCTTCGCTGGCCCGTTCCACAAGTTCCGAGAGTTTCTGCTTGGCCTCGAACAGGCCCACGGTTTGCATAAAAATTCTCCAATCTAGATGAATCATCTAGATTATAGCATGCGAGGGGGATGCCTGGAACGGCGGCGGACCGTCCTACGAGAACCTCACCTTGAAATCCGGGTTCTTCTCGAGGTGAATGCTTTCCACAAAACGCACCTTGCCCGTCCGCAGGGTCATGATCACCGATGATGTCCGCGTGCCTTCGCCGAAGAAGCGCACACCCTTCATCAGCGCGCCGTCGGTCACGCCGGTGGCGGCGAAGATCACCTGCTTGCCGGGAGCGAGATCCTCGGCCTCGTAAATGCGGTTCTTGTCTTTGATCCCCATGCGCTCCAACCGCTCTTCCTGATCCGGCTTCACGACCAGACGGCCCAGCATGTAGCCGTTGAGGCAGCGGATGGCCGCCGCGGTAATCACGCCCTCCGGTGCTCCACCCGATCCCATGACGGCATGCACGCCCGTTCCAATCACGGCGGCCGCAATGCCCGCGGAAAGATCGCCGTCGCTGATCAGCCGGATTCGCGCTCCTGCTTTCCGAATGTCAGCAATCAATTTCTCGTGGCGCGGGCGGTCGAGCACCATGATGACGAGGTCTTCCACATCGCGGTCGAGACGGCGCGCGATGTTTTTGAGATTGTGGGACACTGGGGCGTCGAGATAAACGGCGTCTTTGCACGACGGGCCGACCACAATCTTGTCCATGTAGCAATCCGGGGCGTTCAGCAGGCCGCCGCGCTCAGAGGCTGCCAAAACGGTAATCGATCCTGGCGATCCGGTCGCGCACAGGTTCGTTCCTTCCAGGGGATCGACCGCGATGTCGACCTCGGGAACTTCGGTGCCATCAGGAAACTCGGCGCCCACTTTCTCGCCGATGTAGAGCATGGGCGCTTCATCGCGCTCGCCCTCGCCGATGACGATGGTTCCGTGCATCGGAATCGAGTCCATCGTTTTCCGCATCGCCTCAGTGGCGACCTGATCGCTGAGCTTGCGCTCGCCCTGGCCCATGGTGTGCGCCGATGCGATGGCCGCGACCTCGACCACGCGCAAAAATCGCGCGGCGAGATCGCTTTCGATGTTCTCCCCGTAGATGCGGGCCTTTCCTTCCGGACGAGTCGTTCCCATTCTGTCTCCCCTGCGCGTCGTGAGGGTTACGCGCCGGGGTGAGACTATACCGTACTCGCGGGCAGAATGAAAATGCGGGATTCGCCCAATCGTTTTTCTTCGGCGGTAATCTCGATGCCCGCGATCGGAGGAGCAAAACCGGGAGCAGCTTCCGGAGCGCAAAGATCGCGAAGAAAATCCGCGAAGGGCGCTAAGAGAGACCCGGGATCCAAGATGTGTATTCTCCGCGCGCTTCGCGGTTAAAAGCATTGTCAACCAGATCGAATCGCCCGATGTCCGCCAGGCACTGTGGCGTGGTATTCTCCTATCCCTGATTCGGAACCACATCCATGCCTGACGCGCGTCCGCTGACGTTTCTCTGCATTACGACCTACGAAAAAGGGCAGGAATTCATGCGCGAGTGCAAGCGCCAGGGATGCCGTGTGATTCTGCTGACTGCCGAGAAACTGCGGGATGCCGACTGGCCGCGCGAGAGTCTCGACGAAACGTACTACCTGCCGGAAGAAATCCCCGTGGCGGACATCGTGAAGGCGGTCACTCATCTGGCGCGCAACGAGAAGTTGAACCGCATTGTTGCGCTCGACGAATTTGACATGGAAACGGCCGCAGCAGTGCGCGAGCACTTGCGCATCCCGGGCATGGGCCTGACCACCATGCGCTATTTTCGTGACAAGCTCGCGATGCGGATGCGGGCCCTGGATCGGCATGTGCGCGTGCCCGATTTCGTTCCGGCGGTGAACCACGACGATATTCGCTACTACCTCGACCATGTGCCCGGGCCGTGGGTTCTGAAGCCGCGCCAGGAGGCCTCGGCGATTGGGATCAAGAAAATTCATGCAGCCGAAGAATTGTGGCCTGTGCTCGAACAGTTGGGAGATAAGCAGTCGACATATTTGCTGGAGAAGTTCGTCCCCGGTGATGTTTATCACGTCGACTCGGTGGTTTCGGAAAACGAGGTTGTCTTCGCCAACGTGAGCAAGTACGGCAAGCCCCCGATGAACGTGGCTCACGGAGGCGTGTTTACCACGTTTACCGTGCCGCGGGGGAGCGAAGACGACGCCGCGCTGCGGGCGATCAATCGCGATCTCATCGCGGCGTTGGGATTAGTCCGCGGGGTCGCACATGCCGAGTTCATTCGCGCGCATGCCGATGGCAATTTCTACTTTCTCGAATGTGCGGCGCGGGTCGGTGGAGCCTACATAAACGAGATGGTCGAGGCCGCGACCGGAATCAACCTATGGCGCGAATGGGCCCGGATCGAAGTGGCCGGCGGCGACGGCAGTTACGTATTGCCACCTGTGTGCGAGGACTACGCGGGAGTCATCTTGTCGCTGGCGCGGCAGGAAGATCCTGATACTTCCAGCTACAGCGATCCTGAGGTGCATCTGCGCATCAAGAAGCATCACCACGCGGGGCTGGTGTTGAAGTCGTCTGACCCGCAGAGAATCCCCACCTTGCTGGAAGTTTACGCTCGCCGGTTCGCGGAGGAATTCCTGGCGGTCGAGCCGCCGCGCGACAAGCCGACGTCCTAAGGCATCGATAGCCAAACCTTGGCCGGTTGAATATAATCCCGTCCTGCTTCGGCCCGCGCGTGAGTTCCTTTTCGTAGCACTGGGGTTACATGAAGACAAAACGACCGTATTTCACGTTCTTGCTCGTTGTATGCCTCCCTGTTGTTTCAGCATACGCCAGTGATGCATGCGTCGCGCTCAACTTACTGGAGGTCAGTGCAGCCCTGCGGGGCCGGGGCGACATTATTTCGACGCACGCGGAAGTGCCTGAGAAGAAGATTTCGATCTGCTACTACAAACGCGCCACGGGTGGTCCATTCTCCACCGGCGCGGCGTTGCAGGCCGCTCCCGGACCGGAGGTGATGCTCATGGTTTCCGATCCCGGCGCCCCTCCCCTCGTAGATTCAAAGACAATGGATGCGGAGGCGGTCGTACCCTCGCTTGGCGACCGCGCAAGCTTTTCCGCCGGTCCTATGTCGAAGGCTCCTGGTTCGCGCACAGCCTACAGGGTCGCGGTCATTACTGGTTCTCGATCCTATGCCCTGATCTATGTGCCCACCGTGACCGATCCCCAATCGCGTGACATCGCCGTGCAACTCGCGCGGGAAGTCTTACTTGCCCAGTTCGGCAGCCTTGCGACCCATCCGCTTGCCGAACAAGTTATCGCAAACGACAAAATGGCGGTCGCCCAAAAACCGGAAGACGTGGAGTTATGGAGCGAAATAGGGCTGTTTTCGGACAAGCTCAAACGCTATGACGATGCCCGCGATGCCTATTTGAAAATTTCCCAACTTTTACCCGATGACCCCGGCGGCTACTACGGAGTTGCTTTTGTCACTTGGCAGAAGGTCTATCCGGAACGCATGCAGTTAAGAAACAATCAAGGCCTTCGTCCGATCGACGATACCGCTACTGATCCCCGATACAGGGACTTGTGTGATGCTCTGAGAAAGGACTATCGCGCCGCTATCGAAGAGGGCTATGGCGCCGCCAGGAAGGCGCTGGAACTTCGCCCAGACAGCAGCGAATATGCCGTCTACGCTTCTCTGATGGCCAGAGAGAAAGCGGCGACGGACTGTGGCGATCCGCTGGCAGCAAAAGCCGACACCAGCGATGCGGATCATTTTGCCCAAGTATCCAACGACAACAGGAAGGCGGAAGCGGCCAGCGGAAAACGGTACGTCTCACGGAGCACTGTCGGACTGTTCATGGAGCCACCTCCACCTCCACCTCCTCCGCCTTCACGACCTGGGGAAGTGCCGGGCGGCGCCATGGGTGGCGTGCTTGGCAGCATCTTGAGTACTACGCCGCCGGGCGGGCTCGTCATCGCTAATGCGCAGCGTGTACCAGTCTCCGCCGGAGTCGAATCCGGCCTTCTTATCACCAAGGTCGCACCGGTATACCCTCAGCTCGCCAGACAGGCGCGCATTCAGGGAACGGTCACTCTACAGGCTGTGATCGACAAGGATGGCAACATTGATAACCTGCAATTGATCAGTGGGCATCCGATGCTGGCGACGGCAGCCATCGAAGCCGTGAAGCAGTGGAAGTACAAACCTTACGTGCTGAACGGGCAGGCAGTGGCCGTTGATACGCAGATCCAGGTTAACTTCTCGTTGCAAAAAGATCCTCCCGCAGCCGGTTCAAGCCCACCTGCCGACGCGCAACCGAAAAGCGAACCCCAGTAGCTGGTTACTTTGCCGGCGCGGGCAGAAGTGCCCGCGCCACACTAATCAGAAGACGTACCTTGCGCTCAGCTGAATCTGCCGCGGTGGCTTGTTTCCATAGGAATTCGCCGAGAGAATCTGTCCGAAGTTCGTCGCGCCCAGTACGTGAGCGGGAATATCGAAGTTTGGATGATTGAACAGGTTGAAGAAGTCTCCGCGAAATTCCACACGGTGATTCTCCGAGCGAAGCGCCATGCTTTTCGACAATCCAAAGTCGACGTTCGTAAAGCCGGGACCCGTCAGGATGTTTCGCCCTTCGTTGCCGAACTCAAAGGTGTTTGGAATGGTACCGGGCGCGGGAAAGGCGAACGCGCAGGGATTGAACCAGCTCTGCGTCGTCCGCACCTGGCTCGGACAGCCGGGACCGCTGCTCGTCTGGAAGGGACTGCCGACCAGATCTGGACGCGCCGGATTCCCAAACGCTGCACCCGCCGACGTCGACGCACCGGCCAGTACTACGGTGAATGGCGAGCCCGACTGCGCGGTGATGATACCTCCCGCCTGCCAGTTATTCAGAAGCCTGCCGGGGCCGCCCTTCCATAGCCGATGAACGGGCAGGTCGTACACGAAGCTACCGGAGAACCGATTCACGGCGTTGAAGTCCGAGGGGCCGCGGTCCGCCGGCAAATCCTGCGAATTCTGCGGGAGGCCGGCTCCCACGCTGCCGCCAAACACCGACGAGATGTCGTCGAACGACTTGGAATAAGTGTACGAAAGCAGCAGTGCGAGACCCTTGCTGGTGCGCTTCTCCGAACGCAGTTGCAGCGAATTGTAGGAACTGTTCGCGCTCGATTCGACATAAAGAATGGAAGCGAACTGAGGAAACGGTGGCCCCGTGTCTGGATTCGTCTGGTTGAAATCGATGACATTGCTCAGACGCGTGCCCTTGGAGCCGACGTAAGCCGCGTCTACCATCCAGTTCGGAAGCACCTCGTACTGCAGGTCGGCGTTCCACTGCTGCACATATCCGTCGCGGAATTTGGGGGAGATCATGTTGTCCTGCACCAGTCCCCCCGGCTGGTTCAGGATGTCCTGCACCGTGCACAATCCGCCGGGACACGTAAAGGGATTCTGCTGCGCGAACGACAAGTTGTAATACGGCGGGTTGATGCGCGGAAAGATATTGATGTTGGCGATCGATGAATCCCAGAAGATGCCGTACGCCGAACGGACGACCCAACGCTCGGTCTTCAGCGGCCGCCATGCGAAGCCCAGGCGCGGCCCGAAATCGGTCTTGCTCGGAGAGTAGGTAGCTTTGGGGATTCCGTTGGTCCCGGCCTGAATGAACTGGCAGTCGGGAACGGGCGTGCATGTTGCGGAATTCGCGCTGAGGTCGGGAACACTAAAGCGGTTGAGCGCTTCGACGGGCGGCGTGTTGTATTCGTAGCGCATGCCTACGTTGAGCAGGAAGCGCGGGACCACGTGAATGTCATCCTGCACGTACGTGCTCACGCCATGGCTGCGCAGGCTGTTATTGGTGGTGCCGCTGACTCCGATGGCGGCATCAGGAACTCCCGCCAGCAGTTGAGACAATGCCAGCGTCGGAAGGTCAATTCCCGGAGGCGGAGTGCAGGTTGGCGATTGCGTCGCCACACAACCGAGAAACAGCCACTCGCCGCGAGCCAGAAAATCGAGATAGTTGTCGAGGCGCAGGCGGTGAAAGTCTCCTCCGATCTTGAACTGATTGCGTCCGACCGTCCAGGCGACGTTGTCGGCGACTTCGATCGTCGTGTCGTGCCGGTCTTGTGGATAGTTGACGGGTTCTCCAATTCCATCGAAACCGGTAAGTGAAATATTGGGGTATCCCAGATCCACCGGATTGGTCAACACATCCGGGAATCCGAGCGCAGCGTTGAAGTCGGTGCCGTGATTCTGCTGCAGCACCGTGGCTCGCATGCGGACAAAGCCCAACCGGAATTCGTTCAGGAGTTTCGAACGGAAGACCCGCGTCCATTCCAGTCCGGCGTTCTGGCCGTGATTCAGCGTGAAGCTGCCGTAGCCCGGCAGAGCCGTGAACGCATTCACCGGATCGAAGGGAGAGAAAATGTTCTGGTCGATCAGCGAGTAATGGGCCGACACGGTGTCGGTCGCGCTGAAATGCTGGTCCAGCTTGGCGGTGTACAGATTGTCCGAGCGGCGAATGACGGGAGCGGACAGGAACGTGTTCGAATTCACCAGGTCGGAGCCGACATTGGCTTGCGGGTACAGATTGAAAACGTTCTGTCCTACCTGGCATGACGGATTCAGCGGGCATCCGAAAAGCGCTGCCAGGGCCGATGCCGTGGCCCATTGAACCTGCGAGGGAATGGTGGCTTGGCGCGTGGTCGCCTGGCGCAGCCGCAATCCCTCGTACGAAATGAAGAAAAAGGTCTGGTCCCGTCGGACCGGACCGCCCAGCGTGCCGCCGAACTGATTCCTTTGCAGCGCGGGAATTTTGCCGCAGGTTCCCGGCACGGAGCCGGCAGTGCATTCCGGCTGATCGAAGTAGTTCTTGGCGTCCAGATTCCGGTTGCGAAAATATTCGAAGAGCGTGCCATGAAATGCGTTGGTGCCGCTCCTCAATACAACGTTAATCTGTGCGCCGCTGGCCCGGCCATATTCTGCCGAATAATCGCTGGATTGAACCTTGAACTCCTGAATGGCGTCGACCGAAGGCAGCGCCACGTACTGGTTGATATACGGATCATTGTTGTCGACGCCATCGAGCAGAAAATTGTTGGACTGCTCGCGTGCCCCATTGACGCTGAGCGCTCCACCCTGCGTAGAGTTCTGCGAGCCCTCCGCTGGAAGCTGGCTGCCTGGAACCAGTAGCGCAAAACTGAGAAAGTTGCGGTCGTTCAGCGGCAACTGCTGCACCAGGCGGTTGTTGACCACCTGTCCCAGGGTCGAGGTGTCGGTCTGAATCGCGGGCGGCGTATCCTTCACGCGCACTTCCTCAGTTGCGGCGCCGACCTCAAGGGAGAAATCCACGCGCATCGTCTGATCCACATCGACCGTGACATCGCTGAGCACACTCTTGCGGAAGCCGGCCGCCTCGGCGGTAACGCGATACCGGCCCGGCTGCAGCAGAGCGACGGTGAAGTCGCCGTCGCCGTTAGTCTCCGCATCGCGCACCGCATTGGTCGCTTCATTGACCACGGTGATCCGCGCTTTCGGAACCACGGCTCCGGAAGGGTCGGTTACGGTTCCTGTGACCGTACCCGTGGGACCGCTGGCGAACAGGGCAGGAGTGAGGAAGAGTGGAAGCAACAGATGCAACAAGCCACGATGAACCATGAGGTCTCCTTAACGGATCGCGTCAGGGTCTGGAGTGCAGCGGAAACTTTCTACGGGCAACGGCGCGTGGCTACAGAGAAACACCAGCTGTGAAGAAGCCAGAACCGAAGCCGGGAAAAGCTTCACCGACCGCCTCCTTCGAACTCGAGCAGGGGAAGTCCTGAGCGCGACCAAGTGTGGCAACTGGATGATGACCAGATCATGCTGCGTGGCGCCGCGGCATGTCAACTCCGGAATATTTCCGACGAGTATGGGTTCCGTGCCTCGGCTGAGCCCGCGTCTTCCTGCTACTATTTGCCCATGAATACCACCAGCGAACATGCCGGAACGGAGCATCCCGCCTCGGAGCGTCCAGCGCCGGAAAGAAAAGAGCCGACATTCCTATTCACCGAGAAGTACGTGGCTGACAAGAGTGAGATCGCGCGCCGCTTCATCGAGACGCGGGCGCGGCTCAATGCCAACGTCGAGAAAGCCAACAACTTTCTCGTCAAGCGTTTCTACAACGTTGACCACAATACGTACCTGGAAGGTGCGCTGCCAGCCAAGACGAAAGAGCTGATGGGATTGGTTGCCTCCGCCTGCCTGCGCTGTGACGACTGCATCTTCTACCATGCCATCCAGGCGTACCGACTGGGAGTGCCGCGTGCCGAGCAGGAGGAATCGCTCAACGTCGCGATGGTCGTGGGGGGCAGCATCGTGATCCCGCATTTGCGGCGGGCGTATGAGTTGCTGGAGGAGTTGTACGGGTGATGTGAGGTTTTTGTGGGGATAGCCGCCCCGGGCGCAGCCCGGCAGGGGTGCCTCACGATGTTACCGAAGTCAGTCTTGCATCATCCAGATCTGCAAGCGACAATAGACGGTAGTAGAATCGCTCTCACTGAGGGACCCAATGGCCGTAGCCAAACTGAAGCGTCCGAAGGAAGACCGGCTCGAGGACTTTGCCGAGCGCATCGCGGCGGAGATCAATGAGCGTGCCGCCAAGATGACTCCGGAGGACCGAGCCAAGGCTGATTCCGAAACTATGAAGATTGCTGCTCAAGTGCAGCGTCGTACTCCTTGAGAGCAGCTTCGATTTCCTCCTTGGAATAGCCCCAAGCCTTCAGAAGTGCCCGCAGATCCTCCCGCGTACCTCGCCGAAAGATTTGCAATACCGCGCTTCTTCGTTCTTCCTGATTCTTGATCGCATCAGTATTCACGGGCTGTTTCTTGCCCCGGCTCCGCTCTTCTCGGATTACGTCGTTCAGGTCGTCGTCTTTTTTCACAGAGCCAATCCTTACAAGTGAGACGAAAGCGCACCCCGTAGCTTCCCTTTACCGGTATCTCTCGATAATCTCGGGCTTCAGACTCTGAATGCCACTGCCAGCGTACAATCGTCGGATCTGCCCGTCTTTCAAACCGAAGCGTTCGTCGTACGGCCCTCTGAAAAGCTCGTCAGGGAACTTGAGTCCGTCACGCGCATGCGGGTTTTCATGCACTACTGCTCTGACCTGTATCAAAGTCGTATCCCGGTCTGTGCCCCGCAGATTCTCGATTAGTTGCGTATACTCCTCAACGCCGATCTCTTCTTTGCGCTCCTGTTCAAGCTCTTCTATGAACGCGTCGAATCTGATACGACCCACAGGAAGAAGATCCAGCGTTAGGATGGCACTGATGGTTTGGTTCTGGGGACGCACAGGCTGCAGTCCCCTGTACTGGAGCATCTTGCCGCCACCCATGAAAATGTTTTCCGTCGCCGCCTCGCCGGCAATACCCGTCTCGAAGTTCATGGGTATCCGAAAACCGATGTTTCCCAGCATCGCCCCGTAAATCATCTGCCATGAGAGGTCCACCAACGGCTTGTCTCTGTTGAACAAAACGAGGCAACAGCAATGGTCTTTGAATGCCTTGAACTTTTCCCTCCCTTGGTCGATCTTTTCCCGGATGAATGCGTAAGGATCGTACGCCCCACCTCCGCCCGGCAGAAAATCATCCGTCGTAGTCCTGAACTCCTTCACTTCGAACAGAACTTCAGTTCCCCCGGTCAATCTGACTGCGTAATCCGGACGTTGCGACCGGCCCGTGAATTCTTTTTCAAATTCAAAGTCGGGCAGACCGCTCATTGCGAGATATTGCTCGAAGAGCAACTCGGACTTGTTCCTGCTTGGTGGTCTCCTCTCTGAGACGCGCTGGACCTCCAGGCCCAACGCGGTCAGAATGCGACTTGCATCCATAGTGGTGAACTTAACGAGATCCCTTCCTAAGGTCTGCGCAATTATCTGTTTTGGCGGGAATGCTACCCCATTGATCAACACAAAATATTTTCCGAGTGACCTGGGAGGGACGCCCTGCATGGCGTCGGCCACATCATCCGCCGAGAGGTGATACTCGGAACCGCCCAGCTGAAACTTCCTTCTTTCTTTCACTATGAAATACTACACAACTTACAGTAGTATGTAAAGTGTATGTGCGATGAATTCGACTAGAACGCGTCAATCCCGGTCACGCTCTGCCCGATAATCAGCGAGTGCACGTCGTGCGTGCCTTCGTAGGTCTTCACCGACTCGAGGTTCATCAGGTGGCGCATGATCGGATAATCGTCCGCTACGCCGTTCGCTCCGAGGATGTCGCGCGAGAGGCGGGCACACTCCAGCGCCATCCAGACGTTGTTACGCTTGGCCATCGAGATATGCTGCGGCTCCACCTTGCCTGCATCTTTCAGTCTGCCCACTTGCAGCACGAGCAACTGCCCTTTCGTGATCTCGCTGATCATCCACGTCAGCTTGTCCTGCACGAGTTGGTGCGATGCGATGGGCTGGTCGCGCCATTGCTTGCGGAGCAGGGCATACTGCAGCGCGCAGTCGTAACACGACATGGCCGCTCCGACTGCTCCCCACGCGATGCCATAACGTGCCTGGTTGAGGCACATCAGTGGAGACTTCAATCCACCGGTTTTCGGGAGAAGGTTCGACTCGGGCACGTGCACATCCTGCAGAGAAAGGCCCGAGGTCACAGACGCGCGCAGCGACCACTTACCGTGAATGTCGTCAGCCTTGAAGCCCGGACGGTTGGTCTCAACCAGAAATCCGCGAACGCGATCATTCTCGTTCTCGACCTTGGCCCAGATCACGGCCACGTCGGCGATCGTGCCCGAAGTGATCCACATCTTCTCGCCATTGATCACGTACTCGTTGCCGACCTTGCGTGCACGAGTCCGCATACCTCCGGGGTTCGAGCCGAAGTCGGGCTCGGTCAATCCAAAGCAGCCGAGTTTTTCGCCTTTCTGCATGGCGGGCAGCCAGGTCTCTTTCTGCTCGTCGCTGCCGAATTCATAGATGGGATACATGCACAGCCCCGACTGCACGCTTACGAAGCTGCGCACGCCGGAGTCGCCGCGCTCGAGTTCCTGCGTCATCAAGCCGTACTCGACGTTGCCCATGCCGGCGCACCCGTAGCCTTTCAGCGAGGCGCCGAAGAATCCCATCTCGGCCATAGGCTTGACCAGTTCACGCGGAAAGCGACCCGCGCGGTTGCACTCCTCGATAATTGGAATCAGGTTGTCTTCGATAAACTGGCGTGTGGAGTCGCGCACAAGGCGTTCTTCTTCGGTCAGCAGGGAGTCGTACTGGAGGAAATCGACACCGCGAAATTTAATGGCAGACATGAAACATCTCCGTTCCGATGAATTTGGCTGGCTTCGGAAATTACTGATCCGGCAAACCATCCGATCATTCAAGTTTGCCGCCAAGCAGAACGGGCCGCGCGCGAGAGGGCAAACATATGACGGTAGCAGGCTACCGGAGCACGGTCAACGGGCGAAGCGCACGCAAAGCCGTTTTCATTTTTGCAAGACAGCCTGGTGTATGCTGTTTGCGTATTTTTCCCAGTCTTAAATCGATTCACTAGACCCGGGCGACGAGGGTGCGTCCGTCTCGCAATCATGGAGGCAGCATGGCATTGGGCAGCAGAAAGCAGGTTCTCGCAGGAGTGATCTTCGTTCTGTCATGCGCAGTCAGCCAGGTCAGCGCGCAGAAAGTAGTTGTCGATGCCGATCCAGCGCACGTCGCCAACACATTCAGTCCCGTCCATTCTCTGGGCGCGGCCATCGACCGCCTGCGCACCGGAAGTCCCGACCATCTGCTGAAAGATCCGCTGTTGAAAGAGATTCTCGGCGCGGGATGGCAAACCGTCACCTACCGCCAGAACACCGAACTCATGGTCGAGGCCTGGCACTGGAATCCGGCAGGGAAGTGGAGCAACGCCGAGAAGCAGGAAGGTTACTTCGTCGGCAGCGCCGAGCCCGGCGCCGAGATCCACAGCTCCTGGGCATACCCCCTGCCGCATCGCGGTTTCAGCCGGGGCGATGGCAACGGCTGGTCGCGTCTGACCGATGGTGATATTCACTCCTACTGGAAGAGCAATCCATACCTGACAAAATCTTTCACCGGCGAAGATGACTCGCTTCATCCGCAATGGGTAATGATCGACCTGGGCACGAAGATCGACGTCAATGCTATTCGCATCGCCTGGGCCGACCCCTACGCCAAACACTACGCAGTGCAGTTCTGGACCGGCGAGCAAGAGCCCTTCTACGACGGCACGATGAAGGGTACGTGGCAGACCTATCCGCTGGGCACAATCACCGAAGGCAAAGGCGGAACCGTCACTCTAAAACTGGTGGACTGGATGATTCCCGTCCGCTATCTGCGGATATGGATGACCGAATCGTCCAACACCTGCGACACCCACGGCTCCGCCGACAAGCGCAATTGCGTTGGGTACGCCATCAACGAACTCTATGTGGGAGCGCTCTCGGCTGACGGCGCCTTCAACGACTACGTCACGCACTTCCCCAGCCGCGAGCAGACGATTACCTGGCCGTCGTCGGTCGATCCATGGACGGCCGCTTCTGACGAGGACCACAACCGCGGCGATCAGGTTGGATTCGACTTCTTTTTCAACTGTGGCGTCACGCGCGGACTGCCAACCATGGTTCCGATCGCCATGCTCTACGCCACACCGGAAGACGCTGCCAATGAAATTGCTTACCTGTACAAGCGGCACTATCCGATCTCGTACATCGAGATGGGAGAAGAAGCCGACGGCCAGCACATGCTCCCCGAAGATTACGGCGCGCTCTACCTGCAGTTCGCCACCGCGATTCACAACCTCGTTCCCGAGGCGAAACTTGGCGGGCCGCCGTTCGAGGGCACATTCGGCGATGTGGAAGTCTGGCCCGACGCGAATGGAAAAGTTTCATGGCTCGGCCGCTTCGTCGACTACCTGAAAGCCCACGGCCGCCTCAACGACTTCACGTTCTTCTCGTTCGAGCACTATCCGTATCAGGATCGTCCGAGCTACTCCTGGGCTGACTTGTATCCCGAGCCCGGATACGTCAGCCACATCGTGCAGGTCTGGAAGGATAACGGCCTGCCGCCCAACATTCCGTTCTTCATGACGGAAGGCAATATCGGCGGTGGTGCCCCGCCTTCGACGGTGAAAGCCGGGCTCTGGCTGGCCGACTACGTGGGCAGCATGATGGCCGAAGGGGCAGGCGCTACCTACTACTTTCATTACATGCCCTATCCGGGAAATAGTTCAGGTTTCGGGAACTTCTTGATGATCGACAAGGACTACAACGTGGTGGGCTATCCGCCGCAATACATCGCAGCGCAGATCATCACCAAGGAATGGGTGCAGCCGGTTGACGCGCCGCACAAGCAGTTCAAGGCGTCCAGTGATGTGACCGATGCAGCTGGAAACGTCATGGTGACCGCGTACGCCGTCGAGCGTCCGGACGGCCGGTGGTCCGTCATGCTGGTCAACCGCGATCAATTCAACGATCACTCGGTGAAGATCGCGTTCAATGCGGGGAGTCAGCGCGTGAAACATTTCTCCGGGCAAGTCGACCGCATCACCTTCGGCTCCAGCGAATATCAGTGGCACCAGGAAGGAACTGGCGGACACGCCGATCCCGACGGCCCGCCAGCGAAGTCCACCGTGAACGGAGGAGCAGACGCGCAGTACGTGATTCCAAAAGCGTCGATCACCGTTCTGCGCGGTCGAGTAGGAGACTGATCTGGGTTCCCCATTTTCTGGCGTTCAGGACCGGCCAGAATGCGCGCCGCATCATGGGCATCCCTGCGGCAAGACAGCCGCCACAACCTTACTGTAAAATCAATAACGACGGAAGAGAATCAGACGCAGCTTCAGAATCTTCCCGAGTGGCTGGCTCAGTCCCGGGTCGAGATTTTCGAAACATCCCTCAGGCTCCGCGGCGAAATTCGCGGATCGCGCTGCGCAAATATTCGAGACATCAGGAGAAGATCAACATGGCAGTAGGCGCCAAAATCGCAAAGACAGCCGACCGCAAGAAGGTCATGGACACCACCAAGAGCACCGATTGCCCCAAGTGCGGCAAGGCCACGCGCATCGTCAAGCGGGTGAAAGACCGCGAGCGCGGCGTCCCGGGCGGGGTTTACATCTCCTGCTCGGCGTGTGAATTCTTCGAGAAGCTGTAAAACGGTTTCGCTCTCTAATTGAATTGGCCGGATGACGGGAAAGTTTTTCCGTATCCGGCCTTTTACTTGCCCTTCACGCCAACGGAAGTGAGTGATCCAGCCAAGGGTGGACCCACCCGTGGTCAGTGGCTGAGGCGCCGCACGGCGTCCCGGACGCGCTCCGAGACCCTGACCCTCGGGTCTTTAAGCTCGGTCTGAAGCTCCCGATAAACCTGAAGCGCCTCGTCCCGTTTGCCGGAGACTTCGGCGATGTTGGCCCGAATGAATCGGCCTTCGATCGAGTTGGGCGCGGAGGCTCGCGCCTCTGGCGGGTTCGCCCAAAGGTAGGTTTCCCACGCTTCATCCGGAGGTACGGCGGAGACTACTTCTCGCATTTCTGCATCGGTGCCGATGCCGGGAGTGTAGTAGGAATGAATGCGGCCTCGGTCGTCATCGCCGATCGGGTCACCATCTTTCCTCATTTCGTTGGCGACGCGGATCAGTTCGCTGCGCACTCCGGTATCGTCGTCATAAATCATCCCTTCCAACTGACATCCGCGGACAAACTCCCTGGCCTTGCCGGCCTTCAGCGCGGTGGCGAAATGAGCTTTGGTTTCGTCGAGGCTGTCGTGCGTGAGCAGCAGCCACTCTCCCAGCATGGCGTTGGCGTATACGTTTCCCGGATCCATTTTGAGAGCGCTACGAAAATGCTCTTCGATTTGGCCATCCTCTCCGACGATGCGCCAGCGCAACAGATTCAGCCAGCCCAGGTGCGCGACCACATCGGCGGCTCGATAGTCCTTGCCGGTGCCGAGTCCCGCCTCCAGCATCGGCGTAAGGCGATCGAAAGTGATCTTCGCCTTGGGCGCGACCTCGTCGACGCCGTGGCGGGGCGTGCGCATCTGTTCCAGCCACAACATCGCAACATCGAGGCGCGCATGAAGGGCCTGCGTGTTCCCCGGCTCGTTCTTCAGGACTTCCGAGAAGGTGTCGAGGGCAGCAGAATATTCCCCGAGTTCCTCCTGTTTTCCGGCGCTGGCGAGCATGGTCCGCGCCTGCCGCCCCTGCGTCCACCAGCCCTTGAGCGGGCCTACTACTCCGCTGAGTCCGGTAATGACCCCGATCACGGCTGTGACCACGCCGATCCAGCCCAAAAGTTTCTTGCCTTCGGACTGCTTCTCGATAGTCTGAGGGCTCCGGCAATGGAAGCAGACCACCGCATCAGCCGGAATCGGCTCCCGGCACGCAATACAGAGCTTCTCGGTTGGCGGGGTGACGGGATGATTCGTGGTGGCCATGGACTCCTCTTTAAGCCACTTCTTGGACACTCATGCCGGAGAACCACACTCAAACAACGCTTGGCGCGCGATTATATAGCAGGGAGAGAGGCTGGGATTGGCCAAGGTCGAAAACTTATTCGTCCCGGGCCGGATTTTACATCGCATGCTCGGCGTGTGAGTTCTTCGAGAATGTTAGAGAGGGGTATTCTCGACTTTAGTCAAGGTCAAGCGCGATCGTTAAAGCTATGTTTAGCTCATCTATTTTGGTTTTGGACAGCGATCCGACAAACTGGGTGAGTTCGGATTTCGAGATACTACGCAGATTGTCGCAGGTGATCCAGCTGTCGTGCTTCAACCCATCGGCTACTCCGACCGGGACCTGCGTGAATAGTCCGCGGCCTCTTGTGTAGATCGGAGCGCAAACGACGGTCGAATACGTGGAGTCGATTAGTTCCTGTCGGCTCACCAGGACGTAGAATCGATAACGCTTCGGATCGTCGTGTTTGGGTTTGTGAACCCGGAAGATATCTCCTCGCCTCATGTGCAAAATTCTGGTTAGTCTTCTTCAGGTGCTTGTTCGTCGAGTCCGTCTTCTGCATCCCGATTCATTTCATCCGCATAGCGATTAAGAATGGCCAGGTCGCGGGCCCGACGCTCAGCTTTCAATCGCTCGCGCAGATACTGGCGAAGAACGTCCTCGATAAAGGCGGAGCGTGATCGTTTGCTGCCGGCAAGCCGGTCGATTCCAACGAGGATCTCAGGAGAAAGTGTGACCGATGTCTTCTCTTTCATGCCACTAACATACTACCACATATACCACTGGAGTATTACCCAACCTGGAGCTGGAGGCTTACCATGAACAAAGTTGCGACCAGTTGGAGAGTCTATCCGCTGATCTGGCCGAGAATGGCTCTGGCTTCCGCGGCCGGATCGGCCGCTTCGGTGATGGGTCGACCCACGACGATATGGCTTGCTCCCGAGGCGATGGCCTCAGCAGGGGTGACTACGCGAACCTGATCGCGCGCGCTGCTGCCCGCAGGACGCACACCTGGGGTGACGATCGCGAACGCGTCTCCAAGCTTTGCCCGCAGCGTAGAGGCCTCGCGGGCCGAGGTCACGACACCCTGGCATCCGTTTGCCAGGGCGATGGTCGCCAGGCGCAACACGCTGTCCTCGACCGAGCCGCGAATGCCGATGGTTTCCAGATCGTGCCCGTCCATGCTGGTGAGCACCGTAACGGCCAGCACCATCAACTCCGGCCGCACTCGGGCTGCGGCGACGGCCGCCTGCAGCATCTTGCTGCTGCCGGCAGCGTGGACGGTCAACATGCTTACGCCGAGCTTTTCGGCCTCCGCCACCGCCGATCCCACCGTGTTCGGAATGTCGTGATACTTCAGGTCGAGAAACACCCGCCGCCCCGAGGCGACGAGATCCCGCACCAGCTGCGGTCCTTCGGCGGTATAGAGCTGCATGCCGACTTTATAGGTCAGCGCGGAGTCTCCCACCGCCGCCACAATCTTCTGTGCGGCGGCGGCGGATGAAACGTCGAGCGCAACAATGAGCCGCTGGCGCGGATCAACACTGTGATAGCGCGCGCTATCGCTGGGGATGCTTTTCGGCAGAGCCGACATCCCTGTCAGTGTAATGGTTTTTACGGGAGTTGCGCTACCGGGGGATGGTTATAGGCGACCATCTGGTAAGCCGGCTTCGGTTGGCTGGCTTTGGCCACGCTGGTTGTTGGTTGCACCAGGTCCAGACGTACGCGTTGCAGCCCGTGCGCCTTCATTTGCAGCGCCTGGGCGGCACCATAGGAAAGGTCGATAATTCGACCCGGGACGATCGGTCCCCGGTCATTGACCCGGACCACCACGGCCTTGCCGTTGCGCAGGTTCGTCACCCGCACGAAGCTTCCCATGGGAAGCGTGAGGTGAGCGGCCGTCATGTCGTACATCTGGTACGGTTCGCCGCTGGCTGTCGGTTTGCCCTGGAACGTCTGTCCATACCAGGACGCCGTCCCAATTTGATACGGTTTGGTCTTGCCGACCTGTTGGCGGATGTCGGGTTTCCCCTGGACTGAACTAACTGGAGCCGGTTTCGCCTCCGAGATGTTCGGTCCCTGAGCCGCTCCCAGGCCGACGATAAGAAGAGCCATCGTCAGTCCATGAGCTAAACGTCGTCGCATTCAGTTCTCCTCGCATACTTAAAAGTGCCCTTTGGCCGTAAGGCTGATGTAACTGCAGTTCGTAGATGCTATCGGCCTTCCAAACACCCTGTCAAGGTGAAAGGACATGTCCGGTGGTGACCTCCTAGTTATACGGAGCTTACGTAACCCATTGGTAATTTAGGTAGATATGGAGATATCCCTTTATTTCAGGCAGGTTACGCATTTACTCAATAGCAAATAGCACGACGGACGCGGCAGGGTAGATTTTACAAGCTCCATGGAATCAATGCATTACAGGGGTGGTCCGAGCAACCTACGTGAAATCATGCATTTGCAGGGTTAACTTGGAATTCAACCCGAAAAGATTTTCTGTAAACTCGCTGTTAAAGTACCCTCCGCGAACGTGCCGATGTGAGATGCTGTGCCAAACTCACGCTTCGAGCAGAGTCTTGGAAAACGGAAGGTCATGACCGAGAAACCACCCGTCGTACTCAGCATTGCAGGCTTCGACCCCTCCTCCGGCGCCGGGGTCACCGCCGACATCAAGACGATCGCCGCCCATGGCTGCTATGGCGTGGCCTGCATCACCGCCTTGACCGTGCAGTCCACGGCAGGCGTAAAGCGGGTGGACCCTGTCGATCCCGCCCTGGTCCTGGATACCCTGGAAGAGCTGGCGGCCGACCTCGAGATTTCCGCCGTTCACATCGGGATGCTGGGGACGGGTAAGGTGGTCAAAGTGGTTGCAGACTTCCTCTCTAGCCGTCCGGCGGCCCAGACCGGAGCCACAAAAGGGCGCCTCCCCAACGTCGTTTTGGACCCAATTCTTAAGTCCTCCTCCGGGGCAGCCCTGCTGGACGTCGCTGGAACCCGGCTCATAATCGAGCGCCTTATCCCCTTGGCTGACGTCGTCACCCCAAACGTCGATGAAGCTGCAGTGATAACCGGGCTCAAAGTTCAAGAATTGGATGAAATGAAGGCCGCGGCCGCAAAGCTCCACGAGATGGGAGCGTCCGCCCTAGTGATCACCGGAGGCCATCTGGAGAAGGCGATTGATCTGCTGAGCTTCACCACCAAACGGGGCATCGAACAGGAAATTTTCAAGGCGGAGCGCCAGCGTTCTAACTCCACCCATGGAACCGGATGTGCCTTCGCCACGGCTATGGCATGCCATCTGGCGCTGGACCGCGGACTAGCGGAAGCCGCTCTCCTGGCCAAAACATATGTGGGGGCGGCCATCGCGAATGGACATCCCTTAGGCAAGGGGACAGGCCCGGTTCACCATCTTTACCGGATGGGTCAGCAGCGCCGAGCCGCTGGAAGCGGCAGCGAATCGTAACCGGGCGTGCGTGGAATCACGAAATCCCGTTCTGGGCCGGTGCTCTTCCGTCACCGACCGTAGCACTTTCAATCACATAGTTCTTATAAGCATACAAATACTCTGGGGATATTCGGAGGGCGTCATGCCTCAGCGAATTTCCCGGCTCCTCTTACTGGTCGCGGTGCTATTTCTTCTAATACCTGGGGTGGTCGGCAAGTCCAAGCCGAAATCCATCGAGAAGCAACATAAGGATTTCAGCAAGTTCGTCGAGATCGAGGGAGCGACGCATGTTGGGGCCGATCAGTGTGCGGCGTGTCACGCCGATCTCACCAAGACCTTCGGCCGGAGCCAGCATTCCCTTCGCGAGGTTGAGTGTGAGCAGTGTCACGGTGCGGGCAGCCTGCACCTCGCGGCTGGTGGCTATTCCAAAGAGTCGAAAGACAAAATCATCAGCTTTAAAGACCGCACTCCGGAGCAGGCGAATGGCGCCTGCCTGAGCTGTCACGCCAAATCCGATCACGTTCGCAACTGGTTCTCGGGGGCGCACGCCGGGCAGGACATCAAGTGCGTCGACTGCCACACCATCCACGGGGAGAAGGCGGCCCTCGAGATGCGTCACGAGCAGAACGGACGCTGCCTGCAATGTCACCGCAAGCAGGAGGCGGAGTCGACGCTTCCGTACCACCATCCTCTTCGCGAGGACAAGATGAGCTGCGTCGATTGCCATGATCCGCACGGCGGCCCCGGTGGCAATAACCTGACGTCAGCCAATACCAACCAGTTGTGCCTGCGGTGCCACTCGGAATATCAAGGGCCGTTCTCTTACCAGCACGCGCCGGTGAATGAGGATTGCCTGAAGTGCCACTCGGCGCACGGCTCGCCCAACCAGAACATGCTGACCGTGAGCCAGCCGGCGCTGTGCCTGCAATGCCATTCCGCCCACCACAACGGCGCCAGTCTGCCGCTGGTGGACCGGTGCACGAATTGTCACAACGCGATTCATGGCAGCGATATACCTTCCGCCACTGGCGGAGGGAAGTTCATTGACAAGTAGTGGCGACATGGGAGCATGCCCGATGAAAAATCTTTCCGTCTTCGCGATAATAGCGATCCTGATTATGGCAACGATCCCGTGCACCGCACAGGCACCCCAGACCGGCGCTGCGCAGGCCACAGAAAATGGACCCGAGCTCACCTACCATCTCTCCGTCATGATGCCGCAATACCGCTTCATCGATACCAGTGGATACGGCGGCCGGGTCGGGGAGTATGACAGCCTGCAACAATCGCTGGGCGGCGATGTGGCATTCGACTATCTCGCTATTCCGCAGCGCATGACCGTGCACTATTCGGCCAACTTTCTCAGCCGCGATGTCTTTGATTCGAAATCTCGCATCACTCTTGGGAGATGGCTCGATCTCGGTATGGACAACCGCAGCTTTGTCCGCCACCTCGACGACAACAGCAACTTCTACGCCTCTACGATTTCTCCCGACATCATCCGCATCGATTCCGTCCTTCCGGATTCCTTGCTCGGCATCCGACGGCGCATGAATACGGCCTATGCAAAGGTTCAACTGCCTCAGATCCCGGTCAAGCTGTTTGTGAAAGGAGGCTGGCAGGCTCGAGACGGCAACAGCCAGATGCAGTATTTCGATATGGGTGGCTCCGGCGATCCCGCGACCGACCAGCAACAGGGATGTGCGAACTGTCACTCCGCATCGCAGTACCGCGCCTACAACTATACGACCCGAAACTTCGCCGGGGGCGCACAGGTTACGGTGGGCAACGTCATGAAGCTCACCTACCAGCACGAGTTCCGCAGCTTCAACGACCGCATGCAGAACCCGCGGGACCTCTATGGAACGTCCGGCGAAATTCCGCCCGTCGAAGATATCCCGTACACTCCGGCTGGCTATTACGTCCACAGCGTGCTGCCGCGGCATGAAACGCAGGACGACTCTCTGCAGATGAGCCTCGCCGTCGCCCATCACGTGACCTTCAACGGTGACTTGAGCTACGCCCGAACGAATAACCTGTCTGCCAGTCACCAGCAGAATGCTTTCAATGCCGATGGCACGGTTACGTGGAATCCGGTGTCGCGGGTGCGGGTGATTGCGGACTTCCATCAACAGAACCTGCTCAACGATTGGGTGCAGACATTCTCTTTGTCCGATCCCACCATCATTTATCCGTACGGCAATCCTTCGATCCATCGCCACTGGGCGGGGGTGAAGCTGGCTTACCGGGCTAGCCGCCAGTTCGATCTGGAGACTTACTACAAACGCATGAACGTGACGCGGTCGAATGCGTCGTTGTGGCCGCAGATCTCTTCTCCCAACAACTACGATCCCCTGTTTGTGATTCCGGCGAGTTTCAGCAACATCGCGGGATTCGCTGCGCGCTTCCACACCGAGCGTTTATGGAACGCGAGAGCCGGCTATGAGTGGACCGGGACGCACGATCCTGGCTACGTGTCCGACCCCGGCACGAACCAGCGCATCTTTGGTGACCTCACGGTCAGTCCAACGCAGTGGTTGACCTTCAGCAATGATGCCAGCATCATGCTGCAACAATCCTTCCCGGCGGTGCAGCGCAGCAATCATCTGTACGTGGACACCACTTTCCTGACCATTAAGCCCGTTCCCCGGTGGAATATCGGGGCCGGCTACACCTACTTGCAGGACAATCTTCGGACCGACATGAGGTTTATGAACGACTCAGCGATCGGTCTTTACAATGCGACGCTAGTCCCCTACAAGCAGCTAAGCCAAAATTTCTCGGTGAACACGAACTACCAGATCAAGCAGCGACTGGATTTCCAGGTGACCTTTGCGCGCTCCCTCGCCCACAGCGGATTCCGGCCGGATCTCAACCCGCTGAATTATCCGGATTTCCCGGGGGCTGTTTCCGTCGCCAGTTTTCCCTCAGAGGCCGCGTACGCGGCAGCCTTCAGTCAGGCTCTCGGCCTCGCCTCCGGTCCTGTCTCTCTGATGGATGTCCCTCAGTCGATCGTGGGATCTACCCTCAACTACCACTTGCCGAGGGGCTTCGACGCGGGCCTCCGCTTCAATTACGGCAGCTATGCCGACCGCATGCACCCGGACCTGAGCGGTCAACTGCGGTCTTACACTGCTTTTATGGGAAGAATCTGGTAACTGCGGCAGGGGTCGGAAAGAAGGCTGATCGAGTCTGCTAATCGCGGGAGGGTTTCTTCAGGAGAATCCCGGCGACAAACGAAGCCGTGGCAGCCAGCAGCCACTCCGCGCGGTAGAACTGAATCGCCTGCCAATCCACCAGTGTTTTGGCCGTGAACAGGCCGACCAACAGCGCGCCCGCGACGCAAGCGAGTCCCACCACAAAGGCCACCAGCGAACCGGTTGAGAGTCCGAGGAGGTCTTTGATCTCGTGAAAATGCAGGTAGCGAAGCCAGGAGGGAACTTTGATCTTGCGAAACGAGAAAGCACGCACCGCCGAGTGAAGGCTGGCAACGCTTCTCTCCCACATCCCGGCGATGGCGGCAGCGTCGGCTCGAGCGGAAGAACTCAGTGCGTCGGGGCGGCGGCCCCCACAGGAGTGGCAAAAGCGCGATCCCAACAGGAACTCCGTCCCGCAGCGGGGACAAGCCTCCGCCATGGTTGAAACCGCATTCTCCATGACCGCCTCATCCACTCGATGAGAGGGCGGACGCCAAAACTCTTGTTGTGTTCCGTGAGCGACTTCTGCCATGACACTTCCTACTGGAATCACCTTAATCGCACTCCAAGCGCCAAAATCTGGACAAAGCCTAAGTGATTACAGAAAAAGTACTTACAAATTCCGACCCCTCAACCAGGACCGGCGCAGCAAGAAATTCTTACGTGCGCCAGCGAGTAAAGATGCGTCAGTTACGAAGGCCCAAGCACTTCCGAACGCTCCACAACACCTGAATCAGGAGCGGGAAGAATCGATGTCCCGAAGCCCCAAGTCATTGCCTCGTTCCGGCCGCGCCGCGAACCTGCCGAGCTCCATTCGGCGGATTGGTCGCAGGCATTCGTACGAGTCCTCCCGCTGCCTGAGTCGGTCTGTGGCTAAGGCAATTATAGGAACTGGCGGTTAGCGCCGGCAGTAGCGTGGCGGGCACGTAGATAACGTTCTTGGTTCCGATTCCTGGCGGTCTTACCCTCGGGGCGCGAACAACACGTTTTTCGGAAGTTCGTTTAAACTATGTCGATCCGGCTCGCGTTGTTTCCGAAATGGGGTTCCGACAAGCAGAGTCCCGCATGAGATTTCAGCATTGCTCCCGGCTGTTTTCGTTTCTCCTGTTGGTCGCATCCCACATTTCTGCCACAGGCCAGTCCGCGCCCGCCGCCGCGTCTCCCCACGGAGTTCCCAAGGATGCTCAGACCCAGGCTGCCTTCGATCACTTCTACAACATGGAATACGAGCGCGCCATCCAGGACTTCGAAAAGATGGTACAGAAGCGCTCCGACGATGCCTTCGCGCTGAACCACCTGCTCACCGCCATTCTCATGAGCAACCTCTACGAGACCGGAGGCATGAACACTGGCGATTACACCAATGAAAGCTTCATCGGACACGCGCCGCGCCCCAGCGATCCGAAGGTCAAAGAACGTATCAAGAGCCTGGTTCGCCTCGCCGAGAACGTCGAAGAAAAGCAACTGAAGGCGAATCCCAAAGACATCAACGCGCTCTACTGCCGCGGAGTAACTCGCGCGGAGTTCGCCGTCTATACCGGACTGGTCGAGCGCGCCTGGTTTTCGGCACTGCGCAACGCGGTTGGAGCGCGCCACGATCACGAACGCGTGCTTGAGCTCGACTCCGCATTTGCCGACGCGAAAATGGTGGTGGGTACTCACAACTACGTCGTCGGAAACCTGCCGTGGAGCGTGAAGGTGGCTGCCGCCCTCGCGGGACTGAGCGGCTCCAAGGAGAAGGGGCTCTTATACCTGCGCGAAGTCGCCAAAGGAGATGGCGAAAACTCGGTCGACGCCAAGGTCATTCTGTCCCTGTTCCTGCGCCGCGAGCACCAATTCGACGAGGCTCTCGGATACATGCAGGAGTTGACGGCGAGATATCCGCACAACCATCTGTTTCCCACCGAAGTTGCGAACCTGCTGCGCGCGGCGGGTCGCCTCGACGAGGCCGAGGCGCAGTATCGCAAAGTCTGGCAAATCGGCCGGGAAGGGAAGTACGGCAGCCTGCATTACGAACTGTCCGCGTGGGGACTGGGCGAACTGCTGCGAGCCAGGAAGGATCTGGCCGGCGCCGCCACAGCCTACGAGCTGGTCAATCAGGCCCCGAACCCTGATCCCGACATTCTGCAGAAAGCGAATCTGGCCGCGGGAGAAATGTACGACCTGCTGCAGAAGCGTGACCTGGCCATGAAGGCCTACCAGACGGTCTTGGCGGGCAACGCCAACACCGGCCCCGCCGACCAGGCTCGCCGCTATATAAGGGAGGCGTACCGGGAATAGGGTTCTCGGGTTTCCCCGGTGTAACTCAGTGCCCCCTGTGGTGAAGGATTCTCCAGCAGAAGGCTGGAACTTTGGGTCGGCGAAGTTCGTACAATGAAGTGAGGGCGGAGCCATGTACTGCAACTATTGCGGAAAAGTCATTCAGGATGATGCGGCGGTTTGCGCCTATTGCGGGATTCGCGTTGGAGCCTCGCTGGCCCGGAGAAAACTCATTCGACCACGCCTCGGTCGCAAGGTTGCGGGCGTCTGTCTCGGCTTCTCCGAGTATTTCGACATCGATGTCACCCTTGTGCGCCTGGTATGGCTGATCGTGTCTTTCATGACTGGCATTGGCTTCGTGTCTTATCCGATTGCATGGATCATCATGCCCGAGGAGCCGTTGCTCTTGCCCGCCCCGCCAATGAGCGTCGGACAGGTGCAGAACCCATGAAGGGAGTTTCTTAGAATCTCTCCATGGAGAGCACACATGCGAAGCGGGCCAACTTCGGCCCTAAAGCGGCAGCATGTGAAGCCAGGCACTTAAGTGCCGGGTGAGCAGAGAAGAGGGATCCCAAAGTCTCGTACGGCCGACGCCTGCCACTCATCCCGGCCGGGGTTTGAGTGTCATGGCCTGTGGCTGTTGAAAAACTCACTCACCGGAAATTGGTCGAAAACACTTTGCAATAGGAAGCCCTACAAACGACGATCTCCGTTTTTGCGGACATTTTCTATCTCCCAAATTCCGGCCATTTTGACAAGACGAGAGGTTTTCAACAGCCACGCCTGTTTTCGTCAATTGAAAGCTTGGACAGGGCAGAACTAGCGTACAATCCGTGCGCAAACTATATGGGAACAATGCACGATTGGGTTTTGGTTCTGGTCTCGGGCCTTTTTTTTGTCGGCTCCACGGCATGGATCAGTGCATCTACGTTTTCCAAGATCCCCACTCTTAAAGGGCGCATTCTGGGACGCATCGTTTGGCTGCTGCCTCCCGGGCTTCTCTTTGGAATTGTCTTCATATTACATTGGCACCGAGCAGTTCATCAGCCACTCGTTTTCATTACCGTCCTGGCATTTGCAGGAACGATCCTGCCACGCCTCTTCGCGATAAAAGCTTGGTTGTTGTCAGAGTCCCGTAGTTGACGACAAATCGCTATTACACTCCCTGACCCGGCCCGTGAGCCTCGCTGCCACGTATGTTCTAATTACCTCATGCCGCCGATCCCCTCTCATCGCCTCAAGAGCGACGACGCGGAAATCGTCTATTGGGTCCTCGGCGACGGACCTCCCGTAGTTCTTCTTCATCCCTTTCCCGCAAACCATGAATTCTGGCTGCCCTTAGCCGACGTGCTATCTACGCGTTATCGGTTGGTCCTCCCCGACTTGCGTGGACACGGCGAATCCGGCGTGGGTGAAGGCCCCGCCACCATGGCGAAGCATGCCACGGACATCGCGCGCATCATGGACGACGCCGACGTAGCCAAAGCGCCTCTGATCGGAGTATCCATCGGCGGCTACTCCTTGTTTGAATTCTGGCGCACGCATCGCGCACGCGTTGCCGCCTTTATCCTGTGCAATACCAAGGCGCAAGCCGACGGCCCTGAAGCCCGCGCCGGACGCTTGCAGGCCGCAAACGACATTCTCGAGCGCGGAACCGAACCGTTTCTCCAGTCCATGGTTCCACGCCTGTTTGGACAGACCACTCGCGAGACTCGCCCCGATCTGGTCGACGGCGCTGTGCGAATGATGCGCCAAATGTCACCCCAGGACATCGCGCAAGTGCAGCGCGGCATGGCCGACCGCCCCGACTCAGTCGAAACCTTGAAGACGATCCACGTACCGACCTTGCTCATCACGGGCGACGAGGACATCCTGACCGGCGTCAATGAAGCCGACTTCATGCGCCAACAGATCGCGGGCAGCCAGTTGCGCGTGATTTCGAAAGCCGGACACTACGCCGCCTGGGAGCAGCCTCACGAAGCCGCCCGATTGTTCCGCCAGTTTCTGGATTCGCTGACCCGCTGGGTGACCTAAGCGAAAACACCCCGCGCTTCGACTAGAATTAACGCGCCATGAAAACCTTCTCTCTCCCGTTCCTGATTTTCGCCCTGCAGTTCTCCGCCTTCGCACAAACTCATCCCGCGGAGCGCCCACGCATTCTCGGCATCGACCATGTCGCCTTCTACACCACCGCTCCAGATGGCGTCAGGAAACTTTACAGCGAAACCCTTGGCCTCGCCGCCGCCGATCCGATCGAAGCCGGCGAAACCCTCCGCTACATCGTCGGCAAGCAATGGGTCGGCTACAGTGCCGCGCCCGATCCCAAGGCCACCGACCGCATGGATCACGTTGCCTTCACCACCGACAACATCGTCGCCCTGCGCCGCTACCTCACCGACAAGGGGTTCAAGCCCTCGCAGATTCAAGGCAAGTCCGACCACAGTCTGAGCTTCACCATCAACGATCCTGAGGGACATCATCTCGAGTTCGTCGAACGCGGCAAGGGAGAGACTGCCGCGCCAACGCCTTCCGCCGTCTCGCACCGCATGATTCACGCCGGATTCCTGGTTTACAAGCGCGACGCTGAGGATCATTTCTATCGCGAGATTCTCGGCTTCCGTCCGTACTGGCATGGAGGCATGAAAGACGACGTGACCGAGTGGATCTCACTCCAGGTTCCCGACGGCAGCGACTGGCTGGAATACATGGTGAATCAGCCCGAGCATCCCGATCTGCAGTTGACCGGCGTGATGAACCACGTTTCATTCGGCGTCGCCGACATAAAGAAAGCCCAGGCCGTGCTCGAATCGCACGGCTGGAAGCCCCACGGCGACGAGCAGGCGCAGTTAGGCAAAGACGGCAAATGGCAGCTCAATGTCTACGACCCAGATTTGGTCCGGGTTGAGTTGATGGAATTCAAGCCGGTGCAGAAACCGTGCTGCAGCGATTTCACCGCCCCACACCCATCGGAGTAGGGGCGCGGGGATCAGTTGGCAAACGGGCGAAAAGACGGCGCAAACTTGCGCTATGGTCTGGTTTTGACATTTAACAAATCCCGTTTCTAGGCGCGGACCTCATCGGCGTAAAATCATTAGTGCACGACATTCCTCGGATAGCGGACAGCATGAGAAAACGACTTTCGCTCGCCGCCTTTTTGATCGTTGGATGCGTGCTTCTGAGCTTGGCGGCAGCAAACTTCTTCCCGGATCAGACCTTCCGAGCCGTCACGATGTCGCGGACGCTCTATTACGAGCTTGTCTCGCGGTTCACGCCCATACCCTCGGGCACTGAACGCAACCTCCAAGAATCCAGTATTTACGAATCGCTGGTTCGGAACTACATCGGCTCGAATCGCTGGTCGAACCGAGTTGTTTTCCTCAGCGTTGACGGCTCAGACCCGAGCGACGAGCTAATGATTCGATTAAGAGTGTCTGGTCTGGCCGTGAACCGAGCGTCGGACGCGCATTATGATCAGACCAAAAGTGTTCTGACGGGCCGTTGGACCGACCAACGAAGTGGCAAAAGTGCTGTGCACATCGACGTTGGTTCGATCACATGGTTATTCGGAGATCGCGTTGAAGTCAAAAGTGGCCTGAGTTGTGGCCCTCTTTGTGGCGGAGGTGGGATCTATCAGCTGGTGAAGACAAAGGGCCAATGGGCCGTTGCTACTTATGAAAATCGGTGGATGTCTTGACGGTGTCTCGTCACGACTCTTCCTTCCTTGTCAGTTGACGCAAAATCCCCATTAGACTCATCTTGCGGCGACCGCGTCCAAGCAGCAAGAAGGAGCTCAGAGAGCACCCTCTCCTTTGCTACAATTCCCCATCATGATCGATCACAACCTGGTCGCGCTACACACCGTCGCTACCTGCGAAGGCGACAGCCCCGCGTTTGACGTGAGTGGATCTGCCAACCGCGTATTTCTGCTCACGCTCTCGATCTCCAAGATCATCGAGCAGGAGTCGCTCGACGTCAGCATCTTCGGCTCTGTCGACGGCGTCACATGGGACGCGAAATCCATCGCCGCCTTCCGCCAGGAGTTCTACGCGGGCGAGACTCCGTTGCTGCTCGACCTGACCGCTCATCCGCAAGTGAAGTTCGTGCGCGCGCATTGGGAAGTCGCCCGCTGGGGACGCGGCACCGAAACTCCCATGTTTGAATTCTGCGTAACGATGAAAGAAGTCCCCCCCGACATCTTGAAAGAGATAGCAACGGAAGCCAAAGCTCTCGCCTGATCCGGTTCTGGAGAGATCACCGCGGCGCCGTCTCGGCGGTTGTCGCGGATTATCTCTCCCGCATCCGGGAGCGATACAGGATAGAACACCATGCCCGTGATCTTGAAGCTCGGTTCCAACTGCAACGACGTCAAAACCCTGCAAAATCAGTTGAATACTGCACTCACTCCCAGCCCGCGCCTGGTCGTCGATGGTTCTTTTGGATCGAACACGCGAAATGCGGTTCTCCGTTTTCAGCAGGCAAACTGGCTGGTGGAAGACGGTGAGGTGGGCCCGTGCACATGGAATGTTCTCCTCGATACCGAGGATTACGATCCGATCCTGCATTCCGTGCCATTCATTCCGCAGCGCACGCCGACCAGTTGCTGGGCGGCATCCACCGCGATGGTGACGCGGACCACGATCGCTGACGTAGTGCATCGCACTCCCGACGACCTGATCCTGGAAGATGGCAGCCTGATGAATTTTTCCGAGAGCAACGACCCGGTCACCGGCTCAACTCGCTTCGCCAAGGCCAACTTCATGATCGTGGTCCCGCCGACTTCGTGGATGCCGGTGGCGCTCAAGTCGATGTTGTCGAAGGGGCCGCTCGTGTTCGACATGTTGTGGAACACGACCAGCTACGTGCAGGGACACGCCAGCCCCGGCCACATGATCGCGGTGGTCGGAATTCGCGGCGACAACGATCAATCCGGCAAAGGCACAACCCTGCGTATCTACGATCCCTGGCCCCCGAACAAGGGCGATCGATATTCTGTCGGATATTTCAAATGGATTCAGGAAGTGCCCACGCGCACCTATCACATCTACCACAAAGTCTGAAACCCGCAACAGATCGTCGGCTTCCGCTATATTGATCTAAGGATGAAACTCGACTCCCCCGCTGTTGTGCGCCCGGCGCGCAGTGTCCGCGGCGCCATTGAACTGCCCGGCGATAAGTCCATTTCCCATCGTTACGCCATGCTGGCCGGAATCGCCGACGGCCCTTCTCGCCTTGAAAATTACTCAACCGGGGCCGACTGCGCCAGCACGTTGGGTTGCATGCGCGCGCTCGGCGTCATGTGGGAGCGAAAGACCACAGGGCAGAATGTCATCGAGGTTCAGGGCCACGGCCTCTCGCTGGCCGCGCCTTCCACTCCGCTCGATTGCGGGAATTCCGGCTCCACCATGCGGATGTTGAGCGGCATTGTGGCCGGACAGCGCTTCGCCAGTGAGATGATCGGCGACGAGTCGCTCTCCCGCCGTCCCATGGAACGCGTTATCCAGCCGCTCTCCGCCATGGGAGCGCAGATCGAATCGACCCAGGGCAAGCCGCCATTGCGTATTTCGGGCGGGTCGTTGAAAGCGATTGAGTACAAGATGCCCGTGGCCAGCGCGCAGGTGAAGTCCTGCCTGTTGTTTGCCGGACTCTTTGCCGATGGCGAAACTCTGGTCGAGGAGCCGGTGCGCACACGCGATCACGGGGAGGTTGCGCTGCGCGCGTTCGGAGCGCACGTCGAGCGCAAGGGCGCCGGGACCGGAAGCCAGGTCCGCATCCGCGGCGGACAGCGCTTGCGGGGCATCGAAGCCCGCATCCCCGGCGATCTGTCAAGCGCAGCTTTCTTTCTGTGCGCGGCGGCGTTGTTTCCGGGATCCCAAATTACTTTGCCCAATCTCCTGATGAATCCTACCCGCGCCCGCCTGCTCGACATTCTCATGCAAATGGGCCTCCGCATTGCTGTGACCCAACTCGACGAGATCCACGGGGAGTTGGTCGGTTCGTTGCAGGTCGAGGGCGCAACGCTGAAGGGAACCAGCATCGCAGGGTCCGATACGGCCGCTCTGATCGACGAGATTCCGGTTCTCGCCGCGATCGCACCCTACACCGAACAGGGAATGGAAGTCCGCGACGCGAAAGAACTGCGCGTGAAGGAGTCGGACCGCATCACCGCCGTTGCCACGAATCTGCGCAAAATGGGAGCGCAGGTGGAAGAACTCGAAGACGGCCTGAAGATCCCCGGCGGACAGACCCTTCACGGCGCCGAACTCGACTCCTTCAGCGATCACCGCGTCGCCATGGCCTTCGCTGTTGCTGCTCTGCGAGCCGAGGGCGAAACCCTGATCCACGGCGCCGAATCCGCCGCCATTTCCTACCCGGCCTTCTTCGAGACCCTGGAAGAAGTAGCGGAGCGATAAGGGACCGATCAGATTAAAGAGCTAAAAGCTCTTCACGTAACTTCCGTTCTATTACCTTCGTGACCTAATCCTCATCTCCCTCACCAGAGAAAATACGAGTCGGGCCGAGGACTCTCTGGCCTCGGGTCGAAGACATGGGGGGATCGTCTCTCTGGGGGTAATGAACATGCGATTCAAGTTGGCATTTTGCGTAGTGTTGGCAATGGCCTTAACGGCGTTCGCCAAAGAGCCCAAGGCTTTTCAGACAGGCAAGCTTTTGCAAATGGATTCCGTGTCGTGCGGCATGGCCGAGAAAGACGGCAAGAGCTTCGCGGGTGAAATGCTGGGAACCGATTCCGGCAGCAAGAAAACGCAGGAAGTTCTCTGCCAGGAATATTTGCTGCAAGCGGAGCACGTGATCTACCGCATTCGTCCGCGGGACGAGAAGCACCCCGTGCTTCTTCCGGTCGGCGAGCAGGCGCAGTTCCGCATTCAGAAAGACAAAATGCTGCTGCGCGTGGAAGATCTCGACAGCAAAGAGCGGGAGTACATCGTGGTTTCGATGACCCCGCGTTCCGACAGCAATACCGCCGACGCCGGTTCACCGCACCTGAACCACCTGCAATAGCTCAACGGTAATCCCGCAAGTCGATGGCGCGGAGTAAAATCCGCGCCATTCGCTCTTTCCAATACCCATCTCGGTCCGGTCTTTTGCCACCCGGCTCGCGGTCCGGCCGGACCCCTATCCGACGAAACCGAACATGCCCCGGAGTGCGTGATTCGCGGGGCCGCGCCTGTGGTACAGTATTTCCCACCGTGACCGGCTGGCCGTGGGGGCTGGCCGAGTCCTCAGCTGTTGCTTCGCCGAAGGAGCAAACCATGAAGACCCTCCGCGAGCTCGTGAAAGACCGCAGACTCTATTCCGTCGATGCTTCCCGCACCGTTCTCGAAGCCGCCCGCTACATGATGGAACACAATGTCGGCGCTGTTCCCGTGTTGCGCAATGGAGATCTCACCGGCATCCTCTCCGAACGCGACATCATGAACCGCGTCGTCGCGGTAGGCCGCACGCCCGGCACGACCGCCGTCTCCGAAGTCATGACGGCCAATCCGCGCGCGGTCGCCGCCGACGAAAGCATCGAAGAGTGCCTGTTCATCATGCGCGAGTTCGGATTTCGCCATCTCCCCATCGTCGATGGCAAAGAACTCAAGGGCATTGTCTCTCTCCGCGATGTCCTCATGCACCAGGCCGCCGAACTGGAACGCCAAGCCCGCCGCGTTGCCTCGTAAGAACGATTCAGGCATGGAGTCATTCAGTCATTGAGCCAATGAACGGCCCGGTGGGAGCGGCTTTCAATGGCTCAATGACCAAATCGCTCAATGGTTCTCACTCCCGCTTCCGCAAGATTGTCTCCCCCGGCTTGGGAGGCAGTTTGAATGGGAACTCGAACACCTTCCCCTGCACCGGCACCCGTAGCACAAACTCTTCCTGCTTCCGCCACTTGCTGCTGATCCACTTGCTGTCGGTGCTGAACAGCACCCATCCGCTGATCTCGACATTGCCCGGACTCAACTGGCTCGGACGCAGACTGTTCTTGCCCACAAATTCCTGGAGTTCCGCCGCGTCCTTCAGAAAGGCCCTGACGTAAGCTTCCTTCGTTTCTTTCAACTCGGGATGTTTCTCGACCGCACGTGCGGTCTGATCGTTGAGCGTGTCGGTGTCACTCTGAACTTTGCCGGAAAATTGATCCGGATCGAGAACCGTCTGCACCACCCGAAAATGTTTTACGAATTCGAGAGAAATGTTCTCGACGCCAAAATCCAGCGACGCCTGCCCGCGATATCGCACGGTCAGGAACGCGGCGAAGAACGGCTCATGCCGCCGGTGAACTTTTTCCAGTTCCTGGGAATCGACCGCCACCACGATTCCCACGTCGTCCGACCACATCCCATAGCGGTACTTCCCGTCGTCACCGCGCGAAAACGTGCAGCCGGGGTTTCCTTCCACCCAGCGCAGGGCGGGAATCTTCGTTTTATTCTGGCGGGAAGCGAAGCCGGGCTGCGGCAGCAGGGAAGCGACGGCCATCGCGAGCGTCGCAGCTCGCATCAAGCACCGCCAGGGCCGCCGCATGGCTTATGGAGTCTTCGGAGGAGCGGTCACCGTCAGGCTGACGGTGGGACCGGTGCTCGTGGTTCCGGTATTACTGGAAACCACTCCATTCGAGTCGACGCCCACGATCGTGAACGTGTACGAGTTGGCGGGAGTCACGCCATTGGGCGTTGTCGTCGAAGTCGTGTTGGTCCCGCACGCCGGCACCAGCAGCATCGTCCCGCTGACCACGAAGATGGCGAGCAGCGTCCACGCCTTTCTCGATCGTTTGCCACCGGCTGCAGCGCCGAATCCGACCAGTCCCAACATGGGTAGAGAGATCCACCAGGCATAAACGTTGTGGTGACGGTCGACGGCCCCCGTCGTTATCGGGCCAAATGTGCTGATGGTCAGAGTCGAAGTCGCCGGCGTCCCATTGACGTTCAGGCTCGAACGTCCCGTCGGATAGGTGAACGAACACACCGGAGCGATCGTCACCAGTGGTGAGATCGATGCGCACGAGAGCGTGACTCCTGAGCTCGGACCACCCGACGGACTGATATATCCGTTGATCGGGTTTACGCTGATCACGCCCTCAGCGCCGCTGCCCGCCGGGACGCTGGTCGGGGCCACGGTATTCAGCACCGTAATCGTGAACTGCGGCGTTACCGCCAGCACTGTCAACTGGAGCGGCGTCGTTGTGTACGTGGTGGTGGGCCCCGTGCCCGTGATCGTCACGCTGTAGCCCACCGTTGTCGTCGTGCTGACCGTCGTGATCGTCGCCGTCGCGCTCGCCGGAGCCGTCACCGACGCCGGACTCACCATGCATACGGGAGTCCCGACCGTGGCCTGTTGCGAGGTGACCTGGCAGCTCAACGCCACCGTGCCGCTGAAGCCATTGACCGACCCGATTTGCAGGATCGATGACGAGGTTCCGCCAGGGCCAATCGCGTCCGGATTAAAAGAGGACGCCTGCAGGGTGAACTCGGTCGTGCCCTGAGCCGCCGCCCAGGGCGCACAGGCCAGCAACGCGCCGATCAGGCACAAAACTGCGATTCCAGACGTTTTATTCGCTTTCAACTTGGATGCAGACCCGGATTTCAACATGAGCAGATATTGGTTCAACTAGCTTCGATTCCTGGGACGCCGAAAAAGCTGCCCGCGAGCTCCAAGGAACGTGTGCTACGGAATCTTCCATACTACCATCAGACTCGGGGGATGTCGGGCGCGCCCCTGCGGAAAAACAAAACGGCCGCCTTTCCACAAGGCGGCCGCATCTGGATTGAGCTAGTTTACGGTGAGCGTCAGCGCCGCTGAGTGGTTCACGCCACCACCTGCACCGGACACTGTGATGTTGTAATTCCCGGGAGTCGTACCTCCTCCACCACCGCCACCTCCGCCCCCGCTACCACCGCCGCAGGCCGGCAGCACCGTCAGCGCCATGAGGATCACGCCCATCGCCAACCAGCCGCCCAACTTCCTCCGGCGGGACGGAGTGGCGCCGAAGATCACAAACCCAAAGACCGGGAGCAGCATTGCCGCATACACTCGCATAAGATTGGTCCGCGGAGCCAGCATGCTTGCGCTGGAGGCGCCGTTGGTTGCGATGGTCAGGCTCGAGGTCACAGCACTGCTTCCTGGAGTCACCGAAGCACTGCTGAAGTGGCAGACTGCCTTGGAAGGAAGACCTCCGCAGGAAAGTGCGACTGCCTGTCCAAAGCTGGAGTTCACCGACGATACCGTGACCGTTATCGTCGAAGTCGTCTGACCGCTGGTCGTCGAGATGCTCGCCGGTGAAACCGCCACCGAGAAGTCGGACGGAGCGGCGCTAACCTTAGCCACCATTCCGTCGGCTAATCCCCCCGTGTAGTTGGGCTGATAAACTCCAGCCGTAACTGGAAAACCCGTCGTGCTGTTGGTGTTCCCAGCGACGTAAGCGCTGCTTGTCGAATCGACGGTAATTGCTCCAATTGCGCTGTTGGAGTTCAATCCACCAAGACTGTTTTCGTCCCCCGTTCCGCCCAGGAAACTGGCGTAGACAACAAATCCAGTGTTGCTGAGTTCCGCCACAAATGCGTCGGACGTTCCATTGAGGCTCCCCTGGAAGGGCTGGCCGCTGACCGGAAAATCGGACGAGTCTGTTCTACCCGTGACGTACGCGTCACCGAAGGCGTCAAGAGCAATACCGACTCCAGACTCCTCCAGCGTGCCGCCGAGGTACGTTGAGAACACGAGCCCGCTTCCTGTCGGGTTCAGTTTCGTAACAAACACGTCCGTTGCGCCCTTGAGGCTCGCCTGTGCGGCGTTATGGCTGGTGGGGAAGTTCGAAGAATTGGTGTTGCCCGTTACATAAGCTTCGCCGGCAGAATCGACCGCTATGCCAAAGGCATTGTCTGCTCCACTTCCCCCAAGGTACGTTGAGTATCCCTGAGACCCGTCGGCTTTGACCTTGGCAACAAAGCCGTCTCCTGCTCCCCCCGCACTCGTCTGGAAAGCGCCGCCCGTCGTGGGGAAGTCGCTCGAGAGTGTTACTCCGGAGATGTATGCGTTGTTGGAAGCGTCAAGGGCGATGCCAGTCGCAAGATCCGCCAAGCCACCTCCAAGGTAGGTCGAGTACACAAGTGCCGACCCGGTGGTATTCAACTTGGCGACAAAGGCGTCATCACTGCCCTTGTTCGTGGACTGGATCGCGCTCAGTGTAGGAAAGTCCGTCGAGAATGTGTCTCCAGCTACATAGGCATTCCCAGACCCGTCGATGGCAATGCCGTTTGCGATGTCGTTACCGCTACCCCCGAGATAAGTGGAATAGATGACGGCGGTACCGGTGGCGTTGAGTTCCAGCACGAACGCATCCAGATTTCCTCCTCCAAAGGCACTCTGCAATGGAGTTCCGGCTGTCGGGAAGCCCTTAGTTGCGCTGCCTGCAACAAACGCATCGCCCGAGCCGTCCACCGCAATTCCATTTCCTGAGCAGTCACCACTGCCGGTTCCACTGGCCGAAAAAATCGCGGTGTAGACAAGGCTAGTTCCGGCGGCGTTCAGCTTCGTGACAAAGACGTCGAAGTTCGGACCTGCCGCTTTCCCGCCAAACGTCGGAGATTTTGTCTGCCCCGTGATGTAGGTGCTTCCCGAGCCGTCAACTGCTATTGCGAATGCATCGTCCTCAGCGCTGCCCCCCAGGTACGTCGCATAACTCAGCGACGGATCAATGACCAGCTCGCGGCTGCGGTCGTACGATCCCAGCGCAATGGCGACTTCGCTCTTTCCCTGTGGCAGGAATTTTGCATCGACCAACTGCCGGCTACCGTTCTTCACCTGATACGCAACAGGCTTGTGCAGCACCACGTCACCCGCGGACGACGAGAGCACCAGATTGCCCGAAGCGTCTGTCGTTAACTTCCGCGCGCCGGTGAATTCCATCCCGATGGCCTGCGCGTTCGCGCCGGGAGCGACGATGAAGTCGAACTCCAGTTGCCGCTGTTCGCCGTGAAACGCCATATTCACGCCCGGATAGACGTCGCGGTAGGAGACCGTCGAATATTGCTTCACACCGGTTCGCCAGAGGTCCGGGTTATTTCCGATGTAGTAGTTGGTGATTCCAGGGAGTTCGCTCCCGGCGACGACTTGAGGCTCCGCGTTTCCGCCCACGAGTCGCATCTCAATCGCGGCTTCTTGCTCTTTTGCGGGTGCTGAAATATCTCGAACGCGTGTCTGCTTTGTTCCGGCAGTGCGCGACGGTGGAGCGGCCGTGCTGCGTGACGACGATTGCAGCGCAAAGACAGCTTCGTTGCCCGTCAGGAAGACTGTGTATCCATTCCCCCGCGCCATGTACTTCACCTGCGAATCTGTCTGGCCCTGGTTCTTCTCAAAGGCTAAGGGAAGAGCGTCCATGCTGGCGCGGACCCGACCGCGCTGCTCGGCGCTGTTTGTGGACGCCTGCGAATTCGCCGCAACCGGCCCCACAGACTTCAGGGCATGAAAATGGCTGGAGCCCGCCAGGATCGCCCCACTCCCTACGGCGATCGCAATCACCCATACCGCAACCATCGAACCTCTTCCTGGTGTCTTAGACACGTCGATCCTCCTGTATTGACTCCCTTAACACGATTTCCTGCAGATAGACTCGCATCGAGGTGAACAATTATTGCCCTGTTCGCCTTGCTTGATGAGCCAGCAAGGTGGCCGGCCCGTGCAGCTTAGCCGCGAGTATGGAATGGTCTATCGGCCTTGTCAAATGGGCGCAGATGTCAAGAGAGGTACCGCCCACCGCTCGGTGAAGGCGCCATTAGAGCCACTTCGCAAGTTCTTGCACAGTCGCAGATTTGCGTACGCTTACGGCACGGTCACAATCACCCCGGTACACGGTTTCGCTCCGCGTCGGCGGTAACTGTGCTGGACAGCTGCGTCAAAGTAGATCGCGTCTTCGGCATCCAACTGGAATTCCTCGCTGCCAATCTTGATCATCAGCGATCCCTTCATGATGTAGAGCAATTCGACTCCGGGATGCTGGTGAGGCTTGAGCTTCTCCGGAGCGATTTCCTGGAACTCCGCTACAAAGGCGCTTAACTTGCGCTCCGTGGCCTGGTAGTCAAGGCTCTCAAAGAAATAGGGCACGTCCTGCGTGCCCGGCCGCTCCGGAAACCGCACCCGCTCCTGCTTCCGCACCACGCTGACTACACGGCGCTTGCGCTCGTCGGTGAAGAAGAAGTCCAGCCCGACCCCGTACACCATCGCGATGCGCAGCAGCGTCGGCAGCGTCGGAAACAGCTTTTCGCGCTCCAGTTTCGATAGCAACGCCGCCGAGAGCCCCGTATGCTTCGCCAATTCCACCAGGCCCATACTCTTGCGCAAACGCAGTGCGCGCAGCTTTTCGCCGATCGCATACCGCCCCAGGCCCTGCGAAATCGTGTCAGTGACTCCACTCATGATTTCTCAATAATAAAATGGATGTTCGTACGAGTAAATCATCCACACACCAATCTCCGCGCGCTGACTGAGTGACGTAGAGGGAGTCGCCTCGGCTGTCCCGCGCGGGGGAAGCCACCCGGAAGACACAACCTTGAAGCCCTTCTACTTCGGCGGTTGCTTCTTCTTGAACAACCCCATCACGGTGTTGACTGGATTCTGCTGCTGATCCTTCGAATTGCCCTGACCTCCCAACACCCCATTCAGCAGGCCGGTGGCGATTCCTTTTACGTCGGGAGTGAACTTGGGATCCGAGGTTGTCCCCGTGATTCCAAACGGAACTCCCATCCCGCTCACGTCGGCTTTCATTTTGAAAGCGAGTTCGTTGGCCGGGCTTACCGTGCCGTCCCCCGTCACTACTCCCATGGATGGCACCGTGAGATTGATATTGCTGGCGACCGTGCCCGCGGGAGACATCTTCACGTCGGAGCTGAAATTTTGAATGGTCGTGTCGTTGCCGGTGTTCTTTCCCGCCAGCGCGGAGATCGCCGCCATCTTCTGTCCAAGGTTGAAATTGGCCAGTTGCGAGTTCTCCAGCTTGATCGTCCCCGTGGTAACTAACTTGTCAACCGGCCCGGTACTCGTGAGGTTTACGTTCAAATCCCCACCCTTCAATGTTGCCTTTGGAGGTAATACAACGCCGAATGCCGGCAGCATGGCCTCGAGATCGTCGACCGACATCTTTTCGCCGTTCAGCCGCAGATTCACCGACGTCACCTTGCCGCGCGCGTCGTAAGTTCCGGTCAGATGCGCAACCGCCTTACCCATCGAAACGTCGCCCTGCGTAACGTCTCCCGTTTCTTTCACGAGGTTGTGAACGATCGCCAACTTGACATCCACCGGCCGCCCCGCCGGAGATCCCTTCTGAGACACCTGCAAATTCGTGGCTTTCAGGTTGATGGCCGCCTTGGCTTCGTGACCATCGGAGACGATCGTTCCATCCAGGTCCGCAATGCCGGCGATGCCCGCCGCCGGATCGATGAACCCCGACGCCGCCAGATTCGCATGCTGGACCGAGATCCTGGCATTGAGAGGAGTCATCGCCGCATTGTTGGCGTCGATCGGCCCCGCGCTTCCGGAAAGCTTCAGACTTCCCCCCGCCGGAGTATCCGCGGTCATCTCAAATGGAAAAGACGAAGTAAACGAGAAGTTAGTAACCCGAATATTAACCTTGTCGTACACGCGCTCTTTCTCTCCCGACTCCGCCCGCGACACCGCCAGCCGACCGTCGTTCACCTTCAACTTCGCCACCGACAAATTCGTGCTCGACGATGAAGCAGGTTTCTGCGCGGGAGTCTTTGCCGCCTTGCCCCCCAGGCTCGAGAAGTTCCACTTCTCTCCGTTCGCCGACTGGATCAAGCGAATCTGGGGCTGGTCCAGCGTCAGGTCGGTCACATTCAGCGTCTTGGAAAAGATCAGCGGAATCAGTTCGACTCCCACCTTCAGCGACTTCGCCTGTACAAACGCGCCCTTGCCGAACTGCGGATCGTCGGCGATCGAAATGTTGTCGGCGCTTACGCCGCCCGACAGCAGCGACAGCGACAGATTCCCGACGCTGACCTCCCGTCCCATCGCCTCGGTGAGTTCCGATTCCAGCTTGGGGCGGAACGTATTCGCGTCAATCACGAAGGGCAGCACGATGACGATGACGAGCAGCAACCCGATCACGATGGCCAAGATTTTTAGAAAGCGTTTCATGGATGTCCACCTCCTGCGGAACAGCAAAAATTGCGGTCTAGTTGAAGGGAAGATTGCGGCACCGCAAGTGTATCACTCGGGATCCTGCAAGAGTTCGGGAGACGGCACCGCACCGGTGTCGGTCTGTCCGGAATGATCGCTGTTAGGGCCCGCCGCAGCCGCGAGTTCCTTCTTCGCCTCTTCTTTCCTGCCCAGGTGGAGCAGCAGTTGACCGCGGACGTAGTGCGCGTCGGTGCGGTCCCGATCGATTCTGAGCGCTGCGTCGGCCTCCGCCAGTCCGGCAGCGTACTTCTGCTGACGCTGGTAGATCCGGGCCAATCCCAGATGCGGACTCACCAATCTCGGATCCCGCCGGATTGCCTCACGATAGCTTTTCTCCGCACTCGCATCGTCCCGCATCTGCCAGTACACTTCCCCCAACTGCTCGTAGTTGAGGGCCACATCCGGTTCGACGGCCAGATCATTCAGGAACTCTGCGCGCGCGGCTGAGTATTCCTGCTTCCTCAGATGGGCGAGTCCCAGATTGAAGTGGACAAACGGCAACCTGGGGTTCGCTTTGACAGCGGCCTCAAACTCCGCGATTGCCAGATCGTACTCCTCGCGATTCATATGATATTCCCCGGCGAACAGATGGTATTCCGCGGAGTCATTTCCCAGTCGCAACAGTTGCGCGGTGGCGCGATCGTCCAGTTCCTTGCGCCCGGCCCGGTGAGCAGCGTTTGAGAGCACGTACAAGTACGGCAGTTTGTCCGATTCCTGCGCCCACAGAGGCTCCAGCATGGAGGCGGCATCGGCCCAGCGTTCGGCGAAGAAGTAGCACAGCCCCAGCAGATACCTCGGCTGCGGCGCGTCGGGTTGATGGCGCACCACCGACTCAAACGGCGGGATCGCCTTCAGGAATTCTTTCTGGCGGTAGTACGCCAGGCCGATATTAAGCCGGATTCCTTCGACCTGCGGCATCTGCTGCTCGGCCTTTTCTAAGTACTGCAGCGCCTTGGCCCACTGCTTGCGCCGCATATACACCACACCCAGATTTGCCTGCGCGGCACCCGACTGCGGATCCACCTGTAGCACCTGCCGGAAGTCGTTCTCCGCCTCGTCCAGCCGATTTTGCCGCAGAGCCTCTTCCCCCCGCTGAAAAAGCTGCGCCGGATCCGCCGCCCGCGAGTCGGTGGCACGCGCGCTGCTTCCCGCCCCAGATGCCGCCTGCGGTGCGGCATTCGCCGGCGCCGCTCCCAGCAGCAGAAGCAATACCAAACCTTGCGATGTGATCCGTGTGCTTGACAGTGGCATAACTCTCTGCTGTAGTGTCCGCCAGCGTTCGCTAAGAATTCAAGCGCCGCGCGCCAATAAGATTGGCGGAGGTCTGTCAATACGAGTACTTAGAAAGTTCAACTCCGAGAAACCTTGAAACTCTGAAACCTTGAAACTTTGAATTTCGAAACCTTGAATTTTGAAACTTTGAATTCTGAAACCTTGAAGCCCTGACTCATGGTGACCATTCGTGACGTGGCGAAGGAAAGTGGATTCTCCTCAACCACGGTATCCATCGTTCTGAATAACGCGCCGCTGGCACGCTACATTCCTGCCGCCACGAAAAAGAAGATCGAGCGTGCCGCCCAGAAACTTGGATACCGCCCCAACCAGTTTGCCCGCTCGCTGCGCAGCAAGCGCAGCCACACCGTCGGCGTGATGGTTTTCGACATGACCGACCCCTTCTGCACGCTGATTCTTCGCGGCATCGAGAACACTCTTTACCAGGCTTCCTACCTCCCCATCCTCACCGACGTCCACAACGAGGGCAGCCGTTTTGAGCGTTATCTGGAAATGCTGCTCGATCGCCGCATCGAAGCCCTCATCGTCATTGCGAACTGGGTCTTCCTCGATATCAACCTTCTCGGGGATCTCGAGAAAAGCAGCATCCCGACCGCCATGATCGGATGTGAACTGAAGACGGATTCGATCAGCTCGATCATCGTTGACAACGAAGTCGGCGGCCACCTTGCCCTCGAGCATCTGCATTCTCTCGGTCACCGCAAGATCGCGTTCATCCGCGGCCCCAAGGCGCTCACCGACAGTTCGCCCCGCTGGCGCGGAATTCGCAACTGCGCCAAACAATGCGACCTCGAACTCGACCCTCGCCTCATCGCAGATATGCCCGAGTCTCGTGATCCCCTTGCCAGCTTCGAATTGGGATACAAACTTACGGAAGACCTGCTGCGCCAGAAGCGTCCCTTCACCGCAGTCCTGGCCTTCGACGACATGAGCGCCTTCGGTGCCATCCGCGCGCTGAACAAAGCTGGAGTGCGAGTGCCCGAGCAATGCTCGGTCATCGGCTTCGACGACGTCTCTACGTCGGCGATTTACTCACCCTCGTTGACCACCGTCCGCCAGCCTATGGAGGCCATGGGAACGTCCGCCGTCGGCATCGTGGTCGATGGCATCAACGCTGTCCTGGAGAAACGTGAAATCACCGCGACTCACCGCAAGGTTGCTCCCGAGTTGGTGGTGCGAGAGTCCACGCGCAGCGTGTCGTAGCCATTGTTGCGCTGGCTTCCGGCAGGCTGTCGTGGAGACGTCCGGCCTGGCCCATGGCCGAAAAAAAGTTCTGCACTGTTCTTGCGAAAACGTTGGACCGGAAACGTTTCCGAAGCGTGGGCAGGGCCTCTCCACCATTTCTCGACTCGTTTTTTTCTTGACAGTACACCTCGTATAAACGCACTATTCATACGTTTTAATAACCCCGCTCCGGGTCTCAATTCCGCACGGGGTATCAGTGTCTGAAACGCGAAACCGAGCCCGGTAGGGCTCCGAACTACGGCAAAGCCGACTGAACCGGCGCGGGACAAGGTCCTGCGCCATTGGGGGAAAGCGCACTATGAGATCTTCTCGAGTTCTGTTAGGTACGTTGCTGGTCCTGGTGCTGTGCGCCGCGGCTTGGGCTCAAAACACCGGCTCCATTACCGGCACAGTGACAGATCCTTCCGGCGCGGCGGTCCCTGGCGCCAATGTGGTCATCAGCAATGCCGATCACGGCATTAATCGCGCGAGCACCACCAACTCCTCGGGCGAGTACAGCCAAACGGCGCTACCCCAGGGACTCTATGACGTCGTGGTGACCGCGGCTGGCTTCAAGAAATTCCAGGCGAAGGGCGTTGTGCTCGACGTCGCCCAGAAGGCTCGTGTCGATGTCGCGTTGCAGGTCGGTGCGGCCACAACGGAGGTCGTCGTTGAAGGTGCCGCCGTCGCGCAAGTCGAAACCGAATCCTCCGAGCTCTCCGGCACAGTGACTGGGAAAGAAATTTCGCAGCTCGAACTGAATGGGCGCAACTTCACCCAGTTAGTCACGTTGACTCCCGGCGTCAGCAACCAGACTGGTCAGGACGAAGGCACGGTCGGCGTGTACGGCAACGTCAGCTTCAGCATGAATGGCGGACGCATCGAGTACAACAACTGGGAACTCGATGGCGGCGACAACATGGACAACGGCAGCAACCAGACGCTGAATGTGTATCCCAGCATCGATGCCATCGCCGAGTTCAAAGTGCTCACCTCCAACTACGGAGCGCAATATGGCCGCAACGGTTCGGGTACGGTCGAAGTCGAAACCAAGTCCGGCACCAAAGCGTTCCACGGAGACCTCTACGAATTTTTGCGCAACGACGCGTTCAATGCGCAGAATTTCTTTAACCAGCCCTTCTGGGGTGGCAGCGGAGTGACTCCGGAATACAAGAAGAACGATTACGGTTACACGATCGGTGGTCCAGCCTATATCCCTGGCGTCTACAACAAGGACAAGACCAAGACGTTCTTCTTCTGGTCCCAGGAGTGGCGGAAAGATATCGTTCCAGGGCAGACTTTTCACGTCCCAGTTCCTTCGATTGCAGAGCGCGGCGGCGACTTCAGCGACATCTGCGCCATGCAGGAGGTGGACTGCCCAAGTGTGGGCACCGGCGGGGTAATCTCCGGGCTTCCAGCCTTTACCGCCAACCAATCTACGGCACAGGCGTTGCTCGCGGTGATTCCGCAACCGACCGGAGCCAACAGTGCAACTTGCGTGCCCAACAGCCCCACGAACCCATGTTTCTATTCCGCGTCGCCCGCCCAAGCCACCAACTGGCGCGAGGAGTTGGTCCGGGTCGACCACAACTTCAGCGATAAGATTCGCGGGACCTTCCGCTACATCCACGACTCCTGGCAAACCACCACAGCGGTTCCGCTGTGGACCAACCAGGGGAGTTTTCCGACCATCGGCACCGCTTTCAAGGGGCCAGGCGTGAGCCTCGTCACTCGGCTCACCGCCACGGCATCCCCCACTTTGCTCAACGAGTTCGTCTTCAGCTACACCGCTGATCACATCATCCTGAACGACACCGGCGCGTGGCAGCGCCCCAGCGGCTTCAGCAGTAATTTCACAGATCTATTTCCGGGGAATGGAGGGGGCGTCATACCCGGAATTAACCTGGTCGATCCCACCAATGGCGTATATGGCAATTTCGGCCAGGATTCCGGATACATTCCCAACGGAATCTACAACTCGAACCCCACCTACACGTTCCGCGACAATGTCAATAAAGTACTAGGCAAGCACATCCTCCAATTTGGTGTCTACATTGCCGCCGCGCAGAAGAATGAATTTGGCGGAGAACTCGCCAACGGCTCCTTCCCGGGGTATTTGACCTTCGATCCTACGCAAATGCCATCGGGTGACACGTCCGGAAACCCATTTGCCGATCTTCTGCTCGGCAACATCGCGAGCTTCGGCCAACAAGATCACCTGGTCAAGTACTACAACCGCTACAAACTGTTTGAACCGTATTTCCAGGACGACTGGCGCATTACCAACCGGCTCACCCTTAACCTTGGCTTGCGCCTCAGTCTCTACGAGACCTACCGCGAGAAGCAGAAACAGGCGTTCAACTTCGATCCGGCCCACTATGCACCCGGTCAGACGACGGTGAATCCCGACGGTTCGGTGAACTTCCTCACTGCCGATAACGCGACGCCATCCGTTTCTGACTTGCCGAACGGGATCGTACAGTGCGGAGTGACATCCGGTGTGCCCGATGGTTGCATGCAGCCACACTGGTTCAATCCCGCTCCACGCATCGGTTTTGCCTGGGATCCGAAGGGAGACGGCAAGACGGCAATCCGCGGTGGCTACGGAGTCTTCTTCGAGCATACCAACGGCAATGAAGGCAATACCGAATCCTTGGAGAACTCGCCGCCCCTGGCCAACGTTGTGCAGAAGGTTCAGATCATCGGATATGCGAACATCGCATCGAGCGGAGGCGGGGCGGCGCAATTGCCGCTGGGTGTGGTCGCAGTTCCCACGAAAGCGCAGTGGCCTTACATGCAGCAGTGGCACCTCGACGTGCAACACGAAGTCGCACCCCATACCATAGCCACCGTCTCGTACGTCGGCAGCAAAGGGACCCACTTAACGCGCGAGAGTAACTACAACCAGATTTTTCCCGTGACAGCTAGCCAGAACCCGTATCTCGTGAATCACGAAGTCATTACCGTCGATCCAAATGGAGGCAATTCCCCCGACTGCGGCTCAACCTTTGACGCCAATGGCGTGCCTCTCGCGGCTATGACTCAGGGTGGAGTTCCCATCACCGGACAGGCGGCCGTCGCGTTGGGCATTGCAGCCTGCGGCACCAATCCGAATATCTTCCGGCCCTTCCCAGGGTACGGAACCATTACCCACCTCGAGGACAGAGCGGCTTCGACCTACCACGCGATGCAGGCTTCGGTACGACGCAGTGTTGGTCAACTTACCATCAGCGGCGCCTACACCTGGAGCCACTCGATTGACGATTCTTCGGATCGAGGCGATGGCACCTTCGTGAATGCCTATGACTTTGCGGCCAATCGAGGCAGTTCCAATTTCGATCAGCGGCATATCTTCAACTTCAGCTATATCTGGGATCTCCCGTTCTTCCGGACTCCTGGATTCACCAACAAGCTTCTGGGCGGATGGCAGTTCTCAGGAATTGCAAGCATAAGCTCGGGCACGCCTTTCAATCCAGTCTTCAACACGGATAACGCTGGTGTCGCCAACGGCGTTGCTGGCGCCGGTGCGCGTCCTGATCAGGTCGGCAATCCACGGTCTGGCCCGATCCCAGCGCCGGATCCGGGTTTTGCTCGCACCTTCTACAACACGAATGCCTACACTGCCCCAGTCGGCTTAACTTTTGGGAACGTCGGCAGGAACGTTTTGACTAATCCGCGGCGTACGAACTTCGACATGGCTTTGTTCAAGCACCTTGCCATCCGGGAAAGCCTGGCCTTCGAATTTCGCGCGGAAGCATTTAATGTGTTCAACCACACGGAGTGGAGCAACATGGCGGGCGGTGGTGGATCAGCCGGCGGCGATGGCAACAACACTCTTGGCAACCCGGGGTTCCTGCAAGTCGGCTCGACGCACCTGCCGCGTATCCTGCAACTCGGCGCGAAGTTCATCTTCTAATCGAAAACCCAGTGCGAACAACAACCCGGCCTTGCAAAAGGCCGGGTTCCTTTTTGGGGTTCGATCCTCAAGCGTCAGTTTCTTAGGCGTGACTGATTCCAGGGCTCGCAGCTGGCTGCTCGTATCTCACAGCTAGATAGAAACCGTTGTCCGCGCCCGCACTGCCTGCAGCGCGCGCTCCAGATCTTCGATCAGATCTTCTACGCTCTCGATCCCGACCGACAGCCGCACCATCTGCTCGGTCACGCCCATCTTCGCGCGCTGTTCGGCCGAAATCATGGCATGCGAGGTCAGCACCGGGATCGACACCAGCGACTCGACTCCGCCCAGGCTGGTTGCCAGTGTGAACAAGTGCATGGCTTCACTCGCCCGCCGCGCGTCCTCGCCCGTGCCCTCAACCTCGAAGGTCACCATGCCGCTGCCGCCCGACATCTGCTCGCGCGCAATCGCGTATTGCGGATGGCTCTTCAGAAAGGGATAATGCACGCGCCGTACTTTCGCGTGCCGCTCGAGAAATTCCGCCACGCGCTGCGCGTTCTCGTTCTGCCGCGCCACCCGCACCGCCAGCGTCTTCAGCCCGCGGATCAGCAGCCACGCCGCATGCGGGTCCATGCAATTGCCCAGCGTCTTGCGGCTCTCGTCGATCTGCTCCATCAACTCGTGCCGCCCGCAGACCACGCCGCAAGTGAGGTCGGCATGCCCGCTCAGATACTTCGTTCCCGAGTGCATCACCAGATCCATCCCATACTCCGCCGGATGCTGGTTGATGGGCGTGCCAAAGGTGCTGTCGATCATGCTGATCAGTCCACGCTGCCTGGCCAGCCCAGCCATCTTCTTCATATCGACCACACGCAACGCAGGGTTGGTCGGCGACTCCAGGTACAGCATCTTCGTGTTGGGACGGATCGCCCGCGCATGCTGCTCGTAGTCGTTCGTCTCGACGAAGGTAGTGTCGATCCCCAACTTCGGCAGCCACGCCGAGAAGAACTTCGTCACCCCACCGTAGATGTCGCGCTGCGCGACGATGTGGTCGCCCGTCTTCAGCAACGCCAGAATCGTGGTTGTAATCGCGCCCATCCCGGAGGCGAATACCCGCGCGCCTTCCGTTCCCTCAAGCGCCGCCACGGTTTGCTCGGCCAGCGTGATGGTGGGATTTCCCCAACGCGTGTAGTAGCGGTCGGTCGTGGTGACCCGCTCCTGCTCGTCGTTGTCCGTGACCTCGAAGGTCGATGTCTGGAAAATCTCCGGCGCGACCGGACCGTTCTTCTTCTCCAAGTCCGACGCGCCGCGCACCGCAGCTGTCTCAGGACGACGCTTGCGTAGTTTCATGGTTTCCTCACGATGTAAGACTAAAGCGGTGATCCTCCGCCCGCAAGCCTTCCCCTGTGGAACCCGGTGCCCCCGGTGGTGAAAGCCTTTGCGCGGCGACCATTTATAATTCCGTCCTCGTGGACTTAGGACTGAAAAATCGCGTTGCGCTGGTAGCGGCATCGAGCCAGGGAATTGGACTCGCCACCGCCGAAGCCTTTGCCGCCGAAGGCTGCCGCGTCGCTATGTGCGCGCGCAACGAGAAGACGCTGCAGGCCGCCGCCGAGAGAATACGAAAGCAGCGCGGAGCCGAGGTTCTCGCCGAGGCATTCGACGTTACCGACCCGGCCGCCGTCGGCCGCTTTGTAACCGCAGTAGCAGGGAAGTGGGGCAGCCTCGACATCTGCGTCACCAACGCCGGCGGCCCGCCCGCCAAGGGATTTCTGGCGGCTTCTCTGGAAGACTGGCAGCGTGCCCTCGACGCCAACTTTCTGAGCACCGTCTACTTCGCGCGCGAGGTCATTCCCCATATGCAGCGCCGGCGCTGGGGACGCATCATCACCATCACATCAATCACCACCAAGCAGCCGGTCACTGATCTTGTGCTTTCGAACGCAGTCCGCGCCGCTGTGGTTGGATTGGTGAAAAGTCTGGCGAACGAGTTCGGCAAAGACGGAATCCTCGTGAATAATGTTGGCCCGGGATTCACCGCGACCGATCGCCTGAAAGAGTTGGCGAAGGCGCGCTCCACCGCGTCGGGCAAGCCCGAGCAGGAGTTCCTCGACGGATGGGCCGCCGACGCGCCGCTGAAGCGGCTCGGCGATCCCCGCGAGTTGGCCGAGACCATCGTCTGGCTGGCGTCGGAGCGTGCGTCGTACATCACCGGACAGACGGTGCTGGTCGACGGCGGCATGTATAAAGGACTGTGAGCAACGAGTAACGAGCCAAACCCGGCCACGGATTCACACGGATTTTCACGGATACTTCTTTTGAGATCTTTGTAATATTTGCTCTATCCGTGGGAACCCGCGCAAATCGGTGGCGAAAGATTCCTGGAGATTCATGCGATCGATTGCTTCCAGAATGTCAGTGATGAGCGGCGAAGGAGCCCTGTCGGTCTTCGCGCGCGCCAAGGAACTTGAAGCCCAGGGCCGTTCCATCATCCACCTTGAGTTGGGCGAACCGGATTTCCATCCCGGGCAGTCGGTCATCGACTCGGCCGCCAGAGCGCTGGCAGAGGGTAAGGACCGCTACTGCAACGTGGTGGGTGTGCCCGCGCTGCGCGGGGAGATCGCGGCGTATCTCGCCCGCACGCGCAGCATTCAGGTTTCGCCGGAGAATATTGTGATCGCTCCCGGCTGCAAGATTGCGCTCTTTCAATCGATGATGGCGCTGCTCGAACCGGGCGACGAAGTGCTCTATCCCGACCCCGGGTTTCCAGGATATGCCTCGATCGCGCTCGGACTGGGCGCGGTGCCGGTCCCATTCACGCTGTCGGCGCGCAACCATCTGCAGCCTGACATCGCCGAAGTGGCGTCGAAGATCACGCCGCGCACCCGCATGCTGCTGACGAACTCTCCCGGCAACCCGACAGGGACGGTCTACACCGACGCGGTGCAGCGCGCTCTGGCCGAACTGGCCGTGAAGCACGATCTGTGGGTGCTCTCCGACGAGATCTACGCGCGGATCCTCTACGGCGGCGAGTACCTTTCGATGCTGCGCTATCCCGGAATGGCTGAGCGTACGCTTATCATCGACGGATTCTCCAAGAGCTTTGCGATGACTGGATGGCGGCTGGGTTACACCGTCGCACCGCCGGAAGTGGTTCCCGCGCTGGCCATGATGGTCGTCAACACTTACACCTGCGTCACCGAGTTCACCCAGTACGCCGCCATCGAGGCGCTGCGCGATCGCGAGGGCAACACTCCGCGCATGGTCGCAGAGTTCGCGCGTCGCGGCGAGCAGTTCGCGCGCGATCTGAACCGCGTGTCTGGATTTCGGTGCCTGCCGCCCGAGGGCGCGTTCTACGCCTGGGTCGACATCACCGGAACGGGCATGACGGCCGAAGACCTGTGCCGCATTCTGCTGGAAGATGCGGGCGTCGCTGCCATTCCCGGTGCTGCTTTCGGTGGGGCAGGGAAGGACTTCATCCGCTTCTCGTTCGCATCCTCGATGGCGACATTGACGGAAGCGGTGGAGCGAATTCAAAAGGTGTCTACGGCGTGGCAGGGATCGGCTGCAAAGATCTTCACCACAGGGGACACAGGGTCTCACAGAGGAATTCTTTTGTAATGTCGCAGCCAAGGTTTGAAAACTTATGAAACCTGCATCCCTCTTTCTTCAACTTTGCATCATCGGCTCGGTTGCCGCGTCGTGCCAGGCCCAGGCTCGGCCGTTTCCCGGCCCTGACGTCCAGCAGATCTACCAGCGGCTGCTTCCGCAGATCGAGAAGATTCCGGCGTTCGATCATCACGCGCATCCTGGGTACGCCGACGATCCCGATGTCGATGCCATGGCCGCGCCTCCGAACGCCAGCGAGGCGCTGCGCACGCGCGACGACAATCCAGAACTTGCGGTTGCCGCCAAGGCTTTGTTCGGATATCCCTACACCGACCTCAAACCCGAACATGCAAAATGGCTGCTTGATAAGAAGAATGACCTGAAGAAGCAGCTTGCGGGCACCGCTTATTTCAACTCCATTCTCGACAAGATCAACGTCGAGAGTTCGGTGGCGAATCGTGCCATGATGCCCAGCTATCTCGACGCGAAGCGCTTTCAGTGGGTCTTCTTCGCCGACTCGTTCATGTGGCCATTCAACAACGAGCGGGAGACCGGCCGGAATCCCGACGAAGGGGTCTTCATTCCTTTGCAGGAGAAGATGCTGCACCGCTGGATGCAGCAGTTGAATGTCAGCAAGTTGCCGTCGTCATTTGCGGATTACCTGAACTTCATCAGCCGGGTGCTGGAGGACAACTCCAAGCGCGGCGGCATCGCCATGAAGTTCGAGGTAGCCTACTTTCGGCCAATGAGTTTTGGCGATCCCACAAGTTTGCAGGCGGAGGACATTTACCGGAGGTACATCTCGGGCGGCATTCCAACCGAGAAGGAATACCGCACCTTTCAGGATTTCATCTTCCGTTACCTGATATTGGAGGGCGGCCGGCTCCATCTGCCGGTGCACATCCATACGGCGATTGGCATCGGCGACTACTTCAACCTCTCGCAGAGCAACATTATGAGTCTGGAAAGCGTATTGCGCGATCCGCGGTACGCGAGTACGACGTTCGTCATGATTCACGGAGGGTACCCTCTGGAGCGGGAAGCGATCTGGCTGGCTGCCATGAAGAACGTGTATCTCGATTCTTCTTTTGGCGAGCTCGCCCAGTATCCTTCGGCGTTCAAAGGGACGCTGAAGATGTGGCTCGAAACTTTTCCCGACAAGATCACCTTCGGCACCGACTGTTTCCCTTACAATCAGGTGTTGGGCGCGGAAGAAAGTTACTGGCTGGGGGTGCAGTCGTCGCGCACGGCTCTGGCGGCGGCTCTGGCTGAGATGATCTCGGAAGGGGAGATCACTGAAGCTCGGGCGTTAGAACTCGCCCACGCTTACTTGCACGACACCGCGGTTAAACTCTATCAGGGAAGAGTTCACTGATTCGGGACTTTAAAATGGCAAAGGGATATTGGATCGCTTTCTACCGCTCAGTTTCGAACCCGGCGGCGCTGGCCGAATATGCCAAATTGGCTAGTCCCGCTATCCAAGCCGGTGGAGGCCGCTTCCTGGCGCGCGGCACGCCAACCAGGACGTACGAAGCGGGACTGGACCAGCGGACGGTCGTGATCGAATTCGACAGTGTGCAGAGTGCGATCGCTACCTACGAAGGACCCGCATACCAGGCGGCTTCGAAGGTCTTGAAAGGTGCCGCCGAACGAGACCTTCGGATCATGGAAGGATCCTAACGGCTGTCAAACTTGCACGTCGCAGCACAAGTCTTATGCCAAAATCAAAATCAAAATCGAAAGCCAAACCGAAATCTGTATCGCGCTCCAAATCTAAATCCCACACGCGCGCCAAACGCGCCGTTACCAAGCACGCTGCCAGTCCTGCGCGCCTGCAATATATTCCGTGGCCTTCGGTGCCCCTCGAGGATCTGAACCCGCTGCTGCAACGGCAGTTCGTGGTCGGCCAGGAAATCATGCTGGCGCGCGTCCTGCTGAAGAAGGGATGCATCGTCCCCGAGCATAGCCACCACAACGAGCAACTGACTTACATTCTCGATGGCGCGCTCAAGTTCTGGATTGATGGCAAAGAAATCGTGGTGCACGCCGGCGAGACACTCTGCATCCCCTCGAACATGCCGCACAAGGCCGAGGCTCTCGAAGACACCATCGACCTCGACGTCTTCGCTCCTCCCCGCGCCGACTGGATCAACAAGACCGACCAGTATCTGCGAGGGAAGAAATAGATCGGGCCCATGTCCTCAACTTCTACTCCCGCGCCGGGCGTGCGCCAGGCCAACTACCGATTTCGATGCATTGCGTGCGGTGACCTCAGCGGCTCAGCCAGCCAGGATTTTCGCTGCGTGCAATGCGGAGATCTGCTGGAAATCACGTACCCGAGCTGGAAGGAATCCAAGCCGGACGCGGAGGAGCTGAAATCCACATGGCGCAATCGGCGGCTCTCGCAGAGTGCGGTTGATCTCAGCGGCGTCTGGCGGTTTCGCGATCTGCTGCCCGCGCTCGAAGGCGACCAGCAGGCGATCACACTGCGCGAGGGCAACACTCCGCTGTACGAACTGCCGCGCTGTTCTCGCATCTGCGGAGTGCCGCGCCTGTTTGCGAAGCATCAAGGCATGAATCCCACAGCGTCGTTCAAAGATGCGGGCATGACAGTCGCAGCCTCATTCGCGCGCCGTGCTGGATTTCGCTGGGTTGCTTGTGCCTCGACTGGAAATACGTCGGCATCAATGGCCGCCTACGCGGCGCGCGGAGGCATGCGCAGCCTGGTGCTTGTCCCGGAAGGGAAGATTTCCTGGAGCAAGCTGTCTCAGGCGCTCGACTATGGCGCCGTGACCTGCCAACTCCGAACAGATTTCGACGGCTGCCTGCGTCTGCTACAGCAGCTTGTGCTGAAGGCTCCGGTCTATCAACTGAATTCGATCAATCCCTTTCGTCTGGAAGGGCAGAAGACGCTGGCGCTTGAGCTGCTCGAACAACTTCAATGGAACCCGCCGCACCACATCATTGTTCCCGGTGGCAACCTGGGAAACAGTTCCGCGATTGGTAAGGCGTTGCTTGAGATGCGCGACCTGGGCCTGATTTCGCGGCTGCCCAAGCTGTCGGTCATTCAAGCGGAGGGGGCGAATGCCCTGGTACGCACGCTGCGGGAAGCTGGCGGCAAGCGCCTGATCAGCGTTCCTGCCGAGACGCGTGCCACGGCGATCCGCATCGGGAATCCGGCGTCGTGGAAGAAGGCTGCTCATGTATTAGAGGCCACTGGCGGCGCGTGCGAGCAGGTTTCGGAAATCGAGATCGCTCAAGCGAAGGCGGAAATTGGCGCGGAGGGCATTGGTTGCGAGCCTGCCTCGGCGGTCACGCTTGCCGGTCTGAAGAAGTTGGTGCAGCAAGGGTTCGTGAAGCGCGAGGAAACCGTCGTGCTCGTGCTGACTGGCAATCTGCTGAAGGATCCGGACTTCACCATCGAGTTCCATCGCGGGGAGATATTTAAGGATGCGGGCGCGAGGCTGGATAGTCTGCGGCATCCTCCGATTGCGCTGGATGCCACGCTGGACGCGGTGATTGGGACTTTGAAACAGTTTGAATAGGGCGGGCTGCGCGGGCGAGTGGCCCGCGCGACAGCCCGCAGGATGCCGGCGCTACCTGTTCCATATGCCTTCGAAGAGATCGAAATCGTCTGTTTTGCGGCTGACGCTGCCTGCAACCTCGGCCAATCTCGGGCCGGCATTCGACGCGGCCGCTTTGGCTATGGATTTCTACATCAAAATCACGGCTCGGCCGGCGAGCGAATTTGCCATCACCGCCTCCGGCCGCGACCAGGCAATTTGCGGTAACACGGAAGACCATCTGATCCTGAATACCTATCGCGAGGTGCTCGAATCGGCAAGCCGCGCAGTCACTCCGCTGGAACTGAGGATCGTGAACCAGATCCCGATCGGCAAAGGCTGCGGATCATCGGCGGCGGCGCGCCTCGCGGGCATTGCGTTAGCCGTGCACTTCGGCCGCCTGCACTGGAGCGACGCGCAGATTATCGGGGAAGCCTCGCGCCGCGAACATCATCCCGACAACGCATCGGCTTGCTGGATGGGCGGCCTCACTGTCGCGCGCATGTCGGGCGAAGCCGGGGCCCAGGTTGCATGCATCCGTCCGAAAGGGAAGTGGCCCCTATTGCTGGCGATCCCAAACCAGCCGCTTTCAACCGAGGATGCCCGGCGCGTTCTGCCGGCGCAGTATTCGCGCGCCGATGCGGTTCTGAACATACAGAACTCGATGATGCTGCTGGCAGCGTTTACCCAAGGGCGGCACGATCTCATCGCGGCCGCGCTCGAAGACCGCATTCACCAGCCTTACCGGGCCGCACTGTGCCCTCTGCTGCCCAGCCTGCAGGAACTGAGAAGAACGGCGGGAATTCTTGGAGCCGTGCTGAGCGGCGCAGGGCCGTCGGTGCTAATTTTCGTCGATCCCCGCGTTTCGTTGCAGAAAACCAGGAAGAAGGTTGCCGACCACATCGCCCGGAAAGGATTGGTTGCCGAGTTGCTTCCGACCTCGATTTCGTTGCGAGGGGGCAGGCCGTAGCCTGTGCCGTCTACCCGAATTACTCTAGCCTGAACGTGCTATTTACTGACCGCGTTTTCCGACGTAGCTTGAAACTTCCCCCGTACACAACTAATTTTCGCTATGCGTGTTCTAAGAGTCGGCACGATGGCGAACCGTCGGCGCAGTTTCGGCGGACAGGGTGCACGGAAAATGAAGGCAAGAGGGTCCAACCGAAGGAGTGAGCAGCGAGTGTCAGGCAATGAACAGGTGCGGGTGGAGATGCAGACGTTTCTCTCTGCATTAGCTTCGTACCCAGACTGCTTCGCCAGCAACCCGCGGATTACATTCGAAGAACATCGCGTCAGCTTGACGGCGCCCGGTTGCAATGCGCTCACCGGTTCGCGCGAGCGAGAATTAAGGACTCTTTCCCGAAGTTCAAGTCTGACACTGGACTGATCTCATAAATAGTTCTCGGAACCTCAGGGGCTAAAGCCCGCCTTTCATGCCACTGGGCCGGCGCGGCTGAAGCCGCGCCCTTTCAAAACCGGGTGACACAAGGCCCAAAACCAGATGAGGCAAGCCGCAAACCAGACGACGCAACTGGCAAAACCAGGCGAGACAAGCCGCAAAACCAAGACGACACAAGGCGCGAAACCAGATGGGTGTGCTCTTTCTAAAGCGGATGGGACACGGTTTTAAGGGCTAGACCAGACAACTCTTGCTCTCTGACATGCGGGCGCGATCAATGCTGAGGGAGCGTGAATCCGTATCTCCGGAGCACGTCCGCAGCTTCCTTTGTTTTGATGAACTCGAGAAACTGCGCCGCCTCCTTCTTGTGTTGTGACCCCGATATCACGATCACTCCCTGTGCCAGCGCGGGATGGTAGTCCGCCGGGACCACCCAATACTTGCCCTTGCCCTGCATGGTTGGTGCGACGGCATGAGCCAGCGCGACGAACCCAGCCTGTGCATTGCCGGATTCGACGAACTGCGCGGCCTGCGAGATGTTCTCACCCATCACGAGCCGATCCGCAACGCGGTCATATATTCCGGCGTGCCGCAAGGCCGCGACCGCCGCCCGGCCATAGGGAGCATGCTGCGGATTCGCAATGGAGATCTTCTGCACCGAAGGATCGAGCAGCGCGTCCATGCCCTTGTGTTCAACATCGAGCGGAGAATCGGCCGGAACCCACACCACAAGCTTGCCCTCGGCATACTGGTAGAGGCTGGCTGCGTCGGCTTCTTTCGCGGCAATCAACTGGCGTGGATAATCCATGTCGGCCGAGAAGAATAGATCGAAAGGGGCGCCATTGTGAATCTGCTGGGTGAGGGCTCCAGAAGCGCCGAAGGACAGGCGAACTTTGATGTTCGTTTGTTTCTCGAAGCTGCTGCCGATGTTTTGCAACGCGGCGCTCAAGTCGGCGGCTGCCGCGACCGTCAGCTGCGGGGCGCGCTGCTCTTGACTGCATAGCAGGGTCGGAGTCAACAGAAGACATACCACGATGAGTGCGCGGTGCGAAGACTTCATGTTCCGGTCTCTCCCTAGTTCACTTTTATACAGCGGTCGTGAGACTGGCGCACGGTTGCATTTCCCAAAGTGGGCGAGGATTGTCTCTAATAAGTGCTTTTGCATTGATTTGCTCTCCGCTGGTTTCGATACTGGGACGTGAAGGTTGTCTTCCTGTTACGTCGTCCGTTTCTACACTGGATGCGAGTCGCCGCGCTGGTCCTGAGTTGCTCATCCACAATTTCCATCCTGGAGGCGCAGGGCGCGAAGCAGACGGTCGCGGAAAACCCAATTACCGATTCCGACGCCGACCACGTCAAAGAACGCAACGAATGGTTCTATCGCGGACGCGTGGTGCACGGGCTGCCTTCTGCGGAGCTTCGCCGCCGCGCCTATCAGGCGAAGCTGCAGTTACGGGCGCAGCGCGCGGGGGTTCTGGCCCACGCCACTGGGCTGACTTCGCTCTCCTCGGGCTCGTGGACAGCGCTCGGGCCCGTGCCTCTCGCCTCCGATGCCAGCGGGAACGGCACGCAGGACTATCATCAGGTCACGGGCCGCGCGACGGCGGTCGCCATCGATCCCGCCGATCCCTCCGGCAATACGGTTTACATCGGCGGCGCGCAGAGTGGAATCTGGAAGTCCGTCAACGCCGCGAATCCCACAGCCAACAACGTCGGGTGGACCGCCAAAACCGATACTCAAGCCACGCTTTCGATCGGCGCGATTGGTATTCAGCCGGGCAACAGCGATCCTGCGAAGACGCTCATTCTGGCGGCCACCGGAGAGGCTGATAACTCCGGCGACTCCTATTTCGGCCTGGGCATTCTGCGTTCCGCCGACGGCGGGAATACGTGGACTTTGATCTCCACCGCGAATAACGGCGCACTCTCGTTCAATGGTTTGGGCGGTACGCGCCTGGCTTTCAGCGCCGCCGGCGGACAGACCAGCACAGTCGTTTCCGCGATGGCCACCACCACGGAGGGCCTGATCGACGGGGCCGTGACCTCCGGAACCACGCGCGGTCTCTACACATCCCTCGATTCTGGGCAGACTTGGACTTACAACGCGCTGGCTGATCCCGGCGGCGCAACCGATCCCACGTCTGCCACATCGATCGTCTACAACTCGGGTGCGGCGCAATTCTTCGCGGCGGTACGTTATCACGGGTTTTACTCTTCTCCCGACGGTGTGACCTGGACTCGCCTGACGAACCAGCCCGGCGGGGCCGTGCTGAGCACCGCGGCTTGCCCGCCACAGTCGATCTCGAACAACTACACCTGCCCGATCTATCGAGGCGAAATTACTGCCATTTCCGGGCGCAATGAGATGTACGCCTGGTACGTTTCGGTTTCCTCGACTGGGGCCGTCGACGGCGGCATCTGGCAGAGCCTGAACGGCGGTACATCGTGGACTTCCATCTCCGATACCGGCATCACGAATTGCGGCGACACCGAGGGATGTGGCGTGCAGCAAGGCTCCTACAATCTCGAACTGCTTGCCATGCCCGACGGATCGGCCACCGATCTGTATGCGGGAACGATCAATCTCTACAAGTGTGCGGTGAGCTCTCTGAATCCAACGTGCGCGACCGCTCCGTTCATGAATCTCACTCACGTGTATGGATGCAACCCGATCGCCGCGCCCTCGCACGTGCACCCGGACCAGCATGCGCTCGCCTATTCGATCCCGACCTCGGGCAGCGACTCCGGCAACGCGCTGCTGTATTTCGCGAATGACGGTGGTATATACCGCGCCCTCAACGGATATTCAGGGCTCAACTCGGGAGCGTGTTCGGGCGTCAATCAGTTTGATGACCTGAACCAGGCCCTGGGGTCGATGGCGCAGTTTGTCAGCTTCTCGCAGCATCCGCTGGATGCGAACACGCTGTTCGGCGGCACGCAGGATAACGGCTCTCCCGCAACCAGCCAGGCTACGACCAATCCAAGTTGGAGCAATGTCCTCGGGGGCGACGGCGGCTATAACGCGATCGATCCCATCATGCCGTCGAACTTTTATGCCTCGAATCCTGATGTTCCACCCGGAGGCATGGGCGTTCAACTCTGCTCCAGCGGTGTGAACTGCAACAACGGAGGATTCAGCTTCGTCGTCACCAGTAACGCAGTGGGCGGGGACGACGGCGCATTCTACTTTCCTTTCATTCTCGACCCTGGATCGTCGACCTCTCTGCTGCTTGGGACATGCCGCGTATGGCGAGGGCCGCGCGCCGGCGGCGTCTACACGGCGTTGAGTCCGAACTTCGAGACTCTGGGCTCAGCCTCCTGCTCCGGGAGTGAAGTGAACCAAGTCCGCGCACTGGCGGCCGCAGGAAGTATCGACGGCAACGGTTCCGGCACGATCTATGCGACGACCAGCGGACTCGGCCCCATCGAAGGACCTTTGTCCTCGCCGATTGGCGGTCGGGTCTGGGTAACCACGAATGCTTCGTTGGGTCCCCCCGCCTTTGCCGACGTCACCAATAACGGGCCACTGGGCAACATCAATCCTAGCCAGTTCCCAATCTCTGGGGTTGCAACCGATTCTTCGGATGCGACGGGCAACACAGCTTACGTCACGGTGATGGGCTTCACCGGCGGGTCTGGCCACGTCTGGAAGACCACGAACGCCGGTGTGACATGGACCGATTTCACCGCCAACTTGCCGGACTCGCCCGTCAACGCGGTCGTCATTTATGCCCCGTTATCGCAAATCTACGTCGCGACCGACGTGGGTGTCTTCGGCAGCGCGACATTGAGCGCGAGTTGGACCGAACTCGGCCCGAATCCAGCGGCAGGCCAGGCTGGATACCTTCCCAACGTCGCCGTCACCGCGCTTGCCGTCTTCAACTCTGGCGGACTGCAACTGCTGCGGGCATCCACCTACGGCCGCGGCATCTGGCAATTCAATCTGGTGATCACACCAGACTTCTCTCTGTCAGTTTCCAATTCACCCCTTACCATCTTCGCCGGACAAACCGCAGCCTTCAGCGGCACCATCAGCGCGCTGAACGGATACGGCAGTTCAGTCACGCTGAGTTGCAGTTCTGGAACGACGGCGCCCCCAGGCACATGCACTCTCTCACCGCCGACTTTGACCCCGGGCAACAATACGCCCTTCACGGTTACGGTTGGCGGCAGTGCCGGAGACTACAGCTTCAACGTGAAAGCGGTGGGGTCGGACACGAAGCTCGTCACGCACACTCTTCCTGTAACTTTGCATCTCCTTGGTTTCGGGCTGAGCACACCGTCGCCCACAACCGTGACCGTGGGGCGTGGCGCGTCGTCGACACCGGTGAGTTTCCAGGTCACGGCGGCGGGATCGTTCAATCAAAGCGTCGCCGTATCGTGTAGTACAACGATCCCAGGCGCAACCTGCAACCTGACGCCGGGGACCACAGTCAGTCCAACTGCATCCACTCCGGTCAACATGACGGCCAGCGTCGCCGTTCCGGCAGGTGCAACAGCGGGAAGCTACCCCATTTCCATTCAGGCAACAACCGCCGGAGCGCCATCCCCACTGACGACTTCGTTCACTCTCGTCGTTACCGCGAATCCGGACTTCGTCCTCAGCGAGCCCGGCGCATTTCCCGAAGTAAACGCCGGCAGCACCGGCATTAACGGTCCAGTCTCGGTGGCTTCGCAAGACGGTTTCAGCGGGACCGTGACTCTGAGTTGTCCCACGACATTTGGTGCGGGTAGTTGCAGCATTAGCCCCACGTCGGTAAGCTCTTTCCCGGCGACGGCTGCCCTTACCATCATGGGCACGAGTTTCACCGCCGGCACTTACTCGCTGACGATCACCGGGACCTCTGGCTCGACCGTACACACGCTTCCAATTGCATTCGATGTCGGCGACTACGCCATCTCTGGAATCCAAAGCCTGTCGGGCGTTCCCGGAAGCCAGGCGACAGCCAGTCTGAAACTGACGTCCTCTTTTCAGTACAGCGGGAAGATCAATGCCACCTGTGACGCAAGCGGGCTAGCGGGAGCCATGTGTACGCTCACCCCGTCCAACCCCATCAGCGTAGCCAACGGGGGTACGACGAATCTCACTGCGAATATCAACATCCCGAATAGCGCGAGCGCCGGGACCTACAACTTCAACATCAACACGCAGGACACAAGCGGGGCGCCCAGTCACGCTGCGACGATACCGCTCACAGTGGCACAGGACTTCCTGGTGACTTCAACCACGCCCAGTCAGACCGTGATTGCGGGTCAGACTACCGGGCCCTATCAGCTGGGTGTTAAGCCCGTAGGCACGTCCTTTGACGCGGCCGTGACTCTCTCCTGCCCGGCGGGGCTGCCTACCGGTGCCCGGTGCAGCTTCAGTCCTTCAACGCCGGTAACACCCGGCAACTCGGCTGTCGATGTAGTCATGAGCATTTCCACCACCGCCAGTCATGCGGATGCGCGATCTTACCCAGGGGCGTCGGCCTACTACTTTGCAGCGGTCATGCTGCCAGGCTTCGTCCTTTGCTTTGGTGCGTCGCGTCCTACCGCAAGGCGGACGCTGCGCCGGCTCAGCGCGATCGCTGCGCTGCTCCTGATGATTCTTCTGATGTCATGCGCGGGCGCGAGCACCGGCGGTGGTGGCGGCCCGCCTCCGCCCAATCCCAAGACCTACCATGTGACGGTGACGGGTACCTCCGCAGGAACGGCAGCGGATGCCGGGCAGAGTGTAGTAGTGACACTCGTCGTAAACTAGACCGTGGCCGATTCCCGGTACGGCGTAATCATCATCGGTGGCGGCGCGGTAGGACTCGGCGTCGCGCTCGAAATCACGCGGCGCTTTCCCCGCCAGCGGTTGCTGGTGCTGGAAAAAGAGGACCGTGTCGCCCGCCATCAAAGCGGACACAACAGCGGCGTCATCCACTCCGGTGTCTACTACAAACCGGGATCGTTGAAAGCGCGTCTCTGCGTGGCCGGAGCCGCGGCCATGGTCGAGTTCTGCCGCGAGTACGGAATTCCGCACAACGTCTGCGGAAAGGTCATCGTTGCGACCCGCGAGGACGAACTGCCGCGCCTCGAAGAATTGCGCAAGCGCGGAGAAGCCAACGGACTCACTGGGCTGCGCATGATCGGCCCGGAGGAACTCCACGAGGTCGAGCCACACGCCGCCGGCCTGCGCGCACTGGTCGTGCCTTCCACCGGAGTCACCGACTACGCCCTGGTCTGCGAGAAATACGCGGAACTCATTACGGCTGCGGGAGGCACTGTGCTTACCTCGGCGCGCGCCACGCGCATTCAGCGGTCGGCGGACGAAATCACAGTCGAGACTTCGCAAGGCGCATTCTCCACCGATGCGCTCATTAACTGCGCCGGGCTCTTCAGCGACCGCATCAGCCGCATGGCGGGGGACGATCCGGGTGTGATGATCGTGCCTTTCCGCGGCGAGTATTACGATCTTGTGCCCGAGCGCGCGTCTCTGGTCCGCGCCCTGATCTATCCAGTCCCAGATCCGCGCTTCCCGTTTCTTGGAGTTCACTTCACTCGCCGGATCACCGGCAAAGTCGACGCCGGTCCCAACGCGATCCTTGCCCTGGCGCGTGAGGGTTACCGGCACACCAATATCAGTGTTCGCGATTTGACAACCTCTCTCGCCTATCCCGGATTCTGGCGTATGGCCCGCCAGCACTGGCGCAACGGGCTGGGGGAATGGCATCGCTCGCTCTCGAAATCTGCGTTCGTCCGGGCGCTGCAACGTCTGCTGCCCGAAGTCAGCGAACCTGACCTGGTCCCCGGCGGATCGGGAGTGCGGGCGCAGGCTCTGAAGTCCGACGGCGCCCTTGTGGATGATTTCCAGTTCGTTCCGTCCGGCAGAGTGCTCCACGTTCTCAATGTCCCCTCCCCGGCAGCTACGGCTTCGCTGACCATCGGCAAAGCTATCGTCGACACAGCGGCGGCCGGTCTTGGCCTTTCCTGAGCGCCGTACGGGTGGTTTGCCTTTTAGAAAAAAAATCAATTCAGCGCAACCGAAAAGACGTGCGCAGGCCCTGCGCGACTCATGCTAAGGTGACGTTCATACAGGGGAGCGGCGCCGCCAGTGAAATTTGGAGGTTCGAAATGAGAGCCTGCAAGAACACGAACTGTGTAGCCTTTGGCCGGATTGTCTATTCGGTCGCGACTCGTTGTCCGTTCTGCAGATGGGACCTGAAGATTACTCTGCCGGTCAGCGAAGTCACAGCCTCACCGAAGCCTGCATCCAACTCAACCGCAACACGCTAACGCCGTTGAGGTGCCGCCGCGATGCGGATCACTTTCCAATATCCTCGTTCCACAAATCCGCATGATTGCGGATGAATTCGCCCATCATCTGTACGCACTCCGCATCGTCGAGAACGACGACACTCACCCCGCTCTGGCGGAACAAATCTTCGGCTCCGAGAAAATTGCGGTTCTCTCCGATCACAACTCGCGGGATGCGATAGAGCAGCGCCGTCCCCGTGCACATGATGCACGGGCTTAACGTGCTGACCAGGGTCAACTCAGCCCAGTCCCGCCGCCGTCCCGCATTGCGGATGCACGCGGTCTCCGCATGTGCGGTCGGGTCGTCGCTCTGCACGCGCAAGTTGTGACCGCGTGCGATGACGCGTCCCTGGCGGTCGGCGAGCACCGAACCAATCGGCAGCCCGCCTTCGCGCAATCCGGTTCTCGCTTCTTCGATCGCTGCTCGCAGTAGCGATTGATCGTCCATGGTCAGTTCACACGTTGCCTATGATAACCGCACTGCGCCGGGGATTCATCGTACAATTCCAGAACCAAAGGAGCGGCGGAATGAAAGCGATATGGGTCCACGCATTCGCGGTGTCAGTCACAATCGTTGCCTTAGGTTTGCACCCGAGCAGCAAGATCCGGGCGGCGCCGAAAGACAAGAATGTGACCGCGGACTTTCCAAAGTGCACCGACCCGCTCTCCACCGTCGCTGTCCCCAATGCGCCTCACGGCATGTTTGCCATCATGTTTCCGGACGCCCGCAAACAGGCCAAGGAAGCGGAATTGCTGCTGCACAATCCCGTTGTCTGCGGTGCAAATTTTTATCTGGTGTGGAACCAGGTCGATCGCGGGCCCAACGCCAGCCCGCGCTATGACTGGTCGGAAGTGGATGAGCGCATCGCGCCCTGGATCAAGGCCGGCAAGCAGGTGAACCTCATCACCTGGGCCACCGGCTACGGCGGCAGAGCCAAGGTCACGCCGGACTATGTGTTTTCCAAAGTCGATTCCGTGGAGTGTGAAAACGCAGGCCGCGTTCCCGTGTTCTGGCAAAAAGATTTCATGCGCAATTACCAGGATTTCATGGCGGCGGCAGTCCTGAAGTACGGGAACAATCCGGCAGTCGGATACATCCGTCTCGGTCTCGGCATCGGCGGGGAGACTTATCCTGCCTGCATGTACAAACTGAAGGAGAAGGGATTCACGCCGGGCATTTGGAAAAGATACATCCTCGAAATGCTCGACTTTGAGAAATCTCTGAACTCGCCCAAGCAACTGATGGTTGGCATCAACACCTTCGGCCATCCGCCTGACCTCGACTTCGCCAAAGCTGTGGCGGAGCGTGCCATCGAGCACGGGATTGCCATCGGCAGCCAGGGCCTGTCCATGGAAGACATGCGCAACAACGAGTCCGGCTCCCCTTGCGCTGCTGACTGGTGTCACAACTTCCAGAAGGCTCAAGGCAAAGTCGCGCTTGAACTGCAAACGGTGAAGGCCAGCAATCCGGACCGCTCTGGCCCAGTGGGCTCCATGGTTGATCTGCTACCCTTCGCCCTGAAAATGAAAACGCAAATCCTGGAGATTTATCCGGATGATTGGTTCGTAGCCTACGATCCCGAGAATCCTTACTATGGGCAGTACCACGAGGAATACCAGCGCGCGTATGAAGCCGCGGCGAAAGTGGTGGGCGGCAGCGGCGGCAAGTGATGTAGGGTTGGAGATGATTTGGTGCGAAAGGGGGGACTCGAACCCCCACGGTTTTACCCGCCAGATCCTAAGTCTGGTGCGTCTGCCAATTCCGCCACTTTCGCACGGGCTGAATTTATATTACTGCCTTTGATTGCGGCGGGGAAGATACTACCGTCACTACCGCGTCAGGTCCTCGATTTGCACGTGATAGGGCTCGAGCAGTTCTCCCGTCGCATGATCGACAGCCGCCACCGCGAGTTGATATCCCACCTCCGCCTGCAGCAGGCTCTGTTCGGCGGCCGCAACTTCCGTCTGCGCTTCCAGTACAAGAAAGATCGTGCCCGATCCCAATTCGTACTTCCGTTGCTCTGCGGCCATGGTCTTCTTCGCGAGATCCAGCGCTTCCTTTCCGGCGACGATGCTGAGTTTTGCCTGCTCAAGTTGATGAACGGAGCTTCTCACATCGAGCGTGACCTGCTCGCGCAACTGGCGTTCGCCGTACAGATCGTTGCGCCGCGACACGAGCGCGCTTCCCATCTCCGCCTTGGCCGCGCGATTCCTCAGAGGCAGGGTGAGCGATAACTGTGCTTCATACGTCGGATATCCAAATCCGAAGAGTTGATTGAGCGACGAACTCGAAACCGTCTGGCCCGCGCTGTTGACGCCGGTTCCACCCAGGCCATTGCTCGCGTAAAGTCCCAGCAGATCCAACTGCGGCAAGAGATGATTGTGCGCCAGGCGAATTCGGGTCTCGTCGTTGGCGAGCGCGGCCCGGTTCGCATCAAGCTCAGGCCGCTTGTTCAGGGCCAACTGGATCGCGCTCGCGGCATCGATGGTGCGCAATTCGCCCTCAGGGTCTGCCTTCTCGGTAAGATCGAGATCGAGCGCCTGGAAGTATGGATCCTGATCCGCACCAATTGTCAGGCGCAATGTGTCCTCGGCCTGCCGCAGCGCGTATTCGCTTTGGATCACCTGCACGCGCCGCGACGCCACCTGCGACTCCGAACGATAGATGTCCAACGGGGGCAGAGCGCCGAGTTCCAGAGCACGCTTGTCGCGCTTGTATGTGGCCTCGGCCGCATTCATCGAGGACTGCGCCACGTCGAGATTTCCGCGCGCTTCCACTACGGACCAGTACTCCTGTACCGCCAGCAGAATGCTGTTATTCACGTCCGCCGCAAAGTTGGCGCGTGACTGCTGCACGTTGCGCCGGGCGATAATCAGAGGCGCCCGGTTGGCAAACAGCCAGCCGTTACGCAGTAGCGGCTGCGTGAACTGAAGATTCAGTGTCGAGTTAACATACGGATTGAAAATGTCGAAGGAGTTGTTGACGGAATTGTGAGTGCTGCTCAGACCCGCCTGAAAGTTGGTTCCTGTTTCAAGGGTCTGCGAGTAATTGAATTGAGCAAACTTCGTGATGCTCTTCGTGGCGGAAGTTCCTGTTCCCTGCAGTGTCGTGAAAGGTGGAGAAGCTGTGTTGTTTACGTTGTACGAACTCGTCACCAGCGGATCGAACGGCGAGTGCGCTCCCAGCAGCGCGAACTTAGAGAACTCCACCTGCGTCTCCTGCACGCGCACAAGGCTGTTGTTCTCGAGCGTCAGCACGACAGCGTCGCGCAGTCCGAGCCGCAACTTTCCGTCGACGATGTAGGTGCGCAGATGCTCGGGCGTGCCCAGTTTGCCGGAGCGCACCTGCGGCGTCATCAAGTCGCCGTATCCTTCACGCTGTTGCGCCCACGCTGGCGCAAGAAAGACTGCGAGAAGACAAACGGCGATCATCAGGCGAGAGAGTTTCATGCCGCAATTCCTCCAGGATTGTATTGACGACTATATTGACTCTTGCTGTGAAGACCGTGGCCGCAGCTACTCCCACCGAATCGCTTCCACCGGATCGAGCCGCGCGGCCTTGACTGCAGGATAGATTCCAAACACCAGGCCAACCGAAATCGAAACCAGGAACGCCAGCAGGATCGAACTCGCCGTGACAATCGTCGACCATCCGGCGAGCCACGCGATCCCCCGCGACATTACAAAGCCGAACACAATGCCAAAGCTTCCGCCCATAAACGAGATCAGGACCGCCTCGACGACGAACTGGCGGATGATGTCCGACTGGCGCGCGCCCACGGCCCGCCGCACCCCGATTTCCCGTGTCCGTTCCAGGATGCTCGCCAGCATGATGTTCATGATCCCGATGCCGCCGACCAGCAGGGAAATCGACGCAATCGCCACCATCACGGCGTTGAACAGCCGCTCGGTGCGTTTCTGCTCGGCCAGCAGTTCCGCGGGAACGATCACGCTGAAATCTCCCGCGGAATGATGCGAGGAATCCAGGATCGCGCGCACGACTTGCGCCACCGATCCCATGTCGGCGCTGTCGCGGATGTTCAGATAGATGCCATCAATTTCGTCGCGGCGGTCGCTATAGGAATCTTCCAGACGCAGAATTGCCGAATTCAGCGGGACATACACTATGTTGTTCAGGTCCTGCGTCGGAACTCCGGCGACTTCAGTCTGAGAACTGAGCTGCGGCGATGCGACCCCGATGACGCGGAACCACTGCTCGTTGGCCTTCAGATATTGCCCGATGACTGCGGCGCTGCCGAACAGGCTCGAGCGCGCCGCCGCGCCCAGCACACAAACCGGCTCTCCTCGTGTTTCTTCGCCATCGGTGAAGAATCTCCCTTCAAGCACGTGCAAGCCCGCGATCTTCTGGTAGACCGGATCAACTCCGTACACGGTGGGCGGATCCTGTTGCGACTTCGGAATCGTTTTGGTTGGGGTCATCCGCTTGCGCGGCGTGGCCGCGACGATCTCGGAAACATCGTCGCGGATGACTCGATAATCCTGAAATGTGAGCCCGGGAGAAATCTTGCGGATCTTGCGCACTGCCTGCCAATCCATTGACTCTTTGGCTTCGACAATCAGGTTATGAACGCCCATCTGCTCGATCAGCGCCATGACCCGCTGCCGTGCTCCCGCGCCAATCGATAGCATGGAGACCACTGCCGCCACGCCAAAGATCATTCCCAACATCGTCAGCAGAGTTCGCAGCCGGTGCAGCAGCAGATTCTGAAATCCCAACTGCAAGTCGGGAAGCCACTGACTGGAAACGCGGCGCACACTGGAAGGATTGGCAGAGATGAGAGTCGACACTAAGGCTGTCCTCCTCCGGTTCCCGCGGCAGATGCTGAGTTGGGACTGCCTGACTTTCTGGGTGCGGTTGGATCTACCATCGCGACTTCGGTGCCGGCGGTAATGCCCTCGACCGCAGCACGGCTCTCGTTCTCAGCCAGAATCTTCAGTTCCCGCGGCTCGTAGCGGTTGCCGTCTTTCACGTATACCATTCGCTTATTTTCTTTCAGCATGACAGCCTGGCGAGGCAAGTAGAGAACATCTTTTCGCGGCTCACCGTGAATCACCACGTGCGCCGTCAGGCCAGGGCGCAGGCGCGAATCTTTGCCGGTGAGAGCGATGGTGATGTCGAACTTGGCAAACGTGTCTGCTTCCCAGAACCTGCGCTGGTTCATTCCACCCAGCGACTTCACAGTCCCATGCAGGACGCTGCCCGGCAGGGCGTCGAGTTCGATGTCGACCGGCTGCCCGTCCTTGATGTTATTGCGGTCAAGTTCTCCCACCTTCGCCGCCAGCTCCATTTCTTTCGGATCGATCACCTGGCCCACGGTAGCGCCGGCTTCGACCTGATCGCCCTCGCGGTACTCCGGTAGCGACATGCCTCCGAAAAACATGCCGCCGGCGGCGCGTTCGTTCTTCTCGAGAGCGACCAACCCGTCGATGGGAGCGGCAACCCGCATCTTCTCGATGTTCTGCTGGGCTTGATCCATGGCCAGCTTGGCCTTGTTTCGTTTTTCTTGTGCGAGCGCGATGGTTGCCTGCCCCGAAGCTTTGCGCGACTTCACGTCCTGTTCGAGTTCCGCGAGGACGCGCCGAGCTTGCTCCAGAGCGAGGTCGTTTTTGCGCGCATCGATTGTGCTGACCAGTTCATTCTTCTGGACATCGAGTTCTGCGCGGCGCACGTCAAAACGAGCTTTGAGCAGCGCGACTTTGTCTTGTGCGGCGATGACTGCTGCGTCGGCCTTGGCCTTGGTGATTTCCTGATCGGCCTGCAGCAACTCAGAACGATTCTGTTCGAGCTTGAAATGCTGTTCGCTGGGATCGAACTCCATCACCAGTTCGCCCTTTTTGACCACCGTGCCGGTATGGAGTAGGTGCGTGATCTCCAGCGAACCACCACCGATCGGAGGGGCCGTCATCATCTCCGAATGCCTGGCACGGAGTTCGCCCGTGGCGCGAACGTTCATCTCCAGATCGCCACGTTTCACCAAGGCGCTGGGAGTATCATCGGCGGCGGCCGCTGGCGAGGTTCGGCTGACGGCAGCAACCAACCCTGCCACCGCGCAAAGAACTACGGCCGCAACCGCCCACAGCATTGTCCGCCGATTTCTCATTCTGACCGCGTCACTCCTTCGCTGTCGGATCCCGAAGCGCCACTAGTTCTCCGGCGTTAAGGCCCTTCGCGATCAAGACCCTGTCTCCGCTTCTTCGGCCAACTTCCACTTCGCGCTCCTCAAACTGCGACCCTGCCCACACGTAGGCCACATTCTGCCCCGATTTTTGAAACAGAGCTTGGGCGGGAATGCTGATGGCGTTAGGCACGTGATCCACCACCACCGTGACCTGTCCCGTGATGCCCGGCTTAAACCGTGAATCGGTCTGATCGAGAAGAATCTCAAGCGTGAAGTTGCGCGTGATCGGCCAGCCGCCCGAAAAATCCAGACTGGCGATCTGGCTGATGCCTTCGATGTGACCAGTGAACTGGCGGTCCGGGATCGCGTTTAATTGAACGGTCACGGGAAGGTTCAAGGCCAGCCGCCCGCGTTCCGTTTCGTCGACTCGGGTCGAGATGCGCAGCGTGGAAGCGTCTGGCAACTCCGCAATCGCCGCTCCGGGCCAGGCTCGATCTCCCGTGCGGTACGGAGCCATATTTCCTCCGGCCCAATGCTGCAAAATCGTGATCGTACCGGCCGACGGCGCGCGCAAGCTCATCTGTGCCAGAGCGCGCTCGGCCCGCTGGACGTCGTACCTGGCATTGCTGCTGGTTTGTTCCGCGCTTTCGATGGTGGCCTTGTTCAGGGCCTGGTCTGATTTCTGCTTGGTCTCCGCCTCACGCAATTTCTGCTCGGCGTCGAGTACCTTCAACTTGGCTTCTTCTCCTTCGATTTCGGAAACGATTTCCTGCTTCGTGGCTTCGAGTCTGGCGCCTTCCACCTCGAACCGGGCTTTCAGCACGGCGGTCTTGTCTTCCTCCTCAGCCAATCGCGCCTGAGCGCGCGCCTGCTCGATGCTCGCCTCCGCCGATCGCAGTGAGGACCGGTACTGGGCCAGATCCTGTTCGGTTTTTGTCTTATCGAACTCGACCACCACCTCGTCAGGCTTGACGGCCGCACCCTCGGTGCTGAGCTTGATAATTTGAAGGTCACCAGCATCCGCCGGGGCACTGATGGTCACTGACTTCAGCGCCTTCACTTCACCACGGAATTGCTCGGAATCCTGAAATTCACCGCGCTTCACCTCGTACGTCGGGACGGTCGGTGCTCGCCGGCTGAACCGGACTGCCCCCAGCACGACTCCGCTTCCGGCCAGCAACACGACTGCAATGAGCATCGCCTTGCGCCGGATCCATAGCTCCAGAAGGTGTTGCCTCATTGCGAGCCACCTGCAGCGGACTGCCCGGCAGTTGCTTTCTTGTCTGCTTCCGCGACATTGACGTCGACTGCCGCGGAGAGATCGGGCATCAATTTGGGATCATTCCCCTGAATCGAGAAGATCACAGCGAATACGCGAACGTTTTCCGAGAAGCTCCCCCGCTCTCCGATCGGAGCTAGTTGCTCAATGGCAGCAGGGAAAACGAGTTCGGGATAAGCATCCAGACGAACTTTTGCGGTTTGTCCGACTTGCAGGCGAGGGAAGTCTTGCTGATTGGCGGAGACGCGGACCTGCATGGTCGCCGGATTTACCACCTGCATAAACGGCGTGCCGGGCTCGACCTGATCGCCCTCCTGCACTTCGCCCATCGTGCCTTGCTTCCAGATGGTATTCAGCACGATGACTCCATCGATAGGAGAGCGAATCTGCATCAGGTCCGCATTGGTTTGCGCATGCGTCATCGTCTGCTGCGTGCGGTCGCGCTGGATGTCCAGGATGCGAATCGCCGCCTGCGCCGCCTTGCGTTTCAGATCGAAAGTCTCGCGCAGTTGATCATAAGTCGCCTTTGCTTCGTCCAGGTTTTCCTGATTCTTTTCCGCATCGATCCGCGAGACGATCTCCGCCTTCTGAATTTCCAGCTCCGTTTTGCGCAGATTGTCCTCGGCCGTTTTCAGTTCGGTCTCGTCCTTCGCCTTGGCCGCGCTTTCCTTGGCTTCTTCCTGCGCCACCTGGTCGACAAGCTTCTGCGATTCCGTCTGCTTGTTCACGAAGTCCCGCATCTGTGCCTGCCGGTCAAACTCCACCAGCAGATCGCCTTTCTTTACGCGCGTTCCACCGGCCGCGAGATGGATGATGGTCAGTGTTGAAACCTGCTGGCCGGCGAGTTGGGGCGCAAGAATGGCGCGCGATTGCACCGCCTCAGTTGTTCCCTTGAGGCGCAACACCTGTCCTGGATTTGCAGAAAGAGATTGCGGGAGTTTCGCCGCTATGGGAGTTTTGCTGCGGAGCGCGACGATCAGAACCGCGCCCAGGACCACTATGACCGCAGCGACAACCGTCCACACGCGCCAAGGCCGCCGGCGTGGCTCGTGCTCCGGGGATGGTTCCGGAAGTGGTCCCGGCCGGTCTGCAAGAGGCTCAGGGTTGGGAGTCACGTCCGCAGGAGCTGTTGACATTGAGTGGCTACTCCCGCAGTAGGAATCTGGTTACGCCACGAACGTTGCCCGCCCGGCCGGCGCTTCCTGATTGATTTCGATAGGAGCCGGATTCGAGGCTCCGTTAGATCGCGAAACTGGTGATGACTTGCAGGCCCGGCTTCCTTACTTTTCCGGCAAAGGATAGACGGGGGACACAAGGGAAATATATGAAGCCTGCCGAATTTCCGCACGAATACCCGACGATGCCAGGGCGCCAAAGCAATCTCAGCAACAACCACGACCCAGCGGCTCCCTCGCCTCCGGGAATGCTCAGGCAGGGGAGCCGCCAGGCAAATACCATATTCACGAAAATGCGTGAAAGGCGCTGCGCACGCCCCTCCGCCGACCGCTCCTTACTGCACTTCGTTCAGCTTTTGATAGATCAGCATCGCGAGGAATGCGAGCAGGAATACTCCCGAGCCGATGCTGAATACGCGCATTGGAACCGTCAGTTTGTTCACCTTCGTTAACAGTTCCGTCTGCTCTTCCTGCATGTGTGAATTGGCGTCGTCCAGGAATAGTTGATCGTCCTCGTGCATGGTGAGCGTGCTCTTGTAGATTAAGAGCACGATCAGCCCGACAGCGAAGAGTCCGAAAATACCCCCCACGATTTCAATTGGCGTCATAAACCACCTCGGCAGAGTCGACCCACGTGGCTTTCCACGTCATGGTGGGGGCACGCAGAACCCCGCTACCAGTCCGGGGGAAGGCCCTAACGGCACGATTATAGCCCTATTGGCAAGCCCCGGCGATCAATAAATCCCAGCTCTTCGGGCGCGTTACGGAACTGGAACAGTGCGACTTCTGCCTTGCAATCCGCATCTAAATCGGGTAGATGATTCATAGTATCGGATCGGTCCGGCAGTCGCGAAAGTGACATCTGATATAATCGAACAGCTTTAAAGCCAAGGAGATACGAATGGCCACAACAACCGTCCCCGAAGTAACCAAGAAAGTTGCACCCATTACCCTGACCGCCAATGCCGTCGCCAAGGTGAAAGAGATCATGGCGCAGCAGAACCCGGTTCCCGCTGGTTTGCGCGTGGGAGTCGTGGGTGGGGGATGCTCCGGCTTCTCCTACTCGATGCAGTTTGAAAACGGCGCCGGCATGATGGACAAGACCTTCGAAATGGACGGCCTCAAGGTTTTCGTCGACGCCACCTCGGTCATGTATCTCAACGGCTGCATCGTCGACTATGTCGAGACGCTCGAAGGCGCCGGCTTCAAGTTCGAGAACCCCAACGTGAAAAGTACCTGCGGTTGCGGATCTTCGTTCAGCGTGTAAAAGGTTTGTGTGGGGACGGACGCATTCGTCCGACCGCCGTGCGAAGCTCGGCAGGTTTTTCGCCGGCAAAATAGTAAAGGCCTCATCCCAAGATGAGGCCTTTGTGTTTTGGTCTCACTGTTATTGGCTTTACTTCTGCACAGGCGTGTCCGTCGGCTGATTCGGATTCCCGTACGCTCCGCTGTTCGGCGACTGAGGAGATTGGATCCCGCCTGTAGCGGATGACCCGAAGCCGGAGGCTCCATTCTGCCCCGGCCCATTCACATTCTGGGGCCCGTTCCCGAACATCTGCAGTTGCGGCTGGTACGGTGTGGTGATCAACATTCCGCGGTCGAGCGACGGGTCATACACGAACTGCCATTCGTTATATTTCTTCTTCTTGTCGAACAGCCGGATGGTCGGATCTTTGCTGGTGCTGGCCACACCCACGATCGGCATTCCGCCAAAACTCTGCACCGGCTGGTTCGGGGAGCCCTGATCATTCGCGCCGTTCGGAGACACCGTCTGAGACGCCTGTGCATCCTGTGCCGGGTTGCTCGAATCTGGCGCCGGCTGGTTGGCCTGTCCATTCTGCCCGAACGTCGAATTCGTATTTCCACCGAAGCTTGAATTTCCACCGAAAGGCGAATTCTGCGACGGCCCGTTCGGGCTGTTCAGCGTGCCATTCGGCCCCAGCGTGCTCGCGCCCGGAATCACGCCGCCTCCCATCGCACTCATCGACATCTTGGCTTCGCCGAAATGCAGCAGCCGGAAATCTTTTCCCGTTAATGGATCTTTGTATCGCTTGCGCAGAAAGCGCTGCTGGTTGGTGTTCTCCAGGTTCTCGAGCGTCGCCGGATAGCGCCCGAACTTCTTGTAGTACGCCCGGATCGCCCGCGAGTACTGCACCCCGCGATGAATCATCTCCTCTTCGCGGTCGCGCTTGATGTCGAACTTGATGGACGTGACCAGAGTGGCGGCCATGATTGCCATCACCGCGATGATCAGCAGCAGCGTCATCATGACGTAGCCTTGCTGGTTTCGAGGAACGGCTCGCCGGCTTGGTGTGCGCGAAAACATGGAAGCTGCCAGGTTTCAACGTTTCAGAGTTTCAAGGTCTCCGAAGGGGGACCCACATTGAGGAACGTTGAAACTTTGAAACCTTGAAACTTTGAAACCTTTCTTACCCTTGTGTAAGCGGAATGTTCTGTGGCGGCCCGCTGTACACCATGTCCTGAATCTCGACCGATGTCGTCGAAATCCGGATCACCTTGTAGCGCCGGTCCACGATTTCTCCCTCGCCTGCCACGAAAACATCGTCGCCGTTCTTCAGGAAAATCTTTTTCGGCTCACCGGGGGAACTGGCAAAGCCATAGAACTTCAGGGGAATCGGAGGCGGCTGATCGACGCGTGGAGGGGTGTAGATTGTGGGTTGCTGCGCATCCGTGTTTCCTGGCGCGATGGGCCGTTGAATCACTACTTCTTCCGCCTGCGAAACAAAAATATTCCGGCCGTTGCCCTCGTACTGCGTTTTCTCGGCAGTTGCCAGCAGATCCAGCCGCAAGGTCGGATCCAAACTTACCGTCTTCGGTTTCTTGCCCGGCTTGGTGGTGCCGTGCGCGGGAGCGGGATGCGTCGGAACGGGGGCAGGCGCGGCCGCCTGCGCGCTCGAAGCCGGCGTGGCGGTGCCCGAGAAAAACGGAATGACCTCGTACGCGACCACCAGCACGGCGATCACGCCGAGCACGGCCGCCCACGTCATCTGCTTCTTGTTTTCGAATCCCAGTTGCACTTACGTTCCTACCTTCAAATACGTTTCCAGCTTCACGCTCAGCTTGACCGGCCCCTGCGGATCGCCGCCGAGGGTCACACTATTGATGATAAAAAACATGTCATCGCGTTCCATGGCATTGATGAAATGCGCCAGCGAAGTGTAGTTCCCGGCAAGATCGAATTCCATTTCCACCGGTTGCAGCCCGACGGTTACGTTGTCCCCGGGCTTGTATCGTCCTCGCTCGATTCTCACGCTGTTCGCCGACGCCAGCTTGCCGACCTCGGTCAGAATCTGTGAATTCTGCGAAGGGAAGCGTCGCTTGTAGAAGTCGGTAATCTGCTCGCGAGCGATCCCCACTTTGTGAGGTAGATCTTTGAGGGGCGCGACCTGCCGCGTCTTGGTCGTCAGTTCGGCCTGAAGCTGATTCAGTTCCATCCGCCGCGACTCCGCCGAACCCACCACCGGGGAAAAGTAGAGCACTGCCAATATCAAGTCCACCGCGCCCAGCACGGCCAGCGTGGTTTTGAGGTTCTTTCTGGTTTGCCGGAGATCGGGCATCAGCGCTGGCTCCCCTTTTTGGCCGTTGGCGTTTTTGGTGAGGGTGTTTTCGGCTTCGCGTCCGTGGACGTCTTCCCGCCAGCAGGCGGGGGCGTGCCGGCAGCGTCGCTCAGCGTCTCGGGAATATAAATCGCCGCCATCTCAAACGTCTCGGTATCGCCGGTCTGCGATTGGATCTGAGTCTCGCCGGTAATCTGGGTTCCCGAAAATCTGCGCGACTCCTCCATCCGTCGCACCAGTTCGATGGCACGATCCCGGGAATCGCCCGCCACGATCATCTTCAGCGCGAGTTCGTTTTCATCGTCCAACTGCGGACTGATCGATACCAGATGCACGCGCGGCGGCATCACCTTCTCCAGATTCTCCAGCACCCGCGTCCACGAGAAGGCCTTGCGCTCGATCAATTGATTCAAGTACTGCGACTGGTCACGCGTCGTGCGATTTTCCGGCAAATTCAGAATTCTTTCCGCGTCCGCCCGCAACTTGTCGCGGTCGGCGATCATGGCGCTCTTCTGCGCCATCGCGGTTCGGTCACGGCGCGCGTCGATCCAGCCTGTGATATCGAGCGCCAGCAGCACCAGCGTCAAGACTCCGAGGACGCCCAGAGCCGTGCCCCAGCGCATCCAAAAGCGCCGCGCATCCTCGTACGGCTGACTCGCGAGATTGATATCCAGTCGCATAAGATCAGTTGCCAGTGGTTAGTGGCCAGTGGTCAGTTGGCTTTTGCTGGCCCCTGACCACTGATCACTGACCACTGCCTTACGCCATCAACGCTCCCACCACTCCCGCCATCCTCCACCGCGGCACCGGCCCACCGGCCGTCGATCCCAGTTGCGCCGACGAGACCAGTTCCTGTACATCAGCCCCGGTCTGCGCCCGCAGGGCGGGAGCCGCACCGCCCGACTCCGGCAGTCCAGCCACATAAATCCGCTCGATATTCAGATGGTAGGTATCCTGGAAAAACACGATCGAGGGATAGACTTCCTCCGCCAGTTGTTCGCCGTTGATAGTTACGCCGCGCGCGTTCTCCAGCGTGCGGAACAGCTGCAACTGATCTTCGTTCAGAATGGCAATGCTGGTGGTATGCGCGTCCACCTTGATGACCATCGTGGGCTTCTTGCCGTCCGCCGCGCCCAATGCCGCCAGCGTCGAGGGCAGCACCACGCCGGGATTGAATCCCGCATCGCGGAAGGCAGCCTCGTAGTCTTCAATCACGCTGCCCATCGCCACCGCCGCCACCACTTTCACTTCGTTGTTCACCTTCTGCGCGTGATAGGAAACCTTGGCCTTCTCCACGTCAAACGGCAGCGACTTCTTGAGCCGGAAGCGCACCACGCCCATCGCCTCTTCGCGATCCGAGGGCAGCGTATCGAACTCCACCAGCATGACGCGGACTGCGGCGTCCGGCACGATAGCGATAACGTCTTTCGACCGTCCCGCCACTCCGCCCAGCGCACTTTCAATGCCATCCCGCACCACGCTGCGCTGGCGCAGATTGTTTTCAACCAGGTCAGGGACCACGCTGCCCGGCGCCAGTTCGCGCGCCGCGCAAGCTTCCAGCCCATCTCCGTTGTCGACGACGCGCCCCGCCAGCACACGGTCCGCGGAAATCTCGCAGGCTAGCCTAGGTTTCGCTGTGTTTGAGTTTGAACTCATTCCCGAATACGCCTTTGAAAGACACCTCTATAAATCAGAAACCGTCTTGCACAGAAATGCAATAGCAGAGACAGCACATCGCTAGGTTTCAAAGTTGCAATGTTTCAAAGTTCGGCCATCCAGGTGGGAAAGAGAGAGTTTGCGAGACTCGGTAACCCCAAGACTTTGAAACCTTGAAACCTCTGTATCTTTGAAACCTTGCTCTTATCGCATGGTCTCAATAAACGTGACCTTGTTGATCTCCTTCAGCGTGGTCATGCCCAGCCGCACTTTGTCGAGCGCCGACTCGCGCAGGAAACGCATGCCTTCCTCGCGCGCGGCGCGCCGGATCTCCGACGTCGGTTTCTTGGCCAGAATCATCTCGCGGATGCGGTCGCTCAAGTCCAGCAGTTCATGAATCGCGGTTCGTCCGCGGAAGCCCGTGCCTGCGCACTCGATGCAGCCCGGACCTTCATACAGCGGAACCTTGCCCCACTGCGCCGGATCGAGCCCGCTGGCCTCAAGGATGTCAGGTGCGTAGTGCACTTCTGTCCGGCACGAGTCGCAGATCAACCGTACCAGGCGCTGCGCCAGAATGCAGTTCAATGCCGAAACAAAGTTGTAGGGCTCGACGCCCATGTTCAGGAAGCGCCCGATCACGTCGACCACGTTGTTGGCATGGACGGTGGTGAAGACAAGGTGTCCGGTCAAGGCAGATTGAATCGCGATCTGCGCCGTCTCGGCGTCGCGGATTTCGCCGACCATGATCTTGTCCGGGTCGTGACGCAAAATCGATCGCAGCCCGCGGGCGAAGGTCAGGCCTTTCTTTTCATTCACCGGAATCTGCGTGATGCCGCGCAACTGATATTCGACCGGGTCTTCGATGGTGATGATCTTGTCTTCGTCGGTCTTGATCTCGTTGACCGCGGCATAAAGAGTCGTCGTCTTGCCGGAGCCGGTCGGTCCCGTGACCAGCACCATGCCGTAGGGCTCTTTGATGTAGCGGCGGAAGCGGCGCAGGTCATCGTCGTCGAACCCCACCACATCCAGCGTCAGACTCTTAAACTTCTCGCTCATCGACTCTTTGTCGAGCACGCGGAGCACGGCATCTTCGCCGTGAATCGACGGCATGATCGAAACACGGAAGTCGATGGCGCGCCCGTTGTACTTCACGCGGAAGCGTCCGTCCTGGGGCACGCGGCGCTCGGAAATGTCGAGCTCGCTCATGACCTTGATACGCGAGATCACGGTCGAGTGATGTTCTTTGCCGATGGGCGGCATGGCTTGCGTCAGCACACCGTCAATGCGGAACTTGATGACCACGGAATCGTCGCGCGTCTCAATATGAATGTCGGAAGCGCGCCGCTGCAGAGCCGTGAAAATCGTCGTGTCGACCAGGCGGATAATCGGGCTCGTGTCTCCCGTCGCCGTCAGCTTGTCGATGCTGAGAGTCTCTTCCGCGCCCGTGTTCTCGTCTTCGCGGATAATCTGGAAGCCTTCGCTGGCTTCCTCGAGCACGCGCTGCGACTGCTCGGTCTTCTTGAGAATGTCGGAGATCTGCTTGAGCGTCGAAACCTTGGTGATGATGCGCTGCTTGAGCAGCAGGCTGATCTCATCGATCATCATCAGCTGGCTGGGATCGGCGATGGCGATGGCGAGTTTACCGTCGGCGGTCTCTTCCAGCGGCACGAAGTTGTAGCGGAACATCAACTCGACCGGAATCTTCTTGAACAGTTCGTGATGCAGCTCAAACCCGCTAAGGTCGATAAACTCGCAGCGATACCGCCGCGCCACATCCTGCGCCCGTTCGAGATCGGTGATGGGATTTCCCGTCGGGCTGATGGGCCCGCCGTTCCCGCCGCCTACGAAAAGTGACTTCTTATCCGCCGTTGCCATTCAAACTCCAAGCTATGAGCAGTGAGCGATGAGCAGTGAGCAAGCCAACCCGGTTTGCTCATCGCTCATTGCTCATAGCTCGCTCAATGCACTCCCAGCGTAAAGATCGGCAAATACAGTGAGATCAGCACACCACCCACAAAAATCGCCATCACAATAAGGATGAGCGGCTCAATCAGGGCCATCGACGCGCCCAGCGCCGTCTGCACATCCTCTTCATAGAATTCCGCCACCGAATTCAGCATTTGCGGCAGTGCTCCGGTCGATTCGCCCACCTCGATCATCTCCACGGCAAGCTCGGGAAAAATCTCCTGCTCTTCCAGGCTGGGCGCCAGACCCTGTCCTTCCCGCACCCGCACCCCGGCGCGCATCACTCCTTTTAAGATGCGCCGGCTGCTCATGGCGGAACCCGCAGTTTCCATCGCCGGAACCAGCGGCAACCCGCCCTGCAGCAGCGTCGAAAGCATCCGCGAAAAACTTGCCACCTGATGCTTCACCCGGATATCCCCCAGCAGCGGAATACTCAAGATCATGCGGTCGATCCGGTCCGCTCCGCCATCGGTGTCCTTCCACCGCCACAGCACAATTCCCGTAAGGACCAGCCCAACGAAGACAAAGGGCGCATATTTCTGCGCGTTCAGCCCGACATTCAGCATGAACACCGTGATCTCGGGCAGCTTGGCGTCGAGGCTGTTAAACAAGTCCGCAAACTTCGGCACGACGTAGGTGAACAGGAACGTCACCATGATCATCACAACCGTGACCAGCAGCGTCGGATAGATCAGCGATACGAACAGCTTCTTGCGGAACGTCATGGCCAGCCGCTGAAAACTGATGTAGCGCGTGAGCACCTCATCGATGTTGCCGCTCTTTTCGCCCGCCATGAGCGTCGTCGTATAAATCTTCGGAACGATACCCTGGGCCGCGAACGCATCCGAAAGCAACTCGCCGCCCTTGACGCGGTCGCGCACGTTCTCGAGAATCGTTTTCAGTTGCGCGTCCTTCTGCCGCTTGATCAGCAATTCCAGCGAGTTCAGGATCGGCAGCCCCGCCCGGATCAGCGTCAGAAACTGCTGGTTAAACACCAGGAACGTATCCTGCTTCAGCTTCCTGCGCCGCCGCAACGAGAAGCCCCCGGCCATCAGCCCCTGCGACTTCACCCAGAAGACGTGATAGCCCTGCGACGAGAACCGGTCGCGCACCTCGGCTTCCGAATACCCCTGCTCGATATGCTGGTGTACCCGCCCGCGATCGTCCGCGATTTTGACTACAAATTCCGCCATTTGACCGTGTTTTTAGGGAATTTCTTCAGCCAGAGCACTTACCGCTCAGTCTACCATTCTAAGCTACCGAACCACCCCAAACCGCCCCCTCCTGGTACCGCAAGTAACCTCAACTTTGAGGTCGCAGAAAGCCTATTGTCCCAACTGACCCTCGACAACCTCTGTCCCTGCCGGAGGCTTGAAGCCGAACTGTGCATCCCCAATCGCAACATCTTCTTTCTGTGCCGTGAACTGGTACTCGGTTGCCGCGCCATCCACGTCCTGAATCACGATACGTACGATGCGATTCTCGGGTGTGACTTCGAGCACGATCTCGCTTACGCGATCGGCCAGCGCCGTGGGTACGCCCCTCAGCACCGTGTCTCCCGCCGCCAGCGGCGCGATGTCCGGCGCCAGGGACAAGCCATGCAACTCCTTCTCCAGCTTCGTCTTACCTAACAGGAAGGCCAGCGGAGAGCGCACGTCCTCAAGCTTCTTGGCTGACTCCTTGCGGGCCTGCCGGTCCTCGGGGACGTAAAACCACGCATCTTTCCCGTCGCTCACGAAGAGCTTCTCCCTGGGAGAACGGTACTCCCAGCGCATCTTGCCGGGTTTTTTCAGCCACAGCGTCCCCGACTCGGTGCGCTCCATGCCCGAGCCCCGGTAGACCTCGGTGAACTCCGCCTCGAGCGATCGCAGATGGTTGTAGTGCGCGTCGACTGCAGCCGCGAGCGCCTTGACGTCGGCCGCGCGAGCAGCCGTAGAGCTGCTTATTGCTAGAGACACCATCAGGGCGATGCGAAGGCAACGATTTCGGATCAGCAATTGTTCACCGTGACTTGCCCATCCATGTCGATGGAACGTCCTCACGCAACGTGGGAGGGAACACGGGGGCAAGTTCCTTCGGAGGGACTCCTGAGAACGATTGTAAGCCGGACGTCAGGACTTGTCATTCGCACAAAGGGTTGCGTAGGGACGGAGGCCCCGGCTGTCCGCCGAGCGAAGTTCGGCTGTCTCACAATGCGCCTCCGCCCCCCCCAGATTTCCCATTTCAGAACTCGCCCAGTACAAAACACAAATTTTCCTGTGGCATTCACCGCGCGGCCTCATAGACTGGGCAAAAGCATTCCCCATTACCCAACAACAGGCGGAGCCACCCGGGCTCCGCCCTTTTCGTTCTAGCGGATGCGCCGCGAACTTCCCCGCATCCCGCTCGTCGGCGCCACCCCTGCACTGTCATCCCGACCGGAGTCGAGGCACCCCGTCCCAGGGCATCCAGCAACGGCCTGAAATGGAATTCTCTGCACGAACTGCTGGCGGAGTCTGGGATGAGAATTCCTCCCCGCACCGGTTGGCAGCCCGGACAAGCACGGGGTCTTTCGACTCCGCAAACGGACTCGCGAGCGAGTCCGTTCGCTCCGCTCAAGATGACTAAAGAGGAGGAAACGCGGGAACGGTGCGTCTGAAGCCGCACCCTTTCAAAACGATGGGGACGTTTTTCGCGCCTACGTCGCAGCGGCAAGCGCCAACGGCAAGGCCCCTTTGCTTTCAATAACTTAACTCCGTATAATCCTGCCAGCAACCACTAAACCTCGATTTTGCACCATTCATTGGGATGTGGGTGCGCCATTCCTATAGCTTCCAATAGGATAGGCGCAGTCAAACACTCAGGGAAAAGTGTATTGAGACCGGGTGCCGAACCAGGTCGTACGGCTCAGGCCATTCCTTGGGAAGCCATTAGTTTTTGGGTGATTGTTTTCCAGGTTCATCCAAAGCGAAGGCCAAAGTAGAAGGGAGTCGGAGGGATAGCACTAGCCGAAGAGGCGGGCGATCTATCCGAATGAAAGCAAGCGAGAAGCTCAGGGTCTGAAGGCTCGGAGCCAAAAACGTCAGGAGCCAGAAGCTACCATGCGCAAGCCGATTAAGTACGTCGAGAAAGTTGCAGTCGCCGCCGCTAAGGCTACGTGGGCTGTGTTCGATCGTTTCAACCGGATCAGCCCCAATCCGTCGCCGACCCCCAAGTGGAGTGACAAGCCGCTGCTCAAGTCGTATGAAAAGTCCAAGCCGCCGCTGGGTTGGCCGCGGTCGACGGACTCTCTGTGCCCGAAGTGCGTCCCGGAAATTCGCCAGCAGATTCTCGACGGGCACCTGCCGCATGAAGTGTTGATGAATGAGAAGGTCGGCGAGATCAAGGCGACCATCATTGAGCGCGACGGCAAGATCCTGATGGTGAAAGATTGCCCCACGCACGGGCACTTCGAAGACGTGATGTCGATCGACACCGACTTCTCGAAGCATCTGGAAGATGTATTCCCCGGTCGCGACATCGTCGCGCATAACGATGAGCACCTGCATCATCACGGATCGTCGACAGTGAAGTACGGGCGCGGGTCGGTGCTCACGATTGACCTGACCAACCGCTGCAACATGATGTGCGATCCCTGCTTTATGGACGCGAACCAGGTGGGATTCGTCCACGAACTGACCTGGGAAGAAATCAAGACGATGCTCGACAACGCGATCACGATCAAGCCGCGCCGGCAGATGTCGGTGCAGTTCTCGGGTGGCGAGCCGACGTTGTCTCCGTACTTCCTTGACGCGGTGCGGTACGCGCGCAAGGTGGGATACAACTCGGTGCAGGCCGCGACCAACGGAATCGAGTTCGCCAAGAGCTTTGAATTCTGCCAGCAGGCGGTTGAAGCGGGCATGCGGTATGCCTACCTGCAGTTCGACGGCATCGGCAACGCGGCCAACGCGCACCGCCTGGTCGGCAATTTGTTCGATGTGAAGTTGAAGGCGATTGAGAACCTGCACAAGGCGGGCGTGGAAATCGTTCCGGTCGTGACCATCGTGAACGGGATCAACAACGAGCAGGTGGGAAGAATCATCAAGTTCGCGCTGGATAATCCGAAGACGATCAGCTTCCTCAGCTTCCAGCCGGTTTCATTTACCGGCCGCGACGAAGCGGTAACGGACGATCGTCGTCAGGCGCAGCGTTACACGCTCTCGCACCTGGCGCACGACGTGAAGAATCAGACTGGGCTGGGCGAGCCGTCGCGCGACTGGTTTCCGATTTCGTTCATGGGAACGTTCAGCGATTGGGCCGACCTGATGCACGTCAACGATGTGAAAAACGATTGGGGCCAACTGTCATGCGGCTGCCATCCGAATTGCGGGACCGGGATGGCCATCATGATCGACAAGGAGACCAAGGAAGCGGTTCCGGTAACCGCGTTCCTGCACGGGGACCAGCTGGCGAAGGATATTGCCAAGGTCAACGACGCGGCGCGCGGGAAGTTCTGGACCGTGTTCGGCATGGCTTTGTGCCTGATGAAGAACTACGATCCGTTCCAGTCGCCGACGCATTTCAAGTTGATGGACCTGCTGAAGAAGTTCGACAAGAATTTCAATGCGACGGGAAAGAATTACGGCAAGGTGGGTCCGGACCGCTCGGTGGAAGACGTGATGAAGCGGCGTCAGGACCGCTGGAACTTCCTGTTCATCGCAGGCATGTGGTTCCAGGATCTGTTCAACTATGACTTCCGGCGGACCGAGCAGTGCATCATTCCATATGCGACGCAGGAAGGCGAGATTTCGTTCTGCGCCTACAACACGGGCGTGGGATGGCGCAACATCATCGAAAAGATGCACATGACGGCCACGCTCACCAAGTGGTACGAGGAGCACGGGCGTCATGAGATTTTCGCCGGCGGCAAGAAAGTGAAGATGGAGAAGCAAGAGACCGCCACCGAATATCTGAAACTGCGCGAGGAAATCGTCACCACCGAGCTGCAGCATGATCTCGACAACCGCGGCATCGCAAAGAATGCGCGCGAAGAGAAGGTGCGGGCGCGCGATGCAAAGCAAAAACAGGATGCGGAGGCGAAAGCCGAGGCACGCGGGCCGGAAAAGAATGACGAGGCCTACAACGCACGCATGGCGTCGCTGTACCGGGAAGTCGTCCTGAAAGAGAAGCCGGTGCAGTCGCAGGATGGGTTCATTCCGCTGGGCGCACTGGCGAAGCCGAACGGCAATGGCAATGGCAACGGGGCGCATGCGCCGAAGCCGGAGATTGCCGAGCCGGTGGCGGGGGACTAGCTGCCAGCTTTTAGCTCTTAGCATTTAGATGTTAGCTCAAACACGAGGGTCGCCTGCGGGCGGCCCTTTCAGTTTGTGCCCGTGAAAACAAATGCCTACCTTCTCCACGCAGCAAGAAGTTGAGGCGGCTGTCTTCAGCGACACTCAAGAAGAATCCCGCGGCCGGAGCAGGAAGGAAAAGACGAAATCGTGACAAAGTGCTGACATTGCGACGACGTGGTTCGGCCTACCATTCTTCGAAGCGAGTCGGAGAAATTGTGATTCGTGTGCGAACCCTGCACCGGCACTCCCCTGCCCTGGCTCAGCCCTTCGAGGAGAATCCTATGCAGCGTCGCACGACTGCTCTTACAGTTGCCTTGGGACTCGCGCTGGTGCTGGTTTCGAGCGCGGCCATGGCGCAGTATCAACTTACAAACTTGGTTTCCAATCAGGTGGGACAGGCCAAACACACGGATGCACTGCTGGTAAATGCCTGGGGATTGGCCTACGCGCCGGGCAGCCCTTTCTGGATTAGCGATGAAGGTTCGGGCTGGTCGACGCTCTACGATGCCAGCGGAAATAAGCAAGGGCTGCAGGTGACGGTTCCGTCGGCCAGCGGGCAAGGTCCGGGGTCGCCGACTGGGATCGTGTTCAACGGATCGCAGGACTTCCAAATCCAGGGATGGTCTGCGATCTTCATCTTCGCGACGCTGGATGGGACGATCAGCGGATGGGCACCACAAGTCAACTTTAATTCCACGATCATTGCGGTGAACAATCCGGGAGCGGTTTACACCGGGCTGGCGGTCACGAGCAATGCGTCTGGAAATATGCTGTTTGCAGCGGACAATGCAAACAACAAGGTGGACATGTACGACGCGAACTTCAACTGGGTGGGTTCGTTTACCGATTCAACGGTTCCAATGGGATTCGCGCCCTTCGGGATCCAGGACATCGCCGGGCTCGTCTATGTGACGTTTGCCAGCCAGTCGGGAGGTTCGGGCGGGTTCGTCGACATCTACAGCGAGAATGGAACGTTTCTGAAACAGCTGATCCATGGTTCGCCGTTGAACCAGCCCTGGGGTATTGCGGTGGCGCCGAAGAATTTTGGAACCCTGAGCAACACGCTGCTGGTCACGAACAATATCAACAAGAGCGGAAAGATCCACGGCTTCAATGCAGTCACCGGACAATCCGTGGGCGCGGTGAAAGACACGAACGGGAAAGACATCACGATTGACCAGCTCTGGGGGATCGCGTTTGGGGGTGGCGGTGGAGGCCAGGACGGCGCGACGAATACGCTGTTCTTTTCGGCGGGACCGAGCAACAACCTGGCAGGGACGTTCGGAAAAATCACCGTGGCCAAGTGAAGGGAACAACCGCCTAAACTAAATACCCTATTTCATGGCCGCCCCACGGGGCGGCCTTCTTCTTGGCGGGGCCTTTCGTCCCTGTTCAGAGACCGCTTCCCGGGTAGAGTTCGCGGGCGGGAGCGGCGGCGCCCCGTGAGACGGCCTCGCCCCATCGGACGATTGAAAAATATGCAAATTGGTGACAAAACCTTGACAAGTGGGAAGCCGCATCCGGCCTAGGATTCGTGGGCTGACGGGGTCGATGACAAAGAGACAAACCTGCAGCGCGAGATTGGTCTTTCCGCTGGTCCTGTTCGGGCCCCAGAAAAGTTCAATTACAAGGAGAATCTTGCATGCCCAGTTCTGTTCGCCGTGTTCTCACTCTTGCCGTTTGCTGCGGGCTCGTTCTGTTGTTTTCGGGCGCGGCCATGGCGCAGTCTTACTCACTCACCTATTTGGTTTCGAACCTGACGGGAAAGGCTTCGCATACGGATCCGTTGTTGAAGAATGCCTGGGGATTGTCGTATGCGCCGGGCGGAGCGTTCTGGGTCAGCGATGAAGCGGATGGATGGTCGACACTGTACGACGGTAGCGGAAATCCCCAGACCTTGCAGGTGATTGTGCCGACCGCCTCGGGTTCAGGCTTCGGGTCGCCGACGGGGATGGTCTACAACGGCTCGTCGGAGTTCAAGATCTCGAGCTGGACTTCGGAGTTCCTCTTCGCCACGCTGGACGGATCGGTGCAGGGGTGGTCGGGATTCAACCCCAGCGCAACGCTGGTTGGAGCGAAGCAAGCAGGCGCGTCTTATACCGGATTGGCGATCACCAGCCACTCTTCGGGAAACACGCTGTACGCCGCGGATTCCGCGAACAATAAGGTCGACATGTATGACGGGAGCTTTAACCTGAAGGGTTCTTTTACTGATGCGACAATTCCACCCGGGTTCGCGCCCTTCGGCATTCAGGATATTTCGGGGCAGATCTATGTGACGTATGCCAGCACGACGGGCGGCTCGGGCGGATATATCGATATCTTCACGGAAAGCGGCACCTTCGTGAAGCGCTTCGCGCATGGCAGTCCGCTGAACCAGCCGTGGGGAATGGCAGTTGCTCCGAAGACTTTCGGGACGCTCAGCAGCACGCTGTTGGTTTCGAATAACACGGCGACGGGGACTATCAACGCGTTCAACTTGACCACGGGAAAATTCGTGGGGACGGTAAAAAACTCAGCGGGCAAGGCAATCTCGATCAGCGGACTGTGGGGCATTGAGTTCGGCGGCGGATCTACGCTGAACGGCAAGACGAACCAGCTGTTCTTTACGGCTGGTCCGAGCGACACGAACGGATACTTTGGAGTGATCAACTTGCATAAGTAACTGGGGCGAGGGGTGCTCAACGCGAAGGCCGCCTGCGAGGGCGGCCTTTGTGTTTGTGGGTGCAGCGCGGGTGTTGTGGAAGGCGGAATAAGTGCAAACAGTTCCTATGCTGTTTTGAATCTCCCGCAGGAGAATGAACATCCTCCATTAAGAGGAAGAGAGAGCATGGCAAGGGTGTTCATCACAGGGTCGTCTGACGGGTTGGGAAAGATGGCGGCACAGTTGTTGATCGAGCAGGGGCACAAGGTGGTGCTGCATGCGCGGAACGAAGAGCGCGGCAGGGAAGCGATGTCTGCGGTCCCGGGAGCGGATGCGGTCGTCATCGGGGACCTGGCGAGTATCAAGCAGACGCGCGGAGTGGCCGATCAGGTGAACGCGCTCGGAACTTTCGACGCCGTCATTCACAACGCGGGAGTGGGTTACAAAGAACCTCGGCGAGTGGCCACCGAAGACGGCCTGCCGCACGTGTTTGCGGTAAACACGCTGGCGCCATATATTCTGACGGCCTTGATGAGCAAGCCGAAGCGGTTGGTCTATCTGAGTTCCGGATTGCATCAGAATGGCGACGCGAGCTTGCAAGACCTTGCGTGGGAGCATCGCGCCTGGCAGGGAACGCAGGCTTACTCCGATACGAAATTTCATGACGCGCTGCTGGCATTCGCAATTGCGCGGCATTGGCCAGAAGTCCTGTCGAACGCGGTCGAGCCCGGATGGGTGGCGACGAAGATGGGCGGTCCGTCAGCGACCGATGATTTGGACGCCGGGCATCGCACGCAGGTTTGGCTCGCGGTGAGCGATGACGCAGGGGCGAATGTGACAGGCGAATACTTCTACCACATGCAGCGTCGCAAACCGAAACCTGCGGCCCGCGATGTTGAAGTACAGGAGAAGCTTGTCGAAGCTTGCAAAGGCTTCTCGGGCGTGGACCTGGGACGCTGAGAGCGCGCGTGGATATGCCATGAGTGTGTTAAATTTGAAAGACTGTGGGCGCGTAGCTCAGTTGGTAGAGCAATGCCCTTTTAACCAGAGTTGATCTTGTTGAATCAATGAGTTACCAGAGGCGCTCGGGAACGACTACAGGCCTGTTTACGGGCGTTTGGATCGTTCTCGAAAACATCTGGACCCAAAGTTGGACCCGCGAGAAACATGGACCCACGCGAGCGGGTTGGCAAAACACCGCATCAGCATTTCTCTCTGAGTGGCCAGTTAAATCTCCTTCGATAACGCCGCAAATTCCCGTCATTGGTATCTTTCCTGATCGAGAAAACTTAACTCGCAGGCCGGATCCGCGCCAAGGAACTGGAACGTCTATTGAGCTTCACTCCATCCTGCAGCGCTGCTTCCCCGAAGCCGACTTCCGGGGAGTCAGCGAGATTTCATTTGTCCGATTACAGACTTGTGGCTCGTCCGGGTTGCCCGTCAACCGCTCCTAAAAGGAAAACGGTGGGTCGAGCATTCGCCGTTAGGTAGATGTTCCAGTTACTGCAACTTCGCGTACTCGGCCTTAGCTTGTCTGTAGATGGGGATGTCGGGGTCGGCGTCTTTCCAGAGGGTGAGGAAGTCTTTGTAGGCGGCGAGGGCGCGGACGCGGGCGGCGTCGCGATCGGCGGGCGAACTTGCCGCTGCCGAAGTCGCTGCGGAGCTTCGCTCCGCCGGACGGCCGAGAGCCTGCCCTGAGCTTGCCGAAGGGGCGGCCGTCCCCACATGGCCTGTGCCGGCCGTGCCTACAGGAGCGTATCCTGCCTGCAACGCATTGGCCCGCGCCACGCCCAGATGCGCCAACGCTCCGGTCCAGCAGTTCCAGACGATGCCGCTGTGGTCGATGATCTTCTGGAACTCGGCGGCGGCTTCTTTGCCCTGTCCGGCTGCCAGGTATGCCTCGCCGCGTACGTACACGTGATAGAGGCAGGAAGCATTGGCGACGAACCCAATCTGCCCCAACTCAATGGGGGAAACAGCTTGCAGCGCATTCAGGGCAGCAGTAGGGTTCTTCTTGTCCAGCGCCAGTTGCGCCTGAATCGCGGGCAGCCAAAGCGACTGCATCTGGGTGTCCAGCGGGAAGCGTTTCCCTAAGTCTTGTGCCAAGGATTCGGCGCGCGCCATATCGCCCGCCATGGCAAACGCCAGCGCCGCTTCGACCTCGACGCCCTGACTCGTGGGAGCCAGCTTCAAAGCCTCTGCCGCTGACTGTCGCGCTGCCGCAGGATTGCCG